>CAXBCP010000003.1:0-264876 GCA_963974055.1 uncultured Rhodospirillaceae bacterium
TCCCGATTCGACGGAATCCCATACGATTCATTCAAAACAGGAAACGCTCTAGGGTAAATTCCGCTTTCGCGGAATCGTGCCGGCCCGGTGCCGTCAAAACTGGAAACGCTCTGGGCGGGCGCGGTTAATCCTCCGGCAGGGGTATGAACTCTTCGTCGTCGCCGGGCACGGTATCGAACCCGCCGGATTTCCATTTTCTCTTGGCGGCTTCCAGGCGGTCCGGATCGCTGGACACGAAATTCCACCAGACGGTACGCTTGCCGTCGAGCGGCGCCCCGCCGAGCAGCATGAAGCGGGTATCCGCCCGGGCTTCGATGACCGGCGCGGCGCCCGCCGCGAACACGATCATCCGGCCGTTGTCATGGTTTTCCCCGTCGACCGATACTGAACCGCTGACGATATAGATCGCCCGTTCCGCGTAGTCGCCGGGCAGGTCGATCATGCTGCCCGCCGGGGCTTCGCCGTGGAGATAGAATATCGGCGAAAATACCGTTACCGGTGCGGATTGGCCGAAGGCGGCGCCGGCAATGATCCGGTAGGTCACGCCGTCGCGGTCGAAAACCGGCAAATCGTCCGCGGCATGATGGGCGAAGACGGGATCGGTTTCCTCGTCCGCGCTGGGCAGGCCGACCCACGCCTGGATGCCTTCCATCGGTGCGTCGCGGCCCAGGTCTTCGGCGGCTGTGCGTTCGGAATGGACAATGCCGCGCCCGGCGACCATCCAGTTGACCGCGCCCGGCTTGACCGCGATGTCGGTGCCGAGGCTGTCGCGGTGGACGATCCGGCCGTCGAACAGGTAGGTCACGGTGGCAAGGCCGATATGCGGATGCGGGCGGACATTGACCCCCTTGCCGGGGCCGAACACCACCGGGCCCATGTGATCGAAGAACACGAACGGGCCGACCGTGCGGCGCTTTGCAAAGGGAAGAACGCGGCGGACCTCGAAATCGCCGAGGTCGCGGGCGCGCGGGTCAATGACGATCTCTATGGCGGGGTTGTCGGACGCGGTCATCGGAGCGGCGATTGCGAATTCGGAGCGCCGGTCAGAGCCGGTCCCGCAGGGCGTGAAGCCAGGCGAGACGTGAATCGACCAGGTCGATGTCGTGAGTCAGCCAGTCCTGAAAAAACGGGTCGCCGGCGGCGGGGGCGCGGAGGTCGCCGAGCCGCGCCAGTTCGAGTTCGCAGGCGTCGATCAGAAGATCGACCTGGTCCCGCCGTTCCGCCGCGTCGAGCAGCGACATGAAGCGCATCTTCAGCGCGATCACCAGCTTGGACATGTCGGTCAGCGGCGGCCGCACGGTCGCCTTGAGCAGGGTGAGAAGCTCGGCCCGGCCTTCGTCGGTCAGCGCCAGCGGTGCGTCCCTGTCGTCGTTCGCCGTTTCAACGAGGCCTTCGTAACGGAGCATTTCGATAGACGGGCCCGTCAGTTCGAGCGACGGCCCCGCGATACGCCCGACGAACTGGCGGACGGCGTTTGCAAGATCGGCATAGGCGTGCGGGGCTTCGGACAGGATACCGAGCGCGGCAAGTCGGATGGTTTCCTTGGGCAGCAGTGAATTGTCGCTGAACATGGCCTGTTACCCGTCTTTCCCGTTATCGACCGAGTTCCCGAAATCCTCAGGCGGCGGCCCGGATGGGCAGCCTGCCCCAGATTTCCTGGAGGGATCTTACCAGATGCGCCATGTCGCCGTCAGTATGTAATGGCGTCGGCGTCAGGCGCAGTCGTTCCGTACCTTTGGGCACCGTCGGATAGTTGATCGGCTGAACGTAGATATTGTGCCGGTCCATCAATTCGTCCGTCACCTGCTTGCACAGCACCGGATCGCCGACCAGCACGGGCACGATATGCGATACCGACGGCATGACCGGCAGGCCCGCGTCGCGCAGCAGGGTTTTCAGCGTCGCGGCGCGTTCCTGGTGTATCTCGCGCTCGACATTGCTGGATTTGAGGTGGCGGACGCTGGCCAGCGCGCCGGCTGCAACGGCGGGCGGCATGGAGGTCGTGAAAATGAAGCCCGACGCATAGGAGCGCACGAAGTCGATCATCGCCGCCGATCCGGCAATATAGCCGCCGACCACGCCGAAGGCCTTGGCCAGCGTGCCCTGGATGACGGTGATGCGGTCCATGACGCCGTCGCGTTCGGCGACGCCGGCGCCGCGCGGCCCGTACATGCCGACCGCGTGTACTTCGTCGAGATAGGTCATGGCATTGTACTTATCGGCAAGATCGCAGATCGCCCCGATGGGGGAAATGTCGCCGTCCATGGAATAGACGGATTCGAAGACGATCACCTTCGGCCGGTCGATGTCTATGGACTGCAGCTTGGCTTCGAGGTCTTCGAGATCGTTATGGGCGAACACCACCTTGTCGGTCATGCTGTGGCGGATGCCCGCAATCATCGAGGCGTGGTTGTCCTCGTCCGATACCAGGACGCAGTCGGGGATTTGCGATCCGATGGTCGACAGCGCGGCTTCGTTGGCGACATAGCCCGATGTGAAGACCAGCGCGGCTTCAGTGCCGTGAAGGCTGGCAAGTTCTTCTTCCAGCAGCACATGGTAATGGGTGGTGCCGGAGATGTTCCGTGTTCCGCCGGCGCCGGCGCCGACCTTGTCGATCGCTTCCTTCATCGCGGCCCGCACGACCTCGTTCTGGCCCATGCCGAGATAATCGTTCGAACACCAGACGGTCACTTCGTCGGCGCCCCTGTCCGAATGGCTGGTGGCGCGCGGGAAGGCGCCGGCCTTGCGTTCCAGGTCGGCGAAAACGCGGTACCGGCCCTCCGTTCTCAGGTCCGAAATGCGGTCGGCGAAAAATTTTTCGTAGTCCATGAACGAAAATCTCCAACGGCGCAGGTCACAGGTTGATATCGTTAACAAAGTATGACCGGCGTCCTTTAAACAATAGTAAATGAAGCATCGATTGGAAACACGTTAAGACCGGTGCTCACCCCTCTTTGGGGACGTTTGCGCCGATTTGCCGCGCCCGGATTCGGGAAATAAGGTCAATTTCCGGTGAGGCCGCCGCCAGCGAGCCAGTCGGCGGTATCGTCCAGCGCGGCGCCGAACCGGTCGAACATCGTCGCGATCTCGGTGTCCGAGATGATCAGCGGCGGCGAAAATGCGATGCGGTCGCCGAGCTGACGGACGATCAGGCCATGGGCCTGGGCACATGCGACGAGATGAGCCCCCGTTCGGCCGACGGGCGCGAACGGCGTCCGGGCTGCCTTGTCGGCCACCAGTTCGACCGCCCCGACCAGCCCGACGCCCATGGTTTCGCCCACCAGGGGGTGTTCCGTGAATCCGTGCAGGCGTTTCAGGAACGGGACGCTTGCCCGTTTGACCCGCGCCACCAGGTCGATCTCGTCGTATATCTTCAACGTCTCGAGCGCGACGGCGGCGGGGACCGGGTGCCCGGAATAGGTGAACCCGTGGCCGAACGTGCCGATTTCCTCCGTCTGCGGCGCGATGGCGTCGAACACGCGCCGATTGACCATCACGGCGGCGATCGGGATGTATCCGGATGTCAGCGCCTTGGCGCAGGTCAGGATATCGGGCGTGATGCCGTAAGTCTGACTGCCCCACATTTCGCCGGTGCGGCCGAACCCGCAGATCACTTCGTCGGCGACCAGCAGCACGTCGTGCTTTTTAAGAACCGCCTGGATCTTTTCGAAATAGGTCGCCGGCGGCACGATCACCCCGCCCGCACCCATGACCGGTTCGGCGAAAAAGGCCGCGACCGTATCGGGACCTTCGGCGACGATCATCCGGTCCAGGTCTTCGGCGCATCTGGTGGCGAAGTCCTCTTCGGTCTCGCCGTCTTCGCCGAAGCGGTAGAAATGCGGCTGGCCGGTATGCAGGAAGCCGTCGAGCGGCAAATCGAACGCGGTATGGTTCGCAGGCACGCCGGTGATGCTGGCGGCGGCGACGGTGACGCCGTGATAGGCCTTGAAGCGGCTGATGATCTTTTTCTTGTCCGGGCGGCCTATGGCATTGTTCATGTACCAGATCATCTTGACCGCGCTGTCCGCGGCCTCCGACCCGGAATTGCAGAAAAACACCTTTGCCATCGGTACCGGCGCGAGGGCCAGCAGCCGTTCGGCAAGTTCGATCTGGGGCGGATGACTTTTCTGGTTGAAGCCGTGATAGAACGGCAACGTGCGCATCTGGCGGGCGGCGGCATCGGCCAGGCGGTCCTCGCCGAAGCCCAGCGACGCGCACCACAGGCCGGACATGCCTTCGATATAGGAATTGCCGTCCTCGTCCCACACCTCGACGCCCTTGCCGCGGGTGATCACCAGCGGGCCGTCGCGCTCGTTGGCGACGGCGTTCGTATAGGGGTGGAAAACGCTGTCCGCATCGCGGCGGCTGAGCGAATTCGCGCCCGGGGCAGCCTGCCCTGAAGCATTGGTGTCGTCAGGTGCGGTCATGCTCCGCCTCCGCGAATGTCAGCCGCCTGTCACGCTCATATGGCGGGATACCGCCGGCGATGCACGGCGGCGGTCGATGATGAAATCGTGGCCTTCGGGTTTCCGGCCGATCGCTTCGTCGATGGCGGCCATCAGGACGGATTCGTCGCCTTCGCGCAGCGGCGCGCGCAGATCGGCGGCGTCTTCCTGGCCGAGGCACATGTATAGCGTGCCGGTGCAGGTCAGGCGTACCCGGTTGCAGGATTCGCAGAAATTATGGGTCATCGGCGTGATGAAGCCGATGCGCCCGCCGGTCTCCGCCACCCGGACATAGCGCGCCGGCCCGCCCGTCGTGTCGTCGATATCGTTCAGCGTCCAGCGTTTTTTGAGTTCGGCGCGGACCATCGACAGCGGCCAGTACTGGTCGAGCCGCGCTTCGCCGCCGATTTCGCCGAGCGGCATGACCTCGATAAAGGTCAGGTCGAAGCCGCGATCGCCGCACCACTGCACCATGTCGTGGATTTCGTCGTCGTTGACGCCCTTGAGCGCGACCGCGTTGATCTTGATCCGGTGGCCGGCAGCGGCGGCGGCGTCGATGCCGCCGAGTACCTTGTCGAGTTTGCCCCAGCGCGTGATGCGCGCGAATTTATCCGGGTCCAGCGTGTCGATGGATACGTTGATCCGCCGGACGCCCGCGTTATAGAGACCGGTCGCATAGCGTTCGAGCTGGCTGGCATTGGTGGTCAGGGTCAGTTCCTCGAGCGCGCCGGTATCGAGATGGCGCCCGAGGCGTTCGAACAGCCACAGGATATCGCGCCGCACCAGCGGTTCGCCGCCCGAAATCCGGAGCTTCTGCACGCCGCGGGTGACGAATGCGCTGCACAGACGGTCGAGCTCTTCGAGGCTCAGCACGTCGGCCTTGGGCAAAAAGGACATGTTCTCCGACATGCAGTAGACGCAGCGGAAATCGCAGCGGTCCGTTACCGACACGCGCAGATAGCTGACATGCCTGTCATAGGGATCGATCAGCAGTTTTCCGGCGGGAGACGCCGAAGGCGCGCTGTCGAGGGTTGCATTGTCTGTGGTCATGTCTTTCGATGTCCCTGATCGCGACCCGGATCGTAAGGACGGGCCGCAAAGCGTTATTCACAGATGAATATAACGCTTTTCAGGCGAAAGGAAAGATACGGGCCAGTCGGAATTACGTCCGTCCGGGCGATCCGGCAGGCTTTTCCGGCGTGTCGCGGGGGCAGATTACGAGCCCGGAGCTTTCCCGGATTTCACCAGCCGCAGGGTGAAGCGCGATCCCTGTCCTGGCTGGCTTTCAACCGAGACGTCGCCGCCCATCATGCGCGCGAGCTGGCGCGATATGGTCAGGCCCAGCCCGGTGCCTTCGCGCGGATTGGTCATCACGCCTGCGCCGACCTGGTGGAAACTGTCGAAGATCCGGTCCTGCTGGTCCGCCGGGATGCCGAGACCGGAATCCCATACCGTTACGTCCACAAGGTCGTCCGTGGCGGCAACAACCGATATGCCGACTTTACCCTCCGACGGGGTGAACTTTACGGCATTGTTCAGCAGGTTCACAAGAATCTGGCGCGTGCGGTCCGGATCGGCTTCGACAAAGACGCCGGGCGGGCAGGTGAGCTCCGTGATGTCGAGACCGGCATCCTCTGCCCGCACCGCGATGTAGCTCCGCGCCTGGGCAATGAGCTCGCCGATATCGACCGACCGCGGGTAGAGCTGGAGACTGCGCGATTCCAGATGAACGGCGTCGAGAATATCGTTGATGATGTGCAGCAGGTGATAGGCCGCGCCCTTGATGTCCTGGAAGTAGCTCAGATAGTGGTCGTCGAGATCGCCGAACATTTTCCGTTCCGATATCTCGGAAAAGCCGATGATGGCGTTCAGCGGAGTGCGCAGTTCGTGGCTCATCTTGCCGAGAAACTCGGTCTTTGCCGTTACCGCCAGCCGGGCTTCGTCGAGCGCGAAATCGAGTTGCACATTGCGCTCGCGCAGTTCCTGCAGACTGGTTTCCAGTTCGCGCTGCGATCGCCGGGCGTTCTGGATGGCGTCATGTTCGTTGGTAACGTCGGAACCGGTGCCGCGGTAGCCGATGAATTCGCCCGTTGCATCCTCATAGATCGGCACGCCGCTGAGCGAAATGCGCCTGACCCGGTTACGGTTGTCGGCGATCAGGAAAATCCGGCCGCGGAACGTCGATCGCGCATCGAGCAGGTCGGGTTTGCCGCGCAGTCCGTCGCTGGAATCCTCGAATACGCCAAGGGCGAATATGTTGCGGCCGATCAGCGAGCCGGGCGGCGCTTCCAGCGTTTCCGAAATCCGCGCCGATACATAGGTGAGATTGAGGTCGACGTCGGTTTCCCATACCCAGTCGGATGCCGACCGGATGATGTCCTGGAACCGCGCTTCGGTCCGCGCCGCTTCGATTACGGCTTCCGCTTCCAGAGTGACATCCGTGTAGATCCCGGCATAGCCGGTTTCAACGCCGTCTTCGGAGGTGCGGACGTGGAACGAGCGAAAATGCCGGATGTCGCCGTTAATATCGACCGTCTGGCGCAGTTTTACCTCGCTGACGCCTTTTTCGAGATGCCGGAAGATGCCGAGCAGTTCCTCCGGCGCGGCGAAGGTGCCGTCGCTGCCCCGGGCGACCCCGAAGGCCGCCGTGATGAATTCCTCGAATTCCGGGCTCAGCAGGGTAAATTTTCCGCTTGTGTCGGCGATGTAGATCGGCGGCATGCGATTGAGCAGCGTCCGTGGGAACAGAACGTCCGTGGCGCTGCCGTTGCCGCGGCTCACGGCGTCAAGCAATGCAGAATCCAGCCGTACGGCAGTTTCCGGTCCGTAGTTCAACGTATAGCCCCCTGCCAGCCCGTATACGCGCTTTGCCCTCTGCGGTTTTCGCGCTACCCGCAAAACGTGCGATGCCGGTAACCCAATAAACGAACCGGCCAGCGTCCAAAGCAACGAATCGGTTTATAAAACCGGAAAAACATATAAGAATCAACTAGATTGTCTGAAATGTAGAACGGGACCATACTTTGCAGATGACAGATACCCGACCAGATAGCCCGGACTTTCCGGTGCTGCCGGACCCCCATGACCCGCGACTGACCGAGCGGGTCTCCGGCACCGACCAGGACGGCAAACCGCTTGAGACGTCGGTAACCGTCGAACGCCCGCTGGCGCTGTTTCTGAACAGCCGTGAAATCGTGACGCTGATGACCATCGGCGACTACCCCGAATGCCTGGCTGTCGGCTACCTGCTGAACCAGAACATGCTGCGCCCCGACGACGTGCTCACCGGCGTCGAATACGACGAAGAGGCCGAGGCCGTGGTCGTGCGGACCGGGCGGGAGACCGATTTCGAGGAAAAGCTTTCCAAGCAGACACGGACATCGGGCTGTGCGCTGGGCACCGTTTTCGGCGATATCATGGAGACCTTCGAAGATATCGTGCTCGATCCGGACGCAAAGGTGCATACGTCCTGGCTCTATGCCCTGACCCGGACGATCAACACCACCCCCAGCCTGTACCTGGAAGCCGGCGCCATCCACGGCTGCGTGCTGTGCGAGCGCGACCGGGCGCTTATCTACATGGAAGATGTCGGCCGTCACAACGCGGTCGACAAGATCGCCGGCTATATGTACCTCAACGATATTTCGCCCGCCGGGAAGATGTTCTATACGACCGGCCGGCTGACCAGCGAAATGGTCATCAAGACGGTGCAGATGGAAATTCCCGTGCTCGTCTCCCGGTCGGGCTTTACTGCCTGGGGCGTGGAACTGGCGCGGCAGGCGAACCTGACGCTGATCGGGCGCGCGCGCGGCAACCGCTTCGTGGCGCTCGCCGGCCAGGAGCGGATCGTCTACGACGCCGATCCCGCCACCGTCGGGGACGAGCCCGCCGGCGCGCAACGCAAGGCGGCGTCGGCAGGTTCATGACAGTCGACCTTATCTGGCAGGGACCGGTCGGCCCGGGCCGGTTTCCGGAACCGGCTTTTCCGGCCGACCCGCTGCTGTATGAGAACCTGTGCGCCGCAGGCGTGTATCTGCGCATCAAGACCTATGAAAACGGCCGTATTATTGCTTATGCCGGGCAGTCGGTGTCGCTGCTTTCCCGGTTCGATCAGCATCTGGCGGCGATGCTTTCCTTCGCGGCCCCGCTCCGCGATGCCCGGGGCGATATCGTTTTCACCGGCGACGCCGCGGCGCGGATAGACGCCTATGGCAACCTCGCCGACGCGACGGCGCTGGCGACGGCCGATGCCGGGCGGGTCCGGTTCTGGTACGCGCTGTGCGACGACTATTTCCATACCGAACATCTCAATCTCGCCGAGGGCCTGATTCAACGCCGTATTGCGGCGCGGTTGAGCGCGCGGTCGTCCGATGTCGAGAACGCAAAGGCGGCGCCGGGGGCGATGCCGGATGACGTGCCGGATGCCTGGGCGAACGATTTATCCGGGCTCGATGCCGCCGATTGCGACCTGTTGGCCGGTCTGCTGGGCGACGACACGATGACCCTAGACCTGCTGGGCGGCCATGCCGCCTGAGCGCAATATCTGCGGCGTGCTGCTCGCCGGCGGCCAGTCGCGCCGCATGGGCGGGGGCGATAAATGCCTTCTGGAACTCGGCGGCCGTACGCTGCTCCAGCGGATCGTGGACACCGCGACGCCGCAGGTCGGGCCGCTGGTGCTCAACACCAACAGCGAGCCGTCCCTGTTCGCCGGATACGGCCTGCCCATCGCGCCCGATGTCGTCGACGGCTTCGCCGGTCCGCTGGCCGGGGTGCTGACCGGGCTCGAATGGGCGGCGGCGAACGCGCCGGGCTGCGACTGGGTTGCGAGCTTCGCCTGCGATGCGCCCTTCGCCCCGCGCGACCTGGTCGCCCGTCTGATGGCGGCGGTCACGCGCGACGGCGCCGACATGGCCTGCGCCGCGTCGGGCGGGCGCGACCAGCCGGTCTTCGCCCTGTGGCCGGTCCGCCTCGCGGGCGCCCTGCGCGATGCCGTGGTCGCAGAGGAGATGCGCAAGGTCGATATCTGGACCGCCCGCTACAGGCTGGCCCGGGTCGAATTCGGAACCGCCGGCGGCGATCCGTTTTTCAATATCAACCGACCCGAAGATCTCGACACGGCTGCCGCCCTGCTGGCCGGCACCTTGTCGTCGAACGATTGAGATGATCAACTGGCGTCATGTCTGAAAAGACCAAACCCCCGGATACCCTGCCGAAGGGAATGACGCCGCGGCTGCGTATCCTGCTCGGGCGGTCGATCGCGATCGGCCCGGGCAAGGCGGAACTGCTGCATCTGATCGACAGCACGGGCTCCATCTCGGCGGCGGCGCGCGAGATGGGCATGTCCTATCGCCGCGCCTGGACCCTGGTGGAGACCATGAACAACTCGTTCCGCGAACCCCTCGTCGCCGCCGCGACCGGCGGGCGGGGCGGGGGCGGGGCGTCGGTCACGCCGTTCGGCCATGAAGCGCTCAAACGCTACCGCGCCATGGAAGAAAAGGCGGCCGCCAGCGTGACCGCGGAAATGGATGCCTTTGCCGAAATGCTGGATCCGGATTACGTGGATGAAGGCGAGTAGGGTCGCCCGGTAGACACGCCCGCGTTCAGCCGTAGGTCAGGTCAACCGAGACGGTGCCGAGCGGCGAGAGTGCGTGCCACACTGCCGTATCCGCGGGTTCGAGGAAAAGCGGCGGCAGGATAGAGCCGCAGATAATCACGTCTCCGCGCCGCAGTAATTCTCCGCAGGACGACAGGGTCGATGCGATATGGCCGACGACATCCAGGATACGCCCGGTATTGCCTTCAAGCTCTGTGGTCACAGGCAGGGTGTTACCGCCGCGCGTTACCCGGCATTCGATATCGTCGAGTGAGCCCCCGGCCCGACCGGTGTCGCAGTCGCCGAGAATGACATGGCGGTGATAGATATTGCCGGCCAGGATTTCGGCGACGTCCGTCGGGGGCGGGTTCAGGTCGGCCAGTTCGATGGCCGGGCCGAGGCCCGCAATCGCTGCCCGGACGGCCGCTTCGTCCTGGCCGCCGTCGAGATCAGCGCCCATCCACACGGCGATTTCCGGCTCGGCAACCGGCTTTGTCCAGCCCGCCAGCGAAACGGTCGTGCCGGAGTCGAGACGGGCTTCTTCGAGCATGAAACCGACCAGCGGTCCCGCCAGCCTGAACTGCTCCAGGGCGGCGGGCGCGCCGAAGCCTGCTTTCCAGCCGAGGCGGCGGCTTCCCGCCTGCAGCCGTGCAGCGCGGACCGAAAGCTGGGTCTTCATGCCGTCGAGGACGCGGGGGTCCGAGATTAGCGTGTCGTTCATAATTGCCGCTCCGTTCCGGTTCTATGCCGTCTGGCCGTGATCGTTGGCAGCCGGGTCAGTGGGATTCGGGCAGGACCTCGTATCCGGAATCCGCAATCGATCCTGCGCCCATCCAGCCCCAGACCAGCACGACGTCTTCGTCCGACGTGTTGGCGAAGCCGTGATAGACCCCGCGGGGGGAGAACACGACATCGCCTTCGACCGACGGTTCGTCGCCGTTTTCGGTACGGATCGCGCCCTGGCCCTTGATGACGATAAAGAATTCGTCGCAGTTCCGGTGCAGGTGCGCTTCATGACTGGCGCCGGGTTTCAGCACGGTCCAGCCGACGACGTTGTCGGTGCCCGCGGTTTCCTTGTCGATCAGGAACTGGACCTGCATGTCGATCCAGCCGTCCTTGCGCGACAGACCTTCGACCTTCGGTACGTCCTTCATGTTCGTCCGGTACATCTTGCTCAATTTGAGAATCCTCCGAGTTGGCGGTAAACGCGATGCGCGACGACGAAATCGTTGTGGTCGATGCCGAGGCCGCGGCAGGCGTTCATCAGTTCGTTCGCCGCGGCGGCCAGCGGTACGGGCGAGCCGAGCTTGCGGCCGAGATCGAGCGCCAGCAGCATGTCCTTCTGTTGCAGCGTTACGTCGGCGAGGGGCTTTTCGGGCATCTGGCCGTCTATGACGAAGGGCCCGCGATAGCCGATAACCGGCGATGCCGCGACGCTTTTGAGAATGGCATCGACCGCGACTTCGCGCTCCACGCCGCCTTTTTCGGCAAGTGCGACCGCTTCGCCGAAGCAGATGATTTCAACCATCAGCAGCAGGTTGAGCGATATCTTCATGGTCGTCGCCATGCCGCTGGCGCCGATATAGGTGACCTTGGGGCCGATCGCGCCGAGCACGTCCTTGACCTGTTCGAACGCGTCCCTGTCGCCGCCGATCATCAGCGAGGCCTGGCCGGCCTCGACGGTCACAGGGCTGCCCGACAGCGGGCCGTCAAGAAATATCCTGCCGGCTTTTTCGAACTCGGCGGCGACTTCCCGGGTAATGTCCGGGTTGATTGTCGACATGTCGATATGGATGGCGCCGGGGGCAAGGCCGGCGAGCACGCCGTCATCGCCGAGCGTGACGGATTTGACGGCCGCGCCGTCGGTCACGACCGAGAACACGATTTCTGCGCCGGTTGCCGCGTCTTTCGGGCTGTCGGCCCAGGTCATGCCGGCGTCGATCAGGCCGCTTGCCTTGGCCTTGGTCCTGTTCCAGCCCGTGACCCTGTGACCCGCCGCCATCAGGCGCGGTACGATCAGCGAGCCCATGTCGCCAAGGCCGATGAAACCGATATTCATTCTATGCTCCCGTCCCGTCGTTTTTATTTGAAAATGACTGTGGCAAACGATTGCCATTTTTGCAATAATTTTTTGCCATACCGACTTTTCAGCTGGGTTTTGCAAATGACCAAGGCCGTGACGTTAGCCGATATCGCCAAGCTCGCGGGCGTGCATGTTTCCACCGTTTCCCGGGCGCTCAACCCCAGGGACACGCACGGGGTGAACAGCGGCCAGGCGGCGCGCATTCGCGACATCAGCGAAAAACTCGGTTATGTGCAGAACGCCGCTGCCTCGACCCTGCGCACGAAACGCAGCGGCGTCGTCGGCGTGATCGTCCCCGATCTGACCGACCCCATCTTTCCGCCGATTATCCGGGGTATCGAGGATTTTCTCGGCCGGCACGACTACTTCGCCATTCTCGGCAATACCGACGGCGATCCCGACCGCGAGGAAACCCTGGTGAAACAGCTGAAGGCGCGGGGGGTGGACGGCTTTATCCTGTGCAGTATCCAGCGGGTCAGCCTGATCGCCGCGGACCTGATTGCCGACGGCATGCCGGTCGTGACCGTCGCCCGCAAGCTCGACAGCGGTACGGCGTCTTCGGTCTGCCACGACGAACACGACGGTATTGCGCGTGCGGTCACCCATATGGCCTCGCTGGGGCACCGGGAAATCGCTTATATTTCGGGGCCGCTTTCGGTCTCTACGGGTCATATCCGGTTGAACGCCTTCGGTCAGCAGCGCGGCGAGCTTGGCCTGCCGGAGGACGCGGAGCGGATCGTCGTCGCGCGATCCTACACCGTCGAGGAAGGCGAGCGCTGCCTCGAAGAGCTTCTGGCGCGGGACAGTTCGTTTACCGCGGTCGTCTGCGCCAATGATTGTCTGGCGATCGGCGCGATTGCCGCCCTGCAGCGGCGCGGCATCGCGGTGCCGGGGGATGTTTCCGTCACCGGCTTCAACGACATGCAGTTCGTCGAGCGCATGAACCCGCCATTGACCACCGTCCGCGTCCATAAACACGAAGAGGGATACCGGGCCGCCGAACTGGTCCTGGAAATGATCGATACGCCGCCGGCGGACCGCACCGCGACCCATACCCTGCTGCCGGTGGAGTTCATCGTGCGGGCGTCCACCAAACCGCACACTGTCGCGGCGGCGCGTCTGACGCCCGCCTGACCGGTCATCTGCCGTAAACGGTCCCGTCCCTAAACCACCCGCCACACCACGCCCGCCCGTATTTCGCGGTCTTCGAGCTCGAGGCTTGTCGGTACGTCGTAGCGGGCTATTTCCTGCAGGTCTTTGAGCGGCAGGTATTTGCGGCCGGGGTCGCCGATCAGGACGATGGCGCCGCGCGCGGCTTCGCGGCGCAGGAAGGATTCGATTTCAACTGCCGGGGATTGCTCGTAGAAAATGTCGCCGGCGAGGATGACGTCGAACGCCGTGGGTGAGATGCTTTCCAGCAGGTTCCCGGTCGATGGCGTCAGGGTTACGCCGTTCAGTTTCGCGTTGATCTGGGCGGCGGCAACGGCGATGGGGTCTATATCGTTGGCGGTGACGGACGCGGCGCCTGCCCGGGCGGCGGCGATGCCCGAGACCGCGCCGCCGGCGGCGAATTCCAGCACCGATTTACCGCGCACGATGTCCGGGTTGTCGATGATGTGCCGCGCGAGCGCCTGTCCGCCGGGCCAGCAGAACGCCCAGAAGGGCGGCGGGATTCCGGTTTCTTCCAGTTCGGTTTCGGTCGCCTGCCAGATCGGTGTGATCTCGGTCGCGAGGCGGAGCTTTATTTCGGGGACCAGTGGCGGCGTGACGATTTCGGTATTGGCTTCGATAAAGGCGGGGAAAGTCGCTGTGTTGAGACCGGCCATGTCAGGCCAGATGCCCGCCGGCGATCCCGGCGAGCAGCAGCCAGCCGAACAGCCGGTTGGACTTGAACTTGGCAAGGCAGTCTTTGGCGTTGTCGAGGTCAACGTCCCATACCTGCCAGACAAGCTGCGCCGCACCGAGGCCAAGCCCCGCCCAGAACGGCCAGCCGAGGCCTGCGAGATAGCCGGCCATGCCGAACAGGGCCGCGGCGGCGAGATAAAACCCCGTCAGCCAGGGTTTCGACGCCATCAGCCCGAGCGCCCGGGCCGACGATTTCACCCCCGCCGCGGGATCGTCGCGCCGGTCCTGGTGGGCGTAGATCGTATCGTAGCCGAGCGTCCACAGAATGCCGCCCGCATACATCAGGAAAGCGGGCAGGGCGAGGCCGCCGGTCACCGCCGCCCAGCCGAGCAGAGCGCCCCAGTTGAAGGCGAGACCGAGCACGAATTGCGGCCAGAACGTCACCCGCTTGGCCAGCGGGTACAGGGCGACCAGCGACAACGAGGCGATGCCGGTCCAGATCGCATAACTGTTGAACGACAGCAGGATCGCCGCGCTGATCGCGAGCTGCGCGACAAACCACGCAAAGGCCTGGCGAACGGTCACTTCGCCGGCGGGCAGGGGGCGGTCGCGGGTACGGGCGACTTTGGCGTCGAAATCCCGGTCGAGAATGTCGTTCCACGTGCAGCCGCCGCCGCGCATCAGCAGCGCGCCGATCCCGAACAGAACGAACAGGTGCCAGTGGACAGCTTCCACCGATGCCAGCGCGATTGCCCACCAGCACGGGAACAGCAGCAGCCACGTCCCGATCGGGCGGTCGAATCGCGACAGGCGGATATAGGGGCGCGTCCAGTCCGGCGTGAGCCGGTCGACCCAACCGCCCCGCGGTATGTCGCTGGGGGAAGGCGTGTTCATGGCGGTCTTATATCACATCCGCGACTGTATCCGGGCCGAAACCCTTACGGGCCAGAAGTTCGCTCCTGCGCCGAATCGACCCTTCAATCCGTTCTTTGAATCCGCGGAAATTGTGCGAATATCCGGCCATGAACGATAACCGCACACGTCTTCGACTGTTCGTCGAATACGATCTCGAAGACGGCCATGCCGTCCCCGCGAATTCCGACCAGCATACCTACCTGCGCAAGGTGATGCGCCGGAAGGACGGCGACATGGTCGCGCTGTTCAACGGCCGACACGGTGAATGGCTTGCGCGCCTGTCTTATGAATCCAAGTCGCGCTGCGTCATGATCGTCGAACAGCACCTGCGCAAACAGCGGACGCCGCCCGATGTCTGGTCGCTTTTCGCACCGGTCAAGGCGACGCCGATGAACAATATCGCGCGCATGTCGACCGAGCTTGGCGTCGGACGCATTTGTCCTGTGCTGACCGAGCATACCGACGTTACCCGGGTCAACTCGGCAAGGCTGCGGGCCAATGCCGTCGAAGCCGCCGAACAGTCGACCCGGCTCAACGTGCCGATGGTCGACGAACCGATGGATTTGGGCCGGTTGCTCGATCACTGGGATCCGTCGCGCCGCATCATCCTGTGCGCCGAAGCGGGGCGCGCCGAACCGGTTCCGACGGCCCTGTCCCGGGTGAAGCCGGGCGGGGCGTGGGCCGTGCTGACCGGACCCGAGGGAGGGTTCAGTCAATCCGAACTTGACGGACTCGTTAAACTGCCTTTTGTTACGCCGGTTCGGCTGGGGCCGCGAATTCTCCGGGCGGATACGGCGGTGGCGGCAGTGCTGGTATGCTGGCAAAACCATCTGGGCGATTGGTCCGAATAACAACTGGTATCACCGGGGCCGAAGGAGGCCTCCAGCGACATTCCCTGTCCCCGGATTCTCACCCCCGGCAAACTGAAAATATAAGAGAGATGGCTGTGCATGGCTGCACCACCTGCAGGTAAATCCGAACCGATCACCGATTACCGGCAACTGGTCGAGCATCTCGAAGAGGGATGCAAGCCGGCCGACACATGGCGGATCGGAACCGAACACGAAAAGTTCGTCTTCAAGCTCGATACGCTCGAGCCCGTGCCCTATGAAGGCGCATGGGGCATCGGCCGGTTTCTCGACGGGTTGCAGCGCTTCGGCTGGCAGCCGGTCATGGAAAACGGCAATGCGATCGCCCTGACCAGGGACGACTGCAACATCTCTCTCGAACCGGGCGGGCAGCTTGAGCTGTCCGGTGCGCCGGTCGAGAACATTCACCAGACCTGCGACGAGGTTCATACCCATCTGGCGCAGGTCAAAGAGGTGGCGGGCGAGCTGGGCGTCGGTCTGGTCGGAACCGGCTTTATCCCGAAATGGGAACGCGAAGATATCAAGTGGATGCCCAAGGGCCGCTACAAGATCATGCGGGACTACATGCCGAAGAAAGGCACTCTCGGCCTCGACATGATGCTGCGGTCCTGCACGGTTCAGGTCAATCTGGATTTCGGCTCGGAAGCCGACATGGTGGAAAAGTTCCGCGTGTCGCTGGCGCTGCAGCCGGTGGCGACCGCCCTGTTTGCCAACTCGCCGTTCGTCGAGGGCAAGCCGACCGGCTTCCAGTCGTTCCGCAGCCATATCTGGGAAGACACGGACCCCGACCGCACCGGCATTCTGCCGTTCGTTTTCGAGGACGGCATGGGGTTCGAGCGCTACGTGGAATACGCGCTCGATGTGCCGATGTATTTCGTCTACCGGGACGGCCAGTATATCGACGTTTCCGGACAGTCGTTCCGCGATTTCCTCAAAGGCGAGCTACCGGGCCGGCCCGGCGAAATGCCGACGATGAGCGACTGGGCGGACCATCTGACCACGATCTTTCCCGAAGTGCGCCTGAAGAAGTTTCTCGAAATGCGCGGCGCCGACTCGGGCCCGTGGAAACGCCTCTGCGCGTTGCCGGCATTGTGGGTCGGCTTGCTCTATGACGCCGACTGCCAGCGCGCGGCCTGGGACCTGGTGAAAGACTGGACACCGGAAGACCATGCCTATCTGCGTAACGCCGCGCCGAAAACCGGCCTGCAAACGGAATTCCGCGGGCGCAGCATGATGGACCTGGCGGCCGACGTGATTGCGATTGCGGATACCGGTCTGCGGAACCGGGCGATTCCCGACCGCAACGGTGACGACGAGAGCAGCTTCCTTCTTACGTTGCACGAAATATTGGACCGGGGTTATTCTCCGGCGGAAGAATTGTTGCAGCGCTACGAAACCAAGTGGAACAAGAGTGTCGACCCGGTTTATGTGGAATATGCGTATTGAGCTAGCGGCAGTATTGATCGGCGTCCTGGTCGCGGGCGCAGCGCCCACCATCGTCCTGGCGCAGCAGCAGCCGGAACCGTTCCCCTGGGAAAAGAAGACAGACGACTTTTTCAGTCGCGGCATCCCGAAGATCGAAAACCCGATCGACAAGCGCATCAACGAGGGGCTCCGGTCGCTTGGCATGCCCCCGCAGCCCAAGCTCGATATCACGAAGGATGCGCCGCCGCCGCCCGAACCGCCGGGCCTGTCGGAGACGGTTATTCCGCGGCTCGATACCAACCGTGACGGCCAGGTCAGCGCGCAGGAATACCGGTTCGGACGCCAGCGCCCGGTTGTCGCGGGCGACCAGGGAACCATGAGCCACGTGCGCCGCACCCAGCGCCTGAATTCCCGCTTCCGCGCCGCGGACCGTAACGGGGACGGCCGCCTGTCGGCGTCGGAAATCGATGCGATGAAGGGGCGGCGTTTTTAAGACGCCGTGCCGCCGACGGTGAGATTCTCGATCATAAGCGTGGGTTGACCGACGCCGACCGGCACGCCCTGGCCATCCTTGCCGCAGGTGCCGACCCCGGGGTCGAGTTTCATGTCGTTGCCGATCATTTTCACCCGGGTAAGGACGTCCGGTCCATTGCCGATCAGGGTTGCGCCCTTGACCGGCGCGCCGATTTTGCCGTCTTCGATCATGTACGCTTCGGAAGCGGAAAACACGAATTTGCCCGACGTGATATCGACCTGGCCGCCGCCGAAATTGACCGCGTAAAGGCCTTTCTTGACGGATTTCAGGATCTCTTCGGGGTCGCGGTCGCCCGAATGCATATAGGTGTTGGTCATGCGCGGCATCGGCGCATGGGAAAAGCTTTCGCGGCGGCCGTTGCCGGTCGGCGACATTCCCATCAGGCGGGCGTTCAACCGGTCCTGCATATAGCCTTTCAGGATACCGTCCTCGATCAGGACCGTGCTGGAAGACGGCGTTCCCTCGTCATCGATGGCGATCGAACCGCGGCGGTCGTTCAGCGTGCCGTCATCGACCACGGTGACGCCCTTGGAGGCGACGCGTTCGCCCATCAGGCCGGAAAAGGCGCTGGTTTTCTTGCGGTTGAAGTCGCCTTCGAGCCCGTGGCCGATGGCCTCGTGCAGCAGAATGCCGGGCCAGCCCGGTCCCAGCACGACGTCCATTTCGCCGGCAGGCGCGGGTACCGAGTCGAGATTGACCAGCGCCTGGCGCAGGGCTTCGTCGATCTGCGCCTGCCAGGCGTCCGGCGTGATATAGGCAGCGTAGCCCGTGCGGCCGCCGGTGCCGTGGCTGCCGGCTTCCATGCGGTCGCCGTCGGCGCATACCACCGATACGTTGACCCGGACCAGCGGGCGAATATCGCCACGCCGGTCGCCGTCGGCGCGAATGATCTGAACGGCCTGCCATTCTCCGGAGATCGAGGCGGAGAACTGGACCACACGGCTGTCGAGCGCGCGCGCATAGGCGTTCATGTCTTCGAGCAACTTCACTTTCTGCGCGAACTCGAATTCGCCGAGCGGATTCGTGTCCGTGTAGAGCGATGCATTGGTCCGTTGCGGCGTGATGTCGATCTTGCCGTCATGTCCGGCGCGGACGGCGCCGACGGTTTCGGCGGCACGGGTGATGGCCGCTTCGGACAGTTCCGATGCATGGGCGTATCCGGTGGCCTCGCCCGATACGGCACGCAATCCGAACCCCTGTGTGGTGTCGAAAGACGCGCTTTTCAGCCGCCCGTCATCGAAACCAAGCCCTTCGGACTGACAGTATTCAAGGAACAGTTCGCCGTCATCCGCGCCGTCGAGGGCCGAGGATACCTGCGATTCGATTCGGCCGAGGTCCATTCCGGTACGTTCGAAAAACAGGTCGTCTGTGCTGTTGATGTCGGTCATGTCGGGCTTTCGATTAGGTGGAACCTTCAATATGGAACGTAGCACGCGCTTCGTCACCCCCTGCGGGGAAAACGCGTGCGGCGACCGGAAATGCCCGGATTTCTGCGATAATTCTGCGACATTAGGTCGCGAAACCCGGAATTGGCCGCGCGTGGCGGCGCGCCGCCCGGCGGAATCGCCGGATTTCCGCCGCTTACAATACGTCCGACGGCGTTTCGTCGCCGCCGGCAGAATGAATTATCCTTTCTGCGACAATGCGCCATGCTTGTTAACAGGTCGTCGAATAGAGTAGTTTTCCGACGTTGGAGCAGGCTCCGACCGATAGCCTATCCTCTGGCGTCTGCGGCGCGGGTTAATGTTGTGTTAACCATGTGCGTACAGATCAGGAGTACGAATGAACGCCGACCTCATCAGAACGGAACTCACATGATGACGATTGCAGTTAGAATTTTCCGCTTTCTCGCGCTGCTTGGAACGCTTGCCGTGCCCGGCGCGGCAATGGCGCAGCTGGCGAAGCCCTGGCAGACCGATTTTCAGGATGCCGCGACGCCGCTGATGGAACAGATTATCAGCTTCCATAACCTGCTGCTGGTCATCATTACCCTGATCAGCATATTCGTCCTGCTTCTGCTGGTCTGGGTGATCATCAAGTTCAATGAGCGGGCGAACCCCAATCCCAGCCGGACCACCCACAATACGACGATCGAGGTCCTGTGGACGGTTATCCCGGTGGTTATCCTGGTGGTTATCGCGATCCCGTCCTTCAAGCTGCTGTACTATTCCGATGTGATTCCGAAGGCGGACATGACCATCAAGGCGACCGGCAACCAGTGGTACTGGAGCTATGAATACCCGGATCACGGCAAGTTTTCCTACGACGCCAACATGGTGGCGACCGAGGACCTCAAGCCCGGCCAGCCCCGTCTGCTGGAAACCGACAACCGTATTGTTGTGCCCGTCGGCACCGTGGTCCGCGTTCAGGTCACGGCATCCGACGTGCTGCATTCCTGGGCGATGCCCGCTTTCGGCGTCAAGGTCGATGCGGTGCCGGGGCGCCTGAACGAGACCTGGTTCGGGCCGGTCGCGAAGGAGGGCGTCTATTACGGTCAGTGTTCCGAATTGTGCGGCTCACGGCATGGCTTTATGCCGATCGCGGTCGAGGTCGTGTCGAAGGAGAAATTCGACGCCTGGGTAATCGAGGCGAAAAAGGAATTCGCGTCTGACGATACCGGCGCCAAAACGCGCATGTTCGCGCAGAACGAAACGAAATAGGGTTGAGGGACTGAAACATGGCTGACGCACACGCAACCCACGATCATCACGAAGACCACCCCACCGGCTGGCGGCGGTACGTCTATTCGACCAATCACAAGGACATCGGCACGATGTACCTGATCTTCGCGATTATCGCGGGGATCATCGGCGGTGCCATGTCGGTTGTCTTCCGGATGGAGCTGGGCGAGCCCGGCGACGGCATTCTCGGCGGCGACTACCAGATGTTCAACGTGCTGGTTACCGCCCACGGGCTGATCATGATCTTCTTCATGGTCATGCCGGCGATGATCGGCGGCTTCGGCAACTGGATCGTCCCGCTGATGATCGGTGCGCCGGACATGGCGTTTCCGCGGATGAACAATATCAGCTTCTGGCTGCTGGTACCGGCCTTCCTGCTGCTGCTCGCGTCGCCCTTCGTCGGCGGTCCTGCCGGCGGCAACGGCGTCGGCGGCGGCTGGACCATGTATGCCCCGCTTTCGTCAAAGACCGGTTCTCCCGGACCTGCGGTCGATCTCGCGATCTTCGCGCTGCATCTGGCGGGCGCTTCGTCCATCCTGGGCGCGGCGAACTTCATCACGACGATCTTCAACATGCGTGCGCCGGGCATGACCCTGCACAAGATGCCGCTGTTCGTGTGGTCCATCCTGGTCACCGCGTTTCTGTTGCTGCTGTCGCTGCCGGTGCTCGCGGGCGCCATCACGATGCTGCTGACGGACCGGAACTTCGGGACTGCCTTCTTCGACGCCTCGCGCGGCGGCGACCCGATCCTGTTCCAGCACCTGTTCTGGTTCTTCGGTCATCCTGAAGTCTACATCCTGATCCTTCCCGGTTTCGGCATTGTCAGCCAGATCGTGTCGACGTTCTCGCGCAAGCCCGTGTTCGGTTATCTCGGCATGGCCTATGCCATGGTGTCGATCGGCGCCGTCGGGTTCATCGTGTGGGCGCATCACATGTTCACCGTGGGAATGAGCGTCGATACCAAGGCGTATTTCACCGCGGCGACAATGGTGATCGCGGTGCCGACCGGCATCAAGATCTTCAGCTGGATCGCGACGATGTGGGGCGGCTCGCTCCGCTTTACGACGCCGATGATCTGGGCAATCGGGTTTATATTCCTGTTCACCGTCGGCGGCGTGACGGGTGTCGTGCTGGCGAATGCCGGCGTCGATCACTCGATGCACGATACCTATTACGTCGTGGCGCATTTCCACTACGTGCTGTCGCTCGGCGCCGTCTTTGCGATCTTTGCGGGCTTCTATTACTGGTTCCCGAAGATGAGCGGCCGGATGATCAGCGAAGGACTCGGCAAGCTTCATTTCTGGGTCACGTTTATCGGCGTCAACATCACCTTCTTTCCGATGCACTTTGTCGGGCTGGCGGGCATGCCGCGCCGCATCCCAGATTATCCGGATGCCTATGCGGGCTGGAACATGGTGTCGACCTACGGCTCCTATATCAGCTCCGTCGGCGTGCTGATCTTCCTGTTTGCCCTGGTCAAGGCGTTCTCCACCGGGCCGAAAGCGGCCGACAATCCGTGGGGCGAAGGCGCCGATACGCTGGAATGGACCCTGCCGTCGCCGCCGGACTTCCATTCCTATGACGAACTGCCTGAAATCAAGGACGAGGGCGCCCACTAGGGCCTGATATGACTGACCGGCCGATCAACGCAACCGGCGGCACTGCCGCCGCTTCCCCGCCGCTGCGCGACGCAGCGGTGCAGGATTTCGTCGCGCTGTTGAAGCCGCGGGTCATGTCCCTTGTGGTGTTCACAGGCTTTGCCGGCATGATGGTTGCCCCCGGCAGCATTCATCCCGTCATCGGCATGGTCGCCATCCTGTGTATTGCGATCGCCACCGGCGCGTCCGGAGCGATCAACATGTGGTACGAACAGGACCTTGACGCGAAGATGGAACGGACGAGAAACCGTCCGCTTCCTGCCGGCAGGATGGAGCCGGAAGCGGCACTCGCCTTTGGTTGCGTGCTCGCCGGCGGCTCCGTTATGGTGATGGGGCTCGGCGTTAACTGGGCGGCCGCTGCGCTTCTGGCGCTTGCGATCGGCTTTTACGTGTTCGTCTATACGATCTGGCTGAAACGCCGCACACCGCAGAATATAGTGATCGGCGGCGCCGCGGGCGCCTTCCCGCCGATGATCGGCTGGGCGGCGGTGACCGGCGATGTCAGCCTTGGCGGCATTGCGCTGTTCGCCCTGATCTTCATGTGGACGCCGCCACATTTCTGGGCGCTGGCGCTGTATAAATGCGGCGATTACGAAAAGGCGGGTGTGCCGATGCTGCCCGTGGTTTCCGGTGTCGTGGAGACCAAGAAACAGATTCTTCTCTATACCGTGCTGTTACTGCCGGTGTCGCTGCTGCCCTGGATGGTCGGCACCGCGAGCATCGCGTGGGGGGCATTGGCGGCGGTCATGGGGCTGGCGTTTATCGCCTTCGCGGTAAAGGTGTGGTTCGACCGGACCGACCGGGCGCCGCGGCAGATGTTCCGCTTTTCGCTGCTCTATCTCGCGCTGCTGTTCGCGGCGCTGATTGTCGACAGTTTCGTCGCACCAATGATGGGGATTGCGGCATGACGACAGCCAAAAAAGCGCCCTCCGACATGCATAAAAAGCGCCGCGGGCGGAATCTCGCGCTGGCCGCCGTTATTTTTGCGCTGGCCGGGCTTTTTTACGTGATTTCGATCGTGCGCATGTCCGGCGGGGCGGCGGGCTGATATGGCAACCAGCCTGAAAAACCGCAACCTGCGCCTGGCGCTGGTGTCGTTCACGGTAGCGGCCGGCATGGTTGGCGCATCGTTCGCGGCCGTGCCGCTCTATCAGGTGTTCTGCCAGGTCACCGGCTATGGCGGTACCACTCAGATAGCCGACACCGCGCCCGAAAAGGTTCTCGACCGCAGGGTGACGGTGCGGTTCAACGCCGATGTCGGCAGTGCGCTGCCGTGGCGCTTCGCCCCGGCGCAGGACCGGCTCGACCTGAAAGTCGGCGAACAGGCCCTTGCGTTTTACCGGGCGAAAAACAATTCGAACCGTACGATTACCGGCACGGCAACCTTCAACGTAACACCCGCGAAGGCCGGCCAGTACTTCAACAAGGTGGAATGCTTCTGCTTTACCGAGCAGGAACTGAAGGCGGGCGCCGAAGTCGACATGCCCGTCACGTTCTTTATCGATCCGGCAATCGCCGACGATCCGAATTTGAACGAAGTTACGACGATTACGCTTTCCTATACTTTCTTCGAAACGGAGCCCGACCCCGACCGCACCGCGCGCTCGGCAAACGGTTCCGGAAAAACAGACGGCTAAACAACGGAGCGGCAGTACCATGGTCCCGCCAGCAGACACAGGCGCCAGCGCCACAGACTACGACTATCACGGCCACAAGCACCCCTACCATCTGGTAGATCCGAGCCCATGGCCGTTCATCGGCTCTATGTCGGCCTTTGTCATGGCCATCGGCGCCGTGCTGTACATGCACGAAGAGATCAGCTGGGTGCTGATCCTCGGCTTCGTCGGGGTGCTCGGCACCATGGCGGGCTGGTTCTGGCAGGTGATCAAGGAAGCCGAATATCAGGGTTTTCACAATCCTGTCGTTCAGGTCGGCATGCGCTACGGCATGGCGCTGTTCATCGCCTCGGAGGTGATGTTCTTCGTCGCCTGGTTCTGGGCCTATTTCAACGCTTCGCTGTTCCCGTCAATCCAGATCGAGGGCAAATGGCCGCCGCCCGGCGTCCAGACCTTCGATACCTGGGACCTTCCGTTTCTCAACACCCTGATCCTGCTGACGTCGGGCATCACGGTGACCTGGGCACATCACGCCCTGCGCGAAGGCAACCGCAAACACTTCCTGCAGGGACTGCTGCTGACGATCTTCCTCGGCGTCTGCTTTACCTGCGTCCAGGCGTTCGAATACAGCCATGCGGCCTTCGGTTTCCGCGAAGGCATCTATTCGTCGACCTTCTACATGGCGACCGGTTTCCACGGTTTCCACGTCCTGGTCGGCACGATCTTCCTGATCGTCTGCTTCTTCCGCGGACGGGCGGGGCACTTCACGCCGAACCATCATTTCGGATTCGAAGCAGCCGCCTGGTACTGGCATTTCGTCGATGTCGTCTGGCTGTTCCTGTTCGTCAGTATCTACTGGTGGGGCAGGTAACGCTTCCCCCGGCCGAGAATTGCGGGGCGCGGTGAACGTGCCCCGCACCTGGCCGCCGCTGTCGCCGCTCGGCACCGGTCTGGGCTGCAAATGCCCGCGCTGCGGCCGCGGCAGTCTGTTCACGGGCCTTCTCGGTGTCCGCGAACGATGCTCCCACTGCGATCTCGATCTTTCCCCCCATGATACCGGCGACGGTGCCACGGTTTTCGTCATCCTGATCCTCGGCGCAATTGCAGTCGGTCTCGCGATATGGCTGGAAACCGCTCTCGAGCCGCCGATCTGGGTGCATCTCGTTGTCTGGACCCCGGTAATCTCGATCATGTCGATCGTGTTATTGCGGCCCTTCAAAGGCATCCTGATCGGGATGCACTACAAGAATCTTCGCCACAAATACGAACACCGCGATGATTGCTGAACAGCGACCGTTTCGGCTGAATTTCTGGATGACGGTCTGCGCGGTGCCTGCTTTGATGATCCTGCTCGGGCTCGGCTTCTGGCAGGTCCAGCGCCTCGAATGGAAACAGGCGATCATCGCCGAGCGCGCCGAGCGGCTGGCGGCGCCGCCGATCGATATCGCGGCGGTACCCGCCGCCGGCTGGCGGTCCCTCGAACACCGCCGGGTGAAGATCGCGGGAACCTATCTGCACGACCGGGAAATTCTTGTGCTCAACAGCGTGCGAAACGGGCAGACCGGCGTCGACCTGATTACCCCGATGGCGCTTCAAAGCGGTGGTACGGTTCTCGTCAACCGGGGCTGGGTGCCGCGGGACTGGCCGCGGGGCGAATTGCGCGACGATCCGCAGATGCGGCGTCCTGCCGGGACAGTGAAACGGACGGGCATCCTGCGGGCGGGCGGCAAGGGCGGCAATCCCTGGATACCGGATAACGAACCTGCACGGGACCAGTGGTACCATGTCGATGTTGCGCAGATGGCGGCGAAGGCGGGCCTTGCCGATACCAGGCCCTATATCGTCAAACTCGCGCCCGGCGACGACCGCCCGGGCTACCCCAGGGGGCCGCATGCCGATTCCGGGATCCGCAACAAGCATCTCGAATACGCGATCACCTGGTTCGGACTTGCCGCGACGCTGGTCGTGATCTACGTCCTCTATCACATACGCCGGCGAGATTAGGAAACCGATTTGTCAGCTTACCAGGAACTCGAGACCCGTTTTCAGCGGATGGCCGCGCTTGGCGAAGCGGCCGGCATGCTGCATTGGGACATGTCTGTCCTGATGCCTCCCAGCGGCGCAAATGCGCGGGTAGAACAGCTTTCCGCCCTGCAGCTGACCACCCATGAAATGAAGACCGACCCCCGGCTGGCCGACCTGCTCGATGCGGCAGAGGCCGAACCCGAGACCGATCCGTGGCGCGCCGCGAACCTGCGCGAGATGCGCCGCAGCTGGGTTCACGCGAATGCAGTCGATGCCGGCCTTGTGGATGCGATGACCCGGGCCGGTTCCGCCTGCGAAATGGTCTGGCGCGAAGCCCGTCCCGAAAACGATTTCGCGCGGGTGCTGCCCTATCTGGAAGAGGTCCTGAATCTCAGCATCCAGACCGCCGCCGCGAAGGCCGACGCCCTCGGCCGCGACCCTTACGAAGCGCTGCTCGACCAGTACGAACCCGACGGCAGTACCGACCGGATCGATGAGCTGTTTGCCGATCTGTCTGCATTTCTGCCGGATTTCCTCGACACGGCGCTGAGCCGCCAGGCGGACCGCGGCGAGGGCGTACTGCCCGAAGGCCCGTTCCCGACCGACCGGCAGCGCGACCTCGGCGAACGCCTGATGCGCACGCTCGGCTTCGATTTCGACGCAGGGCGTCTCGACGTCAGCCTGCATCCGTTCTGCGGCGGCGTTCCCGGCGATGTCCGCATCACCACGCGCTATACCGAGGACGATTTCACGCAGAGCCTGATGGGGGTCCTGCACGAGACCGGCCACGCCCTCTACGAAATGGGCCTGCCCGCCGACTGGCGCTACCAGCCTGTCGGCGCGGCGCGCGGCATGGCATTGCACGAAAGCCAGTCCCTGCTGATCGAAATGCAGGCCTGCCGCAGCCGGGAGTACCTCGAATTCGCCGCGCCGCTGATGCGGGAGACCTTTGACGGCAGCGGCCCGGTCTGGGATGTCGACAACCTCTATCGCCTTTATACCCGGGTCGGCCGCAGCTATATCCGCGTCGATGCGGACGAAGTGACCTATCCGGCGCATGTCATCCTGCGTTACCGGCTCGAACGCGCGCTGATCGGCGGCGATATGAAACTGGCCGATCTGCCTGGCGCGTGGAATGACGGCATGGAGGACCTGCTCGGCATCCGCCCGCCGGACGACCGTCTCGGCTGCCTTCAGGATATTCACTGGTATAGCGGCGCCTGGGGCTATTTCCCGACCTATACGATGGGGGCCATGGCGGCCGCGCAGCTTTTTGCGGCGGCGAAGGAAGCGCACCCGGACATACCCGATGGCATCGCGCAGGGCGATTTCGCGCCGCTGGTCGGCTGGATGCGGAAAAACCTGCATGCCCGGGCGTCTTCCGGCTCGACCGACCAACTGATGGAAGCCGCGACCGGCGAAAAGCTCGGTACGAAAGCCTTCAAGGCCCATTTGCAGGCGCGCTACGGGTGATCCGCCGTTGGCCCGCTCGCTTACATTCCCGTTTGACTTGGCCGCCGGCGGCTCTAAATTCCGCGCGGCATTGAGGAATAACCTTTGAAATACGTGTCCACCCGTGGCGAGGCGCCGGTCCTCGCCTTTGACGATGTACTGCTCGCCGGTCTGGCCGACGACGGCGGACTGTATGTGCCGTCCGAATGGCCGCAGTTTTCGGCTGCCAACCTGACCGCAATGGCCGGGCTGTCCTATGCCGAAATCGCCTATCGGGTCATTCATCCGTTTGTCGACGGTACCATTGCCGATGCCGATCTCGAACGCATGATCGACGAAACTTATGCCGGGTTCGGCCACAAGGCGGTCGCGCCGCTGAAACAACTCGACGGCAATGACTGGCTGATGGAACTGTTCCACGGCCCGACGCTGGCATTCAAGGATTTCGCCCTGCAACTGGTCGGGCGGATGTTTGCCCATGTGCTGGCGGCGCGCGGCGAACGGGTGACCATCGTCGGGGCGACGTCGGGCGATACCGGATCGGCCGCGATCGAAGCCTGCCGCGACCGCGACAATATCGACGTGTTCATCCTGTTCCCCGAAGGCCGCGTATCGCCCGTCCAGCAGCGCCAGATGACCACCGTGGACAGCCCCAACGTGCATGCGATTGCGGTCGGCGGCACGTTCGACGACTGCCAGGATTTGGTAAAGGGGATGTTCAACGATTCCCAGTTCCGCATCGCGCAAAATCTGTCGGCGGTGAATTCGATCAACTGGGCACGGGTCATGGTGCAGATCGTCTATTATTTCGCCGCGGCGACACGTCTCGGGGCGCCGCAGCGCCCGATCAGTTTCGCCGTCCCGACGGGCAATTTCGGCAACGTGCTTGCCGGCTGGGCCGCGTGGAAATGCGGACTGCCGGTGGACCGCCTCGCGATCGGCACCAACAGCAACGATATCCTGTTCCGGTTTTTCGAAACGGGCGAGATGAAGATGGCGGGGGTCGCGCCGACCCTGTCGCCGAGCATGGACATTCAGGTATCGAGCAATTTCGAACGCCTGCTGTTCGATATGCTGGGCGGCGACGGCGCTGCTGTCCGCCGGTGGATAGACGATTTCCGCGCCACCGGGGCGGTGTCGGTGGACGACGAAAGACTGTCCGCCGCGCGGGCGAAATTCGCCGCCGCAAGGCTGGACGACGAAGGCACCAAACGGGTCATCCGCGAAACCTACGAAACCACCGGCGAATTGCTCGACCCGCATAGCGCTATCGGGGTTTATGCCGCGCAGCAATGCCGCGGCGACCGGGCCGTCCCCATGGTGTCGCTGGCCACTGCGCATCCCGCCAAATTCCCCGATGCCGTGTCGGCGGCGACGGGCGTTCACCCGGCCCTGCCGGAGCGCATGGCGGAGCTGTTCGACCGCGACGAGAAATTCGCCACCCTGCCGAACGACATTGCGGCCGTGCAGGACTTTGTCCGGCGCAGGACGGGCGGCGTCGCATGACGATCCAACATGCGACCCTGCCGGGCGGCATGCGTTTGGTGACGGACAGCATGGACTCGGTGGAAACCGTGTCTTTGGGGGTCTGGGTCAATGCCGGCGCGCGCAACGAAACCGCCGATATAAACGGCGTCTCGCACCTGCTCGAACATATGGCGTTCAAGGGCACGGCGCGGCGGACGTCGATGGATATTGCGGTCGAGATCGAGAATGTCGGCGGTCACCTGAACGCCTATACGTCCCGGGAATCAACGGTTTATTACGCTACCGTCCTCAAGGAAGACGCCGATCTGGCGCTCGATATCGTATCCGATATCCTGGTGAATTCGACTTTTGACGAGGACGAACTGGCGCGCGAACGCACGGTGGTGCTCCAGGAAATCGGCCAGGCGAACGACACCCCCGACGACATCATTTTCGATACCTTCCAGGAAACGGCCTATCCCGACCAGCCGCTCGGGCGGGCCATCCTGGGGCCGGCAGAAATCGTCCGGCAGATGCCCCGGGAAACGCTGGTGAACTATATCGGCGAACAATACGGCGCCGAGCGCATGGTGCTGTCCGCCGCGGGCAATCTCGATCACGACATGCTTGCCGGACTTGCGGAAAAGGCATTTTCGGGCTCCCTGCCGTCGGCCGCGGGTACGATTGAGCCCGGTCGTTACAGCGGCGGCGACAGCCGGGAAATCCGCGACCTCGAACAGGCGCATCTGGTCATGGGGTTCGAAGGCGTCAGCTTCGATGACGACGACTATTATCCGCTCGCCGTATTATCGACCGCGCTCGGTGGCGGCATGTCGTCGCGTCTGTTCCAGGAAGTGCGCGAAAAACGCGGGCTGGTCTATTCGATCTACACGTTTTCGTCTTCGTACCAGGATGGCGGGTTGTTCGGCCTGTATGCCGGAACCGGCGAGGACGAGGTCGCGGAACTGATCGCCGTCGTGTGCGACGAACTGATCAAGGTCGCCGCCGATCCGCTGGCGGATGACGAAATCACCCGCGCCCGGGCGCAGATCAAGGCCGGTGTCCTGATGTCGCTGGAAAGCACGTCGTCCCGCGCCGAACGGCTGGCCCGTCACCTGCAGGTTTACGATCGGATTATCCCCGTCGACGAAATCGCCGCACGCATCGATTCGGTCTCGGCGGAGGACATACGCCGGGTCGCTGCCCGGCTCCTGTCATCGCCGCCGACGATCGCGGCGCTCGGCCCGGTTGCGCGGCTTGAAGATTATGACAGCGTGAAAGCCCGGCTGGCGTCCTGACGTTTCGTAGTGCGGAGGTACTGTTTCCTAGGCGTGTCCGGCGTCTCCCGAAAGCATGGATACGTCGATGCCCATCTTCGCGAGTGCGCCCTGCCAGATCGTTTTGGGATCGGTCCCGAAAATCAGCGTGTCGTCGGCGTCGACCGACAGCCAGCCATTGGCCTGGATCTCGGTGTCGAGCTGCCCCGGACCCCAGCCGGCATATCCGAGCGCGAGCAGGCTGTTGCGTGGGCCTTCGCCTTCGGCGATATCGCGCAGGATATCGGTTGTCGCCGTCATGGCGATGTGGTCGTCGATGACCATGGTCGCATCCTGAACGTAATCGGATGAGTGCAGTACGAACCCGCGCCCCGATTCTACCGGGCCGCCGAAATGAACGCGGATATCGTTGCCGCGCGGGGTCGGTTCCAGCCCGAGCTGGTCGAGAAGATCGGGGAAATCGATATTCTCCATCACCTTGTTGACAACCAGTCCCATCGCGCCGTCTTCGGTATGGGCGCACATGTAGATCACGGTTTTTGCGAATCTCTCGTCGAGCATCTGCGGCATTGCGACCAGAAGCTGGCCGGCGAGATATCCTTCCTTTTCGGTCGTATTGTCTGAGCTATCGGTCATTTCGCACCTGTGCAGTCGTTTTGCCCGTAAAAGAGCTGTTTTGCGCCGTTTTATCGTCATCTGACGGGCTATATCGTGGCGTCAGGCGATACACGCAAAGTTTACGCACCGCCTCCGATGATTGATCCGGGAATGCTGGTTCGGGCGTTACGTTGCCCTATATTATAGAACAAGATTGTACGAAGGGTGAATGCCAAGATGTTCCCGGCGGTTGTGAAGCTGACGAAGTTACTCCGCGTCTGTGCCCTGGCGCTGGCGGGGCTGTGTGTCATGGCGATCCCGTCGCTTGGCGCGTCCTCCGAATGGTTCGACCATGACCACGGCGCCGTCCGTCTGATTGCCGGACAGGCAAATGCCGGCACTGGCGAGAAGATCGAGCTCGGCCTGCAGTTCCGGATGAAGCCGGGCTGGAAGGTGTACTGGCGCACGCCCGGCGACGCCGGTTTTCCGCCGGAGGTGAACTGGGCCGGGTCCGCAAATTTCGCAGGAGCGGCCGTCGCCTGGCCGGCGCCGCAACGGTTTTCCGTGCTGGGTCTCGAAACCCTCGGCTACAAGGACGAGGTCGTTTTTCCCATCGACGCGACGGTTTTCGAGCCCGGCAAGCCGGTCGAGTTGAAAGCCCGGGTGCGGTTTCTGACCTGCGACGATATCTGTGTGCCCTACGAGACGAACCTTGAACTGGCCCTGCCGGCTGGGCCCGACCTGAACACGATTGAATTGGGCACGATAAGCACCTGGCGGGGCAGGGTACCGAGTTCTGCTTCACCGGCGGCGCTGACCATTGCGCGGGCCGAGGTCGCCGGCAGCGGCAAGGACCAGGCATTGATCGTGCGGATCACCGGTACGGATGCCCTGACGAATCCGGATCTGTTCGTCGAAGGTCCGCCCGATTACGGCTTCCAGAAGCCGGTTGTCCAGATCGCGTCGAATGGCAACGAAGCGTTGATGCGGGTCGGCGTACAGGCGCCCAAACGCCCCGATGCCCGTCTTGCGGGCGAGGCCGTGACCCTGACGCTGGTCGACGGCGACCGGGCGATCGAACGCCGTCTGACACTGAACCGCGCGGCATCGACCGGTGCGGCAGGCGCAGCGGGCCCGGCGGCGTTGGCGGGCGGCACGGCGGATGTGAGCACCGGGTACGGGTTTCTTGCCATTCTCGGTCTCGCCCTGCTCGGCGGGCTGATCCTTAATCTTATGCCCTGCGTGCTGCCGGTGCTGTCGATCAAGCTGTTAACCGTCGTCAGCCATGGCGGCGAGGCGCCGGGCCGCATCCGGGCGGGGTTCCTTGCCTCCGCCGCCGGTATCCTTGCCTGTTTCGCGCTGCTCGGCACGGTAGCGGTCGGCCTGCAGGCGGCGGGGCTTGCGGCGGGGTGGGGCATTCAGTTCCAGCAACCGGCATTCCTCGCCTTCATGATCGCGGTGATCACCCTGTTCGCCTGCAATATGTGGGGCCTGTTCGATATCCGCCTGCCGGGCGCTGTCGCCGATGCGGCGGCGAATTCCGGCCGGGAAAGCGGCGGTCTCGGCGGTCACTTTCTGACCGGCGCCTTTGCGACCCTGCTGGCGACACCGTGCAGCGCGCCATTTCTCGGTACGGCTGTCGGGTTTGCGTTGTCCCGCGGGCCGCTGGAAATTTACGCGGTGTTTATCGTGCTCGGGATCGGGCTGGCGTTGCCGTGGATCGTCGTCGCAGCGTTCCCGGCGCTTGCCAATCGGCTGCCCAGGCCCGGTCACTGGATGATCACGTTGAAACGGTTCCTGTCGATTGCGCTGATCGGTACCGCGGTCTGGTTGCTCAGCGTTCTGTGGTTCCAGATCGGCAGCGCCGCGACCGGCATAATCGTGACCCTGATGATCGCAATTGCGTTTTCGGTCTGGCAGTACCGGCATCTCGGCGAGAAAGCGCGGTTCGCGACGTGGATCGTGGTCGGGCTGTTGACGGCGATCTCCATGGTCGGGGCCAACAGCTTCATCGGCGCAGGCGCCGACAGGGTTGTCGCCGCCGAAGACGACACCTGGCGCAAATTCGATCCGGCCGCCATCGGTACGGAGGTCGCGAAAGGCAACACGGTGTTCGTCGACGTGACCGCCGACTGGTGCCTGACCTGCCAGGTCAATAAATCCCTGGTGCTGAACCGGGGCCGGGTCGGCGAAATACTGGGCGCCGGGCGCATCGTTGCGATGAAGGCGGACTGGACCAAACCCGACCCCGCGATCGCCGACTATCTGAAAAGTTTCGGCCGCTTCGGCATTCCGTTTAACGTGGTTTACGGACCCGCCATGCCCGGCGGCGTGCCGTTGCCGGAAATCCTGACCGAATCGGCGGTGCTCGCGGCCTTCGAGAAGGCCGGCGGCAAGGCGGTACTGGCCGGGCGGTAGCGTTTTCGGGGCTTTCGGAAAATTACCCCCCTGTCTTTCCCGGCAGGTGACAAACGCGCGCGGGTGTTCTATTTCACTCTTCTGGTTTTTGGGTCCCAAACGGCCCTTTTTTAAATGGGAGAGCGAAATGGCTATTGGTGTAGGTGACAAGATTCCGTCGGGCGCATTGGCGACAATGGGCGCGGACGGGCCCGGTCCGGTTACGACCGACGAATTGTTCAGCGGCAAAAAAGTGGTTCTTTTCGCGGTGCCGGGGGCGTTTACGCCGACCTGCTCGGCCAAGCACCTGCCGGGCTTCATCGAGAAGGCCGATGCGATCAAGGCAAAGGGCGTCGATACCATCGCCTGCCTGTCCGTGAACGACGTTTTCGTCATGGATGCCTGGGGCAAGAATCAGAACGCCGCCGGCAAGGTGCAGATGCTCGCCGATGGCAGCGCCGCACTGACCAAGCAGATGGGCACCGTTCTTGACCTTACCGACAAAGGCCTCGGCGTCCGGTCCAGCCGCTATTCGATGATCGTCGATGACGGTACCGTTACGCAGATCAACCAGGAAGAAGGCGGCGGGTTCGAAGTCAGCGACGCTGACACGATTCTCAGCCAGCTCTAGGCGCACCGCCAGTCGACATCCGCCCCGGCCCCAATGGCCGGGGCGTTTTCATTTCAAGTTCGGAGGTCGGGCACGATGGAAAAATTCGGAATAGGGCAGGGTGTAACGCGCGAGGAAGACCCGCGACTGCTGCGCGGGCGCGGCCTGTTCGTCAACGATGTCGACCTGCCCCATCAGGCCCATGCGATCGTCCTGCGATCGCCCCATGCCCATGCCGATATCCTGTCCATCGATGTAACTGCCGCAGCGGCCCTGCCCGGCGTGCTCGCGGTTTATACCGGCGAGGATGTCGCCGCCGACAATCTCGGCGTTCCCGGCATGCCGGCAAAGTGGCTGCGCCCGGACGGCGAGCCGATGAAATACCGGCCGCAGCCGCCGCTGGCGATCGGCCGGGTGCGCTATGTCGGCGATCCGGTCGCGCTGATCGTCGCCGATACGCTCGACCAGGCGCGCGACGCCGCCGAGGCGGTGGAGATCGACTATGCGCCGCTGCCATCCGTTACAGATACCGCGCGCACTGTCGATGCCGATGCGCCCCTGGTGTGGGACGATTTTTCCGACAACGTGTCAGGCCTTTACCAGGCGGGCGATGCCGCTGCGACCGAGGCGGCCTTCGCGACGGCGGATAAAATCGTCAGCAGGCGTTTCGTAATTTCGCGGGTCTTTGCCCAGTACATGGAAGCGCGTGGTGCGATCGGCGTTTATGACGAACGCGAAGACCGTTATCTGCTTCATGCCGATGTTCAGTACCCGCACCGGGTGCGCCAGCTTCTGGCGGAAAAGATTTTCCGGGTCCCGGAACAGAGTGTCCGCGTGATCGCCCGCGATGTCGGCGGCGGGTTCGGTACCAAGGGCTGGCAATATGCCGAACACCGGCTGGTGCTGTGGGCGGCGCGGAAAGTCGGCCGTCCGGTTAAATGGGCCTGCGAACGATCGGAAGCCGTGCAGGCGGACGAGCATGGCCGCGACAACGTGACGGATGCCGAACTGGCCTTCGACGCCGCCGGCAAGGTGGTCGGCCTGCGGGTGAAGACGGTCGCCAATATCGGCGCCTACCTGTCGGCGATCCGCAACCTGCTGGCGGCCTATACCAATGTCGGCACATTGATCGGCGTTTACGATATCCCGGCGGCCCATGCCGCGGTGCGCACGGTGCATTCGAACACCAACCCGACGGCGCCCTATCGCGGCGCGGGGCGGCCCGAAGCCACCTATGTGATCGAGCGCATGTTCGACGAAGCGGCGCGCGAACTGGGGATCGACCCGACGGAGTTGCGCGCCCGCAACATGATCGCGCCCGAAGACATGCCGGTGAAAACGGCGCTCGGCCTGACCTACGATTGCGGTGAATTTGCGAAGAACCAGGCCGCCGTCCTGGAAATGGCGGATTACGGGGGTTTCCCAGCCCGCCGGGACGACGCCCGTGCGCGCGGGAAACTGCGCGGTATTGGCACCGCCAACCCGATCGAACGCTCGGCTTCGCCGTCGCCCGATTACGCGGAAATCCGCTTCAGCACGGACGGCACCGTCTCGATCCTGATGGGCACCAAGAGCCAGGGCCAGGGGCATGAAACGGTCTACAAGCAGATCGTAAACGAACGGCTGGGGCTCGACCCCGCACATATGCGGGTTATCGACGGGGATACCGACCGGGTGGCGTTCGGCATCGGCACCATGGGATCGCGCTCCACCGTCATCGGCGGTTCGGCGCTGTATTTTGCGGCGGAAAAGATCGTCGACAAGGCGAAGAAGATCGCCGCCCATATGCTGGAAGCCAGCGACGTGGACATGGAATTCGCTGATGGCACTTTCACCGTGGCCGGCACCGACCGCAGCGTGAGCCTGACAGAGGTGGCGAAGGCCTCGTTCACGCCGGCGCGCCTGCCGCCAGGCGTGGAACCGGGACTGTTCGAATCCGCGACCTTTGCGCCCGATGACGACACCTATCCGAATGGCAGCCATGTCTGCGAGGTCGAAATCGATCCCGATACCGGCGCGACCGAGGTGGTCGGCTACTGGGTGGTCGATGACGTCGGCACCATGGTGAACCCGGTGATCGTCAAGGGCCAGATTCACGGCGGGATCGCCCAGGGTGTCGGCCAGGCACTGGCCGAGCAGGTCGCCTACGATCCCGACAGCGGACAGTTGCTCAGCGGCTCGTTCATGGATTACGCCATGCCGCGCGCCCAGGATTTTCCCGATATCGCCATTGCCGCCAACGAGGTGCCTACCAAGCGCAATCCGCTCGGCGTCAAGGGAGCGGGCGAAGCGGGTACCGTCGGCGCGCTGCCGGCAACCATGAACGCGGTGCTGAATGCGCTGTCTCAGGTCGGCGTAACCGCACTGGACATGCCGGCGACCCCGAATCGGGTTTGGCAGGCCATCCGGGACGCACAGTGACGGAAAAATACACCCGACGTTTCGAGGCGGGCGCGCGCTGGGCGGAAATCCTGTATCACACTGTCTATCTGCCGCCGATGGGCGCAACGCAGGTATAGGTTCAGCGCGCTTCTTCCAGCCCCATCCGGGCCAGTTCGTCGGCGCGTTCGTTTTCGGCGTGGCCGGCATGGCCTTTGACCCAGTGCCATTTGACGTCGTGGCGGGCGATGGCGTCGTCCAGACGCCGCCATAAATCTTCGTTCTTCACAGGTTTTTTTGCGGCCGTTTTCCAGCCGCGTTTCTTCCAGCCGTGAATCCATTCCGTGATGCCCTTCTGGACATAGGTGCTGTCGGTATACAGGTCCGCCTTCACGCCGCGGGTCAGGGCCTCCAGTGCCCGGATCGCGGCCATTAGTTCCATCCGGTTGTTGGTGGTGTCGGGCTCTCCGCCCTTCATCTCTTTCTCGGTGCCGTTCCAGCGCAGGATCGCGCCCCAGCCGCCGGGACCGGGATTGCCGCTGCATGCGCCGTCAGTATAAATTTTTACAGTGCCGGTCGTTTCAGTCATGGGGTCAATTTACTCCGTACGGGGTGGAATCGGATACCGAGCGGTGGAATTCGATCAGCGGCACCAGGTCCAGCGGGTCCTTGCGCCGGCTCAGGGCGTCTTCCGGCGTATGGAACCAGTCATGCAGCCGGGTCAGCAGGAAGCGCATGGCCATACCGCGCGCGAGGACCGGCAGGGTGTTCCGTTCCGCCGCATCCAGCGGGCGCAGACGCTGATAGCCGTCGAGCAGCGCACCTGCCCGCTTCCGGTCGAACCGGGCGCCGTCGCGGAAGCACCAGGCGTTCAGGCAGACGGCAAGATCGAGCGCCAGCATATCGGTACAGGCAAAATAAAAATCGATAACACCGGACAGGACGCCGTTTCTGAAAAACACGTTGTCGGGAAACAGGTCGGTATGAACGATGCCGGTCGGCAGACCGGTGGGCCAGTTCCGTTCGAGAAACGCCAGTTCGCCGTCGATCCAGGCCGCGAACCCGTCTCGGAGTCCGTCCGCGCGCGTCGTCAGCGGGGTAAAAAGCGGCCGCCAGGCATCGACAGACAGGTCGTTTGTCCGTTCGCGACCAAAATCTGCGCCGGAGAGATGCATTCTGGCCGTCGCCGCCCCGACTTCGCGGCAATGGGCCGGCACGATCTCAGTCTCCCGGGGCCAGTCGCCCGCCAGAAATGTGGTGATCGCGGCGGGGCGGCCGGACAGGACACGGAGCGTTGCGCCCTTCCGGTCGGACACCGGCGTCGGAGAGGGGAAACCTTTCCCCGCGAGATGGTTCATCAGGTCCAGATAGAAGGGCAGATCTTTGCGCCGCACCCGTTTTTCATAGAGCGTCAGGATGAATTTCCCGGAATCGGTCCGCAGCAGGTAATTCGAGTTCTCGATGCCCTGTGCGATACCGTCGCAGGACACCACACTGCCGATATCGAACCCGGCGACGAATACCGCCAGGTCGGTGTCGTCAATCGGCGTATAGGCCGCCAGCGGTCCGGTATCCCGCCGCTCAGGCGCTCAGCGCGCGGGGCAGGCTGAAGGTGACGTTCTCGTCGATGATGTTGCGTTCCTCGACGGTCACATCGAACTGCGCCGACAGGGAATCGATCAGTTCCTGCACCAGGACTTCCGGAGCGGATGCGCCGGCTGTAACGCCGAGGGTGGATACGCCGTCGAGCCAGCCGTCTTCAAGCTCCGCCGCACGCTGGATCAGGATTGACTTGGGGCAGCCGATGGTGAGTGCGACTTCGGCGAGCCGGTTGGAATTCGACGAATTCGGCGCGCCGAGCACGATCATCGCTTCGCATTCGTCGGCGAGGTCCTTGACCGCGGCCTGGCGGTTGGTGGTGGCGTAGCAGATGTCTTCCTTGCGCGGTGCCTCGATTTTGGGAAACCGCCGCTGCAGGATCGATATGATTTCCGACGTATCGTCGACCGACAGGGTCGTCTGGGTCACGAAGGCAAGGTTGTCCGGGTTCGGCACTTCCACCGTTTCGGCCTGTGCCGCGTTTTCGACCAGGATCATTTCGCCGTCGCGCAACTGGCCCATGGTGCCGACGACCTCCGGATGGCCTTCATGGCCGATCAGGATGAGATCCTTGCCTTCTTTCTGGTGACGGGCGGCATCGACATGGACCTTGGTGACAAGGGGGCAGGTCGCGTCGAGATAATACATTTCGCGGTTTTCGGCATCGGCGAAGACGGATTTCGGCACGCCATGGGCCGAGAAAACCACCGGGACGCCTTCGGGAACTTCATCGAGTTCCTCGACGAAAACCGCGCCCTTGGTTTCCAGGTCTTCGACCACGTAACGGTTGTGAACGATTTCATGGCGGACATAGACCGGCGGCCCGTGTTTTTCGATCGCCAGTTCCACGATCTGTATGGCGCGGTCGACGCCGGCGCAGAAGCCGCGCGGGCCGGCAAGAAGGATTCTAAGCGGTCTTTTGGTCATCTTTTTCCCCGGAAATCGGCGCTATCATAGGCGAATCCGCCGCCTTGTGAAAACGCGTCCCGTTAATTACAGTCGGCGCCAAGCCGATGCAAGAATATGTATCTCATATAACGCGTTGCGCCAGTTTCGTGAAGGGAAGCCAGATGCCAGAACCCGTAATCGCTCAGAAATCGCCGTTCGGCGTTGCTGTCGAGGCCGGAAAGGATTACTGGTGGTGCGCCTGCGGTAAGAGCCGGAGCCAGCCTTTCTGCGATGGTTCGCACAAGGGAACCGATTTTTCGCCCCGGCAGTATTCTGCGACCGAGTCTGGGAAAATCTGGTTCTGCGGCTGCAAAAAGACCGGCGACATGCCGGTCTGCGATGGTACGCATAACAAACTTTGAACGGTTTTATTTTGTACGGCAATCATATCCTGCGCCGCGCCCGCAACGCGGCGCTTATCGTCGCCCTCGGACTGCTCGCGTCGGGTTGCGGACTGTTCGAGAAAGACATCGTCTATCGGTGTCCGGCCGTCTTTATCCTTCAGGATGCCAAGGACCTTACCAGATTCAAACCGGGGCCCGGGCGCGACATCACCGATATTCTGTTCGAAGCCGAGATCGTTAATTTCCAGGGAGACTGCGACTACGACGACGGACAGGTTGAAATCGAACTTCTGGTCCAGATTCGGGTCGAGCGTGGGCCCGCGAATAAAAGCCGGGAAATCTCATTCGATTATTTCGTTGCACTTCCAGAATTCCAGTCCCAGCCGGAGGGCAAGCGTATCCTGCCGGTTACCGGGGGATTCGAGGATAACAGGACGCGGCTCGTCTACCAGGACGAACTGACGATGAATATCCCGGTAAAGACGCCGTCCGACGGCGCCGCGCTGGAAATCGTTCTCGGGTTTCAGCTGACGCCGGAAGAACTGAAATTCAACCGCAGCCGTATACAGCGCTGATCCGCCCGGTGCGGCGCGCGACGACGGTACTGTCCGATTCGCGACAGGAGTTGTAAAGGCGTCCGCGGCCTTTAAGATAGGCAGATATCAGGCAGGTTGTTCTCTTCCGAGGATAATACAGCCTTACAGACGAACCCTGCGGGAGAGACGGATTCCGCAACGGACCGACGCCGAAGGAGCAACCGCCCCGGAAACTCTCAGGCAAATGGACCGCAGGGGGATGTTACTCTGGAAAGCAGGCGGCTCGTTGCCGTCTCACCGAAGGCGAAAACCCGTATCACGGCGCGGGCGAATCTCTCAGGTTACCGGACAGAGGGGGCACGCAGGCTTCGGCAATCGGAGCCGCTCATCCGTGAGGAGGACGTGCTATCGCCGGGACCGACACAAATACCGACCTTAAACGTACGGCGCTTTACGACCTGCATGTTGCGCAGGGCGGCAAGATGGTGCCGTTCGCGGGCTACGAGATGCCGGTGCAATACCCGGCCGGCGTGCTTGGCGAGCACAATCACTGCCGCGCAAGCGCCGCTATTTTCGACGTCTCCCATATGGGCCAGGTCAGGATTCACGGCGGCGACCCGGTTGCGGCGATCGAGGCCCTGGTGCCGGGGGATATCGCCGGGCTCGCGCCGGGCTGCATGCGCTACACCATGTTCACCAACGATGCCGGCGGGATTCTCGACGACCTGATGGTGACCAATGTCGGAGACTACCTGTTCCTGGTCGTCAACGCGGCCTGCAAGGACGCCGATATCGCGCATTTGCGGGCGCATATGCCCGCAGGCACGGCGGTCGAGGTTCTCGACGACCGGTCGCTGATCGCGCTTCAGGGGCCTGCCGCTTCCGCCGTGCTGGCGCGCCACGCGCCCGGGGCGGAAAAAATGCCGTTCATGACCGCGCTGCCGTTCGAGATAGACGGCAGCCGGCTTGCCGTCACCCGGTCGGGCTATACCGGCGAAGACGGCTTCGAGATTTCCATTCCGTCGGACGATGCCGTGCGGATAACGGAACTGCTGTTGGCGGAATCCGAGGTCGAACTCGCCGGTCTCGGGGCGCGGGATTCGCTGCGGCTCGAAGCCGGGCTGTGCCTGTACGGTCACGATATAGACGAGACGACGACGCCCGTCGAAGCGGCGCTGACCTGGTCGATCGGCAAGCGCCGCCGGGAGACAGGCGGTTTTCCGGGGGCCGATATCATTCAGCGGCAGATCGCCGGGGGCGTCGCCCGCAAGCGGGTCGGAATTCTGCCCGATGGCAAGGCGCCCGCCCGTGAAGGCACGGAAATCACCGATGCGGGCGGGGCACCTGTCGGTGTCGTGACGTCCGGCGGGTTCGGCCCTACGGCGGGCGGCCCGGTCGCCATGGGCTATGTCGCGACCGCCCACGCCGTCAAGGAGACGCCGGTGAACCTTGTTGTCCGGGGCACTCCGCGCCCGGGCCGGGTTGCGCCGATGCCATTCGTTCCCAACAGGTATTACAGAGGACAGGAGTAACCCCGATGAGCGATCTTAGATATTCGAAAGAGCATGAATGGGTCCGGCTGGAGGGCGACGTTGCGACGGTCGGCATCAGCGATTTTGCGCAGGCGCAGCTCGGCGACGTCGTTTTCGTCGAACTGCCGGAACCGGGCCGCCAGGTCGAACAGAACGGCGACGCCTGTGTCGTCGAATCGGTGAAGGCGGCGAGCGAGGTCTATGCGCCGGTGTCGGGTGAAATCGTTGAAGTGAATTCGGCGCTGGAGGAAGACCCCGAACTGGTCAACCAGGCGCCGACCGGCGCGGGCTGGTTCATGAAAATCCGCATCAGCGACCCGTCCCAGGTCGAAGCGATGATGGACGAAGCCGCCTATGAAGCCTTCACCGCGAGCCAGGGCTGATGCGTTACCTGCCGCTTACCGATGCCGACCGGCAGCATATGCTCGGCGCGATCGGCGTGCCGTCGGTTGATGACCTGTTCCGGGACGTACCGGACAGCGTTCATCTCAAAGAACCGGTCGACCTGCCGTTTCATCAGGGAGAACTCGAGGTCGAGCGCACCCTGACGGGCCTGGCGGCGGAAAACATCGCCGCCGGCAGCGTGCCTTTTTTCCTCGGCGCCGGCGCCTATCGCCATCATGTGCCCGCTGCTGTCGATCACCTGATCCAGCGTGGCGAATTCCTGACCTCCTATACGCCTTACCAGCCGGAAGTCTCCCAGGGGACGTTGCAGTACCTGTTCGAATTCCAGACCCAGGTCGCGCTGATAACGGGCATGGATGTGGCGAATGCGTCCATGTATGACGGCGCGACGTCCTGCGCGGAGGCGGCCCTGATGGCGCGTCGCGTGACCCGGCGTTCGGACGTCGTCCTGTCGGGCGGGCTGCATCCGCATTACACGGAGACAACGGAAACCCTGCTGAAATTCATCGACAGCACGATAGAGGTGATGCCGCCCGATGTCGCGGGCGAAGAGGATATCGGATCGCGTATCGGGGACGGCACCGCCTGCGTGATCGTGCAATATCCCGACATGTTCGGCCGCGTGCGGGATCTGCAACCGATCGCGGATGCATGCCACGATTCGGGCGCACTTCTGGTTGTCGTCATGAACGAAGTCGTGGCGCTCGGCGCACTGAAAGCCCCGGGCGACATGGGCGCCGATATCGTCGCTGCCGAAGGGCGCTCGCTCGGCAACCCGCTGAATTTCGGCGGTCCGTATCTCGGCCTGTTCGCGACACGGGAAAAATACGTCCGCCAGATGCCGGGCCGGCTTGCCGGTGAAACCGTGGATGTCGACGGCAAGCGGGGCTGGGTGTTGACCCTGTCCACCCGCGAACAGCATATTCGCCGGGAGAAGGCGACGAGCAATATCTGCACCAATTCCGGCCTGTGCGCGCTGGCCTTCACGATTCACCTGTCCCTGCTCGGCGAGGAAGGATTTCGCCGTCTGGCGGCGTTGAACCATGCGAAAACGGTGCAATTGGCCGACCGCCTGGCGGATGCCGGACTCGATGTGCTGAACGACACGTTTTTCAATGAACTGACGGTACGGCTCGGGTGTCCGGCGGGGCCGCTGGTCGACAGGCTGGCGGCGGACGGAATCCTGGCGGGGGTGCCGGTATCGCGGCTTTTGCCGGGGAATGAAGCGGTTGCCGATCTGTTACTGGTCTCTGCGACCGAGACGGTCACCGACGACGATATGACGCGGCTCTGCGCCGCCCTGAAGGAGGCCGCGTGATGGAATCGGACGCGTTTGAAACCCATACGGGAAACCGCGGGCTCCGGCTCGAAGAGCCGCTGATTTTCGAACAGGATGCCGCCGGCCGTTCCGGGGTCGATCTGCCGGATCCGCCGCCGGTGCAGAACCGTCTCGGCGGGCTGGAACGGGACACGTCCATCGGTCTGCCCGGGCTGTCCGAGCCCCAGGTCGTTCGGCACTACACCCGGTTGAGCCAGAAAAACTACGCCATCGACGCCGGGTTTTATCCGCTCGGCTCCTGTACGATGAAACACAATCCGCGGCTGAACGAAAAAATGGCGCGCTTGCCCGGGTTCGCCGATCTTCACCCGCTGCAGCCGGAAGCGACCGTCCAGGGCGCGCTGAAGCTGATCGACACCCTGGCGCACTGGATCAAGACCTTGACCGGAATGCCGGCGGTGGCGATGTCGCCGGCGGCCGGCGCCCATGGCGAGCTGTGCGGGCTGATGTCGGCCCGCGCCGCGCTGGAAGCGCGGGGCGATGCCCGCAAGCGGGTTCTCGTGCCCGATTCCGCCCACGGGACGAATCCCGCGACGGCGGCGCTCTGCGGGTATTCGGTCGAAGCCATTCCGCTGAACGATCGCGGCCGGGTCGACCTCGGCGCACTCAAGGCGGCGCTCGATGGCGACGTGGCCGCCTTCATGCTGACCAACCCGAATACCTGCGGCCTGTTCGAGGATGAAATTCTCGAACAGTCGCAGGCGGTCCACGATGCCGGCGCCTTCTTCTACTGCGACGGGGCGAATTTCAATGCCATCGTCGGTCGGGTGCGGCCCGGCGACCTCGGAATCGACTGTATGCACCTGAACCTGCACAAGACGTTTTCGACGCCTCATGGCGGCGGCGGACCCGGCAGCGGCCCGGTGGTCCTGTCGGACGCCCTGGCGGCCTTTGCGCCGCTGCCCTGGGTGGTGCACGGCGCGGGCGGGTTCGAACTGGTTGAACATGCCGGCGATGCCGTAAAGGCGGCGCCCTATGGGCGGATGAAGGCGTTTCACGGCCAGATGGGCATGTTCGTGCGGGCACTGGCCTACATGATGAGTCACGGCGCGGACGGATTGCGTCAGGTGTCGTCCGATGCGGTCCTGAACGCGAACTATCTGCTGGCGGAGCTGTCCGGCGTGCTCAGCCTTGCCTATGACGGGCCGTGCATGCATGAAGTTCTGTTCGACGACGGTTTCCTCAAAGGGACCGACGTCACGACGCTGGATTTCGCCAAGGCGATGATCGACGAAGGATTCCATCCCATGACCATGTACTTCCCGCTGGTCGTTCACGGCGCGCTGCTGATGGAACCGACCGAGACCGAAAGCCGCGAGAGTCTCGATCAGTTTGTCGACGCGATGCGTCACCTTGCGGCGCGGGCGAAGGCCGGGGAGGCGGCCGCCTTTCAGAACGCCCCCGTCTACACGCCGCGGCGCCGGCTCGATGAAACGGCCGCGGCGCGGCGGCCCGTCCTGCGGTGGCGGCCGGAGGCGATCCGGGGAGAGGCCGCCGAATAGAAAGTGTCCCGACAACCGGGAATCGCGGTCAGAGAACGGAAAAAGGCGGGGAGAACCCCGCCTTTTTCATGTCCCGCGTGCGGGAATATCAGTGCAGTTTTTTGGACAGGTCGGAGATTGCTTCATCGACCATGGCGCCCGACTTGGCGGCGTCCATATTGGCTGAAATCAGGCTGCGTGTCGCCGCGACGGCGATATCGACGGACATGGCCCGTACTTCGCGGATCGCATCGGTTTCAGCCTGGGCGATTTTCTCCACCGCCAGCTGTTCGCGACGTTTCAGCGATTCTTCCAGCTTCTCCGCGCCTTCCTTGGCCATCCGGTCGGCTTCGTCGCGCGCATGGGCCAGCATTTCCTCGGTTTCCTTGACAGCATCCCGCTGCTTGCGCTGATATTCGGCGAGCAGTTGCTGCGCTTCTTCCCGGAGCCCGGCCGCTTCATCGATGCTGTTCCGGATCGTTTCCGCGCGGCCGTCCAGCATGGTGACAATTGCCGAAGCCGCTTTCTTGAAAACGGCCGCAACGAAGATCACGAAGCCGATCGCAACCCAGAATGTGGGATCTGACCAATCCATCAGTTGCGCTCCTGCAGGGTGCTGGCAACAGCGGCCTCGGCATCGCCGGTCGAAACGTCCTTGCCGATCAGGCGGGCCGTCGCGGCCTGGGCCACTTCGACGGCGACCGTCTGGATGTTGCCGATGGCCTCGTCCCGGGCCTTGTCTATCCGGGATTCGGCTTCGGCGACATCGGCCTTGATCCTTGCGGTCAGGGCGTCGTGTCGCACCGCGGAATCCGCTGCCAGCGCGACGCTGGCTTCGCGGATGACCGCCTGGGCCTGCGACCGTGCATCGGCCACCAGCTTTTCATAGGCGGCGATGGCGTCATCGGCCTCCTGCTTGAACTCCTCCGCCTTGCGGAGGTCTTCGTCGATGCGCTCCTGGCGTTCCAGAAGAATCGATGCAACGCGCGGCAGCGCCGCTTTCCAGAGCACGACGTAGAGAAACCCAAAGGTAACGACCAGCCAGAATATCTGGCCGAGAAACGTATGGATCTGTTCAAGTTGAGGCATTTGACAGCGCTACCTTGACAGCGTTCGGACGACTTAGCCGAACAGGATGATAAGGGCGATAACCAGCGCGAACAGGGCGATAGCTTCAACAAGCGCAAAGCCCAGCATCGTCATCGTGAAGACTTCATTACGGGCTGCCGGGTTGCGTCCGACGGCGGTGATGAAGGCCGAGAAGATGTTGCCGATACCGATACCGGCTCCGATGACACCGATGACGGCGAGTCCGGCGCCGATCAGTTTGGCTGCTGCTTCTTCCATTTTATAGTTCCTTTCTTACGGTTTGTTCGCAGGGGACGGGGTCAGTTACCAGTCCCGCTTAGTGGAGATGCAATGCATCGTTGATGTACAGGCACGTGAGAATCGCGAAAACATAGGCCTGCAAAAACGCGATTAGAAGTTCAAGTCCGGTCAGCGCGCCAACAAAGGCGAGCGGCAAAACGCCGGCGGCGCCGAGCGCCGGAACGAAGCCGGCAAACACTTTAAGAAGGGTATGTCCCGCCAGCATATTGGCGAACAGCCGCATCGCCAGGCTGACCGGGCGCGACAGGTAGGAAATTACTTCGATCGGAATCATCAGCGGCCACATCCAGAGCGGAACCCCCGGCGGCACGAAGAACGTGAAGAATTTGATGCCGTGTTTTGCGAAACCGAGGATCGTCACGCCGACGAATACGACCATCGCCATCGCGAACGTGACCGCGATATGGCTGGTAAACGTGAAACTGTAGGGCAGCAGGCCCAGCATGTTGCCGATCAGGATGAACATGAACAGCGAGAAAATGAACGGGAAGTACTTGCGGCCTTCATTGCCGACAGTGTCGCGGATCAGATTCGCAACGAATTCGTAGCAGAGTTCCGCAAGCGCCTGCCAGCGTCCCGGGATCATTGCGCGTTTGCGGGTGCCGGCGACCATCAGCAGGATGATCAGCGTGGTCGTTATCACCATCATCAGCGCGGAGTTGCTGAACGATATGTTGTTGCCCGCAACCTCGATCGGCAACAGTTCCTTGATTTCGAACTGCGCCAGCGGGCTGTGGTTCTCTCCGCCGTGTGTATCAGTAGCCAACGGTTATTCCCCGTCCCGATCCGTTTTTGACATATCGGATTCCGGCAAATCGTTTTGCCGGTATCCCACCGCACCGCCCTGGTTTCGGACGACCCGGTAAACATTAAACAATCCCGCCGCTGCCCCCAGGAGAAAGAACGTCAGCATGAACCATGGCTTGGTCTCCAGCCAGCTATCGAGGAACAGTCCGAAACCGACTCCGATAACCAGTGCTGCGACCAATTCAACCCCGATCCGCATTGCAAATCCGAGCCCGTTATTCGTCGATCCCGACTTTACCACCCGCCCGGTCGCAATGTCTCTTTCATTGCGGAACCGGCTGAGCCGTTGATCCAGATCGTCCGGGGACTTCGGTGGTTTGCGCTCCGTCATCGAGGATTGACGCGTTGGTGTAATCGCAAGTGATTTTGCACCTGCGAAAGCGAGCGCACCATACGGTGAGACAAATCCACTGTCAACCCTTCCGGTTAAGGATTAAGTCGTTGAATTTAAAGCGTAAAATGGGCCTGCGTCAGGCTGTCTCACGGAGTCGTTCGGCCGCCTGCAAATCAACCGAAACAAGCTGCGAAACACCCCGTTCCGCCATCGTCACACCATAGAGCCGATCCATACGCGCCATTGTCAGGCGATGATGGGTGACCAGCAGGAAACGAGTGTCCGACTGACGGATCATTTCTTCGAGCAGTTTGCAGAACCGGTCCACGTTGCTGTCGTCAAGCGGGGCGTCGACCTCGTCGAGCACGCAGATCGGCGCCGGATTGGTCAGGAACACCGCAAACAGCAGCGAAAGCGCGGTCAGTGCCTGTTCGCCGCCCGACAGCAGGGTCATGCTCTGCAGGCGCTTGCCGGGGGGGCTAGCAAAGACTTCGAGCCCCGCTTCCATCGGATCGTCGGCGTCGGTCAGGCGCAGATGGGCGCGGCCGCCGCCGAACAGCTTGGCGAACAATTCCCGGAAATGCTGGTCGACCTCGTTGAAGGCCGCGACGAGACGCTCGCGGGCCTCCCGGTTCAGCCCCGAAATGCCCTGGCGCAACCGCGCGATCGCGGCGATCAGATCTTCGCGTTCGGTTTCCATGCCGCGGATTTTTTCGTCAAGCTCCGCCGCTTCCTGCTCGGCCCGCAGATTCACCGGGCCCATGTTGTCGCGTTCGCGCTGCAGTTTTTCGAGCTTTTCCTCGACGGTGTCCTGCGGCGGCAGGGTTTCCTCGGCATCGATCTCGACGGATGAAAGCGCTTCTTCCGGTGTGCATTCCAGGCGCTCGGTAATGCGCTCGGCGATCACGCGCAGCGTCTGGTCGATCTGTTCGACCGCCGCTTCGCGCCGTACCCGGTCTTCGCGCGTCTCGGCGAGCCGGCTTTCCCCGTTGCGGAGTTCGCGGGTCAGGGATTCGAGCTGGGTTTCGGCCGTGGCAAGATTGTCGGCCGCTTCGTTGCGGGCGGCTTCGAGCTCGCCGATACGGTCGAGAAGGGCGGATCGTTCTGCCGCGATCTCCGCCGGGCGCGCTTCGAGCTTCTGAAGCTCTTCCACTTCCTGGCCGCGGCGCGCCGTGAGCTGTTCGAGCTGTTTCAGCGCGTTTGCCGCCCGGCTTTTCCACGATGCAAGCTCGTTGGCGATCACCTGGAGCCGCAGAATCCGGGTTTCCGATTCCTGGTCGAGCCGGTCGTGCGCGCTGCGTATTTCGGCAAGGGTCGAGCGGTGTTCGGCAAGTTCGACCTGCCGGCGTTCGACCTCGGACCGCCGGGTTGCGACATCGGCGAGGCTTTGCAAATCCTGCCTTGCGGCTTCTTCCTGCGCGGCCAGTTCGGCGACATCCGAATCGAGGCTGTCGATGGCTTCCTTCAGGCCGCTGACGCGCGACCGCGCATCGGCGGTGCTCTCGGCAAGCGCCGTCGCCGCGTTTCCGGTTTCCTGGGTCACCTTGTCCGCTGCCCATACGGCTTCGCGGGCGATCTTTTCGTCGTTTGCCGCGTTTTGCGCGTCCGTAGCGGTTTTCTCGCGAACGGCCAAAGCGGCGGCCACGTTGGCGGCGGCGGCTTCGACATCGACCAGCATTTCATCCAGACGGTTGCGCTGGGCAAGCCGTGTCGCGGCGGCGGTCGGCGCTCCGGCGGCGGCGGTGTATCCGTCCCAGCGCCACAGGGCACCGTTGGCGGAGACGAGCCGCTGGCCCTGTTCCAGCTGTTCGTGCAGCTGGCGGCCCTGTTCCTCGTTTTCGACGATCCCGATCTGGGACAACCGGCGCATCAGGGCTGCCGGCCCGCGGACGACCTCGCTCAGCCGCCGCACATTGCCGGGCAGGCCCCTGGGATTCGAGAACATGGGCAGCGCGCGCCAGTGGATCGGCGATGCCTCGTCGGTCGGCGCGATCAGATCGTCGCCAAGGGCGGCGCCGAGGGCGACCTCGTAGCCGGTATCGACTTCGACCGCGTCGATCATCGGCGGCCAGAGCTGGGGGTCGCCGATCTCGAGCAGTTCGGTCAGCGCTTCCTGTTCCGCCCGCAGCTTCGCCGCCGCGGATTCTGCCGTCTGATAGGCTTCCCGGGCGTCGTTCTCGGCGGCGCGCGCCGCGGCGGTCGCGGTCTCCGCCGCCTGCAGGGCATCGCGGGAGGCCTGGGCCGTGTTGCGGGCGTCTTCCGCGGCCTGGCGTGCCGCGTCCAGCGCGCCGTCGTCATTTGCTGCCTGGGCGGCTTCCTGCTGTTCCGACACGATATTGGCGCGGCGTTCGTCGAAGCGCTTGCGCCGCATTTCGAATTCGGTGAGCTGTCGGTTCAGCGTCGTTTCGCGGGTTTCGTCCGCCACCACCGAGCGCGTCAGTTCCGACAGTGCCTGTTCGCGTGTGGCGACATCGGCCTGGGCTTCCGACAGTTTGATTTTTGCGGCTTCGAGATCGTCGGCCTCGCGGGTCTGCGCTGCGCGGATTTCGGTCGCTTCGGTTTCCAGTTTGTCGACCGCCTCGGTCGCGTCGCCGCCGAGATTTTTCTCGCGCGTCGTATCGGCGTCGATAATGGCGATACGGTTGGTGATCTCCTCGCGCAGGGATTCGATGCGGCGTTCTTCGGCATCGAGCGCGTCGCGGGCCACCATCAGGCGCTGCAACGCTGCAGCGGCTTCTGCCTCTTTCTGGCGAAGCGCCGGCAGTACCGTCGACGCATTGGCCTGCGCCGTGGTTGCGGCGGCGACCGCCTGGGTCAGTTCGGCGACCAGCGATTCGATGGCGTTGAACTGTTCGGCGGCGGCTTCGCGTTCGGACTGGGCCGTGGTCCATCGCAGATGCAGCAGGATCGCTTCGTGGCGCTTGATGTGCTCAGACAGGTTCCGGTAGCGCGTGGCCTGGCGCGCCTGGCGTTTCAGCAGCCGGTGCTGTTCTTCCAGCGCGCCGACGATATCTTCCAGTCGGTCGAGGTTGGCTTCCGCCGCACGCAGGCGCAATTCGGCTTCGTGGCGGCGCGCGTGCAGCCCGGTGATCCCCGCAGCCTCTTCGAGCAGTCCCCGGCGCTGGGTCGGTTTCGCATTGATGATCGCCCCGATCCGCCCCTGGCTGACCATTGCCGTCGACCGGGCGCCGGTTGACGCATCGGCAAAGAGTGTCTGGACGTCGCGGGCGCGGGTGTCGAGCCCGTTTACCTTGTAGTTCGACCCGCTGCCGCGTTCGATCCGGCGGATGATGTCCAGTTCGTCCGAGTCGTTGAACTGCGCCGGCGCCGTTCTGCCGGAATTGTCCATCGTCAGGATCACTTCGGCGAGGTTGCGCGCCGGTCGGTCGGCCGTGCCCGCGAAGATCATGTCGTCCATTTCGCCGCCGCGCATCTGCTTGGCAGACGTTTCGCCCATCGCCCAGCGAAGCGCTTCCACGAGGTTCGACTTGCCGCAGCCATTCGGGCCGACGATACCGGTCAGGCCCTCGTCGATAAGGAGTTCTGTCGGCTCGACGAACGACTTGAAGCCGCTGATACGCATACGGGTGAACTGCACCGTTCCGAAACCTTTCGCTAGTTCGACGTGTTGGGGATGATCATTCGGCGAGCTTCCGGTTCAGCAGGGTCCGGAGCTGGTCCAGGGTCATCCCGCCGCCATAGCGTTCGCCGTTTACGAAAATTGTCGGCGTCGCCTCGATCTTGAATTCGTTGGCCGCTTCAAGCCGCTGTTGCAGGATTGCGTTCTGGATCTCGACGTTTTTCAGGCAGGCCTCGAAGCTGGCCTGCGACATGCCGCCGAGACGTGCAAGATTGCCGAGCGCCGAAATTGGGTTGGACGCCCGCGACCACTGGCCCTGCGCCGCATAGAACGTGTCGATGAAACCGAAAAAGTTGTCCCGCCCGGCGCACCGCGCGACCATGGCAGCACCGAGCGCCAACCGGTCGAGGGGAAAGTCGCGATAGACGTAGCGCACCTTGCCGGTCTCGACGAATTCCTTCTTGATGCCCGGCAGAACGGTCGTATGGAACTGGGCGCAATGCGGGCAGGTCAGAGAGGCGTATTCGACGATCACGACCTTCGCATCCGCCGGGCCCTGGGCATATTCCTTGTCGGTCAGCTTCAGGTCGGCGACCGTGCCATTGGGTTTCGGCGGCTCGGACATGTTGTCCTGCGCGGATACGGGGCTTGCGCCGAAGCTCGCGGCGGCCAGCGCCAGCGCGGCCAGGGTCATTCGAGTTTTATTCAACATATTCCACGTCATCCTCTCGTTGCTACAATATCTAGCGGGTAAAAATGAGTCCAGCACAGCTTGGACCCCAATTGTGGCAGATTTCAGGCGTTTTTCGCCGGAATCGGCGAAGCCCTCAAGATGATTCTCTGCCCATGCGAACCGCCCGCCCGAGGCGGAGCAGCGCCTGCTGGAGGTCCGAATCGCCCATATCGCCGACCGTGCGCTGGAGCGCCGCTTCATCGACATCCGACAGACGGGGCGGCGTCACCCGGCGCGGCCGCCGCTGGGGCGGGATCGGTCCCTGCGCATAGCGCAGGTCCGCCACCGCCCGAAAACCGAAAAACCCGTTTATCCGGGCGATAATCTGCGGCGCGATATGCTGAAGTTCCAGCGCGTAGCCGGAGGCCACCCGCAAATGAAGGATCGCATCGGTCTTGCTGCCACGCTGGAAGACCAGCTTTTGCGGAACGGTTTCGCGCGCCAGCGCCTCGCCGACGATGGACGGCCATTCGGTGATCAGCCGGGCCTGGGCGAAGCCGCGCTTGCGCAGGGCGGGGGCGGCGAGGTGGGGCAGGCTGGTCCCGACGGTCAGCAGGCCGCGCGCCCGCCGTCGCGACGGATCGTGTTCCGTCGCCTTGGGCGGTTTGCGTTTGCGGGTGGGCGTTTTGACCATGTGCTTATGGTATGATGGCTTGACCTCCCGAACAACAGACGAACCACCCACGAATACGCGGCCCGCGGTCGCGCCCCGCGAAGAGATTTACGGAAATGCCCTCACCCGCACAGCCACCATCGCCCGCCGATTTACTGCTCGGCTGGTACGATCGCCACCGCCGCGTCATGCCGTGGCGGGCCCTGCCGGGGCAGTTGCCCGATCCCTATCATGTGTGGCTGAGCGAAATCATGCTGCAACAGACGACGGTGGCGACGGTGGGACCTTATTTCGAACGGTTCCTGGTATTGTGGCCGACCGTGGCCGCCCTTGCCGCCGCCGATCTCGACGACGTCCTCCACGCCTGGCAGGGGCTCGGTTATTATGCGCGGGCGCGCAACCTGCACAAATGCGCGAAGGTCGTTGCGGGCGAACTCGGCGGCGTATTTCCGGACCGCGAGGCGGATCTGCTGAAACTGCCGGGCATCGGCCCCTATACGGCGGCAGCGATCGCCGCCATTGCGTTCGGCCGAAAGGCGACGGTGGTCGACGGTAATGTCGAGCGCGTGATGGCGCGGCTGTTTGCGGTGCACGATCCGCTGCCGGGGGCCAAGGAAACCCTGCATGCCCATGCTGCGACGCTGACCCCCGATGCGCGCTGCGGCGATTACGCCCAGGCGGTGATGGATCTTGGTGCCACGATCTGTTCGCCGAAAAACCCGGCCTGCGGCATCTGCCCGTTCAACGACGCCTGCGCCGCCCGCCGTCTCGGCATCGCTGCCGACCTGCCGAAGAAATCGCCCAAGGCCGAACGCCCGACGCGGCGCGGCGTTGCCTTCTGGATCGTCGCACCGGACGGCTCGGTACTGCTGCGCCGACGCGTGGAATCCGGCCTGCTCGGCGGTATGATGGAGGTGCCGTCGACGGAATGGGTGCCGGACGGCGTGTGGACGACAGCCGAGGCGCTAAAATACGCCCCGCAGGGGATATCCGTAACGGCGGGCTGGCAGCCGGTGACGGGGCTGGTGCGCCACACATTCACCCATTTCCATCTCGAACTCACCGTTCTGGCGGCACGGGTGGACGCCGGCAGCGATCCCGATGGCATATGGTGCGCCCCCGGCCGTTTCGGCGAATTTGCGCTGCCGACGGTAATGAAGAAAGTGGTCAGGCTGGCAGTGGAATTCGGGGCGGCAACGTGAAGCGTCGTCTGCTTTTGGGGCGAAGCGGACAAGCATCGCCCGACTGGAAAGCGCCCGTGTATTGCTGATCGGCGACACGGCGGGATTGCCGGCCGAACCGTCGGAAATTCTTACATGTTTGAAATTTTCTCGGAATGGAATCTTCTTTAACCCTTTGAAATAAATGAGAGTTCACAACATGGCACGAATATTGCTTACGTAAACAAATATAATACGCGCCGTTTTATCCGATGGAGCTGAAAAATGAAAAATTCTCTGCGCAGACTGTCTTTCGCCGTCGCGACGGTTCTTTCGCTCGGTGCCGCGACCCAGACGGCCCATGCCGCCCAGATTTTATATGGTATCAGCGGCGCTGGCGGGACTGCGTCTTCGCTCTATCAGATCGATACCACGACCGGTGCGGGAACGCTGATCGGCGCGACCGGGTTCTCCCACGTTGTGTCGATCGATATCCACCCGGTCACGGGGGTTATCTACGGTATTTCGAACGAGTTCGGGGGAACCAATGCTCTCATCACCATCGACGCCTCCACGGGGGCAGGTACGTTCGTCGCAAATGTCGGCGGCGGTAACTGGCCCGACATCACCTTCGATTCAACCGGTACACTGTATTCCTGGAGCGAAGCGTCTCCCGACCGTCTGAATACGATCGATCTGACGACGGGCGCAACGACCGAAATCGGGCCGAACGGTCTCAGTACCTATCAATTCGGGCTCGGCGCCGATTCCTCCGACACGATTTATGCCAAAAACGGGGACGGCGGCGTCTATACCATCGATAAGATTACCGGTGCGGATACGTTTGTCGTTTCCCTTGGAAGTTCTGACCTCGACAACGCCCTTGCGTTCGATGAAAACGATGTCGCCTATACAATCGATCGCGACGGCGGTGCCACCGATCTGCTGACGATCGACCTGACGACCGGTAATGTCGTCACCATCGGCGCGACCGGCATCAACAGGCTCGGAGCAATTGCGTTTTCGAATGCCGTTTCGGTCGCCGAGCCGGCGGTCGCCTTGTTGTTCGGGATCGGCCTCGCGGGGCTTGGGTTGTTGCGTCGCAAACAAAGCATCTGACGCAACACTTTCACAGTATTTGCCGTAACGGCGGTCCGGACTGGCTGGACCGCCGTTTTCTTTCGGGAAATCCGCAAGCCGAGCCCGAAGCAGACGTTTCGAAAGCGTTCGACATGGTTCCGTCTCGGGTGTTGCGCCGCCGGAAGGCTGTGCGTGCGTCAATGCTATCGGGTTCACGTCATGCATTGCCGCGGGTATGGTCGGCGGCGAGGGGCGTTATCCCGGCGGCCCGGCAAACCCGGATAGAAACAGGAAGACTATGTCCAGCAGTGCGACACAGGATCAATGGCTCAATACCGTCATGGATCAGCTGCGTGCCCTGGGCGCTGTCGCGTGCGATCCGGCCGAGGACGGTCTTGCCGGGCTGACGGTCTCGCATGACGGCGATAGCCGGGACGTGTTTTTCGCGCTGCCGGCGGCAGACTACCGGACGCTCAAAATTCAGTATCGCCGGCTTCGCAAGGCGCTCAGGGAACTCGGTATCGGCGAAGGGGAGACATTTACGGCCGCCCCGCCGCCCGCCCGGCCGATGACACCGCAGATGCGCGCGGCACGGGCCGAGCGAAAGGCGACGTTCGAAGCCTGGCAGGAATTATGGCGTACGATCCGCAAGGCCGAAAAGGCGCTGGATGTGGCTTACGAAATCACCCAGATGAAGGACTACTACTGATTCGGGCCTCCGGCAGCCGCCATCCGTTTCCCTAGGCGCCGGTCTCTTCAAGGACGACGAACAGGAATGCCGCATCGCGGTCGCCCCGGACCCGGGTCAGGTGGCCCTTGCTGGCCATATCGTTCAGCAGAAACGTGTCGCCGGGCCTGAAGTCCACAGAGCCGCCGTCCGAGACGCTGACCCGGATGTCGCCTGTAAGCAGGACCGCCAGTTGCTTTCGCGGGGTGGGGTGGAAGCGATCGTCCCATCCGGGGGGTGCCGTGAGAAAAAGGCTCGCCGTGGCCGCCATTTCCTCCGACACTCCGAGCGGTTGGGCCGGTGGTGCGAAATCGCGCATCTCGAAATCGATCGCCGTCCGGCGGAGGTGGGTTTCGCCCGCCGCATCGGCATATATCTCGACAAGTTCCATGAGACGTTACCCCGGGAGCGTCAGGGAAAGGATGTCAGGGAGGGGCGTCACGGTGTTCCGCGGCTCTTCCCGCCTAGCCCCGGGCGGTTTCCTTCATCCCGTCGCGGACGACCTGGCGCAGGTGGTCGAGGGGCTGGCTGCGGCCGCCTTCGTCGTAATGCCAGAACGTCCAGCCGTTGCAGGCGGGCGCGCCCTGAAGCTCGGCGCCGATCTTGTGGATCGATCCGCGGCGGCCTTCGGAAATCAAGGTGCCGTCGGCGCGGACCCGGGCGAAGAAACGTTTGCGGGTATCGAACAGCTTCTGGCCGGGCTCGATCAGGCCGCGTTCGACCAGCGTGCCGAAGGGTACGCGCGGTTCGGTGCGCTTGGACGGAATGTCGAACGCCGAATCGTCTGCCGGCGGCTGCGCGGCGGCGATGCGTTCCTTCGCGATGGCGGCGTATGTCTTGTCGCGTTCGATGCCGATGTAATGGCGGCCCATCTTTTTCGCGACCGCAGCCGTGGTACCGGAGCCGAGAAACGGATCGAGCACCACGTCGCCCGGCTTCGTGGAGGCCAGCAGCACGCGGTACAGCAGCGCTTCGGGCTTCTGGGTCGGGTGCGCCTTCTTGCCGTCCTTCTTGATGCGTTCCGGGCCGGTGCACAGCGGCAGGGTCCAGTCGGACCGCATCTGGACGTCGTCGTTCAGGGTTTTCATGGCTTCGTAATTGAACGTGACGCCCTTGGCGTCCTTCGTTTTCGAACACCAGATCATCGTTTCGTGCGCGTTGGTAAAGCGCGTGCCGCGGAAATTCGGCATCGGGTTGGTTTTGCGCCAGATGATGTCGTTGAGCACCCAGAACCCCATATCCTGGAGCGTGGTGCCGACGCGGAAAATATTGTGGTAGCTGCCGATTACCCAGATCGATCCGTCGTCCTTCAGGATCCGGCGGGCGGCCGCCAGCCATTCGCGGGTGAACGCGTCATAGGCGGAGAAGCTGTCGAGCGGGTCGCCGCCTTCGCGGGCGAACTGGTCCCAGGCATCGTCGACGCCGTCGACCTTGGTATTGTTCGGGCGGTGAAGATCGCCGGCAAGTTGCAGGTTGTAGGGCGGATCGGCAAAGATAACGTCCACCGAGCAGGGCGGCAGTTTGTTCATTTCCGCAACGGTGTCCCCGACGAGGACCTTGTCCAAAGGAAGTTTCATGATGTGTCCCACCAAAGCCCCGGTTATTTTCTATAGGGCGAGATTATGTCGGCAGAACATGAGTCCCCGGGGACTCGCCGTCAAGAAATAAATTGAAGAGTCAAAGGGTTAACGGGTTTTCTTATATATGTGGTGTATCGGAATCGTCGGGACTCAACATCTTGGCTATCGGTGCATAGGTGCGCCGGTGGTGGCAGGTGACCCCGGCGGCGGCCAGACCGTCCCGGTGCTGGCGGGTGCCGTAACCCGAATTCCGCTCCCAGCGATAGGCGGGGTAGCGTGTCGCCAGCGCCGTCATGATCCTGTCACGTGTTACTTTGGCGACAATCGATGCCGCGGCGATCGACACGCTCAGGCTGTCGCCCTTCACGACCGTGCGCCCGGCACAGGGCAGGCCGGGCGGCAGCCGGTTGCCGTCGATCAGCGCGGTATCGGGCACGCAGCCAAGGGCCCCGAGGGCACGGCGCATTGCGATACAGGTGGCGGCCAGGATATTTTGCTCCTCAATCTCGGTGACGCTGGCAGCCCCGATGCCGATATCGATTCCGGCGCAGCGGCGCAGCGCGGCGAACAGGTTTTCGCGGCGCGCTGCCGTCAGCTTTTTTGAATCGTCGAGCGTGCCGGCGAGTTCGCCCGGCAGGTCCGCCGGGAGGATAACCGCGGCGGCGACAACGGGGCCGGCCCAGGGGCCTCGTCCGGCCTCGTCCACCCCCGCGACGATGCCGCCGCATTCCCGCTCGATTGACAGGTCAGGCATTTTTACCGGCTGCTTGGTCGCCCTCGTCCGGCGGATCAGGGGACGGGTCCGACGGTCGGCTGGTCGAAGAGCCGGCCGACGAGGCGGGGGCGGTCAGCAGTTTTGTCTCGGCCGGTTTCGTCCGGTGCGGTTTTTTTATCCGCGCCAGGACCGGCAGCCATCGGACCGCGCGGCTCCATGTCGTGCGCAGCAGAACGCGGATGACGATGGCGAAGCGGCGCGATCCGCGCCGGACGACCTGCACTTCGTCGCCATAGGCGGCATCCACAAGCTCGCGCAGGGTGCCGATCTGGCGGCTGGCGAGACCGTGCACCCGGCGCGCACTGGTCAGCCAGAGCGGGCTGATCGACAGGCTGAGCACGGTGACGGCGATGACCAGGCGCGACTGCTCCTCGCCTATGGCGCCAGCGGACAGGCCGGTGGCCGCCAGCAGAAACGAAAATTCGCCAAGCTGCGACAGGGTCAGTCCTTGCAGCGACGCGCGCTGCCAGGATTCGCCCATCAGGCGCATGATGCCGATATTCATTGCAGTCTTGAACAGGGTCACGACCAGCAGCAGAACGAGCACGGTACCGAGATTGTCCGCGATGAATTTGAGGTCGATCAGCAGCCCCACGGAGAGGAAAAACACCATCACCAGGACGCTCTGTACCGGGCGAACGGCATGGACGATCTGTTCGCGCTGGCGCGACCGGCCGATGATGAGCCCGGCCAGGAACGCGCCATAGGCGGGCGACAGCCCGAACACGCCGAACACGGCGCCGAACCCGAAGCAGTAGACAAGGCCGGTGAGCGGCGACAGGTCGACATTGCCCATCACGATGCGTGCGAAGGGCAGGTCGACGCGGCGCTTGTTCAGGGTTCGCACCAGCAGCACCAGGACCAGCACCGAAACGGCGATCTGGACGATCGCCCAGAATCCCAGGCCGCCGCCGCTGCCGATATTCTCGACGATGATCAGCATAGGCAGGAAGGCAAGGTCCTGACCGATCAGGATGGCGACTGCGATGCGGCCCGTGCGGGTCCGCAACTCGCCGGTTTCCTCAAGAATTTTGATGGCGACGGCGGTGCTCGACAGTGCGATGACGAAACCGAGAAGTACCGATTCCGCCGTCGTGAAGCCTAGAAAGACCGAACACAGGAAAATCGCGGCCAGACTGCCGGCAACCTGAAGCGCGACCGCCCCCATTGCCATTTTCCAGGTGACCATGAAAAACCGGACGCTCAGTTCGGTGCCGATCAGAAAGAGGAGTAGCAGCACGCCGAGCTCGGCCAGCCCGCCGATCTGTTCGCGGTTTTCGACCACCCCGAACGCGCTGGGGCCGAGCAGCACGCCGGCGATGATATAGCCCACCAGCGCCGGCTGTTTGAGGCGCGCCATCAGCATGCCGCAGAGCAGTGCGGACAGTCCGACGACCGCCATGCCGGTCAGATTTACGTGCGCATCCATGGGCTTGGAACTTATCACGCGAAGGTGGGGGACGGTGGAGAATCTGAGGGAATAACGTCGCTTTTAGCCGAATAAACCCAACTGGTCGCCCGCCCGGGGCGGCAATTTGAACAGCGTTCTGTCCAGCCTGTATCTGCGTTCGTTCAGGCCGAGCCGTTTGCAGGCTTTCTCGAACCGCTGGAGCAGCAGGTTCGCGTATACGCCGGTGCCGCGCTGGCGGACTCCGAAGGTCGGATCGTATATCTGGCCGCCGCCCGCCTCCTTTACCGCGTTCATCACGTGCTGCGCTTTCAGCGGGGCATGGTTGTCGAGCCATTCGCGGAACAGGTCTTTTATTTCCAGCGGCAGGCGCAACAGGACGTAGCCCGCCATATGCGCCCCCGCCGCCGTCGCTGCCTCAAGTATCGATTCAAGCTCCGGGTCGGTCAGGACAGGGATCATGGGCGCCGCCATAACGCCGCACGGGATGCCGGCCTCGGTCAGCGCGCGGATGGTGTCCAGCCGCCGCGCGGGGGTCGCAGCGCGCGGTTCCATCTTTCGCGCGAGCTCGCGGTCGAGGGTCGTGACGGAAATACAGACCTGGGCCAGTTTCCGTTCCGCCATCGGCGCCAGAATATCGATGTCACGGGCGATCAGGGCCGATTTGGTGACGATGCTCACCGGGTGGTCGTGGTCGGCGAGGACTTTCAGAATGTCCCGGGTCAGCCGGAATTCCCGCTCGACCGGCTGGTAGGGGTCCGTGTTGGTGCCCATCGCCATCACGTCGCAGGCGTATTTGGGGCGGCGCAGTTCCTTCTCCAGAAGCGCGGCGGCATCCGGCTTGTAGAAAAGCCGGCTTTCGAAATCGAGGCCGGGCGACAGGCCGAGAAACGCGTGGGTCGGTCGGGCAAAACAATAAACGCAGCCGTGTTCGCAGCCCCGATAGGGGTTTATCGACCGGTCGAACGGTACGTCCGGCGACGTGTTGCGGGCGATGATTGTTTTGGTTGCATCCGCGGTGACGGTGGTCCGCAGCGGCGGCAGGTCAGGGTCGGACGGCAGATCCCAGCCGTCGTCGATGGCCATCGCGGCATAGCCTTCGAAGCGGCCCGTCTCGTTGCTGACCGCGCCGCGTCCCTTGCGGGGGATATCCGGAATCCGTGTGTCCATTAGGCGTGAAACATGACTCCGAATTTAGAACAAAACAAGAACAATTAGAATGTTTTCTCGATATCTCAAGGGATGTTGAAGGGAAAAACCGCCTCCGGCGTGGTATGAACCACGAAACCTTATGGAAACCGCGTCGCAAATATCCGTCGTCATCCCGACACTGAACGCCGCGCCCGGTCTGGCGGCGGCGATGGAATCGGTGCGGGCGGCGGCGCTGGAGATCGTTGTCGCGGACGGCGGATCGTCCGACGATACGATCGGGGTGGCGCTGGCGGAAGGGGCGCGTGTTATTGCGTCCGAAAAAGGGCGCGGCCAGCAGTTGCGGGCGGGCGCGGCAGCTGCCACCGGCGATTGGCTACTTTTCCTGCACGCCGATACGTGCCTGTCCGACGGTTGGGACGCCGCCGCCTTTGCCGCCGATCCCGCAAACGAATTTCGCGCCGGCGTATTCGCATTCGCGCTGGACGATGATTCGCCGCCCGCCCGCCGGGTGGAACGCCTTGTCGCCTGGCGCACGCGGTACCTTGGCCTGCCCTATGGCGATCAGGGATTGCTGATATCGCGGGCGTTTTACGACCGTCTCGGCGGCTACCGGCCCCTGCCGCTGATGGAGGATGTCGATATGGTGCGCCGCATCGGCCGGCGACATCTTTCCGTGCTGGGTGCGGCGGCCGTAACATCGGCCGTCCGCTATCGCCGCGGCGGCTGGTGGGCGCGGCCGGCGCGAAACCTGTTCTGCCTGTCGCTTTATTTTCTCGGCGTGTCCCCCGACTTCCTGGCGCGGGTTTACCGGTGAAACATGTCGTTATCTTCGCGCGTCGGCCGCAGCTCGGCAGGGTCAAGACGCGTCTTGCCGCCGATATCGGTGCGGTCGAAACGCTGCGGTTTTACAGGTCGACACTGAACACGGTTGCGCGGCGCCTGGCGGCGGGCGGGGGATGGACGACCTGGATCGGCATCACGCCGGACAACACGCTCGGCGACAGCCGGGTCTATCCCAGGGCTGTCGGGCAACTGGCCCAGGGGGGCGGCGACCTCGGACAGCGCATGACGAACTGTCTTGCCCGGTTTGGCCCGGATCCTGCGGTCATCGTCGGCAGCGATATCCCCGATATCGACCGCCGCCATATCGCCGCGGCTTTCGACGCGTTGCGGCACAACGAACTGGTATTCGGCCCGTCGGCCGATGGCGGGTACTGGCTGGTCGGCGCGGCGCAGGGCGGCCGTGTCGGTGCATTGTTCGACGACGTCCGTTGGTCGACGGAACATGCGCTGGCCGACACGCTGGGGAATGCCCGGCCGGGCGTGCGTACTGCGATGCTTGAACCGCTGGCGGATATCGATGACGGGGACGCTTATCTGAATTGGCGTGCCGCCAGGACAATTCCGGCGGGCGTTTAAGGCAACATGAACGTTGCCTGAATATCGGGAACAAAGATTTCTCGACATGGTGGTCTGGTCTGCTACGGGTGGGGGGCGGTATTCCTTCCGAAGACCGTAATATTTCCAGCGCCTGAGGTTTACTTTGCCATATTCTGTCCGCTTTTCCTGCTTGTTCTCGGCCGTTCTGGCCGTTTTGTTTTCCGATATAACGCTGAACCGCAACGCGGCGTTCGCGGCGGGGCTGTCGAGTGGCGCGCAGTCGACGCTAAGCGGCATGCAGCGCGAAAACCTGCCTTTCCTGTCCGGGCTTCCGACCGATCTGAAAAGCAAGTTCGACGGCAGCGGCGCCTATTTTTCGACGCCGGAGATGAGTGTTGGAAAGCTGAAGGCGGTATTTACGCTCTATCGCCCCAAACCCAAGGGCAAGTTCGTCTTCTCGGCCATCCTGTCCGACATTTCGCTCGGTGCGTTGAATCTGGATGCCGGTCCGCTCGACCAGGTGGGCATGCAATCGGTTGTCGTGGTTTATGCGCCCGATGCGCTGGGCAAAACGAATGTCTCCCGCTGGCCGGGAAAGCTGGGCGGTGCGTTGAAGGGGCTGACGCCGTCGGCGCGCAATACCAATCTGACCATCAACAAATCCCTCAACGTATTTCTCCGCCTCGACAGTCAGGCTGGCGGCGAGTTCGCGGCTCTGCTCAAACAGGTCGGTCTGAAGCTTGAAAACGTCACGGCGACTGTCAGGCTGAGCAAGCAGAAGAAGAAAACCGTTCGCAGTGCCGAGATCATGCACTGGGGCGCGTGGAAAGACCCCTTCCAGTTCCAGGGCGCTTCGTTCCGCGATGTCACCATCCTTCTGGCGCAGGACCCCCGCAGGAACAAAACGGTCCAAGCCTGGGGCGATTTCTCGCTGAAAGGGAAGACCTATTTCATGTGGGGCGGCGTTACCTCCGGACCGACGAAAAAGGGACGGGCGTTCGGTCTCGGAGCCCGCAATCTTCCGATGCAGGCGCTGATGGATTTCACCGACGCATTGCCCGAATTCAGTAAATACAGATTTGGCGCCAAGGTCGCCGACGCTTTGCCGTTCAGCCTGAACGACATCAAGATTACAAACCCGTCCTACAAGTTCTACCGTCCGGGCGTGTTCCCGAGACCCAATACCTTTACCGTATTTTATGCGGAGCCCGGCATCGATGTAGCAAATACCCGGAAAAAAGGTCCGATTTTTGCCGCCAACGGCACCGCGCGGATCCTCGGCTGGAACGCGTCTTCCTATAACGCCGATGTCGACCCCCGCGAAGGCAGGCTGAAAATCAGGGGCAGGGTAAGTTCGCCGAAGCTCGACCCGATCCCGATGTCGGACACGCTCTACCAGATCGATGTCGATGCCAAAAAGCCCAGGAACGCCAGCCTCACCTTCAGAGGCAAATACACGCTCGGCGACATGACGCTCGCCGGGGCGGAGTTCAGGGTCGCCAAATCGGGAATGAAGCTCACCGTCAACCAGGGCTGCGTGCCGCCGATGCTGAAGGCGACCATTAACGCGAAGTTCTCGAAAAAAATCCCGGCGCCGAAAATCGGCCCGTCAGGCTGCGCCGAGCAGATCGGACGAGAAATAGGCAAGGCTGCAAAGGCCGCCGGTCACACGATCAAGAACGTCGCGGAAGAGGTCGGCGGCGCCATTGCCGGTATCGCCCGATCCTTCAAGAAAGAGAAGAAGCGCACGACCAATGCGGACATTCCCCTGTTTCGAACCGCCGCCCGCCACAAGCTGCTGACCGAGATCTATAACGACATGGGAGCGAAGAATATCCGCAGGGTGAATATGACCTCGATTGTTCTGGCCGGCTACAACATCCCCTACGGGATGGGCCACGTGCTTCCCAAGGTATGGGTCGACAGAAACGCTGTTTTGCGCCAGATCGCCTCGGTTAACTGCCGGGCGGATGGGCGCATTTCCAGTCTGCTCAAGGCCCAGAAAGCATTTTCGAGTGCGCATTTCGGACCCTTACAGAAAGTCGGGAAAGCCATGGAAAAGCAGGCGAAGGCGGAACTTGCCTTTTACAGGCCCTTCCAGGCGAACGTGACAAAAGTGAAAGGGATTCTGAAAGCGAACAAGAAGCCGAAAGTGAAAATCGTCAACCGTATGCCGGTGATCGAATTCGACAGGGATTACCAGTATCTGAGCCGATGCGAGAACGGCTGAAGGTCTGAAGCTGCACCACCGGCGGGCCGGCGTGGCTTACTCCGCGGCCAGATGTTCCTGCAGGCGCGGGATCAGTTCGACGAAATTGCACGGCTTGTGGCGGATATCGAGCTGGTAGACCAGGATGTCGTCCCACGCGTCCTTGACCGCGCCCGTCGAGCCGGGCAGGGCGAACAGATAGGTGCCGCCCGCCACGCCGCCCGTTGCGCGGGACTGGATCGTGGATGTGCCGATCTTGTCATAGGACAGCATGCGGAACAGTTCGCCGAAGCCCGTGACTTCTTTTTCATAAACTTCGTGAAATGCCTCGGGCGTTATATCGCGTCCGGTCACGCCGGTGCCGCCGGTTGAAATCACGGCATCGATTTCCGGGTGCGCAATCCATTCGCGAAGCCTGGCAACGATGGACGCCTGGTCGTCCTTGACGATGGCGCGGTCGAAAACCGTGTGGCCGGCGGCCGAAATGCGTTCGGCCAAAGTGTCGCCGGACCGGTCGTCCGCTTCTGTTCGCGTGTCCGACACCGTCATCACGGCGATATTGATCGCTACGAAAGGAATGTCTTCGTTAATTCCGAACATCTTCAGCCACCGAACCGTTTGAACCGTCTACAGCGATGTAGAGCGGCCGCTCGCCCGCGGCAAGCGCGTCGAGCGACGGGGCGGGCTCGCCCAGCCTTTCGCGGTACATCCACAGGTTCGACAGCACGCGCTCGATGAAAATCCGCGTTTCGCGGGCGGGAATGCTTTCGATGAACATCAGCGCGTCGGTATAGGCGCCTTTGCGCGCCCGGCGCTGCCACTTCTTCAGGTTGCCCGGCCCGCCGTTATAGGCGGCAGCGAGCAGCAGCAGGTCGCCGTCGATATGATCGTTTTCAAGCAGGTGCAGGATGTATTTCTGGCCAAGCGACATGTTCAGCGCCGGCTCGTAGAGCTGGTTGCGCTGCTTGCCGCGGAATCGCCGCTGCGCGATGAATCCGGCTGTGGCCGGCATCAGCTGCATCAGGCCGCGCGCGCCGACCGAACTGCGGGCGCGGACGTTGAAGGCCGATTCCTGGCGCATGAAAGCAAAGATGAGCGCGCGGTCGACGCGGAAACCTTCGCGCGGCTTCCAGTTCGGCAGCGGATAGAGCGCGACCGCCGGCAGCGTACCGCCTTCGCTGAGCAACGCGGCCCCGGCGCGGAAAGACACCATCGGCAGCGACAGTTTGTCGGCGAGGGCGATCAGCGCTTTCGTCAGGTCGAGGTCGTCATTTCCCGCCATGTAGCGAAGTTCGCGGCCGGCCCGGACATTGAGCCCCGCATCGAGAAGCGCCAGCGCCCGGCGCCCTGATTCTTCTCCCGCGACCCGACCGAGCCGGGCACGGGTCAGGACCGGCGATTGCCAGTCGAACGGAGATTTTTCCCCGAGCCAGCGCCGTGCGATAATCCCGTAGAAGCTTCGTGGCTGGCCTGCGGCCATTTCAAGCCAGCGGCCGACGCGTTCGGGGCGTTGGCCGGTCATGTTCGCCCGTGCCGCCCAGAATGCCGCTGCCGCGTGGTCGAAACCGGTTACTTTGTCGGACAGCGCAACGGTTTCGAAATGGCCTGCGGCCGCGGTGTATTTTCCGAGCCGGTAGGCAGACAGTCCGGCAATCCAATGCGCATAGGGCAGGCGCGCGCCTGAGCGGGAAGCGGCGGCATCGGCCATTTTATATGCGCGGTCGCCGTCGCCATGGAAAAACCAGCCTGAAGCGATGTGGGTCTGCGCGAGGTCGTATCCGGTGGCGCCCAGGGTTTTCCGGATGTTCTTGCGGGCAATGTAGCGGGTCGCCTGGCTAAGTCGCCGCTGATGGGTCATCCGGCGCACCTGGCTGATAATACGGCGGGCGGATTTGCGGCCGGGACGATAGCCCGAATGTTCGATAATCGTATGGGACTGGTAGGACGGATAGAACTTCCGGTCAGGACGTGTCGGGGCGCGGTAATTCCGCGGCTTCCGGCTGAGCGCCAGCTTGTAGATCCGCCGTGCGTCCGGGTGGTCGGCGTATTGTTTCAGCCAGCGCGAAAGCTCGACATAGCGGGAACGGTATTTCGTCGGATGCAGGTAGCGTTGGGCGAGGACGTGGCCGAGCAGCACTTTGTCGTCGAGCTTCCCGATCAGTTTGTCGGCACCGCGCCAGTCGCCGTTCTCCTGTACCGCAAAAATTTTCCGGTACAGCGCCCGGTCCGCCTCGGACAGGACACCCGGCAGTTCGACCGCTGATTCTTTCGGCAGGGAGGCGGTTTCGGCGGCATGGGCCGCCGGGGCAACCGGGTTTACCTGGGCCGCGAGGCAAAGGCCGGCGGCAACAGCCACGGTCCGCGCCGATGCCACTGACCGAGCAAGTCGTTGATATGACATAAAAGTCCCGCGCATAGCCCCTGTTTACAATCTATTTTGGTTAATATTCGATTACCGTTTTTAAAGGAGCGGAGGTCCGGCGGCAACCGATGTTAACCTTTTCCGACCGGCCTCCTGGGTCCTGTCGCCGTTAAACCGAATTGCCGGCGGCCTCTATTCGGCAGATGCCTCGAGCTTGGCAAGAATGTCGAGCAGGTCGTTCCAGGTCTCGCGTTTCTGTGCCGGCTGGCGCAGGAGGTAGGCGGGGTGCAGCAACGCGCGGGCGGCGACAGGCTTGCCCGAACCGGGCTCGTAGGTCATCCATCTGCCGCGTAGACGCATGATTCCCTCTTTGCGGCGCAGGAGTGTCTTTGCTGCCATGCCGCCGACAAAGACAAGGATATCCGGGTCGGCGAGCGCGATATGGCGTTCGAGAAACGGCAGGCAGGCGGCGATTTCCGCATCGGTCGGATTGCGGTTCCCCGGCGGGCGCCAGGGCAGAATGTTGGTGATATAGACCCCGCTGCGATCGAGACCGATCGCCGCCAGCATCTTGTCGAGCAATCGTCCCGACGGGCCGACGAAGGGCACGCCCTCCCGATCCTCTTCGGCGCCCGGCGCTTCGCCGATAAACATCAGCTGCGCGTCCGGCGTGCCGTCCGCGAATACGAAGTTCATCGCGGTTTCCTTCAGCGGGCAACCGTCGAATGCCGCGAAGGCCGCACGCAGTTCTTCAAGGGTGTTTGCCGCTGCGGCTACGTCCTGCGCAGTCTGCACGGCGGCGTCCCGGGATTGAAGCGGCGGCGGTTTCGCTGCCGGTCGTGCCGTCCGTTCCGCCGGCACTGCCGTATCGGACGCTGTCCTACCCGTCGCTGCGGGGGCTGCTGCCGGCGACGCCGGGTTCTGCGCCGGACTTGTCTCCGCCGCAGGCGGGGCGGCCGCGAACCGGTCGACCGGTTCTTCGGCGATGGTCTCGTCCACGCCCGCCGTTATGTACCAGTCCAGCAGGGCTTTCTTTGCGGCTTCTATGTCTGTGTCGGCGTCCATGACGGCAGCGTAAATCATTTCCCGCCCCGTGGATAATCCGTTTCCGCATGTTATACACATGACGCGCCGGATAAACGGCGCTGAAGGTTTTTACGACCCCAAACGGAGCGATGCGATGGCCGACGCGGCAGAACGGGAATCGATGGAATTCGACGTAGTGATCGTCGGGGCGGGACCTTCCGGTCTGGCTGCCGCGATACGGCTGCGTCAGCTTGCCGAGGAAAAGGGCCGCGAAATTTCCGTCTGCGTTATCGAAAAAGGTTCCGAGGTCGGGGCGCACATACTTTCCGGCGCGGTACTGGAACCGCGCGCCCTGAACGAACTGTTCCCGGACTGGAAGGAACGCGGCGCCCCTTTGAACACGCCTGTTGAAAACGACCGGTTCCTGCTTCTGGGGAAGTCCGGCGCGATCCGCCTGCCGACGCCCCCGCAAATGAACAATCATGGCAACTACATCGTCAGCCTCGGAAATGTGTGCCGCTGGCTTGCCGAACAGGCCGAAGCCATGGGCGTCGAAATCTATCCGGGGTTCGCTGCCGCCGAGGTGCTTTACGCGGACGATGGCAGTGTCCGGGGGGTGGCGACGGGCGATATGGGAATCGGCAAGGACGGCGAACCGACGGCCAATCATCAGCCGGGATTCGAACTGCATGCGAAACAGACGATCTTTGCCGAAGGCTGCCGCGGTTCCCTGACCAGGACCCTGTTCGAAAATTTCGGTCTGCGCGACGGCGTGGACGACCAGACATTCGGCATCGGCATCAAGGAGCTCTGGGAAGTGGCGCCGGAGAACCACCACCCGGGAAGGGTAATTCACACGATCGGCTGGCCGATGGACAGCGGGACGTATGGCGGGTCGTTCCTGTATCACCTCGAAGACAATCAGGTCGCGGTCGGTTTCGTCATCGGGCTCGATTATACCAATCCGCATCTCAGCCCGTTCGACGAATTCCAGCGGTTCAAGACCCATCCGAAAATTCGACCGACATTCGAAGGCGGCCGCCGTATCGCCTATGGCGCGCGTGCCCTCAACGAGGGCGGGTACCAGTCCGTGCCCAAGCTGACATTCCCCGGCGGGGTGCTTGTCGGCTGTACAGCCGGTTTTCTGAACGTGCCCAAGATCAAGGGCAGTCACACGGCCATGAAATCGGGCATGCTCGCTGCCGAGGCGGTATTCGACGCGGTGCCGGATGATTCGACAGGCGACACGGCGTCCTACGAAGCTGCCATCCGGTCGAGCTGGATCTGGGACGAACTCTATCGGGTGCGCAATATCCGACCGTCCTTCAAATGGGGAATGTGGGCCGGTCTGTTGTATTCGGCGATCGACACGTATCTGTTGCGTGGCCGTGCGCCCTGGACGTTCGGACATCACGCCGATCACACAACGCTTAAAAAGGCAGCCGAGGCGCCGAAAATCGATTATCCGTCCCCCGACGGCGAGGTATCTTTCGACAAGCTTTCGTCGGTGTTTATTTCGAATACCAATCATGAAGAAAATCAGCCGGCTCACCTGACCCTGAAGGATGAAAGTGTGCCGGTTTCGGTGAACCTCGCCGAGTACGACGCTCCCGAGCAGCGCTACTGCCCGGCAGGGGTCTATGAAATCGTGGCCGAGGATGACGGCTCAAACCCGAAACTGCAGATCAATGCGCAGAACTGCGTGCACTGCAAAACCTGCGATATAAAGGACCCTACCCAGAATATAGTCTGGGTAGTGCCTGAGGGCGGCGGCGGTCCGAACTATCCGAATATGTAGCGGCGGCATTCTTTCTGCACGCCTGACGCGCCGCCGCAGGAATTCGCGCACTTCTTTTTGATCCGGCGTTTAACTGTTGGCGACGACGTCCTATATTGACGGGTACAGGCAGCCGTAAGCGGGCCATTCGTGATGCATAAAGACCTCTTTCATGGTTTTGCCCCACGGTGGCTCCGTTATGCTGCATAACGGATAGAGAACGGAGCAGGCGCACCATGCGCGGCAGGTCCCTGAAAAAGATTATTCTGACGTTTTCCGCAATCTTCCTCGCGGGGGCCTGTACCCCCGATGGAGAACCGCCGGTGCTGAATGCGGCTGCCGGTGCCCAGGCGGCGCAGGTACCTGCCGGCGTCTCCGGAGCGGGAAACTATCTCGCCGGGCGGCATGCCCAGAAGAAAAGGGATTTTTCGAACGCTTCCCGGTTGCTCGGAAAGGCCCTTGAGAACAACCCTGACGACACACAGCTCCTGCGCCGCGCTTTCCTGACCAAGCTGGCGGATGGCGATATTGCCGCCGCCGCCGACATGGCGCGGGTCGTCAATCAGCGGGAAGCGACGGCCCCGATCGCAAAACTGGTACTTGTCGTCGACGCCATCAAGCGGCGCGATCTGGCGGGCGCCGAGACGGTCCTGAACACTTTCCCTGATCGCGGTTTCAGCGGTTTCATGAAACCGCTCCTTCGCGGGTGGGTTATCGTCGACCAGGGACGGGGCGACGAGGCAATTGCCGCACTTGAACCGCTGAAAAGCCAGTCCGGTCTGCGGGTTCTTTATGAACTTCATGCGGCTTTGATTTCCGATGTCGCGGCAAAGCCCGAAGCGGCGGTGGGGCACTTCAATCTTGCGACCGACAACGCGAGCCGGGCGACGCTCCGGGTGGTGCAGGGATTGGGTCGGCATTACGAACGCGTCGGCGAGGCGGACAAGGCGCGGGCGCTTTATGAAGCCTACATAACCGAAAATCCGGATTCCGTGGTTTTGAACCCGGCAATGGATCGGCTGGCCAGGGGCGTCAGGCCGTCCCCGCTCGCGGCGAACGCCGCCGAAGGGGTTGCCGAAGCGCTGTTCAATATTGCGAGCACCATGACCCGTCAGAATTCGGCGCAGCTCGCACTGATATACGGCCGCCTGTCGACCTATCTGCGCAACGATTTCGACCTCGCCCAGATGCTGGTCGCCGGCATCCTGGAATCGATGGAACGGAACAGCGACGCGATCACGACCTATGGTGAAGTCAAGCCGGAGTCGCCGCTTTACTGGTCGGCGCGGTTGCGCATTGCGGGCAGTCTTGAAGCGATGGAACGCGACGACGAGGCAATTGACCTGCTCCGCGTGCTGACGACGGAGGACCCGTCGCGTCCCGACCCCCTTGTCAGCCTCGGGGACCTGCTGCGGTCGAACAAACGTTTTGCGGAATCCGTCAAGGCGTATGACCGGGCGATCGAGCTGCTGGGCGACATAGACAAACGACACTGGACCATCCTGTATTCACGCGGAATCTCGCTGGAGCGCTCGCGCCAGTGGGAGCGTGCCGAGAAGGATTTCCAGCGCGCGCTGGAACTGAATCCCGAACAGCCCTACGTGCTGAATTACCTTGGATATTCATGGGTCGACCAGGGGCTCAACCTGGACCGGGCGCGCAAGATGATCGAACGCGCCGTCGAGCTTCGCCCGAATGACGGCTATATCGTCGACAGTCTCGGTTGGGTGTTGTACCGGCTCAATGAGTTCCAGGGCGCCGTCGAAAAGCTCGAACGGGCCGTCGAGTTGCGGCCGGAGGATCCTACCATCAACGACCATCTCGGCGACGCTTACTGGCGGGTCGGTCGGCACAACGAAGCGCGTTTCCAGTGGAAGCGGGCGTTGGCGCTGGAGCCAGAACCCGATCAGGTATCGGCGATCGAAGGCAAGATACTCCGCGGGCTCGGTGATACTGCGCCGCGCGAAAAGGACAGCTGAGCCGCCGCGTGAACCCGTCTCAGTCCACTTCACGGTTCGCCGGGAGCGTGCGGGTGGACGCCCCTGCAAAAATAAACCTTTTTCTTCATGTCACGGGCCGCCGCGATGACGGCTATCACCTGCTTGAGAGCTTCGTGGTGTTCACGGAAGTGGGCGATCGCATCGTTGTCGAACGCGCGGACACTATATCCTTGTCGATAGAAGGACCCTTTGCCGCGGGTTTGCCCGATACGGGCGACAACAACCTCGTCCTGAGGGCGGCGAATGCGCTGCGCGACGCGTGTCAGGTCGATGCCGGCGCGCGGATTTTTCTTGAAAAGAACCTGCCGGTGTCGTCGGGCATCGGCGGCGGTTCCGCCGATGCAGCCGCCACGTTACGGGCGCTCGCCGTCCTGTGGAACCTCGACGTGACCGAATCGCAGTTGGCGAAGATCGGAATTTCTATCGGGGCCGATGTCCCGGTGTGTCTGTCCGCCCGACCGTCCATGATGTCTGGCGTGGGAGAGATCGTTACGGCTGCCGCGCCGCCGCCGCCCGGCGGCGTGGTGCTGGTCAATGCCCGGGAAGGGGTCTCCACGCCGGCTGTATTCTCCGCCAGGACTGCCCCGTTTTCGGATGCTGCCGGCTGGGACACTCCCGGTGCCTTCGACGCTTTCATCGCTGCGCTTGCTGTCCGGAAGAACGACCTTTCCGAACCGGCGCGTCGTGTGTCGCCGGTCATCAGCGATGTGCTGGCCGCATTGGAGGCCGGTGAAGAATGTGCCCTGGCGCGTTTGTCCGGAAGCGGTGGAACCTGCTTTGGACTGTTTTCGGATATAGCATTCGCCGGCGCTGCGGCGCAGCAGATCGGGGCGGCTCATCCGGATTGGTGGTGTGTTGCGACGACATTCCGGGATACGCCGCCGACTGTATTAACCGGCCGCGGCGGCGGTTGAACCCGGTTTAAAAAAGATTGGCGCCACCCGACAGGTTCAGCCGCCTTTCGACATGGACCGGGCAACCTCGCGCATGTCTTCGAGGAGCGCCTGGCTCGGCGTGCCGTCTATCTCAAGCCCCGCAAACTGCTGATAGAGCCGTATGGCGTCCGCGGTTCGGCTGCCCATCTGTCCATCGGCCGGCCCGGGGTTGAAGTTCATCTGCGCCAGCAGGGATTGTATTTCCCGAATTTCCCTGCGACCTATTTTCACGTCCGGCGTGTCTGAACCCGGCGCTGCGCCGGCCGATGGTTTCGGCGCGGTCCGGGCGAGCCGATCCTCAAGCAGTGCGAGGTTCTCCGTCGCCTTCGTATCTCCCTGCGCTGCGGCTTTTGCATACCAGGTCCGGGCCTTCTCGAGGTCCGGAGCCCCGGTTGCAAGCCCGCGTTCGTAGATCGTCGCCAGACTGAATTGCGATGCGCTGAGGCCCGCATTCGCCGATTTTTCAAACCATTCGGCCGCCTTCGCGTAGTTCTTTGTGATGCCTCTGCCTTCGGCATAGGCCGTTGCCAGATTGTGTTGTGCACGGGCCATGCCCTGGTCTGCCGCGCTCTGGTACCAGAAAAAGGCGAGTTGGTCGTTCTGCGCGATGCCTTCGCCGCGCTGGTACAGAACGCCCAGATTGAATTGCGCGTTGGCGAGCCCCTGCACGGCTGCCCGTTCAAACCATCTGACGGCCTCCGCGCTGTCTTTCTTCACATAGCGTCCGGACAGATGCAGCATGCCGAGATCGTGTTGGGCCTTTGCATCGCCGGCGCGGGCCAGTTCTATTCCTGTGCGGATTGCGTCCGGTAAAGCCGGTGCCGGCGCTTCCGGTGTTCCCGGCGCCGGTTTCGTCGGCGGGGCCGGTTGGCTATCCGCAACTTTCTGAATCGGGGTTTGCAGTTTCGTGGAGGACATCTCGATGAACAGCCAGCCGCCACCGCCAAGAAGCGCAACAAAGAAAATGCCGAGCATCGCGTAGCGGCCGATCGGCCGTTGCTGCATCGCCGGCGCGAGCGGCCTTGGACCGGCGTTTCCGGCATCGCGGACCGGGCTGTCGGCCTGATGTTCCGAAGCGTCGTCTATGTCGTCTTTCGCCGATTTATCTTCCGCCACCAAATCCTGCGGGTCGCTGGAATCTTCGACCGGAGATGGGGCGTTATCCGCTCGGGGGGCTACCGGTGGCGGGGCGCCGGGAGGTGCGGGACGCGCATCTTCCGGAAATACCGGCGCCGGAACCGGCGGCGGATGGCTGGTAGTCTCGGGCGGGCCGGCGGAGTCTTCAACCGCCCTGTCGTTAGTTTTGTCTTCCGCCGCCGCCCCGCTGGGCAGCATGTCGGGCAACGCCCCCTGTTTGGCTTTCAGGATCGCCTGGTCGATCCACGCACCGATCGTCATTCCGGCAGCCTGTGCCGCGTCGCGAGCGAGATCGCGTGTGTCGCTATCGATCCCTTTGACGCTCCATGATTTCGATCTCGCCATATGGGCTGTCTGCTCTTTCGATGGATGTATTACGGATGGTGACTATACCGACCGAAGGCGACCTCTGTTAAGGACAATCGTTAACGCGCTGCGGGCAATTCTCACGCAGCATTGCCGGTGGAGAAACAGCATCTGCAAGGTGAACAAAGGTGGGTAGTGCCTGATATGGCTGGATATGGCCGGTGCCGCAGGGCCTTGTTTAGCCTGTTTTATCAATAGGAAGGCCGGTAGGGCCTCAGGATTTCCGAAACAGGCCGAGAAATCCCTTGCGGCTTTCCGATCGTTCTTCCCGGATCGGACGCCGGGCCGAGAGGCCGGACGATTCCGACTGCGGGGACTCGCTTTCGATCCTGTCGAGGCGGTCGGCTATCTTCTGAACCGCGCGCTCGACCGGGGCGGTCGATGTCCCGCCGCTGTTCTTTGTTTTCTCAAGCTGATCGCTCAACTCTGCAACCTTGTCGACGATAGGGGCGATGGTATCCGCGGTTCGTTGTTCCGCCTGCTCGATCCTGCTTGAAAGCCGTTGAATACTTTCAAAGACAGCCTGAATTGTTGGGGCGGGCGGAGGGGCCATGCCCGGTTGGGGGTGCGGTGTGTCCCAGTGCTCGGTCTGCGGGTCGGGTTGCTGGCGATATTCTGCGCGCTCGGGTTGTCTGTACCCTGGTGCGGCGCCGGGCTGTTGTGTGCCGTTCCTGCGTAGCTGGTCGCTCGCAGTTTGGAGGATCATCTGGTTCAGCCATGCGCCGACCGTCAGTCCGGCCCGACGGGCAGCGATCTTCGCGGCCTCGCGGGCCTCGGGGTCTACACCCTTAACGCTCCAGGGAGATGGTGCTTTGGCCATGAGTATATGCGGATGCTCTGGTTATACTTCGGGTTACTCTTTACGCACGACCCCCACCGCACGGTCACAGCTTTGCCATATTTTCTGAAGTCCATCAACAAAAATTGACCGTTTGCCGCATACGGCCACGGGTAGCCCTATAGGACATACGGCGTAGCACCTGCAGTAAAGGCGGACGCGACGGTTTCTCGGAACGGCGTCGTCTCAGTGTTTTTTAAGGGCTTCCAGCCGGGTCTTTATCCGCTCGATCTCGTCGATCAGCGGTGCAAGGTTCTGCCCGGCCACCGTTTCCGATTCCTCGAGCCGGCGTTCGAGGGCGTTCAGTTCCGACTGGAGGCGGGCCGGGTCGTGTATCAGGTCGGCATCGAGGGCAGGCCCTTCGGGTTCGAATCCGAAATCGCCGACAATCTGTGCTGCCCGCTCGATCGTGCTGCCCGCAGTTCGGTCGGCCGGGGGAGGGTTATCTGATGCGGAAACTGCGGGCGACGGTGCCGCGGTTTCCGGGGCGGGATCGGTCGGCGGCAGGTTCCCGGTTCCGGCTTCCTGTGCGGCCGCGGACCGGATGACGGCAGACAGCCACGCCCCGACCGGCGTTTGCGAACCGTCGGCGGCTTGTTTGGCGAATTCTCGCGCCTCGTCGGAAATGCCCTTGAGGCTCCACGGCATGCTTGGGTCGACCATATCGAAACTATATACGAAAACAGCGCGGCGCGTCACGTTCCGGCGTTGCATCTTTGCAGCAAGTTCCGATATGTTCCCCGCGCGTCGCATTGGGGCGTAGCCAAGTGGTAAGGCAACGGGTTTTGATCCCGTCATTCGCAGGTTCGATCCCTGCCGCCCCAGCCAACCCTCTTTCCATCTGCAAAAATCTATCGCTTTTTCGATTTATCCTTGGCGGCGGGGAAGCGAAGGATACTTGCACATACCGTCTTTTGGCCCTTATATCCCAGCGACATGAAACCAGCCTATCAGATCGAGACCGAGCGGTTGCTGCTGGGGACACTGGAGCCTAGCCTCGCGGACGGGGCGTATAAAACCTGGTTTGAGGATTCGCATGTGCGGTCGTTCCTGTCGGTTCCTGACCGCCCTCTAAGGCGCGACGAACTGGTGGATTACATCGAGACCGAGAACAGGTCCGAAACGGGAATCTTATTCGGTGTGTTTTTGAAAGATGGCGTCCAGCATATCGGCAATCTGCATGTCACGCATATCGACCGGGCACTTAGCCGGGCATCGATGGGTATATTAATCGGGGACCGGGAACACTGGGGAAGAGGCCTAGCATCGGAAGCAATTGATGCAGCTGCCAGATATGTAGGCGAGGTGTTGAAATTGAAGCGTCTCTATGCCGGCTGCCATCACGACAACCCAGGTTCAGCGCGCGCGTTCCGAAATGCAGCATTTCTGGAACTGAGCGAGTTGCCGCGCGACCTTGCTGATCAGGATAATTGGCGCCAGGGCATAGAGATCGATCAGATCATGATGGTCAGGTTGTTCGCCTGAACTCGCCGCTACCGCCTGGCCTGACCTATCCGGTATTGCTTTCGTCCACGACTTCGTCTTCCGCAATATTCGTTAATGCCTTTTTTCCGACAAGAGAGTTGATATCCCTCGGACGAACACCTGTCCGCACCCTTTTTACGGTGAGCATATCCGCTGAAATCACGACGCCTGCCGGGATCGCCTCATTGGCGACCATCGCCTTGTTGTTGATCGCGCGTTTTTCGGCGCTGTAGCGAATCGGATATTCGGTTTCTTTTCCCAGGGCCAGTTCAATTTGGCGGATCCCTTGGACCATTTCCCTGAGTGGACCCGGTTCGAGTGCGAAATGATGATCCGGACCGTCTAGCGTTCGGTCCATGGTGACATGCTTTTCGATGACACGTGCTCCGAGGGCGACGGCCGCCATGGGAATGGATATTTCAGGGGAATGATCGGACAGTCCGGAAGGAACGCCGAAGCGTTCTGCGATAAGACCAATCATGCCCAGGTTACAGTCGGCCGGTTCTGTCGGGTAGTCAGACACACAGTGCAGGCAGCAAACCGTGGGATTACCTTCTTCCCGGATGCAGTCCAGTGCGACCTGAATGTCCTCCATGGTCATTAAACCCGACGAGATTACGATGGGCATTTCGGTCCGGGCAGCTGCCCTGATCAGCGGCAGGTCATGTACTTCCGGCGACGCAATTTTGATCAACGACGGCCCACTATGGGTGGCCAGCAGGTCCACTGCCTCTATATCGAACGGAGAGGCACAGAAGCCGATGCCAGCTTTGTGGCAGGCGGATACGAGATCCGGTATCCATTCCCTGGTCAATTCTAGGGGAGCCAGAACCGAGTGGGCATACGAACCTTTTTGCACAAGCCAATCGGCCCGGAAAATCTGAAATTTTGCAAAGTCGCATCCCGCGGCAGCGACCATTTCAATCATTTCGATCGCACTTTTCAAAGACCCGCCAAAGTTCGACCCGATCTCCCCTATAATGATTGCAGGCAAATCCGGATGATTCAGCCGATCTTCAACCGCGCTTTCGATTTTGCTCATAGCAGTTGCGCCTCTGTTATTTGTAAATTGTTGTCGAGCCCGGGAATGCCGCGCCGAAGTCCTTCCCGAAAATCAGTGCCGGGGACTGTTGATCGAATTTGTGATCGTTTTATCTCGCCATTCATGGATACCGACCCCTTCGGTCGTGGCGGCTGCGGCGCCAGCTGCTTTCGTCATCGGCGTAACCTCTTCGACCTGATCAAAATACTATGTCCGCATCGATTTTCCCGGGACCCCTTGTGAGGGGGGGCATATTCATATCCGGCTTATTCCCTGATGCAACAAAGTCTATAACCCAAAAAACAATTCCCCAGAACCTGAGTTAGGTTCACGGATTCGAGTTTTTCGACCGGGTTCGCAAATGGCGCTTTGTGCAATCAAAGCAGGTTAATGGAAATAGCCGCCCTGCCGTATTCCTGCGCCAGGATGCGACGCCTTCGTCACCGATACGCCCGATAAACAGAGGAATGTCTTCGTCAAAGCTCCAACCGTTGATCAGGACCGTTGAGCCCGGTTAGAGAAAGAGTCTGTTGACCAAGTTTCGGCGATAGGCGTCTTCATCCTGATCGAATTTTGCGAACAACCAATTTAAGAAGTTCCGATAACTCTCGGCCGCACCATACGTACCGTATGTTTCCAGCCGTCATTCCGAGGTACCCCTCTGACCATATAAGGGATCGGAATTCGGCACCGGGGGAGTAGGATCGAAGAGTATATGGAACTGATGCGCCGCCTGACCAACTTGAGCCGGCTCTTTCAACTCTTCGTGGTTTGCTGATCCGCGGGCATAACCAGATGTCTTCTGAAAGCATGCAATCTTCTATTTATCCGACGTCTAATCAATATGTATCCCGATTGAGAATAATCTAATCTCCGACCGCTAAGGGCAGAGTGTTCTGCGATCGCCGATTGCCTGGCACTCCGCCGGCGCTTACTGTCAAGACATTGTTGCTCTCTCGACATGCTGTTTTGTCAAACGAACAATATTACTATCGCGTTGAGCAAGGACTGAATGGCCGAAATGCCCTCTAAAACAGACGACAGTGTATCCACCCTGGACGCCACCGGGCTCCGCTGTCCATTACCGGTCCTGCGCGCGCGCAGGGTGCTGAAGGGTTTAGCGGGCGGTGGACTGCTCGACGTTCTTGCGACCGACAGTGCCGCGCCCGCGGACTTCGAAGCTTTCTGCCGCGAAACCGGTCACACGCTGGTCAATATCGAACAGTCGGACGACGTTTATACGATACGTCTGCGCAAGGCGGAATCAAGCCGCTGATTTAAGGCGCAGGCCACGTGGCACGACGGCGCGCTCTGCGACTTCGAACAGGCCCTGTGCGGCGAGCGCCAGGACAGCGGCCGGGACCGCCCCCTCGAGGATCAGCCCGACATCGTCGAGCCGGATGCCGGTGAGGATCGGCTGGCCGTACCCGCCCGCGCCGATCAGCGCGCCGAGAGTTGCCGTGCCGACATTGATGACGGCCGACGTTTTTATGCCCGCCATGATCGACTGCATGGCGAGTGGCAGTTCGACGGTCCGCAGCCGGGCGGCAGGTTCCAGCCCGATTGCGTCGGCCGATTCCAGGATTGCCGGATCGATCCCGCGCAGGCCCGTATGGGTGTTCCGCACAATCGGCAGAAGGCTGTAGAGAAACAACGCCACCACGGCCGGCGGTCCACCGATCCCGAGCAGCGGGATCATGAAGACGAACAATGCCAGCGACGGAATGGTTTGAATGACCCCGACGACCCCCAGAATGATCTGTCCGGCACGGCCGTACCTGGCAGCGGCGATCCCCAGCGGTATGGCAATCAGGATTGCGGCGCCCAGAGATATGCCGACGAGAACCAGGTGATCCCACGTCGTCTGCCATAGCCGGTCGGCGAATCGCCGCTCCGTCGCGGTCGCGTCAACGTTCATGGCGCGTTGCGCGAACGCAGCGGCAACGGCGGTCTCAGAGTTTTTCCTGAGTTTTACGTCGCCGTTCAGAGCGGACATGGTCGGGGCATCGATCCTGCCTTCGAGACCGTCCAGAGCCGTTATCGCCGCAGGTGCCCGAGCCGCGAGATCGGCGCGATAAAGCAGGACAGCTTGATAAGCCGGAAAATGGCCGAGGTCGTCGCGCAGCAGCACGAGGTCGTAATAGGCAATCTCGGCATCGGTCGTATAGACGTCGGTTCCGTCGATCGATCCTGCGGCGAGACCGCGATAGGCGAGATCGTGATCGAGCCCGCGGACATTCCGTTGCGGCAGGCTGTATGCGGATCGCAATGCCGGCCAGCCGTCGCCCCGATCCAGGAACTCGTTTGAGAAGCCGAATGACAATCCGGGGTGCAGGCGCAGGTCTGATATCTTTTCCAGGTGAAACCGGGTCGCCGTCGCTTTCGTGACGCCAAGGGCATAGGTGTTGTTGAAACCCAGCGGTGCCGTCATTCGGATGCCGTACCGGGCAAGTGCCGCGCGCATCAGTGGCAGCGTCCGGGTATCGGCGTCTTTGAGCAGTTCCTGGGAAACCGTGCCGGTATATTCGGGATAGATATCGATATCGCCCTTCTTCAACGCTTCCCAGAGAACACGCGTGCCGCCAAGCTCCCGGCGATGGGCGGCCGGGATCTGTTCGGCGCGGACGAGGTGGGCGGCGATTTCGCCGAGGATGACGGATTCGGTGAATTTCTTGGACCCGACAGTGACATTCTCCGCCGCCGCCGGCAGGGCGAAAAGCACGGCGAGCAGTAATGAAGAAAGCGCCGCGACCATGCGCAGAAGCGGGCTCATGACCCGTCCATCTGCGCCAGGCCCCGCTGGGCCTGCACGAACTTTTCGACGAAGGCCGTCGCGGGCGCTGATACCAGCGTATTCATCGGCGCGCGCTGTTCAATCGCACCGTCGCGCATCAGCACGATTTCCGCGCCGAAATGCGCCGCTTCGAACAGGTCGTGCGTGACCATTACGACCGTCTTGCCGAGGGTGGCGAAAATCTCGCGCAGTTCCGTCTGGAGATCGAAGCGCACCATCGGATCGAGCGCGCCGAGCGGTTCGTCCAGCAGCAGGGCGTCGGGATCGAGCATCAGCGCCCGCATCAGACTGACCCGCTGCCGCTGTCCGCCCGACAGTTCCGCCGGGTAGCGGGCGAGCGCATCCGGCGGAAACCGGGTGAGGTCGGTCAGGGCGTTCAGGCGGTTCGCAATACGGTCGTCCGGCCAGCCGAGATGGCGCGCCATAATGGTGATGTTCTGTTCTGCCGTCAGGTGGGGAAACAGCCCGCCTGCCTGGATGACATACCCCATGCGCCGGCGGAGGGTGAGCGCGCTTGCCGCCGTGACGGCGTCGCCGTCGAAGGCGACGGTCCCGGTATCCGGCGCGATCAGCCCGTTCATCAGGCGGAGCAGGGTGGACTTGCCGCATCCGCTCGGGCCGATCAGAACGGTCGTCCGGCCGCGGGGGACGTCAAGGTCGGTCGGTGCGACGGCGCGCGTAGCGCCGAACGATTTAGCGACCTGCGAAAGATTGAACATGAACCGCATCACAGCGGAAGCCGTCTGGACTTGCAAGCGCGTCCGACCTTGGGCCGGATCGCGATGTCATCACATCCGCCGGTCGCGGGAAAACACGAGCAACAGAATCGACAGCACCATGAAGCAGGCCGACAGATACAGCACTTCGTTGGTAAAGCCGCCGTCGAGAAGCGCGCCATAGGCGAGCGGCGCCAGCCCCTGGCCGACATTGAACCCCGTGCTCACGAAGGCGAACACCGTGCCCAGCGCGCCGGCCGGCGCGATCTCGCGCACCATCATGTCACGTGACGGGTTGACGATGCCGCGGACGAAACCCCCGATCATGAAGCACCCGATTACCAGCGCGATCGGCAACAGCGCAGTGCCGACGACTGTCAGGACAACAGCGTATATCGAAAAGGCCACTACCAGCACGAGATCGTGACGCTGTGTCCGGTCGGCAAGCCAGCCACCGAAAAGTGTGCCGATGGCGTTGCTGAACAAAAGAACCGACAGTATGAAACTCGCCGTTTCAACGGATACGTCGTAAAGGTCGGGCAGATAAATCGGCGCGAAGGCGGTCAGGCCGATATTCGCCGCCGATGTCAGAACGTAAAACATGAACAGTAATACGACGCCGCGGTTGATCATGCTGCGGAGCGGCGCTTCCGATTTGGTCGTTTGTTTGCGCGCCGCATCTTCGCGCAACGTGTCGCCCGAAAAGACGAAAACCAGGCTCAGCAATACTCCGACGGCGCCGGCAATCATCAGGGCGGTCCGCCAGTCCGTGTAGATCAGGAGGAGTGCCATGACGGCGGGGCCGGCGGCCGTGCCGAGCGAGCCGCCGAACGAGTGCAGCGAATATGCGCGGCCCTGTCGGGTCGTATCGACCGATGCGGTCAGTATGACGTAATCGGCCGGATGGAAGACGCTGTTTCCCGCACCGGCGATAAAGAACAGGACCACGAGCGCCCAGTAGGACTGCGTGAATCCGGCGAGGCCGAACGCTGCCGCTGTTACGAAAAGACCACCGATAAGGACGCGTCGTGCGCCCAGCCTGTCGACCAGAATGCCCATGGGTGTCTGCAATACACCCGTCGCGACGTTGTACGCCGTCAGAATTGCGCCGAGTTCCAGGATGGATACGCCGAGGTCGTCGCGAATAGCGGCGAAAAGCGGCACCAGTCCGAACATGTAGAAATGGCTCAGGAAATGCCCAAAACCGATCAGGCTGATTGCGCGGACTTCGCGTCCGAATGTTGCCGCAGCTGTTGTCGTCATCGGTTGAAGGTCTCTCTCCCGTGTTTCGCCGCCGTCAGACGGAACACGCAATTATTTTTATTTTAAGGCCCCGTTAACCGAAATCCTTAACCGGGTGGAAAGCGTATCCCCCTGATAATCCACTGAACGCCAAGGATCAATACGAGGAGCAGAACGATGAGCGCGAAACTGGCCCGGCTTCGGAACAACACCTCCGTCAGGCTGATTACGCTTTTTGTCGTTTCCATCACCTTCATGATGGCCGCCGCTCTCAGCGCCTGAGGCGTTATCTCAAAACGCAGGCAATAGAATACGCGAAACTGCCGGGCTCCCGTTCAGGTGGCTGTCGGTAACGGAACCTTCAGTGTGCCGCAGAGATCGCTGATCGATCTCGCCTCCTGCGGGGTCAATTCGCCGTCGGCCTTGGAAATAGCAACGGCGACCCGGATGACCAGTTCCGCGGCGTCCCGGTCACCGGCAATTTTCCCGACAGCCGCGAATGCGGCCCGCCGACCGCTTTCAGCGTCCTCGGCGATCGCGTCGGCGAAATCCCTGTATCTGTCGACGGCAATATGGGGATCGTAGATATGAAGGTCCTGCACAGACTCGAGCACGCTATCCAGCGCGCTCAGTTCCGAAAACGTCACTTCCCCGTCGGCCGTCGCGACGAGCGCCGTCGCCGCCATGGTCGCATCCAGAAACTGGCGATTCCGAATACGTGAAAGACTGTTGCGCAAGGTTTCCCGCGCGGTCCGAAACATCAGGCTATCCTTCCCCTTCTCGTAATTAAAAGGTTAACACATGTGGGATTCGGATTAGAACAAACATTGTAGACATTCGGCGACCGTTAAAAAAAAGTTCAGATCTGTGTCGTCTGATTGGTGAATGACAAATGGAACCGCGATCCACGATGCAGTCGAACCGATGACGTCCCGCACAGGCCGTTATTTGATGATTGCGTTCGGTTGGCTGTGTGTCGGCATCGCGATAGTCGGGATTGTCGTGCCCGGGTTGCCTACCACGGTCTTTCTGTTGGTTGCCGCCTGGGCATTTTCCCGCTCATCCGAACGATTTCAGCGCTGGCTGATCGAACACCCCCGCCTTGGGCCGCCTGTTTTGGCGTGGCGCGACCGCGGCGCTATTCCCGTCAGAGCGAAAGTGCTGGCGGTCGTGATGATGTCTGCGAGCCTTGCCATCATCGTCGTACACAGCGACGGCTGGATGTTTCCCGCCGCAATCGGCGCGATAATGGCCTGCGCCGCCGCCTACGTGGTCAGCCGCCCCAACGCCTGACGGATATCATTCGCCGGCCTGCCCAAAGGCCGTCATCCGGGCGATCCAGCGGTTACGCACGCGTTCTCCTTCATCGTCGGTCATGCCGAACAACGTCTCGCGGATCGGACCGATGCCCGCGAATTTCAGAATATTGCGCTCCAGGCTGCGCAGGCTATGGCTGAGATAGATCCAGCGATACACCATGACGGGCATGCCCATGGTGACGACGATTCGCGCCGACCGGCCCTTGAGCAGTTTCTTCGGCCAGCCGGGCCTGCCGCGCTCAAACGCGAAGCTGGGCCGTATTACCTGCTCGAGGAAGGCTTTTAACAGCGCCGGCATCGTGCCCAGCCATAACGGGTAGACGATCACCAGATGCTCCGCCCACATGATCGCGGCCTGGGCCGCTGCGATATCGTCGGGCGGTTCGCCGTGATCGAAATCCGCCCGTGTGCGGAGAAGCGGAAAGTCGAGCGCATGAAGGTCGATCCGGCGGATTTCATGGCCCCCGTCTGTCGCACCGGCGGCGTAGGCATTCGCAAGGCCGTGGCACAGCCGGCATGCGTCGGAATCCGGATGCCCGTCAATGATAAGTATTCGCTTCGCCATGGCGCCTGACGTAGCGCGGATCGGGCAGCGGTTGTTTGATCCCGATCAACCGTATATGCGCCGCTGCCGCGTTCAGGCCGGCGCGGGGACTTCCGCAATGCGTTCATAGGCGGCGTCGCTGAACTCGGCCGCCGGCGCATTGCCGCCGATAACGAACAGCATGAGACCTTCGGATTCGCCCTCAGGCGCCTCGACGCATTCGAAGCGGCGCATAACACCGGGCGGAAACGAGACAACGTCGCAGGGGCCGACATCAATAAATTCATAGTCGTCGCCCTCGTTCCAGGCGCAGCGCCAGCGGCCCTTGATGGGCATAAATGTCTCGTTGGTGTCGTGGTTGTGCATCAGCGGGCCTTTGCCCGGCTCGGCCTTTACGAATCCCATGTTGAAGCCTTCGGAGATTGCGATGGCGGCAGCCAGCGCATTGTCCGATCCGACCGGTGAGACCACGGCGTCGCCGCCTTCATCGGTCTCGGGCGGTTGGAAACCGATGACATTGATCAATTCGCGGTCGCATTCGGGCAGGTGACTGTCGGGCAGGCCCGTACGGGCGCCTTTCAGGTTTTCAAACAGAGCGACCCGTTGCATCATCTCTTCGCGGGTCCAGATACGTGTTTCAGGCAGCATTTGTTTCCTCCGTTCGTGTTTGGCTGTTGATCAGGCCGGGGCGGGAACTTCCGCCATCCGCGCCCGTGCGGCTTCGCTAAATTCGTTTGCCGGGGCATCGCCCGCGACCACGAACATGATCAGCGCGGTTTCTTCCCCCGCCGGGGTTTCGATGCATTCGAAGCGGCGCATAACCCCCGCCGGGAACGAAATTACGTCGCAGGGACCCGCATCGATAAATTCGTAGTCGTCGCCTTCATTCCAGGCGCAGCGCCAGCGACCCGTTACCGGCATGAAGGTCTCGTTGGTGTCGTGATTGTGCATCAACGGTCCGCAGCCCGGCCTGCATCTGGCAAAGCCCATATTGAAGCCCTCGGATATCCGGATCGCGGAGTTCCGGGCGGCATCGGCGCCAACCGGTGAATTCACCATGCCGCCAGCCTCGCCCTCGCCCGGCGGCGGCTGGAAACCGATTACGTTGAATATTTCTTTCTCGGCTTCGGGCAGATGGCTGTCTGGCAGCCCGCCTTTATTCCCGACTAGGTCCTTGAACAGAGCGACCCGTTTCATCATTTCGTCCCGGGTCCAGACGCGCGTTTCGGGTAGCATCGATTGTTTCCTCCCGTGCACATTCTTCCAGCTGTCGGGAACACTATAGGCCAATTGGGTCAGTTTTTAAGCCGGTAGCCGGTCCGGAAAATCCACCAGACGACGGCGATGCAGATGGTCAGGAAAATCAGAATCATGACGATGCTGATTCCGACCGGCACGTCGGCGGTGCCATAAAAGCTCCAGCGAAAGGCGCTGATCAGATAGACAACCGGATTGAACAGCGTCAACGTGCGCCAGAATGGCGGCAGCATGTCTATGGAATAAAAGCTGCCGCCGAGGAAGGTGAGCGGCGTGATCACCAGCATGGGTATGAATTGCAGCTTCTCGAAGCTGTCCGCCCAGATGCCGATGATGAAGCCGAACAGACTGAATGTCGTCGCCGTCAGGACAAGAATCAGGACCATCGCAACCGGATGGGCGATGTCGTAATCGACGAACAATCGCGCCGTGGCGAGAATGATGAAGCCGAGCAGGATGGATTTCGACGCCGCGGCGCCGACATAGCCGAGCACGACCTCAAACGCCGAAATCGGCGCCGACAGGATTTCGTATATCGTGCCTGTAAAACGCGGCAGGTGAATGCCGAACGATGCGTTGGAAACGCTTTCGGTCAGGATCGACAGCATGATCAGGCCCGGGATGATGAATGCGGCGAAGGAGACGCCGTTGATTTCCGTGATGCGCGATCCGATCGCGGCGCCGAAGACCACGAAATAAAGCGTCGTCGTCACGACCGGCGACACGACGCTCTGGAACAGCGTGCGCCAGGTACGCGCCATTTCGAACCGGTATATTGCCCGCAGGCCATTTAAGTTCACGGCGCGGTCTCCCCGTGCGAATTTGCCCCGGAAGCGCTTCCCACGACGCTGACGAAGATATCCTCCAGCGAGCTCTGGCGGGTATCGAGATCCGAGAACCGGATGCCGAGGCGGTCCAGATCGCCCAGCAGACGTGTCGTGCCGGTGCGTTCGGCCTGGGTATCGAAGGTAAAGACCAGCGTGCTGCCGTCGTCTTCTAGCGAGAGGGTATGTTCGGACAGTTCCGGGGGAATTTCCGTCAGCGGAACATGCAGGTCGAGGCGCAGTTCTTTTTTCCCAAGCTTTTTCATCAACGCGGATTTTTCCTCCACCAGGACGATCCGCCCGTCGTTTATCACGCCGATCCGGTCCGCCATTTCCTCTGCTTCTTCGATGTAATGCGTCGTCAGGACGATGGTGACGCCGGTTTCCCGCAGCTTGCGGACCATGTCCCACATGCCGCGGCGCAGTTCCACGTCGACGCCGGCCGTCGGTTCGTCGAGAAACAGGATTTCGGGTTCGTGCGCCAGCGCCTTTGCGATCAGGACCCGCCGTTTCATGCCGCCGGACAGCGTGATGATCTTGGAATCCTTCCTGTCCCACAGGGACAGGTCGCGGAGAATGCGCTCAATGATTGCCGGGGCGGGTTTCCGCCCGAAAAGCCCACGGCTGAAACATACCGTGTTCCAGACCGTCTCGAATGCGTCGGTGGTCAGTTCCTGGGGTACCAGTCCGATCATTGCCCGCGACTTGCGGTAATCGCGCACAACGTCGAAACCGCCCGCGGTCACGCTGCCGGAGGTCGGGTTCACGATGCCGCAGATGATACTGATCAACGTTGTCTTGCCGGCGCCGTTGGGTCCGAGCAGTGCGAAGATTTCGCCGCGCTGGATGACGAGGTTGATGTCCGTCAGCGCGGCGAGCCCGCCCGCGTAGGTCTTCGAAAGTCCGGCAACGGCGATGGCGGCGCCTGACGGGTCGCCGTGCCTTCCGTCCGGCTTTTCGGCAGGTATTCTGCTGCTGGGGGTCTCAGGTTCTGTCGGCATCGGGGCTCCGGCGAGGGTGTCCATTTTGGGGTGCGCTCCATAGAAACGCATTCGGCAGCGAGGTCAAGAAGGTTTGCCGGGCCATGTTTCAGCCCTGAAACATTTGCTGTATGTTGGCCCGAATACACCAGATTAATCGGGAATAAATGACGATGGCCGAAGACTTTCGGGAGTTGATTGACGAATTGCGCAAGGCGGACGAACTGATTGAGATCGAAAAGCCGGTCGACATCCGCCACATCGCTACGCTGGTCGATCAGTCCGATAAGGCATTGATGTTCACGAATGTGAACGGCTACGAAATGCCCGTGATTTCCGGCGTTACGAACAGCCGCGAGCGGCTGGCGATTGCAGCCGGTTGCGATTTCTCCGAAATCGAGGGTCGGCTGCGCGAGGGGCTCGACCGGCCGATCGAGCCGGAATTCGTCAACACCGGACCTGTGCGTGAAATTTACTGCGAAGGCGACGACGTCGATCTGTATTCCCTGCCCGTGCCGCTCTTTTCGGTCCTCGATGGCGGCCCGATGATCACCGCCGGGGTGACCCTGTCGCGCGACCCGGACGAAGATGAAAATTCGGCGATCAATGCCGGGGTCTACCGCTTTCTGGTCAAGGAAAAGAACCTGACCGGTATCGATATCGTTACCCCGAACAATCTTCACCGCTATGCGGCCAAGGCCTATGAAAAGGGCGAGCCGCTGCCGATTTCCATTAATATCGGGACGCATCCGTTCGAGCTGATCTGTTCGACCTACAAGGCGCGCGCCGGTGTCAGCGAGCTTGGCATCGCCGGCGGGATGCGCGGCAAGGGTGTACCGTTGACGCAGTGCCAGACGATCGACATGCCGTGCATCGCGGATGCCGAAATCGTGCTGGAAGCGGAAATCCTGCCGACCGGCTGGACACAGCCGGAAGGGCGTTTCGGCGAATTCACCCGGTTGATGGGCGGGCTGCACTGGAACCCGCATGTGCGCATCAAGGCAATTTCCATGCGCAAGAATCCACTTTATTACGCGCTGCATATGCCGTGGGAAAATATCTGGCCGTCGGGACCGATCTACGAAGCGAATGTCCGCCGCGTGCTGGACGAAGCCGGCGTAAACGTCACGGCCGTGAACATCACGCCGGGCGGGTGCTGCCACTGGCACGCGATCATTGCGATCAAGCCGCTGCCGGGCGACGGCAAGAACACCATCGCCGCAGCACTGTCGGTGGCGGACATGAAGCATGTAACGGTGGTGGATCACGATATCGACGTGTTCGACGCGGTGGACGTGGAATGGGCGGTCGCAACGCGGGTGCAGGCGGATCGTGATGTGGTCATTATTTCCGGTGCGCGCTCGAAACCGCTCGACCCCAGCCTGCCGCCGCCCGGTCCGTATTCGCGCGTGCCGACGACGGCGAAGATGGGGATCGATGCGACGATTCCCGACAACGTGCCGCGCGAACGGTTCCACCGCATTACCTACGCCTACGCCGATGAAGTGAAGCTGGACGATTTTATCGGTCCGGCGAATGGCGCGGCAAAGCCGTCTCAGGATATCGGCACCGACGTGCTGGCCGCCGAAATTCAGGCGCTGGTCACCGACACGCCGCTCTACTTCGCCGAACTGTGCGAGAAATTCGTCGCGTACGGTTTCCAGGCGGTTACCCGCGCGCTCGGCAAGCTCCATGAAGACGGCGTGCTGTGGCAGGATGCCGAAGGACGCCATTGCCTGAAGGGGTCGAAATTCGCCGCCGTTCCGCCGAAGCGGTAAGCCTACTCGTCGTAGCCGATCAGCGAATGCGCCGGCACGTCCAGCCGGTCGCGGCCGCGGAGAAAATTCAGCTCGATGATATAGGCGGTTGCGACGACATCGGCACCGACGCCGCGGAGCAGTTCGACCGCGGCCGCCGCGGTGCCGCCCGTTGCCAGCAGGTCGTCGAGCAGGACGACCTTTTGTCCCTTGTGCAGGGCATCGGCCTGAATTTCGATAGTGTCGGAACCGTATTCCAGATCGTATGTATGCGCGATGGTTTTGCCGGGCAGCTTGTCCTTCTTGCGGACCATCGTGAAGCCGATCCCGAGCCGCAGCGCCAGCGGCGCCGCCACCAGGAAGCCCCGGGATTCGATGCCGATCAGGCGTTCGGGCTTGTAGGGGGTGATCAGATCGGCCAGCTGATCCACGGTCTCGGACCATGCCTCGGCGTGCTGCAGCAGCGTGGAAATGTCGTAGAACAGGATTCCGGGCTTGGGAAAGTCCGGTACCGACCGGATATGGTCTTTCAGATTCATAGCGTGTCCTGATTGGAAATTGGTTCCGCGAACGCGGTGTGCCATCTTAACCGTTCTGACCAACCACGCCAACGGGCGCGCTGATGGAACATGTCTTTCACAGGTTTCCCGGAAACGTCCTGCCGGTCGTCGATCGGGGCGCGGGGATGTATGTCTACGATACGGACGGAAACGAATATCTTGATGCCTGCGGCGGCGCGGCCGTGTCCTGTCTCGGGCATTGCGACGCGGACGTAAAACGCGCCATCGCCGGTCAACTCGATCGTATACCGTTCGCCCACACGTCGTTCTTTACGTCGGACGCCGCGGAAACCCTTGCCGACCGCCTGACGGCTATGGCGCCCGGCAACCTCGACCGGGTGTATTTCGTTTCCGGCGGATCCGAAGGGGTCGAAGCCGCCCTGAAGATGGCGCGGCAGTATTTTATCGAGACGGGCGCACCCGCGCGGCGCAATGTTGTCACCCGCAGGCAGAGCTATCACGGCAATACGCTCGGCGCGCTGGCCGCCGGCGGCAATCAATGGCGCCGGGAACCGTTTGAGCCGCTGCTGTTCCAGACCCACCACATATCGCCGTGCTACGAATACCGGGACCGGCGGACAGATGAATCGCCGGCGGCATATGGCTTAAGGGTCGCAAACGAGCTTGAAGACAAAATTCTCGAGCTTGGACCGGAAACGGTGATGGCGTTCATCGCCGAACCCGTCGTCGGAGCGACCGCAGGCGCGGTGCCTGCCGTGGCGGGATATTTCAAACGCATCCGCGAAATCTGCGACCGTTACGGGGTACTTCTGATCCTGGACGAAGTCATGTGCGGCACCGGCCGCACCGGCACGATGTTCGCCTGCGAACAGGAAGACATCGTACCCGATCTGCTGATCATGGCGAAAGGGCTGGCCGCCGGGTACCAGCCGATCGGCGCCGTGCTGGTCGGCGCACACATGTTCGATGCCTTTCGCGGCGGCAGCGGTTTTTTCCAGCATGGGCACACCTATATGGCCCATCCGGCGGCGTGTGCGGCGGCGGTCGCGGTGCTTGATGCGATCGAGAACCGGGGGCTCCTCGCCAATGTCCGCGACCGCGGAGCAGAACTGATGACGGCGCTGTCCGACCGGTTCGGCCAGCATCCCAATGTCGGGGATATCCGCGGACGGGGCCTGTTCATCGGCATTGAGATCGTCGAAGACCGCGATACGAAGGCGCCGTTCGGACCCGGGATGAGTATTCCGGCGCGTCTCAAGTCCGCTGCGATGGCGCGCGGGCTGATGGTCTATCCCATGGGCGGAACGATTGACGGCAACCGCGGAGCCCATGTGCTGCTGGCCCCGCCGTATATCGTCGAGCCCGGTCATATTCCGGTGATCGTCGACCGGCTGGCGGCGGCAATCGATGACGCGCTGGAAGCGGCGATGGCAAATTAGGCGCAGGACGGATTTCGAAGTTCAATTAATCCAACTGTTTAGGTCTGTTTCATTGGCGCGCGAACGTTGACGCCGATGGGCGGGCGGGGCATGCTTAAATCTCATGTTCGCGGTTGGTCTCCGATGAGCGGGTGCCGACGCGGACAGTCCGGACAACCGGAAAACGTTAAGGGAGACACGTTAGACATGAATAAATTCGTTCTTGGCCTCTCAGCGACGGTACTTGCCGCTGGTGTTTTCGGCATTGCGACAAGCGGTACCGCGGTCGCGCAGCAATCCTTCATTTCCATCGGAACCGGCGGCGTTACCGGCGTTTATTATCCGACCGGGGGGGCGATCTGCCGCCTCGTCAACCGAAACCGGAAAGAGCACAACATCCGCTGTTCGGTCGAATCGACGGGTGGTTCGGTTTACAACATAAACACCATCAAGGCCGGCGAACTGGATTTCGGCGTCGCTCAGTCCGACTGGCAGTACCACGCCTATAACGGGACTTCGAAATTCAAGGATTCCGGCGCGTATAAGGAACTCCGTGCGGTGTTTTCCGTGCATCCGGAACCGTTCACCGTGGTCGCGCGGGCCGATGCCGGCATCAAAAGCTTTGCCGACCTGAAGGGCAAACGCGTCAATATCGGCAACCCGGGGTCCGGACAGCGCGGCACCATGGAAGTGCTGATGGGAGAGATGGGCTGGGACAAAAGCGTCTTCAAGCTTGCCTCCGAACTGAAATCCGCCGAACAGAGCCAGGCGCTGTGCGACAACAAGATCGATGCGATGATCTTTACCGTCGGGCATCCGTCAGGGTCGATCAAGGAAGCGACGACGTCCTGTGCATCCGTACTGGTCAACGTAACCGGCCCGGCCGTCGACAGCCTTGTGAAAAAGAACTCTTTCTATCGGACCGCGACCATCCCGGGGGGCATGTACACCGGCACGGACGAAGACACCAAGACCTTTGGGGTCGGTGCGACGTTCGTCAGCTCGACCAAGGTTGCCGACCGAGTCGTTTATGAAGTCGTCAAGGCGGTGTTCGAAAATTTCGACCGTTTCAAGAAACTTCATCCGGCATTCCGCAACCTGAAGGAAGCGGAAATGATCAAGGACGGTCTTTCTGCGCCGCTGCATGCCGGCGCCGCGAAGTACTATAAAGAAAAGGGCTGGATGTAATATTCCGACCGTTTTAAAGGGGAAGCCGAAAGGCTTCCCCTTTTTTCTCGAAGGCGGCGCAGATCGTCGGACGGAAATTGAGGTAATTTGCACGGGGGTGAATTATGGCCGATCAGGAGAAGTCCGGCGCGCCGTTATCTGATGCGGACCTGCAGGATCTCGTTGCATCGACGGATACCGGCGCCCGCAATCCGGGCGGCAGCGTCGCAAAACTGATAGCCGGGGTTGCCCTGGCGTGGTCGGTTTTCCAACTCTGGATAGCCTCGCCGCTGCCGTTCATGGTGACGGACATTATCCCCGTGCTGAACAATACCGAAACGCGGTCGATCCATCTCGCCTTCGCGATTTTCCTCGCCTACATGGCCTATCCCGCGCTCAGGCGGTCGCCGCGTAACCGGGTGCCGCTTCAGGACTGGGTGTTTGCCATCGTCGGCGCGCTGGCCGCGGGATACCTGTTCCTGTTTTACGGCGAATTGTCGGACCGCCCCGGGGCGCCGATCCAGCTGGACCTATGGGTTGCGGGCATCGGCATGGTCATGCTGCTCGAAGCCACGCGCCGGGCGCTCGGTCCGCCGCTGATGATCGTGGCTATGGTGTTTCTGGCCTATGTGTTTTTCGGCGACAGTACGATTGTCCCCGATGCGATCCGGTGGAAGGGGGCGTCCTTCGCCAAGGCGATGGGGCATCAGTGGCTGACGACCGAGGGCGTGTACGGTATCGCGCTGGGCGTTTCGACCAGTTTCGTGTTCCTGTTCGTGCTGTTCGGCTCGCTGCTCGACAAGGCCGGCGCCGGCAATTATTTCATCAAGGTCGCCTTTTCGCTGCTAGGACACCTGCGCGGCGGTCCGGCAAAGGCGGCGGTGCTGGCCTCCGCCATGACGGGCCTGATTTCGGGTTCTTCCATCGCCAATGTCGTCACCACGGGGACCTTTACGATTCCGCTGATGAAGCGCGTCGGTTTTACGGCCGAACAGGCGGGCTCGGTCGAGGTCGCATCGTCGGTGAACGGCCAGATCATGCCCCCCGTCATGGGGGCGGCTGCGTTCCTGATGGTCGAGTATGTCGGCATTTCCTATCTCGAAGTCATCACTCACGCCTTCCTGCCGGCTGTCATTTCCTACATCGCCCTGCTCTACATCGTTCATCTCGAAGCGCTGAAGAACGAGATGGAGGGCCTGCCCAAGCCCGGCATCCCAAAGACGATGCTGGCAGGTCTGATCGGCATGGTGATCCCCATTCTCAGCATCATCATCCTGTGTGGAATCGTTTACTACGGCATTGTCGGGATCAAGGCAGTGACCGGCGATTTCGCCGGGTGGGTCATGGCGCTGGCCGTGTTCGTGATCTATTTCGTGCTCATCGCCTACGCGGCGCGGTCGCCCGATCTTGAAATGGACGATCCGAATTCCGAACTCGTTTCGCTTCCCGAATTCGGCCCGACATTCAGGACCGGTCTCCACTACATTCTGCCGATCGTAGTGCTCGTCTGGTTCCTGATGATCGAACGGAAATCGCCCGGCCTGTCCGCTTTCTGGGCCAGCGCGCTGATGATCGTTATCCTGATTACCCAGCGTCCCCTGAAGGCAATGTTCCGAAAATCCGGCGATGCGACGGCGGCGCTCCGGCACGGCTGGGGCGATTTGATCGACGGGATGATCGCCGGCGCCCGGAACATGATCGGTATCGGCGTCGCGACCGCCGCCGCCGGGATCATCGTCGGCACGGTGACGCTGACCGGTATCGGCCAGGTTATGACCGAATTTGTCGAAGTGCTGTCCGGCGGCAACCTGATCGTCATGTTGATCCTGGTCGCGATCATCAGCCTGATCCTCGGTATGGGGCTGCCGACGACGGCGAATTATATCGTCGTGTCGTCGTTGATGGCCGGTGTCGTGGTCGAGCTCGGGGCGGCGAACGGCCTGATCGTGCCGCTGATCGCGGTGCATTTGTTCGTATTTTATTTCGGTATTATGGCGGACGTAACACCACCGGTGGGTCTGGCCTCGTTCGCCGCCGCCGCGGTGTCCGGCGGGGATCCGATCAAGACCGGATTCACGGCGTTCTTCTATTCCCTGCGCACCGTGATGTTGCCGTTCCTGTTCATCTTCAATACCGATCTGTTGCTGATAAATGTCGGGGTGATCGACGGCATCGCGGTCTTTATCGTCGCGACCGTCGGCATGCTGGTTTTTGCGGCCGGCACTCAGGGCTTTTTTATCGCCCGCAGCAGGTTGTGGGAATCGGTCGCGTTGATTCTGATCGCGTTCACGTTGTTCAGGCCCGGGTTCTGGCTCGACCAGGTCGAGGCGCCGTTTGCCTCCGGCGATCCCGGTAATCTCGAACAGATCGCGGGGGCGCAGCCTGCGAATGCCGAACTTCGTGTTTTTGTTTCCGGCCAGAATTTGACCGGCGAAGACGTGGAAACGACCGTTGTGTTGCCTCTTGGTCCAAAGGTTGACGGCGCAAAAAGGCTCGAAGCGGCCGGTATCATAATTGTTCAGAAAGACGGCGAGACGATCATCGACGACGTCGTGCAGGCCGATGCACAAGGCAAGCCGACCGCCGCCGTTATCGCAAAGCTCGAATTCGACATGGTGATCAAGGCTGTCGAAGTGCCGCAGGAACGGATGCCCAAGCAGGTGTTCTATGTTCCCGCGATACTGCTGCTCGCTTTCGTCTGGATGATCCAGCGCCGGCGCCGGGCTGCCGGCAAATCGCAAACTGCGGCTGCTTAAAGGGTTTCGGATATGTACGAACACGTTCTTCTTCCCGTCGATCTCGGCAATGACAGTTCCTGGGTGAAGGCACTTCCCGCCGCGATCGAATATTGCGAGGCGTTCGGTTCCACCCTTCACGTCATGACGGTGATGCCTGATTTCGGATCGCCCATGGTGGCTCAGTTCTTTCCGACGGATCACGAAAACAAGATGATGGAGAACGCGAACAAGGTTCTTCACAAGTTCGTCGCCGACAAGGTGCCGGATTCCATCAGGGTCCAGCACATCGTTGCCGACGGCACGATTTACCAGACGATTATCGAAACAGCCGACACGATCGGCGCCGACCTGATTATCATGGGGTCCCACCGGCCGGAATTGCAGGACTACCTGCTGGGCCCGAACGCCGCGCGGGTAGTCCGCCATTCAACAAAGTCGGTGCTGGTCGTTCGCTGACGTTCGTCGCCGGGTGTCGATCGATCGGCCGGGCGGCAGGGTTTTCGTGACGCCGGTCAGGATGGCCGCCGGTTGAAATATCCCGATCGCATTGCGCCATGTGCGCATGTTTGCGGTGCAACCGTCGCAAAACGTCGCTGCGCCGGAGCGGCCTCACGGTGAATTTATCGCATGCGGGCTCGAACTGCGCCCGGGAAGGCTTATTTTATTTCCGAACAATCCGTATCGGAGAAATACGTGCCGCGAGACCCTCATACTTTTCCGGACATAACCGTCGATTTCACGAAACTGCCGATATCGCGTCTCGAAACGATGCTGGCGGCGGGAATCGAGGTTATCGACTGTATCCGGGTGTTGTCCAAGACCGGCGACAATATCGTCGGCGAACTGCTGCGGGGAACGGAGGGCTTCTACGAATGGGATCACTATCCCGACGGCGATGTCTACGACCACGAGACCCACGCGCAGTTCTATTATCACGCGCATCCGCAGGAGTTGCGCGGGGGCGAACACGGCCATTTCCACACCTTTATGCGGGCGAACGGCATACCGGCCGCTATTCGGCCGGCCGCCCTTGCGGATTACGAAAAACCGGCGGACTCCAACGACGACCTGTCGCATCTCGTTGCGATATCGATGAATGCCACCGGCCTGCCGGTCTGCCTGTTCTCCACCAACCGGTGGGTAACGGGGGAGACCTGGTATGCGGCGGAAGACGTGTGCGCACTGGTCGACCGGTTCGAAATCGATCACGCCCGGCCGTCCTGGCCGGTCAATCGGTGGATAACGTCAATGCTGCAGCTGTTTCATCCTCAGGTCGTCGCGCTGATCCGGGCGCGCGACGCCAGGGTGAAGGACTGGGCCGCCCAGAATCCGGACAAAAACCCCTATGAGGACCGGGAACTGGAAATCACCGCGGTCATCGATATCTCGATCGACGATCAAGTGGCCGCCGTCGAGTCGGCGCTGGCCGGAAAGGGCTGAAGAGCTACTTTGCCGCTTCTTTCAGGAACGCGAGCAGATTTTCCATGTCCCGGGCTTTTTTGATGCCCGCGAAGGTCATTTTGGTGCCTTTGATGAAGCTGCGCGGTTTGGTCAGGTATTCGGTAAGGGTTTTTTCCGTCCAGACCAGACCGTCGGCGCCGGCTTTTGTCATCGGTTTCGAAAACTTGTATTTCGCCGCGGTGCCGGCGGTGCGACCGAATATACCGTGCAGGCTGGGCCCGATCCGGTGTTTGTCGGCGACAAGCGTATGGCAGGCCTTGCATTTGTTGAAGACCCTTTTCCCTTTTTTCACATCCGCCGCGTTAGCATAACCGATTGAAATAAAGGCAAAAACAGCGACAGTTGCAACCAGTGACAGCGTCTTTTGCATGAATTCTATCCGATTTTGTTCCGGGTGTCGGAGTCCAGATACCCGCAGGTTCCTGCAGGCGTCAACACGAGACCCCGCAGCCTGCGGCCATCGGTCGCTCTCGCAACCGGGAACCCGCGCTGATCATGAGCCGCCGAGTTTAAGCAGACATTAACACGTTTGTTTCACAATTGGCCGATGTGGAAAGCCGAATTTTGGCCCGAGTGATCCGCATATTAGGGAATTTTGGACATGACAGCGAAACTCTCGAAATCGGACGTTCAGCGTCTTCTCAGCGACCCTTCGGCGGATGCGCGCGCGGATGCCGCGGCCAAGATCGCGACGCATTACGACGCGCAGTCGGATTTCGGTGAACAGGAAAAGAAGCTCGCCGAGGAAATTTTCTCCCTTATGTGCCAGGACGCAGAAGAGCGCGTCCGGCTGGCACTGGCCGACAATCTCAAGGAATGCGCATTTCTGCCGAATGATATCGCCCGCACCCTCGCGAATGACGTGGCTGCGGTGTCGGACCCGATTCTCAAATATTCATCCGTCCTGACGGACGACGATCTGATCGAAATCGTCAAAAGCCAGGGAGTGGAAAAGCAAAAAGCAATCGCCGCCCGGAAGAGCGTGTCTGCAAACGTTTCCGACGCGCTGATCGACACGAATAACGAAGTGGTCGTCGGTACGCTGGTCGCCAATAACGGCGCCGAAATATCGACAAACTCGATGCAGCGCGTTCTTGACGACTTTGCTGACAGTGAGTTGGTAAAATCCTCGATGGTGCGGCGGTCGAGCCTGCCGATGGAAGTGTCCGAACGCCTCGTGAACATGGTCTCGGAGAAGCTGCAGCAGGAACTTCTGGCCCGTCATGAGCTTCCGACCGACCAGATCAGCGATCTCATTCTGCAGTCGCGGGAAAAAGCGACGCTCGGACTTATGAAGGACGGCGACAAGAAGCAGGATTCCCGGCGGCTGATCGTTCATCTTTATCAGAACAACCGTTTGACGCCGACGATCATGCTGCGGGCCCTGTGCATGGGCGATATGGAGTTTTTTGAAGGAAGCGTTGCGGTCCGGTCCCGGATTCCGCTGTCGAGCACCCGTGAAATGATCCATGCCGGCGATCGTTCGCAGATTGCATCGATTCTCGAAAAGGCGGAGCTCCCGAAAGCGCTGCAGCCCGCCTTTACCGCCGCGATCGAGGTTGCCGACGATACCGATTATGACGGCGGCGCCGACGACCAGGAGCGGTTCCGGCGGCGCATGATCGAGCGGATCATCACCAATTTCGACGACCCGGATTCCGCCATGGGCGATGACAATATCGAATATCTGCTTGCTCAGTTGACGCAGATCGATGCGGGTTTTTCCACCAGCTATTAATCAGTGTGCTAGAGCATACGACCCTTGCCAATAGCGTCGCGGCCGAACCTGGCGCGCAAATCATCGACGGCGGACTCGACCTTCTTGCGTCTCTGTGAATCCGGATCGGCGAGGTCGATCGGGTCGCAATCCGCCTGAGGCGCGAAGTCCGAGAGGCCAACACCCAGCAGCCGGAACGGTGTGCCGTCTGCCTCTTTTGCGAGAAGGGCTGCCGCTGCGGTGTAAATGGCATCTGCGAGCTGTGTCGGGTGCGGGAGCGTCCGCGACCGGGTCCGGGTCGCAAAGCGCGACGTTTTCAATTTGAGGGTGACCGTTCTTCCGCCGATTCCTTCCTTCTTTACGCCGCCGGAGACTTTTTCCGCCTGCCGCCAAAGGATCCTGCTGAGGCCCGCGATGTCGGAGATGTCGTCGGCGAATGTCGTTTCGCTCGACAGGCTCTTCCGGCCTGAGCCGGGGACCACTTTGCGATCGTCCCGGCCATGGGACAGGCGCGCCAATCGTCCGCCGATCTCGCCGTAGCGACGGGTCAGGTCTTCCCCGCTGAGGTGCTGGAGCTGGCCGATTACGGTGATGCCGTCCCGTTCGAGCCGGCGCTGGAACACCTTGCCCACGCCCCATATCCGCGAAACCGGCTGGGTTTTCAGGAATGACACCGTTTCCTGGCGCCCGATGACCGTGAATCCATGCGGTTTGTTCAGGCCAGATGACAGTTTTGCCAGGAATTTATTATGGCTGAGACCGACCGAAACGGTAATACCGTGCTCGGCGGCGATATCGAGAGAAAGGCGGCCCAGCGTCCGGGCGGGACTGCCGCCATGCAAGCGTTCGGTGCCGGTCAGGTCGAGAAAGGCCTCGTCGATCGAGATGGGCTCCACCAGGGGGGTAACGTTCCGCATCATTTCGCGGATATCGCGGCCGATACGTCCGTATTTTGCCATGTCGGGTTTGACGACAACCGCATCGGGGCAGGCGCGCAGAGCCTTGAACATAGGCATCGCGGAATGGACACCGTATTGCCGCGCCACATAACAGGCGGCCATCACGACGCCGCGTTTTTGGCCGCCGACGAGCACGGGCTTGTCCCTGAGGGCAGGATTGTCGCGTTTCTCGACACTTGCATAGAAGGAATCGCAATCGATATGGGCAATCGACAACTGGTGGAGCTCCGGGTTGGAGACCACGCAGGCGGAACCACAGGCCGGGCAGGCGGAGGACCTGAATTCCGCGCCTTCTGCAAGACATATCCGGCAAAGATATCCCATCAGGAGACTGTGTCGCGGCGCTCCGGCGTCGTCAATCGGTCGCTGGGAGCCATTCATCTTATGTTCATCCGTCAAATTGTAATTTAACCCAGATTTACGGCCAGCATATTTGGCGTTACTATGACGGTGTCGGAATTGGGTGGCGGCCTGTGCCTATACAGACCGGACATCAGGGGCTAACTGGGAACAGGTTTATCTGCGCGGCGTGCGATACTGCGGGATTCTCTGGGGTATAGACTGTATCATGAATATTACGACCAAAATGACGGTCTACACGACCTGCATTCTTGCACTTGTGCTGGGTTTGTTGTTGACCATGAACTATTTCAAGTACGGCAATATTCTGACAGACGTCACGACGTCCAGATTGGCTGTTATCAACAAGAACCTTGAATTTTCTTTGTCCCGTGCGACCAATCTCGGTCTTGCGCTGGAGGAACTGCAGTTCGCTGACACGCTGCTTAAACGTGCGAAGGGATCCGATCCTGCGATTCGCGAAATCGAGGTCTTCGACCTGAGCGGTAAAGTGCTGTTTTCGACCGCCGACAGCGTCGCGAACAAAAAGGTAGATGCCAGCGTCGTGGGGCTTATCGCGCCGCTTCGGGGCAGGGATACGACCGAATGGGCGGCGCATTCCAAAGAACAGTTTGTTACGGGCGTGACCCTGTATAACAGTTTTGACCGCGCCATCGGCGGCGTGGTCCTCCATTACGACAGGTCGGGGTATGTGACCCTGGTTGAAGGGGTGCTTGAAAAACTGCTTGTCGTTACAGCGGTGGTCCTCGGGATTGCGGCGCTGGTCGCATGTATCGGTATTTCGCTCGGTTTCCGTGAGTTGCGGCATACCTATGCCTCCATGCAGACCGCTCTGGCCAATCTCAAAGAGTCCGGAGACAGTGCGGAGAACGGGAGCGCCGATCCGGAAGCGAGCGATTTTCGCGGTAAACTCAGCACGGTAACGGCCACGATGAACGAGGCAATGAATGAAATAGATGTTTCAGTTGCCGCTGCCGATACGTCAAAAGCGTAGGGGTGCCGGACATGTCACAAGCAGTCACTCAGGAAAATCGCCTGACGCCGATGGTTCGTCGGCGTTTGTTTGCGCTTATCACCATCATCCTTGTTGCATCTTCGGTATTTCTGTCCTGGCAGTCCCTGGGACTGTTCGAGAGCTCACTGACGCCCGAACTCAACAAAAAGGCAGAGGTTATCGGTCTGAACGCCGTCGGCGACGTCGAGCGGGCGGTCGAACTGGGGATTCCGTTCACCGAGCTCAACGGCGTGGGCTCGTATCTGAACGAAATCAAGAAAACCTATCCTGAGATCAAATACGTCACCGTAACCGACGCGTCGGGCAATCTGCTCTATCAGAGCAACGATCTCGACGGTGCGACAGTGGCCTTTTTCAAGTCGCCGCAGGCGCTCGATACGATGGCGACGTTCGCTGACGGCAAAAGCATGGAGATCGATGCCGCCCATAACCTGGCGCTGCCGCTTCGGAACGGCGACAAGGCAATCGGCGTCCTGCATATCGGGATCGACAAACAATTCGTCCAACGCCAGTTGAACGACATCTTTTTCGACCTGGTTATTATCCTGATTGTCGGATTGCTGGTTGCGATCGAAATCACACTGGCGCTCGTGACTTTCTACGTGACTGCTCCGCTGGAGCGGCTCGACCGCGTGCTGGCGCTCTATTCGGGGGGGAATTTCAGTCAGGTTCTCGTTCATAGGAGCCGCGATGCCGTCGGCAGTGTCGCTGGTTTTCTCGAAGAATGCGCTCGCCGGCTGAACGACCGGTATGAGCGCGTCGCGGAATCCGTCAAAAGTGCCGGCGGGGCGCAGGTCCGTCATCTCGAGGAAATCCGGGCACGGTACGGCCTGGGCCGGCTTTCCAAATACTTCGAAGGAAGCATCGTTGATGCCCGGATTCCCCTGTTTATCTTTTCCTTCGCGGAAGAACTGCAAAAGTCGTTCCTGCCGCTTTTCGTCAAACAGGTATACGAACCCGTTCCCTATCTGACAGAAGAAGTCGTGATCGGGCTGCCGATCGCGTTCTTCATGGGCATTATCGCGCTGGCGACGCCTTTTGCCGGCGGTTGGGCCGACAAGTACGGCAGCCGCAAGATATTTATCTACGGTCTTATTCCCGCGGTTGCCGGCTATATCGGCTGCGCTTCTGCGACGACGATTTACGAACTGGTGGCGTGGCGCAGTGCGACGGCCCTTGGCTACGCGATGATCACGATCTCGTGCCAAGGCTATATTGCAGCGATCGTCACCCGGGAAAACCGCGCGCAAGGCATGGCAGTGTTCGTCGGCGTGCTCATGAGCGCATCGATGTGCGGTACGGCGATCGGCGGCATCCTCGCGGACCGGATCGGCTATCGGGCCGTCTTCGTCCTCGCGGCGCTGTTTGCGCTGGTGGCCGGCGCTATCGCCTATCGCATGCTGGTAGCAGATGACGACACGAAAGTGACGACGTCGAAGGCGAGTGGCGGGACGCTGAAGAAACTGGCGACGGTATTCAAGAACGTCCGTTTCATGGCCATCGTGTTCCTGGCGGCGATACCCGCGAAGATTATCCTGACCGGTTTTCTTTATTTTATTGTTCCGCTGTATCTGTTCTCGCTCGGTTCATCGACTGCGGAGACCGGTCGTATCATGATGATCTATCCGGTCATCGTTATCGCTCTCGGGCCGGCCGCATCGTGGACGGCGGACAAGCTGGGCAGCATGATGTGGATGCTCGTCGTCGGCTGCTTCGTGTCGGGAATAGGGCTGGTCGTGTTCCATGAATGGCAGACGCTATGGGGTGTGGTCCTGATGGTTATTGTGATGGGCAGTGCGCATGCATTTACAAAAGCGCCGCAGATCGCATTTGTCATGGAAGTCTGCGAACAGGATATGGAAAACGTCGGTCGGACGACAGTGCTCGGTCTGCTGCGAACCATGGAACGGATCGGCAGTGTGCTTGGGCCTATTATTGCCGCGACATTCGTTGCAATATTCGGGTATGAACAGGCGATCATGTTTATGGGCATAATTATTTCAGGCTCGGCGATCCTGTTCCTGGCCGTTTTCGCAATGACGGCGGGGAAATCGGGCGCGGCTGAATCCTCGGGGGGATAAACGGTGCAAAAATGGGCTCGGTTGCTGGCTGTATCAGGGTTTGCGGCGCTTGCCGCAGTCCAGTCTACCCCGGTTTTGTCCGCCGATACGGCGGTGAAACCCCATCACATCTATATGGCCGTGTGGCGTGGCTGCGAAGACGCCTGCAAGGGCTTCCAGGACTATTTCCGCGACAACAAGATACCGGCCCGGTTCACCGTTCGCGACGCAGAGCGTGACAAGAAGAAGCTGCCCGGTTTCGTCCAGGAAGCGAAGGATCTGAAGGCCGATCTCGTCGTCACCTGGGGGACATCGGTGACGCGCCTTATGCTCGGTCCGTGGGATGCGCCGGACCCGGAAAAGCACCTGACCAAAATTCCCTCGGTTTTCATGATTGTTGCCGATCCCATCGGTGCGAAAGTCGTTCGCGATTACGAATCCTCCGGTCGCCCCAACGTGACCGGCACGAGAAACCGCGCGCCGACGCCCGTACAGATGAAAGCGCTGCAATCGTACAAGCCATTCAAACGCCTTGGGTTGATTTACAACACCAACGAACTGAATGCCCGCTTGAATGCAGCTCAGGTCCGCAGGACCGCTGCCGACATGGGGATCGACCTGATTGAAGTCACACTGCCGCTTGGCGAAGACGGCAAGCCGTCGCCGGATTCGATAGAAGCGGCCGTCAAGAAGGTTGCCGATCAGCAGGCTGAATTTCTCTATATGGGGTCCAGTTCGTTTCTGTCCAAGTTCCGCAAGGCCTACACAGAGGCGGCGATCAAATACAAACTGCCTGTCGCTGCGGGCAGCGAAATACCTGTGACCAAGGCCGCCGGACTTATGGCCATAGCCAGCCGCTATTATAATGTCGGACAGTTGGCCGCCGATCAGGCGCGGCGAATCCTTGTCGAAAAAGAACCGCCCGAGCAAATCCGTATTCGGCGGCTTCGGCGGTTTTCGTTCATCATCAACATGGAAACCGCGCTGAAACTGAAAATGTACCCGCCAATGGAGATTCTGCGTTACGCCGAGGTTATCAACGCGGGCGCCGTCAGCGAGGGGAAATGAATATCCGGCGTCTGGCACTGTCCGTCTGCGTTGCGGCCGCTCTGGGCACCTTCGCCACAGATGCGGTGCGTGCCGAAGACAAGTTTCTGGCGCTTGGCACGGCTTCTGTCCGGGGAACCTATTACCCGGTGGGCAATACGCTGTGCAAGCTGATCAACGAAAACCGTGACATTCATCTGGTGCGCTGCCTGTCCTATCCTACGGGCGGGTCGGTCTACAATATACAGGCGCTGACGTCCGGCGAACTGGACCTCGCGATTACGCGGTCGGACCTGGCATACAAGGCCTTTAACGGGCTGGACCAGTTTGCTGCGATCGGGGCGAACAGAGCGCTGCGTACGGTCACTAATCTCTACAGTCAGCCGGTCGTCATCACGGTCCGCAGGGATTCCGGCATAGAGACCTTTGCCGACTTCCAGGGCAAAGTGATCAACATCGGGAACCGGGGGTCGGGCAAGCGCGCGATCGCCGACCAGATGTTCAAGATGATGGGATGGACGGAAGTGGATTTTGCCGAAACCACCGAGTACTCGACCCAGGGGCAGGTCAAGCCGTTCTGCGACAAGAAGGTCGATATTCTGATCGAGTCTATCGGGCTTCCCGCACCGCTATACGACAAACTGGCGGCGGAGTGCGGTGCGAAGTTCATCGATATACCGGATGTAATCGCCGCAGGTTTCCGCAAGTCCGGCCCGTTTTTCTTTGACTACAAAATTCCCGCCGGTCTGAACCGGAACAATGATAATGATGTGAAAACCGTCGGTATCAAAGTCGTTTTGCTCAGCCTGACCACGGTATCTCCGGAGACCGTGGAGACGATTGCCGGTGCGATATTCGGAGAAAAAGGCAAGTTCCAGAAAAGCCACCCGGCTCTGTCGCTATCCGATCCAGATTCTATGGTGAATGAAGGAATCCATGTTCCGCTTCACGACGGAGCAAAAAAATATTATGAAGACAATGGCTTGCTTAGTAAGACAACCGCATCGACCGCGAAATAACGCGGCGAGCCAGCACGGCGACCGGCAACGGTACGCAAAAAGGACAAACAGGGGTTGGGGATAAGGCGCATCATCGGGAATGTACGCGTCGGTGGCTTTATGCTGCTGGCAGGCTGTTCGCTATTGCTCACGGGCTGCGAAACCTTCGGTGGGGAAGACGCTAACGCCGGTATTTCCGCGTCGGATATCAAATCGGCGACCGAGTCCCAGAGTATTGCGACGCGCGGGGTGCAGGCCCTGCGCGAAGGCGATCTGGATCTTGCGTCCCGCATGTTCAATGGTGCGCTCAAGCTCGATATTCAGAATTCGTACCTGCAGTTTCTGAACGCGCTCGCTTATCATATGATCGCGGTGCGGTCCGACCGGTCGAAATTTACGCTCGCCGGCCAGGGTTATCGCCTTGCCATAAAGTTCGACAAGACCAACTGGATGGCGCGGTATTATCTCGGGTTAATGCATCTCGACCAGCGTCAATACGCGGAGGCGAAGGCAGCCTTTGCCGATGCCATGCTCTACAACGACAGCTATCCGGACCTTCTTTATAACTTTTCGGTGGCGTCCTACTACGCTCAGGACCCTGAAACGGCAGCGGGCCCGCTGGTGCGATTGCGGGAAGTCGAGCCGACCAGCGGTCGGGTGCTGAGGGCATCTTCCATAATCACGGCGGCGCTCGGCCGGGCAACGGAAGCCGAAGCGTGGCTCGAGAAATACAAGGAAGTCGAACCCGACAAACAGAAGACACGGCAATTGTCGCGGCGCCTGAAAGACTGGAGCCGTGTGCATGCCCGGGTTCAGAAGGCGTCCCTGCGGCCGCCTGCATCGACCATGAAGATCGCCCGCGGTGTCCAGCTTGCTCAGGATCAGTATCAGGAGCAGGGCGCCGAAGAGTCCATGGAAAACCAGGAAGAGGGCGAGGGGGAAAGCGGCGGCGGAGTAGCGTCAGCGGCGCTGGAAGAACAGAACAAGATGGTCATTGTCGATGTGGTCATCATCAGTTCCGTCGAGGATATTTCGACTGCGAAGGGTGTGAATCTGCTGAGCGGTCTGCAGTTCCAGTTCGGCAGCTCCACAGTACCTGCATTTTCGGTCAACAACACCACGATTCGCGATACCGCCGCCGGCGGCACGTCCGGGGACGTCAGTACGATCACAAGCGCGCTTACCATTCCCGCGATTACTTATTCTCTGAATATCGCCAATGCGGGTACTTCGCGGAATGAAATTCTGGCACGGCCCAGCCTCGTCGCGATTGAGGGTCAGAAGTCCGAATTCTTTTCGGGTGAGAACATTAAGGCATCGGCCGTATCGACGACCGCGGCCGAGGGGTCGACCGAGGTCGAGCGCGATATCGGCGTCAAGCTCGCGGTCACACCGGAAACAGTGGGCAACGACAACGTCAAGCTGCTGGTCGAGGTGGAACGGACATTTCTTCAGACACCGAGCACGAGCGTGACCTTCACCTTCCAGCTTCGCACCTCGAAGACCACCGTTGCGGCGAACGTGGTGCTGCGCCGCGGAGAGACGCTTATCCTCAGCGGCCTGAGCGAAAAGGAAACGGAAAACATCCGCGACGGCGTGCCCGGTCTGCAGGATGTGCCATTGATCCAGTATCTGTTTTCCCGTGCCACGACGCGCGACTTCAACCGGTCCGTCCTTGTGCTGGTGACGCCGCGGACCCCGGAATATACCTATCGGCCGCGTGATGCGCGGAAGCTTGCCCGTGCGGCCCGCGGCGAGGCCGAGGACGAAGTCCTGAACGAATTGAAGGCGCGCTATACCGATTGGTTCCGGCCCTATCCAAACTGGGCATCCGTTTTTCATCATCTTCAGAACAACGCCCTTTACCGCGAATTCCGCACCGGGGATGTCGCGCTGGAACGGTGGGATACGCAGTCCAGCCACGGGGCACGTCTGAAGACCGCTCTCGATTTCCTTTACTATTAAACAGGATACCACGGGCATGAGCAGGCTAAACTCCATTCAGGAATACCTGGCCGCCGCATTCGTGATGGTAGCCCTTGGTCTCGGTATTGCGGCCGTGACGTCGCCGGCATCTGCGCAGGACCTCGGGTCAAACGACCCGACAGCGCGTCAGGTCGGTGCCGTGAATTGTTCGCTCTGCGATCTTCGGTACCGCCGGTATATCCGCGGCCAGCTCAGCGGGTCCGTTTTCAAGGGGGCGTTTCTTTTTCGGGCCGATTTCTCGAATGCGGTGGTGACGAAGTCGGATTTCGAAAGTGCCAATATGGTTCTGGCGACGCTGGAGCGCGCCGATTTCAGCAAATCGAATCTCTCCAAGGCCAATCTGTCGCGTGCGGCGATGCTTGGAACCACCCTGCGCGGGGCGGCGATGATCTTTACCGACCTTCAGGATGCCTATCTTGAAGGCGCCGAACTGACGGACGCCAACATGACCGGTGCCGATCTTCGCGGCGCGAATCTTTTCAGGGCCTTTGCGGACAAGGTGATCCTCAGAAACGCCGATCTGCGGGGTGCGAATATGCAGCGTGCGAATATGCGGCGCGCCGGCATGGAGGGGGCCAAACTTGCGGGTGCGGACCTTGCGGGAGCGGATTTGACGATGGCGAACCTGTCCAACGCCGATCTGCGCGGGGCCAACCTGACCGGAGCGGATCTCAGCTATGCGCGTCTTCTCGGTGCGGATCTCCGCAGGGCAAAACTGGGCGGTACCACGTTGTACGGCACGAATATGAAGGAAGCGGATTTCAGGGGCGCCGACCTGACCGGCGCGCGCATCGCCAGTGTGGTCCGTACCGGCACGAATTTTTGCCGGGCGATCATGCCGAACGGCAATCCGGGCGCGTGTCCGAAAAAGTGACAGCCGGGTACCGATCCGGTATGACGGCGTCATGATCGATAAAACTCTCGAGACCCTGCAGGACGCCGTTTCCGTCATTCGCGACGGCGCGGTTATTCTGATCAGCGGATTTGGCGAATCCGGGAATCCGACCGAGCTCGCGCATGCGCTGATTGACCATGGCGCCCGCGAGCTGACCCTGGTGAACAACAACGCCGGCAACGGCCATGTCGGTCTCGCGGCGCTGCTTGAATCGGGCCAGGTGCGAAAGATGATCTGTTCCTTTCCGCGGTCGTCTCATTCCGAGGTCTTCGATACCATGTACCGCGACGGCCGGATCGAACTCGAAGTCGTACCCCAGGGCACGCTGGCGGAGCGCATACGCGCCGCCGGCGCCGGGATCGGCGGATTCTATACCCGTACCACGATCGGAACGCCCCTTGCCGAGGGCAAGGAACGCCGAACCTATAACGGGCAGGAATACGTTCTCGAGGACCCGCTGCATGCCGATATCGCGCTGGTAAAGGCGGAGCTTGCCGACCGGTGGGGCAACCTTACCTATCGGCTGGCGGCCCGCAATTTCGGCCCTATCATGTGTACGGCGGCGAAGAGCACGATCGTTCAGGCCCGGCGGATCGTGGCACTGGGCGAGATTCCGCCGGAACAGGTTGTCACCCCGGGTATCTTCGTCGATCGTGTCGTCGAGGTGCCGAACCCGGCAAGCGAGCGCGAAATGATCGAGAACGACGTCCGTTACCCTGCAGGAGGCGCTGCATGACCGAAACTGTGGCCGACCGTCTCACGCGCCGTCAGGTCGCCTGGCGCGTCGCCCAGGACATCGAGGACGGCAATTACGTAAACCTCGGTATCGGCATGCCCGAACAGGTCGCCAATTACCTGCCCAAAGACCTGGAAATCGTATTCCACAGCGAAAACGGCATCCTCGGGATGGGACCGGAACCGGGCGAAAACGAGATCGACTACGATCTGATCAATGCCGGAAAGAAGCCGGTGACGATGCTGCCCGGGGGCGCTTTTTTCCATCACGCGGATTCATTCGGCATGATCCGTGGCGGCCATATCGATATCTGCGTGCTCGGCGCCTTCCAGATTTCCGCCTGTGGCGATCTTGCCAACTGGTCGACCGGCGGCCCGGATGCGATTCCCGCTGTCGGCGGTGCGATGGACCTCGCGGTCGGTGCCCGCCGGGTGTTCGTGATGACCGATCACAACACCAAAAAGGGTGAGGCCAAGATTGTCGAGAAATGCACCTATCCGCTGACCGGTCCCGGAGTCGTAGATACGGTCTATACCGATATCGCCGTGATCGATGTAACGGACAAGGGGCTCGTAGTGCGGGAAAAGGTGCCGGGCCTGTCTTTCGACGACCTCCAGAACCGTACGGAAGCTGTTCTCACAGGCGCAGATACCTGCGGCGACCTGGTGGCCCCCGAAATCGGCTGAACGGGTTCTCCGTTCCGTATATTTTTCCGGTCTGGCCGAACCACTAAGTGAATCCCTGTCACGGGGACGGCGAGCGATTCTCGATCGCGTTCAACTTCAGCGTGTACATATTCCGCCAGGGACCGTTGCCGCCGCTAGCGGTTGAAATCGAACAGTTTCAGCGGGTTTTCCACCAGGATCATGTCGCGTGTTGCTGCATCGGGCACCAGTTCCGGAATCATGTCGATCAGTTCGCCGGTATCGCATTGCTCGCCGATGGTATAGCGCTGGGAATGGGGCCAGTCGGTGCCCCAGAGCAACCGGTCCGGCGCGGTCTCGACCATCGCCTGGGCGAATTCCGGCGCGTCTTCATAGGGCGGGCCGAGGGCCGAGCAGCGCTCGATGCACGAAATTTTCGCCCAGATGTGCTCGTGGTTGCCCAACAGGTCGAGCAACGTCCGGAAAGCCGGTTGTCCGGTGCCGTCGGCAAAACTGATCCGTCCGTAATGGTCGAGGATCGTCGGCACTTTCATGCTGGCGAGCCAGCCGGCATTCTGCACCAGCCCGTCCGGTTTTGCGTGGATGGTCAGCGACCAGCCGCGGTCCTTTATCCGGTCGACGACGGTATCGATCAGCGCCAGGTTCCCGGTTCCGCCGCTTTCGGCGATCATGTTGAAGCGCACACCGCGTATGCCGCCCGCATGCAGCGCATCCAGGTCCTTGTCCGTGAACGTATCGTCGACCTTGGCGATGCCCATCAGGCGGCCGTCGGAGCGGGCGATCGCATCCAGCGTCACCGAATTGTCGTGACCGTGGGCCATCGGCTGAATCACCACGCCGCGATCGATCCCGAGATGCGTCATCAACTGGTGATAGTGGCTCAAAGGCGACGCAGGCGGGGTATAGACCCGCTTTTCGGGTGGCGACCACGGAAACACCTCCGGTGGACCGAAAATATGGAAATGGGTGTCAACGGCGCCGGCCGGCAGCTCGTAGGCGGGTTTTCTCGGGCTGGGATGCGGTGGGAAACAATAGGGAAGATCGCGCGGGTCGGTCATTGAAACGTCCATTTCCTGAATATCCAAGACATAGCAGTGCCAATCGGCGCAGGCCAGAATATGATGCCGGCCCTATGATCAGAAAGGACCGGAAACATGGCAAGGATCACCCCGATCGAGCGTGGGGAAGCCCCCGAGCTGGAAGACATATTCAGCCGGGCCGAACAGGCGCTCGGTTTCGTGCCGAACAGTTTCTTTGCAATGGGCCGGGCGCCGGGCATTTTGCGGGCCTTTACCCGTCTTGCCCGGGAGGTGATCGGGGTGCCGGGCAAGGCGCCGCTGCCGCTGAAACGCATGGTCGGCTATATGGCGAGCCGTGCCGCGGGGTGTCAGTACTGTTCGGCCCATACCGCGGAGACCGCGAGCGAGGTAGACGGGGTTCCGGCGGAAAAGGTGGCTGCGATCTGGGAATACGAAACGAGCCCGCTCTTCGATGAAGGTGAACGCGCTGCGCTGCGGATGGCGCAGGCGGCAGGAACAACTCCCAATTCAGTATCCGACGAGGATTTCGTGGAACTGAAAAAGCATTTCGACGAGGATCAGATTGTCGAGCTGGTCTCCGCTGTCTGCCTGTTCGGATGGCTGAACCGCTGGAACGACACGATGGCAACGGACCTGGAGCCGCGCCCGCTAGAATTCGGCCTGTCCAACCTGACCGACAGCGGCTGGGTGCCGGGCAAGCACGTGTCGGATCAGGGAGATTAGGACGGCGCGCGCCGTTCGCGGGTTTCGCGGTGCCAGATGTACAACCCGCTGCCGATCACGATGCAGGTCCCGAGGATAGAAAACCGGTCTGGAATCTGGTCGAACACGATGATGCTGATGATCGTTACCCAGATGATCTGCGTATACAGAAACGGCGACAGGGTCGAGACGCCAGCCACTTCGAAGGCGCGTATCAGCAGGTAGTGGCCGAAACCGAACAGGGCGCCGGTGGCGACCATGATTGCCCAGGCCGTGGCATCCGGCGCTTTCCAGACAAAAGGCGCGATACATGACATCACGATGACGCCGACTGCGGATGTCCAGAACAGGCTGGTCTTTGTGTCCTCCGTCCGGCCGGCGATGCGGGTCATGATCTGATAGGACGCATAGCAAATAGCCGTTACAAGCGGCAGGAACGCCGCCCAGTGCATCAGTCCAAGCCCGGGGCGGATGATGACCAGCACGCCCAGAAACCCCACGAAAATGGCCGCCCAGCGCCGTGGACCGACCTTTTCGCCCAAAAACGGGATTGACAGCGCGGTGACCAGCAGCGGCGCGGCGAAATTGATCGCGACGGCCTCTGGCAGGGATAGATAAATCAGGGCGGTGAAAAAGCTGATAGTCCCCAGCATCAGCACGATCGAACGCGCCAGATGAAGGAAGGGCCGCGAGGTTCTCATCTGGCTGACAATTCCCGACCGAGAAAAGATCAGCAGGAACACCAGCGCATGAAACACATAGCGCGCCCACACCACCTGCAGAATATCGTAATCCCTGGACAGGGTTTTGACACAGGCTTCGCCCAGCCCGAAAAAGGCAACGCCCGAACAGAGAAGGAGTATTCCGAGACGGGGATTCTGGATTCTGGCGGCTACGTCCATGACGTGCCGCCGCTGGCCTTCAGCCCCATACTTCGTCGGCGATCTCTACAATATTGCGCAGCTTCGCAATCTGTTGCTCGACGCTGATCAGATTGCCGATCGCGTTCGACGAAAAACCGCATTGCGGCGACAGGCAGAGCTGGTCGAGAGCGACATATTTCGAGGCCTCTTCGATGCGGCGCAGGATTTCGTCCCGTGGTTCCAGTTCGCCCCGCTTCGTCGTCAGAAGGCCGAGCACGATTTTCGGGCCGCCCTTGGGCACGAAACGCAGCGGTTCGAACCCGCCGGACCGCTCGTCGTCATATTCGAGAAAGAATCCGTCGACCTTGGTCAGGGTGAAGACCTGTTCGGCGATGGCTTCGTAACCGCCGGAGGCGAACCATTGGCTCTGCGCGTTGCCACGGCACATATGCACACAGACGGCCATATCGTCGGGGCGGCCGCTGATCGCGTCGTTGATCAGGGCGGCATAGGCGGCGGGCAGTTCGTCCGGGTCTTCGCCCAGGGCGCGCGTCGCTTCGCGCATGTTCGGATCGCACAGATAGGCGAGGTTGGTGTCGTCGAACTGCACATATTTGCAGCCGGCATCTGCGAGACCTGCCAGCTCTTCCCGGTAAACGCGGGCGAGATCGGCAAAAAAGCCGTCCATATCCGGGTAGGCGGTCTTGTCGATTGCTTCGCGGCCCCCACGGAAATGGGTCATGGTCGGCGACGGGATCGTGATCTTGGGCGTCCGGTCGGTCAGACCCTGCACGACCTTGAAATTCTCGACCTCCACTCCGCTTGCCGGGCGCGAGAGCCGTTCCGTGATGAAAGCGACGAATGGCGCCTTTTCGGGATCGGCGGATTCGCCCTCGGCTCCTTCCGGCATCATCCGGCGGAAATCGACGCCCCCGATCTTATCGAGGAAATCGAAATGGAAATTTTCGCGCCGGTATTCGCCGTCGGTGATCGATTGCAGTCCGATATCTTCCTGCATTTTCACGGCGCCTGCGATGGCGGCGTCTTCTTCGGCGCGCAGCTCGGCTGCGGTCATGTCGCCGGCTTTGAACCTGTCGCGTGCCTTCAGCAGTTTTTCCGGCCGCTGCAGGCTGCCGACGTGATCCGCCCGAAAGGGGCCTTTACCGTTCATCATGGTCATTCTCCGGATTTGACGGGGGATACCCGCCGTTGCGCAAACCTTACTGAAGGATCGACATCTGTGTCGGGGTGAGGCGTGTTACTATCATTGCATCGCGGTCCAGGACATCCGCCAGCCGCGGGCTGATTCCGTCTTTCCACTCCGGGCTGCCATACACGGCATCGTAAAGCGCCTTGCGGTGTTCTTCGCTTTCGAAACGGCGTATCCAGACATATACGGAATCGTCTTCCTCGCCCCGGAAACTGGCGCAGATGACCATTCCCTTGGCGACCTGGAATGGGATGATTTCGTCCTGCATGATCTTCAGCCAGGTTTCCATCTGCCCCGGCCGCACGGTGTATTGCCGCAATTCGTAAAACGCCATTTTTTCTCTCCCTGAACTTTGGTATCCGTTATTCGTCTATAACGGCGGTGACGTCAATCTCGACAAGTGCGCCTTCCACGAGAAGCGCTTCCACGCCGACACAGGTGCTCGCCGCCGAGCCGCCATCGCCGTAAAAATCGGTCATTGCAGTCATGATGACCGGACGGTGATCGGGCTGCAACCCGACAATGAAGACCCGCTGACGCACGACATCGGCGGGCGTTGCACCGGCAAGCGCCAGGGCCTGGCGGACCGTGTCGTATATGAAGGCCATCTGTTTGCCGAGGTCTCCCGGGCCGACCAGTTCGCCGTCCGGCGTGGACGATACCAGACCGGACAGGTGGACCGTCCTGCCGCCCCGGCTGGTAACGAGATTGGTGAAATGCGGCTTGTTCCATAGGAATTCGGGTCGAATGCGTTCGATGGTGACGGTCATGGCCGTTCTCCCTGTGATGATGTTTCAGTATGCCCCGGCGGGTTACCCGAACATATTGCCGGGCATTCCATTATATAAAAAGGCGCCGCCCGGAGGGCGGCGCCTGATTGGAATTGTATCCGGGGATACAGGGCTTATTCGTACATCAGCGATTTCAGTTTCTGGTAATCGACATTGTAGTTCGAGTACTTGTCGTTCACGGCCCATTTCGCGCCGTAAATGGTCTTGAGATAGGCTTTTGCGTATTCGCCTTCGAGGGCGACGTCCTGGACGCCGGCCTTGGCAAGCTTGGCTTCGTCGGCGGCGAGGTTTTTCGCGACCACCTCGTTGCTCCGAACTTCGTATTGCTTGCTGATCTTGGTCAGGAAGTCCCGTTCTGCCTGGGTGAGGCTCGCCCATTTGTCCTTGTTGATAATGGCAAGGAAGGTTGCCCCGTAGAAATTCGGCGTGATCTTGAACCTGAGGAATTTCTCCCAGCCGTATTTGGTAACCGATCCCTTGGGCCAGGCTATCCCGTCGACCACACCGCGCTGCAGCCCGGTATAGACATCGCCCGGAGAGATGGCGACCGGTGTCGCGCTCATTGCCGACAACAGGGGCTTGTATAGACCGGTTGAACGCATTTTTACGCCCTTGAGATCGAGGCCCGTCGTCTTGCTCAGTTTCGGCTTGGAGATGGTGTACATGTAAAACGTCGAGACATCATACGCAGGGAAGGCAAGGATGTGTGCATTGAGTCCCTTGTTCCAGGCTTCTTCGAGCATATCCACGGCGCCGTTTTTCCGCATTTCCGCGAGCGACTTATTGTGGGCGCCGAGCAGACGCGCTTCCGGAAGGTCGGCTCCGTAATAGGGCGCAGGGCAGAAGATCAGGTCGATCAGACCGCGCTTCAGAAGACCGCCCTGCTTGCGGAAAGGTGTGATTTCCGGCCCACCGATATACCTGAGCTTGAGCCCGATATCGTTCTTTTGTGCCGGTTTCAGAAATTCGTTCAGAAAGACGACAACATGGTCATGGGTGCGGATTTGACAGGTCGAGACCTTGAGCGACGATGCCTGTGCCGGGACGAACCACGCCACCGCAGCGGCGGCCAGTGCCGGTAATATAATCGATCTGCGTATCATCTGATTGTTCCTCCATTCGGTTTTTCGACGGGATGTCCCGTGTTCAGCGGCCGGGCGTTCTTTGTGTCACGCGCGTTGCCCGGCATGGATTGCATGTCACGACGCGTGTTTTGTCCTTCGATTGCGATATTGCCTCCCGCTACATCATGCCCGGCAGCCAGAGCGCCAGAGCGGGAAAAAAGATCAGGATGACGATCAGGATCGCGTCGCAAACCAGGAACGGAAAGGCGGCGCTTGCCACTTGAAACAGTGTCGTTCCCTTTGGCGCGACACCGAGCATTACGTAAAGCAGTAAGCCGAAGGGCGGCGTCGTGCCCGCCATTTCGAAGGTCATCAGCACGAACAGTCCGAACCAGATCAGGTCGAAGCCTAGTTGCTGCGCCAGCGGGAAGAAAATCGGTACCGTGATCAGCATCATCGATGTCGGGTCCATGAACATCCCGAGCGTTATCAGGATGAAAAACATCATCAGGAGAATCCAGTACTTGGAAATCCCGAATCCCGTCGCCCATTCCAGGAGCCCGGCACTGGCGCCGGAAAACGCGAGAAGCTGGCTGAAGACGGTCGAACTCATGATGATGAAGAACACCATCGCGCCGACCTTCACCGTGGCCTCGACCGAGGCACGCAGCGCCGAAAAAGTCAGGACGCGGAATGCGACGGCCAGGATCATCACGCCGAGCACGCCAAACGCGGCCGCTTCCGTCGGGGTCGTCCAGCCCAGGATGATGAAACCGATCACCATGAAGACGACCAGCCCCATCGGCAGAATATTGGTGCAGACCAGTTTTACCCGTTCCAGCATGGGCGGCATATCGACCGCATAAGCCGGCGCTGCCCCCGGATTCATCCTGATCTGGAAAAAAATCATGAGGGCATACAGCCCGGCCAGCAGTATGCCGGGCAGGAAGCCTGCGATCAGCAGGCCGCCGACATCGATATTGGCAACCGAGGCAAGTAGCACCCCGAGCGCCGAAGGCGGGATAATCATGGCAAGTCCGCCGGTGCCGAGGATCGGGCCCATCGACATGCGCCGGTTGTAGCCGCGGCGTTGCATTTCCGGCACCATCAGTGCGCCCAGCATCGCAGTATTGGCCATGCTCGATCCGGTGAGCGTTGAAAAGACGGAGCCGCCCGCGACGGTCAGGTAACACAACCGGCCCGGCAGGCGGCCGAACAGTACGTCGAGCCCGTCGAACACGCGGATCGCCAGTCCGGTATGGAAAAACAGCGATCCCATCATGATGAACATTGGCACCGGCCCGAGCGTGAAACGGGTCAGCAGAGAGGTGGAATTGTCGACAATCTGCGTCCAAGCCGTCCAGTCGCCCATGAAAATCAGCGCGCCGATGATATTCGCGGTGATGAAGGTCATGGCGACGGGAATGCCCATCGCCATGAAGAACATCACCATGCCGATCAGGGTGGCGAGCGCCCAGTACCATTCCATATCCATGGTCTAGACGCCTTCCCGTTCGTCAATCGACTGGCTGTACATGTCGTCGATACCGACAAGGTAGCGGGCGAATTCGAAAGCCACGAACAACAGGCAGACAGGCATCGGCAGGTAGAGCGTCCAAAGCGGCATGTCGACGCTGCGGACATCGACCATGCTCTCCCGCCACGCGGTGTGCACAAGCCCGGCCGCATGCACGCAATAGATCGATGCGGCCACGGTGCAGACCGCATAGACGATCTTGGCGATAATTTTTTTGACGGCGCCGGGCATGAACTGCGTCACCGCATCGATAAAAACATGCCCTTTGATACGCACGAGCCAGGGGGCCGCCAGCATCGTGAACCAGAGCAGAATGTATTCGACAACCGAAATCGTGAAGGGCGGCGGTATGAAGCCGACAATGCGCATGGTGACGTCGACCACGATCATCACGAAACTGAGAAATATGAGAATGCCGGCCAGCACCGCCATACCGTTCAGGATAAAGTTGTAGCCTGCGACGATCGCCTTCATGGCCGGGCTTCCCGCCCGATAAAACCAGTCGTGCCTGCAGCGCTACACGCGATAGCGCGGTGCCGTATTCCCATCGTGTCCACCCGTATTATCTTCGGCTATTTCGCCGAATTTTTTATTTCACGATCCTGTGCAAAGGATGGTGGCACCATCAGGGGAAAAATGTAAGCCCTGAACAACCCACCGGTGATTCTGGCCATTGGCGCCGCCGCGGGACGGGACGCTGCGTCCTCGCGAATTACCGGAAACAGTTCACCTGAACCAAGGCGTTCTATCCTGTAATTCTATAAGGTTTTGAAATCGTTGGTCGGAGTGAGAGGATTCGAACCTCCGGCCCCTGCCTCCCGAAGGCAGTGCTCTACCAGGCTGAGCTACACTCCGTCCTGACCGGGCGGGGTTATAACCTTCCACGCCGCGCCCGGCAAGCGGTTGCAGGCGTGGACGGCGGATTATTGACTCGCGCCGGGTGGCGTCTCACTCTGCGGTTTCCGCCACTGATCGGGAATTGCATCGTGACGTCCCCTGTGAACGCCCCAGAACTGCCGCTCAGCCGCTTCAAAGTGCTGGATCTCACCCGCGTGCGGTCCGGCCCGACCTGTGTCCGTCAACTGGCGGACTGGGGGGCGGATTGTATCAAGATCGAGCTGCCGCCCTCGGCCGGTATCAAGGAAGGCATCACCGGCGACCGCAACGGCCCTGATTTCCAGAACCTGCACCGCAACAAGCGGTCGATGACCCTGAACCTGAAGCAGGAAGCCGGGCGTGAGATTTTTTACAGGCTGGTCGAGACCGCCGATGTCGTCGTCGAAAACTACCGGCCGGACGTGAAATACCGGCTCGGCATCGATTACGAGACCCTGAAGGCCGTCAACCCGCGTATCGTGCTGGGATCGATCTCCGGATTCGGCCAGGACGGACCGTATGAAAAACGCCCCGGCGTCGACCAGATCGCGCAGGGGCTGGGCGGCATCATGTCGGTCACCGGCCTGCCGGGGCAGGGCCCGGTACGCGTCGGCACCGCGATCGCCGATCTGTCGTCGGGCCTGTATTGCGCCATCGGCATCCTTGTCGCGTTGCTCGAACGCGAAGCCTCCGGCGAAGGGCAGTGGGTACACACATCGCTGCTGGAAGCCCAGGTCAACATGCTGGATTTCCAGGCTGCGCGCTGGCTGATCGGCGGCGAGGTTGCGCCCCAGGCGGGCAACAACCATCCGACATCGATTCCGACCGGGGTCTATCCTTGCAAGGACGGTCATTTCAATATTGCCGCCGGCGGGCAGGACATGTTCGAACGGCTGTGCCGCGCGCTCGGCGCGGATGAAATTGCGTCCAATCCCGACTACGCGACCGGCAAGCTCCGCCTGGCGCACCGCGACGCGCTGAACGACGAGATCGCGGCCTATACGGTTCACAAGACCAGTGCCGAATGGATTGAGCTGTTCAACGAGGGCGGCGTGCCCTGCGGGCCGATCCATACGATCGACAAGATGTTCGACGACCCGCAGGTGAAGCATCTCGGGCTCGCCGCCCCGGTGCAGTCGCCGAAACACGGAGATATGCATGTCGTCGGCCAGGCGGTGAATATGAGCCGCGCGCCCCGCGATATCCGTACCGCCACCCCCGAGCTTGGCGAACACACTGGCGACATACTGGCCGGTCTCGGCTATGACGCCGGCCAGATCGCCAAATTTCACGACGACAGCGTCGTCTAGGATTAAGGAAGCCGCCATGGCCGAAGCCGCCAAAACCGCAACGCCCGGCACGATGATTTCCCGCAAGGAAGGCGGCATCGGCTGGATGATTTACGATCAGCAGGCGAAATACAACGCCGTTACCTACGATATGCGTCGTGCCATTCCGGGAATCATGGCCGAATTCGAAGCCAATGACGATGTCCGGGTCGTTGTCATCGCGGGCGCTGGCGAAAAAGCGTTTATTTCCGGCTCCGATATCTCGCAGTTCGGCGAAAAGCGGTCCTCGGAAGATGCGCGCCGGATGTATGACGAAGCCTCCGCCCAGGCGAATGCGGCGATGCGGGCGTTTTCCAAGCCCATGATCGCCATGATCCACGGCTATTGCCTCGGCGCGGGCGTGCTGACGGCGATGCTGTGCGATTTCCGGATCGCTGCCGACAACGCCCAGTTCGGCGCGCCGCCGGCCAAGCTCGGTCTCGGGTTCGGCTATGGCGGTGTCGACGACCTGGTGAAGCTGGTGGGCCCGGCCTATGCCGCCGAAATGCTGTTCACCGGCAGCCGCTATCCCGCCGATGACGCGCTACGCATGGGCATGGTGAACCGCGTGGTGCCGCTCGCCGATCTCGAGCAGACAGTGATGGAGATTGCAGGCACGATTGCCGCCAATGCGCCGCTGACGCTGAAATCGGTGAAAACGTCCATCCGTAATACCCAGCAAGACGAAAGCGGTCGGGACATGGCGGAGGTGCAGGCGCAGATAGACGCCTGCTTCGCCAGCGAAGATTACAAGGAAGGCCAGAAGGCGTTCATGGAAAAGCGCAAACCGGAATTCCGCGGAAAATAGGGCGCGCCGCCCCTAATAGCTGCGGTGGATCGCGAACTCGACCGCCTCGAGGAGGGCGGTTTTGAATTCGCTTTCAGGGAACGGGGCCAGCGCGTCACGGGCCTTTGCGCCGTAGTCGCGGGCGCGTTCGATGGTGGCGGTCAGCGACCCCGATTTTTCAAGCATGACGACGGCGCGGCGGAAATCGCCCTTTTTCTGTTCCAGGTCTTCCAGCGTCCGGCGCCAGAATGCCTTCTCTTCGTCATCGGCCGCGTTGAAGGCCAGCACGATCGGCAGGGTAATCTTGCCGTCGCGGAAATCGTCGCCGACCGCTTTGCCGAGCGTCGCCTGGCGGGCCGAATAATCGAGCACGTCATCGACCAACTGGAACGCCATGCCGAGATTGTGGCCGAACGAATCGAGCGCTTTCCAGTCTGCCTCCGGGCGTTCGGCGACGACCGCGCCGATTTCGGCGGCGGCGGCGAACAGCTTTGCGGTCTTTGAGCGGATAACTTCGAGATAGTCGCCCTCGGTGGTTTCGGTGTCGTTTGCGGTGACAAGCTGGAGGACTTCGCCTTCGGCGATGATCGAGGACGCCTGGGACAGGATGCGCAGCACGTCGAGATTGCCGTCTTCGACCATCAGTTCGAATGCGCGGCTGAACAGAAAATCGCCGACCAGGACGCTGGATTTATTCCCCCAGACCGCGTTGGCGCTGGCGGCTCCGCGGCGAAGGTCGCTTTCGTCGACCACGTCGTCATGCAGCAGGGTCGCAGTATGAATGAATTCGACGCAGCCGGCGAGCCCGATATGGCGTTCGCCCTCGTATCCGCACATCCGCGCACAGGCCAGGGTCAGCATTGGACGCAGGCGTTTGCCACCCGCCGCGATGATATGCCCGGCGACCTGCGGGATCAGGATGACGGGGCTGTCCATCCTGGCGATAATGGCCTGGTTGACCTTCAGGATGTCGTCCTGCGTCAGCGCCGTCAGCGCGTCTATGGACGGGGTGGGGCGCTCCTGACGCTCGCGACCGAGATCGACGACGACGCTCAACTTTGCCTCGATTCTTGACGATTGGGTTTCACAATCGGAACATAGTCCGGACAGCAACTTGGTCAAGGTGGTTGAGCGATGAGAGAACTGCTCCGAAGCAACGAAATGGTGTTTCTCTCGTGGGCCGAGGCGCTGCTGAAATCAGAGGATATCGAAATTTTCGTGCTCGACGGGAACATGAGCGTGCTGGAGGGCAGTGCAAGCGCGATTCCGCGGCGGATGATGGTGGCGGACGAAGACTACGACCGTGCCAGGCGTGCCCTGCAGGACGCAGGCGAGGGGGACCGCCTTGCCTGAAGCCGGGTCCGACGCTTTGTCGCCGGCCGTGCCGGCCGGTCTGACCGAGGACGCGTTTCTCGGCGGTCAGGTCCGGCTGCGCCAGCCGGTCGACGGATACCGGGCCGCGATCGACCCGGTTCTGCTGGCTGCATCGGTTGATGCGGGCCCGGGCCAGCGGGTGCTTGAAGTCGGCACCGGCCATGGCGCTGCGGCGATTTGTCTCGCGCACCGGGTGCCCGACTGCACGGTAACCGGTATTGAAATCCAGCCCGATCTGGTGCGACTCGCGAACGACAATGCGCGGCTGAACGGTCTGTCGGCGTCGGTTCAGGTGATGGTCGGCGATCTGGTACGTCCGTTGCCGCGGATCGCGGCCGGGGTCTTCGATCATGTGATGGCCAATCCGCCGTTTCTCGATGCCCCCCGCGCCGACCTGTCGCCGGCGGCGGCGCGCGCAGCTGCCAATGTTGAAGGCGAAGCCGATCTGGCCGTATGGATCGACTTCATGCTCCGCATGGTGCGGTCGAAGGGGACGATCACCCTGATCCAGCGCGCCGACCGGCTGGGCGATCTGCTGTCGCTGTTGCAGGGACAGGCGGGAGAGGTCGTCGTCTTTCCGCTCTGGCCGAAACGCGGCGTGCCTGCCAAACGGGTAATAATTCGTGCCCGCAAGGGAATCCGGACGCCACTGGCGCTGTCAGCGGGGCTGGTGATGCATGAAGACGATAACGGCTACACTGCCGCCGCCGATGAAATCCTGCGCGGCGGCGCCAATTCAATATGAACGGCAATATGAAATCCTGCGCCACGTGATATAAACCCGTCATGACAATCGACGTTATCAAACAGGGTATCCGGGGCCTGCTTGCCAAACTGCCGGTCGAACGCTTCCGCAATCCGCCGCCGCTGGTCGGCGTGCTGCGCCTCGACGGCGTGATCGGACGCGCTGCCGGGCCTGGCCGTCAGGGGCTGAGTCTTGAAAGCCACGAAAAGGCGATCACCAAGCTGTTCGACAACAAGCGGCTGAAGGCCGTGGCGCTGGTTGTCAATTCGCCCGGCGGTTCGCCCGTGCAAAGCGCGCTGATCGCCAGGCGTATCCGCGACCTGGCCGAGGAGAAGGAATTACCGGTCACGGCGTTCTGCGAAGATGTCGCGGCGTCGGGCGGATACTGGCTCGCCTGTGCGGCGGACGAGATTTTCGCCGATGAAAATTCCATTATCGGCTCGATCGGCGTGATTTCGGCGGGGTTCGGCTTTGTCGACCTGATCGAACGGATCGGGATCGAACGCCGGGTCTATTCCACCGGCCCGCGCAAAGGCATGCTCGATCCGTTTCAGGACGAAAAGCAGGACGATATCGACCGCCTGCGGGAACTGCATGAAGACATTTTCGAGAATTTCAAGAACCACGTCCGGCGCTGTCGCGGAGATCGGCTGCGCGCGCAGGACGACGCCCTGTTTACCGGCGATATCTGGACCGGCCGGCAGGCAGTCGAGGTCGGGCTGGTCGACGGGCTGGCCGAAATGCGCTCCGAGATGCGGAAACGATACGGCGACAAGGTGAAATTCCAGCGCGCGGATATCCGCCGCGGTCTGCTGAGCCGCCTGCGGGGCGGATTCGGGGGCAGCGCCCTCCGCGGGATCGATCCCGCGGAGGTGATCGGTGCGCTGGACGACTGGGCGCAATGGAAGCGGTTTGGGCTGTGAGGTTTAGCACATGATTATGAAATGGCTTGTGCTGGGGCTGATCGTCGCCGGCGTGTGGTACGGCTTCAAGGCGATTTCCCGGCGCAACATGGCCAAAACCGCCGAAGACCAGCGCCAGAAACGTGAAAACGTCGAGGATATGACGGCCTGTTCCGTTTGCGGTACGTATGTGACCCCTGAACAGGGCAATTGCGGCAAGGTGGGCTGCCCATATTAATTTGCAGTGTGTTTCTATCGCCGTCGTCCGGAATTGCCGGTCGATATGCCTGGCAGGAAGCCGCCGTCTATTTAAGGCCGTCGAACATCGCAAATGTCCGGGTATGGGCGCTATCGCTGGCTGTCTGGTCGAAATGGTCCGGGCGGTGGGTGTTCGAAAACGCGTGACCGGCTTCGTACATGTGAAACGTGATATTCGGGTTCGGGTTCAGCGCTTCGATAATGGTCCGGGCGAGGTCCAGCGGCACATGCTCGTCGGTATCGCCCATGTGCAGCACTGTCGGGCAGGAAATATTGCTGCCTTCGTCGAGAAACCTTTGAACTTCCGTGCCGTAATAGACCACGGCGGCATCGATCGGCAGCCGCGCGGCAGCGAGATAGGTCAGCGTGCCGCCCATGCAGAATCCGGTGACGCCCGTCCTGCCATTGCATTCGGGATGTGATTTCAGGGTCGAGATCACAGCGGCGATGTCGTTCACCGCTTTGTCGTGGTCGATCATGCCGCGATAGCGCAGGCCCTGCTCGCGCTGGGCGGCATCCCGGTGGTCGGCATTGAAATCGGGTTCCAGCCGCCAGAACATGTCGGGCGCGGCGACCATGTATCCATGCGCGGCGAACAAATCGGCGGTCTCGGTGATCCAGTCTGTCACCCCGAATATTTCATGCAGCATGACGATCAGCGGCGCCGGGCCGGCGGCGGGCAGGGCGAGATAGGCATTGAATTCGCCGCCATCGGCGGCGGATATCGTGATCTTTTGTCCGGTCATTCCGGGTACTCCCATGGCAGGCGACGAACTCAGACTGAAATACGCTGTCCGTCGGCGCGCGACGATTTCAGCATCGCTTCGAGCGCGGCGACGCCGTTGACGGCGTCCTGCGGCGGGACCGGCCAGTTCGCCTTGCCCTGAACCGCGGCCGCGAACCGTTCGAGTTGATCGTGGCACATATCGACCGGATCGAGATCCTCGACGATCAGGTCGCCGCCGGCCGGCTGGAATTCCAGCCGGTTGACCCCGCGGACCTCCGCCCACCCCTTGTCGCCATACATATGAAGCCTGTTGAAATTGGGCGACACGCCGATGGCGGTCAGGGTGCCGGTTTCACCCCCTGCGAAGCGCAGGGTGACGGACGCGGTATCGGAAAAGTCATGCGCCACCACCTGGGTCGTTGCGTCGACAGACAGATTCGCAACCGGTCCCATCAGTTCGATCATCATGTACATCATGTGATCGGCCATGCTGCCGGGCGGGTTGGTTTCGGGGTCGGCCTTCCAGGCATCGGCGTCGAAGGTGAGCATCCGGTCGACGCTGAAATCGCCCGATGCGTGAAACACATGGCCGAGATCGCCGGCCTTCACCCGCTTCCGGAGGGCGTCCATCGCCGGCGCGAAACAGCGGTCGTAGCCCATGGCGGCCAGCACGCCTTTTTCGGCCGCCCTGGCATACAGCGTCTCGGCATCCGCTTTCGTCGTCGCCAGCGGCTTGATCACCAGGACCGGCTTGCCGGCCTCGACCGCCTGCAAAGCATCCGATGCGTGATAGGCCGCATGCCCCGCGATCACGATCCCGTCGACATCGCCGTAGATATCGGCGGCGTTATCGGCGACGCGGATGTTCCGTTCCGCGGCGTAATCTGCGACCTTCGACGGCGTGCGGGTAGCGGCGGCGGTAAAGGCGACCGTGTCGCTTTTGCCGTGAACCGAATTGACGAGGCGTTTGCCCCACGCGCCGAGGCCGACGATACCGAGATTGAACATATACAGTTTCCCTATTTGGCAATTTTTCTGGTTTTCGCATATTCCATCGCTTCGCGGAGATATGCCTCGTACTTATCCTCGAATTTTCGCGGAATTAGGACCCATTCCCGGAATTTTTTCTTCGTGAAGTTGAATTCCAGCCCGTCGCCGCTCTCTAACAGCGCATTAACCCGTTCCGGGGAAACCTTGACGATCAGACAGTCTTCCCGTGCGAACATCATGCCGATGAAATCGCCCTTATATCGCAGGCAGGGCGATTTCATCATCGTTGACTGCTCGATGCCCGGCTCGTTTGCCAGTTTGGCGGCGATTTTGTCATATTCCATTTGGAGTCTCCCATCGACCGTTCAGGACGCATCCAGCATAGCAATTAACCCTGTCCAAGCGAGTCGTTGACCCCCCGGCCCGCCGCCCGTATTTTGCAGCGCAATATCACTTCGGTATCGAGTATAAAAAATGTCGCAGACGACCCCTGCCGACACGTCTTTTCAGTCGCTGATCCTCAAGCTGCACGCCTATTGGGCGCGCCAGGGCTGCGTTATTCTGCAGCCCTACGACATGGAGGTCGGCGCCGGCACGTTCCACCCAGCGACCACGCTCCGCGCACTCGGTCCCGAGCCGTGGAAAGCGGCCTACGTGCAGCCGTCGCGGCGGCCGACCGACGGGCGCTACGGCGAAAACCCGAACCGGTTGCAGCATTACTACCAGTACCAGGCGATCCTGAAGCCGTCGCCGGCGAATGCGCAGGACCTGTATCTCGACAGCCTGCGTGAACTGGGTATCGACCCCGATTACCACGATATCCGCTTCGTCGAGGACGATTGGGAAAGCCCGACCCTTGGCGCTGCCGGGCTCGGCTGGGAAGTCTGGTGCGACGGCATGGAAGTCACCCAGTTCACCTATTTCCAGCAGGTCGGCGGTATCGAGTGCAATCCGGTTGCAGTCGAACTGACCTACGGGCTCGAACGCCTGGCGATGTATATCCAGGGTGTCGAGAACGTCTACGACCTTGATTTCAACGGCGCGGGGGTGTCCTACGGCGATGTGTTCCTGCGCGCGGAGAAGGAATTCTCCGCCTATAATTTCGAACATGCCAATACCGACATTCTGTTCCAGCAATTTGCCTTTGCCGAACAGGAGTGTCTGGCGCTCCTGGCGCAGAATCTGGCCTTGCCGGCCTATGATCAGTGCATCAAGGCGAGCCACGCCTTCAACCTGCTGGATGCGCGCAGCGCCATCAGCGTGACCGAACGGGCGTCTTATATCGGGCGCGTCCGCACCCTGGCGAAGGGGAGCTGCGAAGCCTGGCTCGGTATCCACGACGTAGCAGAGGCGGCGGAATAACCATGCCCGAACTTCTGCTCGAACTGTTCTCGGAGGAAATTCCCGCCCGCATGCAGGCCCGCGCCGCCGACGACCTGAAGCGTCTGACGATTGTGGGCCTCAAAGATGCCGGTCTGGAACATGGCGACGTGCGTGCGTATGTGACGCCGCGCCGCCTGACCCTGGTGGTCGAAGACCTGCCGGAAAAACAGCCCGACCTGCGCGAAGAAAAGCGCGGGCCGAAGGTCGATGCGCCTGAAAAGGCGATCGAAGGATTCCTGAAATCCGCCGGGCTGATGCGCGAACAATGCGAGGAACGGGTGCTCGACAAGGGGACGTTCCTGTTTGCCGTGGTGGAGAAATCCGGCGCCGAGACGAAATCGGTGCTGCCGGATATCCTGGCGAAGACGGTCGCCGATCTGCCCTGGCCCAAATCCATGCGGTGGGGCGAGGGCGATATGCGTTGGGTGCGCTCGCTCGAACGCGTTCTGTGCCTGTTTGGCGGCGAGATTCTGACGCTGGCGCTGCGCAGCGATGTGCCCTGCGGCAACGTTACCTCTGGCCATCGTTTCCTGGCGCCCACCGAATTCGAGGTCGCGGATTTCGCCGATTATGCCAACAGGCTGCGTCACGCCTTCGTCATTCTCGACCGTGACGAGCGCAAGGCGAATATTCTGGAACATGCCGAAAAAGCCGCCACGGCCGAAGGGTTGACGCTGCGCGACGACCCCGGTCTGCTGGACGAGGTCACGGGGCTGGTCGAATGGCCTGTGGTAATGACCGGCAAAATCGACGATGCCTTCATGGACGTGCCGGACGAGGTCCTGATCACGTCGATGCGTTCGCATCAGAAATATTTTTCGCTGCTGAATGCCGATGGCAGCCTGGCGCCACGCTTCGTCGTTGTCGCCAATACCGAATCCAAGGACGACGGCGCGTCCATCGTCGCGGGCAACGAACGCGTGCTGCGCGCGCGGCTGTCCGATGCCAAGTTCTTCTGGGACCAGGACGGCAGGAAGAAGCTTGAAGACGGGGTACACAGGCTGGCCGACAGCGTGTTCCACGCGAAGCTCGGCACCATGGCCCAGAAGGTCGAACGCATCACCGCGCTGGCGGGCGAACTGGCGCCGTTTATTCCCGGTTGCGATGCCGGCGATGCGAGGCGGGCGGCCCGTCTGGCGAAGGCCGACCTGGTCACCGAAATGGTCTATGAATTCCCTGAACTGCAGGGAACCATGGGCCGCTATTACGCTCTGAAAGACGGCGAGGATGCGGCTGTCGCGGACGCCATCTCCGACCATTATTCCCCGGCCGGACCGAATGACGACTGCCCGACCGCGCCGCTGTCCGTCGCCGTGGCGCTGGCCGACAAGCTGGACACCCTGGTCGGGTTCTTCGCGGTGGATGAAAAGCCCACCGGGTCGCGCGACCCCTATGCGCTGCGCCGTGCGGCGCTCGGCATCATCCGGCTTGTGCTTGAAAACGGATTGCGGATGCCGCTGCGCGAAGCGCTGATGAAGGCCTATTGGGGATATAACGAAACCGTTCCCGATTTCGAAAAGAAACTAGACGGCGGCCACAAGCCGAAGCTGCTGGAACGCGATCTGCTCGACTTTTTCGCCGACCGGTTGAAAGTTCATCTGCGTGACCGTGGCGTGCGCCACGATCATGTCGAAGCGGTCTTTGCCCTCGGTAATGAAGACGATCTTGTACGGCTCATTGCGCGGGTCGATGCTCTGTCCGGTTTCCTCGCCACCGATGACGGCGAAAACCTTGTGGCGGCATATAAACGCGCGTCCAACATCGTGGCGATCGAGGAAAAGAAGGACGGTGCCAGCTTCGATGGCGACGTCGTCGCCGACCGCCTCGAACAGGACGAGGAACGCGCGCTTGTCGATGGTCTGAATACATCGTCCGCGAGCGCCAATGCGGCGATCGGCGAAGAACGCTATGTCGACGCGATGGAAGCTATGTCCAGCCTGCGGCGCCCCGTCGATCTGTTCTTCGACAAGGTGACCGTAAACGCCGACGACGCGGATATCCGCGCAAACAGGTTGCGGCTGTTGTCGCAGTTTCGTACCACCCTCGGCCAGATTGCCGATTTTTCCCGAATTGAAGGCTAACCGATGACCGATACACAATGGGTCTACCGTTTTGGTGGAGGCAGCGCCGAAGGCGACGCCAGCATGAAAAACCTGCTTGGCGGCAAGGGAGCCAATCTGGCGGAAATGTCGTCGCTGGGCCTGCCGGTGCCTCCCGGGTTTACGATCTCGACAGCCCTGTGTACGGCCTATTACGACAACGACGAGAATTACCCCGGAGAACTCGCCGGCCAGGTCGATGCCGCGCTTGCGTTCATCGAGGACACCGTGGATGCGAAGTTCGGCGATACGGAAAATCCGCTGCTGGTGTCGGTCCGCTCCGGTGCGCGTGTCTCGATGCCGGGCATGATGGATACGGTGCTCAATCTCGGGCTCAACGATGTCACGGTCGAAGGCCTGGCGGCGAAAAGCGGTGATGCCCGGTTCGCGTGGGATTCCTACCGCCGCTTTATCCAGATGTACGGCGATGTCGTGCTCGGTGTCGATCACGACAATTTCGAGGAAATCATCGACACCCAGAAAATGATGGGCGGGTTCGCGCTCGACACCGATCTCGGCGCCGAGGACTGGAAGGCGGTTGCACAGGGATTCCTGGAACGCGTCGAGGACGAGACCGGAAAGCCGTTTCCGCAGGATCCGCGCGACCAGCTCTGGGGCGCGATTACGGCGGTGTTCGGGTCCTGGCAGAACGACCGCGCCAACACCTATCGCCGGCTGCACGGTATTTCCGACAGCTGGGGCACGGCGGTGAATGTGCAGGCGATGGTATTCGGCAATATGGGCGAGGACTGCGCCACCGGCGTGGCCTTCACGCGCGATCCGTCGACCGGCGAAGACATGTTCTACGGCGAATATCTGGTCAACGCCCAGGGCGAAGACGTCGTTGCCGGCATCCGCACGCCGCAGCATCTCACAATTGCCGGCAAGGACGCACAGGGGTCGGACCTGCCGGCCATGGAAGAGGTGATGCCGGAAGTATTCGGGCAGCTCGACGAAGTCCGCCTGAACCTCGAAAAACACTATCGCGACATGCAGGACATCGAATTCACGGTTCAGCAGAACAAGCTGTGGATGCTGCAGACCCGGTCCGGCAAGCGGACGGCCAAGGCCGCGCTGAAAATCGCCTGTGACATGGTTGCCGAGGGGCTGATCACGAAGGAAGAAGCGGTGTCCCGCGTCGACCCCGAATCGCTCGATCAGCTGCTGCATCCGACCCTCGACCCCGATGCGTCGCGCGACCTGCTGACCCGCGGCCTTCCGGCATCGCCGGGCGCGGCGTCGGGCAAGGTTGTCTTTTCCGCCGACGAGGCCGAATCCATGGCGGCGGCGGGCGAAGCCGTCATCCTGGTCCGGATTGAGACCAGCCCGGAGGACATTCACGGCATGCACGCGGCCCAGGGCATTCTCACCAGCCGCGGCGGCATGACCAGCCATGCGGCCGTTGTTGCCCGCGGCATGGGGCGTCCCTGCGTATCGGGCGCGGGCGACCTCCGCATCGACTACGCCACGCAGAAAATGACGGTTCTCGGCCGCGAGATCGCGGCGGGAGACATCATGACCATTGACGGTGCGTCGGGCGAGGTCATGGCCGGCGAAGTGCCGACCCTCCAGCCCGAATTGTCGGGTGATTTCGGCACATTGATGGCCTGGGTCGATGAAATCCGTACGCTCCGGGTTCGCACCAACGCGGAAACGCCGCTGGATGCCAAGACGGCCATCGATTTCGGCGCGGAGGGGATCGGCCTGTGCCGGACCGAGCACATGTTCTTCGATGCCGAGCGTATTATTGCCGTTCGCGAGATGATCCTCGCGGGCGACACCGCGGGCCGCCGCGCCGCGCTGGCAAAAATCCTGCCGATGCAGCGTCAGGACTTTATCGAACTGTTCCGCATCATGGCGGGTAAGCCGGTCACCATCCGTCTGCTCGATCCGCCGCTGCATGAATTCCTGCCCCATACGCCCGAAGACATGGAACAGGTCGCCCAGGCATCCGGCGTCTCCATGGAAGACCTGCGGATCCGCGCTGCCGAACTTGCCGAAGTCAACCCGATGCTTGGGCACCGGGGCTGCCGGCTCGGGATATCCTATCCCGAAATATACGAAATGCAGGCGCGGGCGATTTTCGAGGCTGCGATCGAGGTATCGAAGGATGCCCCTGCACCGGTCGAACCCGAAGTGATGATCCCGCTGGTTTCCGACAAGATGGAATTCGACCTGCTGCGGGAACGCATCGATGCCGTAGCCACCGAAGTATTCGAGGAAACCGGCGGCACCGTGCCCTATCTGATCGGCACGATGATAGAGCTGCCGCGCGCCGCGCTTCGGGCCGGCGATATCGCCGAAGGGGCCGAATTCTTTTCCTTCGGCACGAACGACCTGACCCAGACGGCATTCGGCCTGTCGCGCGACGATACGGCCGGCCTGCTGAAAGAATACGCGCGCCGCGGAATCTTCGAGACCGACCCGTTCGTATCCATCGATGTCGACGGGGTGGGCGAGCTGATAAAAATCGGCGTCGAACGCGGCCGGGCGACGCGGCCCGGCATCAAGCTCGGCATCTGCGGCGAACATGGCGGCGATCCGGCATCGGTGCATTTCTGCGCCGAGATCGGCCTAGACTACGTTTCGTGTTCCCCGTACCGCGTGCCGATTGCGCGGCTTGCAGCGGCGCAGGCGGCAATGAAGGCGAAGGCCTGAACGGCGTGGGCTAAAACCCGGCCCAGTCCGGTTTTTCGGGTATTACGGCGGCGCCGTTTGCGGTCAGGCCACCCTGTTCGGCAAGGTCGATCCGCAACAGCGCGATACCGCGCCGGTCTATGACCGAGCGAAGTTCGCCGGCCTCCACGTCGCCGGCCTTTACGGCTGCGCCGGCATCGGCAGGGCCGTCCAGGGCGACCGGAAACAGGCGCTTCTTGACCAGATTGCGATGCTTCATCCGGGCGGTGACTTCCTGTCCGACATAACAGCCCTTCTGAAAATCGACGCCGTGCAGTTCGTCGAACCCGGATTCAAGCGGCATGGATTTGTCGGCGATCAGGTCCGCGCCCGTATCCGGAATTCCAAGCGATACCCGCAGGGCGTCATAGGCGGCGCGGTTGCTCGCCACCGCCGCGGCATCGACCGGGAAGCTATCGTCCTCGTCAACGAGACGGATGGTGCGTTCCCCGAGGGCGGCATGCCGCGGGTCGATGTAGGAAACGCCGTCAAAGCGGGTCTTCGCCGCACCGGGGGTTCCGGGATCCGCAGCGTCCGCGGGGGGCAGCATCGCGCCGACGGACCATTTGTCCGATTCATCCGCGATGTCGACCTTCGAGCGCATGCGGTACATGGTCAGACGTTTGATCAGGTCGGGAATCCGGTCGGCCTTGCAGTCGATCAGAAAGCGGTCCTTGTGTTCGGCGATAAAAAAATCGTGGAGGAACTTGCCCTGCGGGGTCAGCAATGCGGCGTAAATCGCACATGTCGGCGAGACCCGCTGGATATCGTTGGTAATCAGGCCCTGCAGGAAATCCCGGGAATCTTCGCCGGAAATTGCGACGATGCCGCGCTCGGCCAGTACGACGTGAATTTTGATGCTCATGGTCAGAAATACCCCTCTCCCCGCTAAGTAGAGCTTTGACGTGGATTTATCCAGTCTTGCAGCTATAACTCCGCGCATGACTGCAAAAGCTCAAAGCCCGGCGGATTGCGTGCTGTCCGCCGTGATTTCCGTCCGTAACGAGGAAGCCCAGCTCGCGGCGTGTCTCGAGCGGCTGCATTTCGCCGATGAAATCGTCGTGCTGCTCGATAAATGTACCGACGGCTCGCGCGATATCGCGGCGCAGTTCACCGATCGCCTGATTGACGGCGACTGGACGGTAGAAGGCGACCGTCGGAACGCCGGCATAGAAGCCTGCCGCGGCGAGTGGATTTTCGAAATCGATGCCGACGAGCGCGTGCCGGATGTCCTCGGTGCGGAAATACGAGCGACCATCGCAGCCACGACGAGCGACTGGCACGGGATCCGGGTCGACAACTATATCGGCGACCGGCTCGTGCGATACGGTTGGGGGGCGTCCTACGGCAAGAACCAGTATCCAGGCCTGTTCCGCAAGGGGGCGAAAGTGTGGGGACGCCAGCGCGTGCATCCTGCACTCACCTTTTCCGGTACGGAAGGCGCTCCGCTGGAGCATCGGATCGACCATTACGTCGACCGGAATATCTCCGACATGATACGCCGGCTCGATTCCTATACCACTGCGCGGGCGCAGGATATTCGTGACAACGGCGATGGTGGCACCTATGGCCGCAACCTGCGGCGCATCTTTTCGCGGTCCTGGAAGTGCTACGTGTCGCGCAAGGGATACCGCGAAGGGAAATACGGGGTGCTGATCGCACTGTTTGCCGGACTGTACCCCATTCTGTCGTATCTGAAGGCGACCTTGGAGGACCGGTAATGGCCGTCATCGTGATGGCGGATGACGGTATCGCTTTCGATGGCGATTCGCTGATGCGCGGCCCGTTGGGCGGGGCGGAGACCGCCTTCATATCGCTCGCCGAAGCGTTCGCCCGGCGCGGTCACGATGTCACCATATTCAACCGGTGCGGCGCGCCGATGGCGCGCCACGGCGTTGCCTGGCAGCCGATCGAACAGGGCCTGCCGGAGCGGGCCGATCTCTATATCGCCAATCGGGGCGACAGGCTGATTCCGATGGTGCCGGAAGCAGTCTGCCGGGCATTCTGGATCCACAACCCCGCCGGATATCTCAAAAAATGGCGGTACCTGTCGAAATTGTGGCGCTGGCGGCCGGCGATTGTGTTCTCGTCCGGCTTCCATGCGCGTTCCTTTCCGGTATGGGCGCCGTCCGGGGAAAGGGCGACGATCCCCTACGGCATCTCTCAGGAATTTCTCGATGCCGAGCCGCCGCACGATCCTCCTGCGCCACGCGCGGTATTTACGTCCAGCCCGCTGCGGTCGCTCGACTGGCTGCTGGCCCTGTGGACGGCGGAAATTCATCCCCGACTGCCGACCGCCGAACTCCACATTTTTTCCAGCCCGAAGACCTATGGCGATCACGGCAATGCCCGCGCAACGCAGATGAACGCCGTGCTCGATCAGGCCTCCGCGTTGGCGGATAAGGGCGTGGTGTTGCGCGAACCGTTGCCCAAGGCCGAACTCGCAGTGGAACTGGCCGGGTTCCGGACGTTGCTCTATCGCGGCGATCCGGGGGAAACCTACTGCCTTGCCGTTGGCGAGGCCCAGGCCGTGGGCGTTCCCGCCGTGGTGCAGGATATCGGCTGTGTCGCCGAACGGGTAATCGATGGAACCACCGGTTACGTGGCATCGGACGATGCGGATTTTGCCGTTCGTGCCCTCAGCTTGCTGCAGGATGACAAATTATGGCGTGCGCAGCACGACGCGGCCCTTGCCGAACAGCGCGGCTGGAGCTGGGACGATGCTGCCGCCGCGTTCGAAAGCGTCGTTTTCGACAAGGCCGGACCGGCATGAAACTGATGCAGACCATGGCGGGCGGCGCGGTCGGCGGGGCGGAAGAATTTTTCGTCCGGCTCGCGATTGCCTTTCACCGGCATGGCGTCGAGCAGACACTGGTCACGCGGGCGAACGATACCCGCATGCCGCGTTTGGCCGAGGCGGGAATATCGCCGGTCGACCTGCCGTTCGGTGGCCTGTTCGACCGCCGGACCGTGCCGGCTCTGGCGGCGGAAATCGACCGGACGCAGCCTGAAATTGTCCTGTCCTGGATGAACCGCGCCTCATCGCTGACGGGCCGCGCAATCCGAAAAGCCGCGGTCGCGCCGGTCCTGGTCGGCCGTCTCGGCGGGTATTACGATCTGAAATACTATGCCGGGTGCGATCATCTGATCGGCAATACGCCGGATATCGTGCGCTATCTCGTGGAAGAGGGGTGGCCGGAAGCGCGGGCGCATTTTGTGCCGAATTTCGTCTCCGCGGTGCCGGGGGTTCCACAGCCGCGCAGCGGATTCGGGCTCCCCGACGGGGTGCCGGTCATGCTGGCGGCCGGCCGGCTTCACCGGAACAAGGCGTTCGACGTGCTGCTTCATGCCATGAAAGATACGGGCGATGTCCATTTGCTGCTGGCAGGCGATGGCGGCGACGCGCGCGAGCTGGAATCGCTTGCCCACAAGCTCGGGGTTGCCGGGCGGGTGCGGTTTCTCGGGTGGCGGACCGACATGGCGGACCTCATGGCGACGGCCGACCTGCTGGTCTGTCCGTCGCGTATCGAGCCGCTCGGCAATGTAGTGATCGAAGCCTGGGCGCGGAACCTGCCGGTCGTCGCCACGGCCGCCGCCGGGCCCGCCTGGCTGATCGAAGACGGCGCCGACGGCCTGCTCGCCCCGGTGGACGACCCCGCCCTGCTGGCGGAGGCGATTACGCGGCTGGCGTTCGACCGGGAACTTGCGCCCCGGCTGGTTGCGGCCGGCCGCCGGCGGTTCGAAGCGGATTTCACCGAGGCCGCCGTGGTCGCCCGGTTTCTCGACCTGTTCGAACGGGTCCGCCGCTAATGTGCGGTATCGCGGGAATCATGACTGCGGACGGGGCCGTGCCCGATACAGGCGCGCTCGACCGGATGAAGGCGGCACTGGCCCATCGCGGCCCGGACGGTGACGCGATCTGGCTGTCCGGCGATACCGGACTGGTCCATACGCGGCTCGCGATTATCGACCTGGAAACGGGCGATCAGCCGCTTTTCGGCCCCGGCGGGACGGCCCTGGTCGCGAACGGTGAAATTTACAACTATGTCGAACTGCGCGCCGAACTGACGGATGCCGCGTTCGCAACCAACTCGGATTGCGAACCTGTTCTGCATTATTACCGGAATTACGGGCTCGACTTCGCGGAATGGCTGCGTGGCATGTATGCGCTGGCGATATACGATCCGCAGGAACGCCGGCTGGTGCTGTCGCGGGATCCCTTCGGCATAAAGCCGCTCTATTACGCTGTGTCGGAGGCTGGTTTCGCCTTCGCTTCCGAACCGCAGGCGCTGCTGGCCGCCGGTTTCGGGCGGCGGGTATTGCGGGACCGGCCGGTGGGCGAACTGCTCCAGCTCCAGTTTTCGACGGGCGGTCATTCGCCGTTTGACGGCATAGAACGCGTGCTGCCGGGCGAGACGATCGTGATCGCCGGGGGCGGGGTCGTCGATCGCCGCCGCCACGCCGCCCTGCCGTCGGGCGGGCCGGTGCGCATCGGCGAACGCGATGCGCTCGACAGGCTGGACACGGCGCTGACGGACAGCGTCGATATGCACCAGCGCGCCGACGTCCCCTATGCGATGTTCCTGTCGGGCGGCGTCGATTCCGCGGCGGTCCTTGCGCTGATGGCGCGGCTCAACGACACCCCGGTCTGCGCCTACACCGCCGGTTTCCCCGGCACCGATGCCGCCGACGAGCGCGGCCATGCCCGCGATGTCGCGCGTTCATTGGGCGCGGAACATGTGGAGGTTTCCTTCGATGCTGCCGATTTCTGGGCGGTGCTGCCGGCCGTCGCGGCGGCGATGGACGAACCCGTCGCCGACTACGCCATTCTGCCGACCTGGAAGCTGGCGAAGGAAGCCGCGAAGTCCCACAAGGTTATCCTGTCGGGCGAAGGCGGCGATGAAATCTTCGGCGGCTACGGGCGCTATCGCAGTCTGATGCGTCCGTGGTGGATGGGCGGCCGCGGCATGCGGCGGCGCGGAATCATGGACGGGCTCGGCGTGCTGCGCCGAGACGACCTGGCCTGGCGCGACGGTATCACCGGCGCCGAGGCGGTGGCCCGCACCGACGGCAGGTCGCGGTTGCAGGTCGCGCAGGCGGTCGATTGCGCCGACTGGCTGCCGAACGACCTGCTGACCAAGCTGGATCGTTGCCTGATGGCGCACGGGATAGAGGGACGCACGCCGTTTCTCGACCCCGCCGTCGCCAATGCCGCATTCTGTCTGCCGGATTCGCTCAAGATAAAAGGGCGTCTGGGTAAATGGATTTTGCGGAAATGGCTCGACGACGCGGCCCCTGCCGCCCAGGCGTTTGCCCGAAAGAAAGGCTTTACCGTGCCGGTCGGCGAATGGATCGCAGCGGAGGGCGCGCGCATTGGCCCGCTGGTCGCCGCCCAGTCCGGGGTCGCCGAACGCTGCCATCCGGATGCCGTCAAGGCGCTTTTCACGTCACCGGGAAAGCGTGAACGCTTTGCCGCATGGACGTTGCTGTTCTTTGCGCTCTGGCACCAGCGCCACATCGTCGGCGAGGCCGCCGAAGGCGATGCGTTCGACGCGCTGAGCTGAAACAATCGGACTCCAATCGGCGCCGTCAGGACCAGAGATTGGCGCTTGCGATCTTGGCGCCATCCGCAATCGCCTGGAATTTCGCCCATACGATTGTCGGATGGACCTCCGGCGTCGCACTCGCCTGGGTACCGAAGCCGCAATCCGCGCCGGCGATGACGTTCTCGCGCCCGACGACGCCTGCGAAGCGTTCGATCCGCTGGGCGACCAGTTCGGGGTGTTCGACCAGCACCGATGAATTGGTGACCACGCCGGGAATGATCGATTTTCCGTCGGGGAGTTTGACGGTTTCCCACAACTTCCATTCATGTTCGTGACGCGGGTTGGCCGCCTCGAAGGAATAGGCGCCGGCTTTGATCTTCAGCACGATGTCGAGATAGTCCTTCATCTCCATATCGTGGACGCGGGGGCCCATATTGATGCCGTAGCAGGTGTGATAGCGCACCCTGTCTTCGGGAATGCCCGCCAGCGCGTGATTGATCGCCTCGACCTGGTGTTCGGCCCAGGTCCGGCAGTCCTGCACGCTGAGCTGCGGGCTTTTGACGTAGTAATTGATCAGCCGCGGGTCGTCGATCTGGAGATCGAACCCGGCATCGACAATGGCGCGGTATTCGACGTTCAGCGCATCCGCCACCGCATAGAGGAATTCGTCCTCGGTTGCATAATACTCGTTCGCCTGGTTGCCGACCACGTCGCAGGGCGATATCGCGGGGACGAAGGCGTCGGCACCATGGGCATCGCAGGCGGCGCGCAGGTTGGCGAGGTCGCGTTGCAGCAGATCTTCGCCCTTGTAGGAAATCGGGCCGGTGCAGCTCATCTGCATGGTGCTGTGGGTCGGTGCCCGGTCCTTGGCGGCCTGTTCCGGGGCGTAAAATTCCGGGAAGGCATCCGATTCCCGGGAATTCGCCCAGGGCGACGGGCGCGACCGGCCCGTGGCCTCGAGCCCGGCCAGGCGTTCATGGGCGTAGACGGCGAAGCCGCGTTTGCTGAATTCCCCGTCGCTCACGGTATCGATCCCGATACTTTTCTGCAGCCCGACGACATCGTTTACCGCGGTGGTGAGCGCCGCTTCGAACGCGGCGGTGTCGAAGGCGTCGCCCTTGTCTTCGGCGATCATGAAGCCGACCAGCGAGTCCGGACGCGGAATGCTGCCCACATGGGTCGTCATAATTCTGTCGGTGCTGCGTTTCATGTCGACGGGTTCCCCCCTGAATTATTCTTGTCGCAGAGGTTAGGTCGGGCGTTATCACAGCGCAAGTGACGGTTTCATTGGCAGTGTATGGTTAACGGATATCAACCTTAACGAAAATTAACCATACCGATCCGGTGTCGATGATTCCGGTTTTCCCCGCTGGTCTTTAACGCCCGGTTAAAGGTGAGTCGCGATACTGTCGGCTGGATATTCGGCAGAATATTCAGTTGTACCGTTGATCGAGGATTGCCGGATGTACGGAAAACCCGTGGCTGTTGCCGCGCTGTTTGCAACCCTGCTGCTTGCCGCCGGCTGCGAACATGCGATGCTCGAAGATACGATCTTCGACAAGGAGTATATTGCGCGCCATATCCCCAACGAAGAAAAGGTTCTCGGGGCGACGACCTTTCGGCCGCGCCCCAGCGCCGTGGTCCAGACCTACTGCTACAGCAGCATCGGCGAGGTCGAGTGTTATGCCGAGCCGCAAAAGGGCGAGCGCTACCGGCTGAACGGCTATTACGGTCCCGCGCCCGAATAGGCGGCGATCCGAATATCCGCCCAAAATCCTGACCATTGCCGTTTAATGACGATTCGGTGACCGGGCGGTAGCCTTTTGCGTCCGAAATCACCGTCTGGCGTGCACATGCTCCGCCTCGTTGCCGCGGCCCTGATATCCCTTCTTACGGCATTCATGCTGAACGCTGCAGTTGCGCAGCCCGCAAACTATGGCGATGCGATGCGCTGGTACGAGCGTGAAGCGAAAAAGGGATCCGCGAGGGCGCAGTTTCTGCTCGGCATGCTTTATGAACGCGGTGTTCCCGGCCACGGCAAAGATCTGGCGAAGGCCCATACGTGGTTTCTGAAGGCCGCCGAGCAGGGGCACCCGATGGCCCAGTACAAGGTCGGCGCATCATTCCATTTCGGGACCGGCGTTACGGCAGACCGCGCGCAGGCGGTGTCCTGGTATCGCCGTGCCGCGGGCAACGGGGTCGCCGAGGCACAGCACAACCTCGCCCATCTGCTGCTGAACGGCACCGGCACCGCCCGGTCGCCGGACGAGGCCGCGCGCTGGTACGGTGAGGCGGCCCGTCATGGGTTCGGACCGTCGCAGCTCGCGCTGGGTTATCTTTATCTTCAGGGCATCGCGGTCGGGAAAGATCCTGCCGAGGCCTGGGCATGGTTCCGGGCGGCGGAATCCCGCGATGTTGCGGGTGCGGCAAAAGCCCGCGCCGCCGCTGGCGAAAACCTGTCGCCCGCCGACCTCGAAAAGGCGCAACAAATGGCAAAACCCCGACTTGGCAGCTAGTTATCGTGTGATCCGGCGGCCGCAGCCGGTGCGTAGCATCCGTTGGACAAGATCAACCCTGTCCCCCATGATCGGCACCGGGATCGCGCTGACATCCCCCGTTTACCAAGCAGAGTACTGAGCCATGGATACGATCGAACGCACCGGTGCAGACACCACCACCCCGGACGAGCTTGTCGCCCGCGCCGCCGCGCTGAAACCGGCGCTGCGGGAGCGCCAGCGCGAAACGGAACGCAATCGTCGGGTTTCCGATGAAACCGTCGCCGATCTCAAGGCCGCCGGGCTCTACAAGGTGCAACAGCCCGCACGCTACGGCGGGTATGAATTCGACATCGGCACTTTCGTGCGCTGCGCGACCGAGATCGGCGCCGGCTGCGGCTCGACCGGGTGGATCTATTCGACCGCCGCCCAGCATCAGTGGCAGATCGGCATGTTCGACGTTGCGGCCCAGGACGAAGTCTGGGGTGGCGATTCGATGCATATTTCCGCGTCGTCCTATTCGCCGGGCGGTACGGCGGTGGAGGTCGATGGCGGCTATCGGATCACCGGCAAGTGGCTCTATTGTTCCGGCGTGCTGAATGCCGACTGGATGATCCTCGGCGCGAAGATCGCGGCGGACGCGGCCTCCGATCCCTATACCCAAGGTTATATCCTGGTGCCGAAAACGCAATATGCGGTCGAGGATAACTGGGACGTGATGGGATTGATCGGCACCGGCAGCAACGACGTCATTATAAACGATCTGTTCGTGCCGGCGCATCGCATGCTGACCCTCGAACAGGCCCTGTCCGGCAACCCGCCCGGAGCAGCAGTGAACGACAATGCGTTGTGGCGGGTGCCGTTTTTCGCGGCGATCTCGTTATGCCTGTGCGGCGCCGCCATGGGCATGGCGCAGGGCGCGCTCGAAACCTATATCGATCAGATCAGCGTCCGTAAAACCCGGGGCGCGGCCCTCAGCCAGCCACAGAGCATGGCCGATTTCCCGACCATCCAGGCCCGCGTTGCCGAGGCGGCAGCGGCCATAGATGCGGCCAAGCACCTGGTCGCGCGCGACTGCGATACCATCATGCGCGTCATGAACGAAGGCCGCGCCCTGACGGTCGAGGAACGCGCCCGCAACAAGGGCGATCTGAGCTTCGCCGTGAAAATGGCGCGGCGGGCGACGGATCTGCTGTTCGAAAGCGTTGGCGGGGCGGGGCTGTCCAATGACAGCGTCACGCAGCGTTTCTGGCGCGACCTGCATGCGGCGTCGAAGCATATCAGCCTCAACTGGGATATGTGTTCGACCCTGTATGGCCGTGTCTCGCTCGGCCTGCCGTCCGGGACGGCGCAGTTCTAGGCCTTTGCCCTGCGGGTCGGGGACCGTTTGTCTTGATCTTCATCAAGGTCAGTCGCGGAGCCTTGCCCTAACAAGTCCGGATGCCACAGGACGCACCCAATACGGCGGGCTCGCTGAGCCACGCCCTCGATGCCTATGCGCCCGCGAAGATCGCCGAACGGGTGGCGACGGCGGGTGTTGCCAAGGCGACCCTGTCGCTGGTGCCGCTCTTTACCCTGGCGGTTCTCGCCGGGGCATTCATCGCGCTCGGCGCGGTATTCTATCTCACCGTGACGTTCCAGTTCGGTCCCGGGCCGGGGCCGGCGAAGCTGGTCGGCGGGATCGTTTTTTCGCTGGGCCTGGTGCTGATCGTCGTCGGCGGGGCGGAGCTGTTTACCGGCAACAACCTGATCATCCTGGCGCGTTGCGACGGCCTGATCGGCACCGGCGCGCTGCTGCGCAACTGGGGCGTCGTTTATGCCGGGAATTTCGCCGGGGCGGCGGCGACGGCGGTGCTGGTCGCGCTGTCCGGGATTCTCGGGTCTGAGACCGGCGATATCGCGGAACATGCCCGGAAAATCGCCGCCGCCAAGATCACGCTTCCCTGGGACCAGGCTTTTTTCCGCGGCATCCTGTGCAACACGCTTGTTTGTCTGGCCGTCTGGCTTTGCTTCGCCTGTCACACGGTGACAGAAAAGGCGGTTGCGATCGTTTTCCCGATATCGGCCTTTGTGACGCTGGGATTCGAACACAGTGTCGCCAATATGTTCTTCCTGCCCATGGGCATTCTTGCGGGATTGCCAGCCGACACCGCCACGCTGTCCGGAATTGGCGGCAATCTGATTGCCGTCACCGCCGGGAATATCGTCGGCGGCGCCGGTTTTGTCGGTGTCGTTTACTGGATCGTGTATCGCCGCGGGACAGGCTGAACCGCCGCCGCTTCAGACCGAATCCCCCGCCGCCACGCCACTCGACCACGCCCATTGAAAATTATAGCCGCCGAGCCAGCCGGTCACGTCGACCGCTTCGCCGATCGCGTATAGGCCGGGAACGTCCTTTGCCGCCATCGTGCGCGACGACAGGGCCGTCGTATCGATGCCGCCGACGGTAACTTCGGCCTTGGCATACCCTTCACTGCCCGACGGCGTCAGCCGCCAGGCATTGATCGCTGCGCCGAGCGCCGTCAGCGCCGTGTCCGGTAATTCCCCGGCCGGGCGGGACGGCAGGTGTGTTTCTGCCAGCGCCGCGGCGAGCCGGGCGGGCAGGAATTCGGCCAGGATCTTTCTCGGTTCCGCCCGCGGTCGGCTGCGCTTTCGATCCAGCAGCAGGGCCGCGGCATCCGTATCCGGCGCCATGTTCAGGGAAATTTCCGCGCCTGCGCGCCAATAGGACGATATCTGCAGGATCGCCGGGCCGGACAGGCCGCGATGGGTGAACAGCATGGCCTCGCGGAACGATGCGGTGTCGCAGGACGCGATACAGTCCAGCGACACGCCGCTGAGCGGCTGCATCAGCGCCAGGTCGTTGCCCGTGAAGGTCAGTGGCACCAGCGCCGGTCGAACTTCCGACAGGGGCAGGCCGAACCGCCGGGCGACATCATGTGCAAAACCGGTCGCGCCCATCTTCGGGATCGACAGCCCGCCGCTCGCGAGCACCAGCGACTCCGCCGTGAAATCGCCCCGGTCGGTAGCGACGCGGAACCGGTCGCCGCGGCTGATATCGGTGATGCGGTGGCGGACGCGCAGGTCGACGCCCGCCGTATCGCATTCGGTCAGCAGCATCGCGACCACGGCCTTTGCCGATCCGTCGCAGAAAAGCTGGCCCAGGGTTTTTTCGTGCCAGGCGATGCGGTGTTTGTCCATCAGGGCGATGAAATCGTGCTGCGTGTAGCGCGCCAGCGCTGACTTGCAGAAATGCGGGTTGCCCGAAATGAAGTTCTCTGGCGCCGCATAATGATTGGTGAAATTGCAGCGCCCGCCGCCGGAGATCAGGATCTTTTTCCCGGCCTCGTCCGCATGGTCGAGCAGGAGCACCCGGCGCCCGCGTCCGCCTGCCGTCAGCGCACACATCAGCCCGGCCGCGCCGGCGCCGATGACGACGACGTCGAAGTCGGTGTGTCCGGCAGCGGTCATTTATCGACCCTATGCGGGGGAAAGCGGCGGTTTTTTGTCATGATGCCCGAGTGTAGCGCATTGCCGGCCCGGATGAGACCTTGATCCCGCCGCGCCGGGGGCCTAAAAACCGCGCTACCTTTTCAGCCAAAGCGTTCTCTCATGCATACTCCGTATATCCTCACCACCGCGTGCCCCGACAAGCAGGGCATCGTCGCCGCCGTTTCCGGGTTTCTGGCGGATTCAGGCTGTTCGGTCGATGAGGCGGCGTTTTTCTCGGACCGCGAATCCGGGCGGTTTTACGGCCGGTCCGTATTCCGTCTCGACCGCGACGACGTGACCGCTGAAATGGTCGGCTCGTGGTTCGGCCAGGTCGCCCATAAGTTCGACATGGAATGGGAAATATTCGATACCGCCGCGCCGCTGAAGGTGATGATCATGGTGTCGAAATTCGACCATTGCCTGAACGATCTGTTGTACCGCTATCGCATCGGCGCGCTGCCGATGGAAGTGACGGCGATCGTGTCCAACCATCCGGACGCGCAGCCACAGGCCGAGGCGGCAGGCATTCCCTATCACCATATCCCGGTTACGAAGGACACCAAGCCCGAGGCCGAAGCCAAACTGATGGACCTGGTCGAGGCGACGGGCACGGATATCGTGGTGCTGGCGCGGTATATGCAGGTCCTGTCCGACGATCTGTGCCGCAGGCTCGACGGCCGCGCGATCAATATCCACCATTCGTTCCTGCCGGGTTTCAAGGGCGCAAAACCCTATCACCAGGCCTTCGCGCGCGGCGTGAAGCTGATCGGCGCGACGGCGCATTTCGTGACCGCCGATCTCGACGAAGGCCCGATCATCGAACAGGCGGTCGACCGGATCGATCACACCACCATGCCCGACGAGATGGTCGCCATCGGTCGCGACCTCGAAAGCGTCGCGCTCGCCCGCGCCGTGCGTTACGTGCTTGAACGCCGCGTTTTGCTGAACGGGTCGAAGACGGTGGTGTTCCGGTAAAATTTGGGGACAATCGGTCCTTCAGCGGTCACGACCTGCATTCACCAGGCCGTCCAGCCGCCGTCGATGACGATGCTGGTGCCGGTGATCAGGGCCGAGGCGGGCGAGGCGAGGAACACGACGGCGCCCATGATGTCTTCCAGCTTGCCCAGTTCGCCCATGGGAATTCGGTTGAGCACATCTGCGCGGAATTCCCTGTTCTCGAAGAAGGGTGCGGTCATCGGCGTCAGGATGAAGGTCGGGCCGATCGAATTGACGCGGATTTTATGCGGTGCCAGCTCGACGCCCATGGCCTTGGTCAGTCCTTCGATGGCGTGTTTCGACGCGCAATAGATCGTCCGCGTCGCCGCGCCGACATGGCCCATCTGCGACGACATGTGAATGATCGAGCCGCCATCGCCCTGTGCGATCATCTTCTGCGCCGCCGACCGGGCGACGAACACGGCGGATTTGACGTTGAGGTCCATGATCCTGTCGTAATTGGCTTCCGTCACGTCAACGAACGGTTCCGGCGCATTGGTGCCGGCGTTATTGACGACGATATCGATGCGCGGAAGTCCGCCGATTTTCCGTGCGATATCGTCCAGGTCGCTGACGTCGCAGACCATGCTCCGTGCCGTCCCTCCCTCGGCTTCGATCCCGGCGGCAACGGCGTCGAGATCCGCCCGGGTGCGGCTGATCAGGACGACCTCGGCCCCGGCGCCGGCCAGCGCGAAGGCGCAGGCGCGTCCCAGGCCTCTTCCCGCGCCCGTGACCACGGCAATTTTACCGTCGAGCCGCATATCCGGCGTTTTCAGGGGGGCATCGTTGGCGGCGGCGGTATCGTTCATGCTGCGTGTTCTCCCGGATTCAGGACCGATTGCCTGTGTCGGCGACGGTCAGATTGACATTATAGGCGGCATTCGGCCAAATTGGCGACTTTACTGATCAAATGATAAATAGTGCGGCGGCTTACGGATCGCTTCGGTTCGGGCTAGAGTGACAATGGCAAAACACGAAAAGTTAGGGATGAAAACCAATGGTCCACAAAAACACCGAGGGCAAACTCGACATGGGCATTCTCCGCGAAACCGCGGAGAAGTGCAAAAACTGGGGCAAATGGGGCCCGGACGACGAGGCCGGCACGCTGAATTATATCGGTGCCGACGAAATCATCGCCGCCGCAGGGCTGATCCGCAAGGGCAAGACGTTTTCGCTCGGCCTCAACTTCGACAATAAGGGGCCGCAATCGGGCCTGTGGGGCAACCGCTTCAACCCGATCCACACCATGCTGGCGACCGGTACGGACGCACTGTCCGGCAATCAGGACGAAGGCGGTATCCGCTATGCCGACGATATGGTCTCGCTGCCGCTGCAATGCGGCACCCAGTGGGATGCGCTCGGCCATATCTTCTATGACGACAAGATGTGGAACGGCTACGACGCCGGCCTTGTGGATTCGAACGGTGCCCAGAAGAACGGCATCGAAAAGGTGAAGGACAAGATGGTCGGGCGCGGCGTGCTGCTCGATATCGCCAAGCATGTCGGCGTCGAAGCGTTGTCCGAGGGCGATGCGATTTCGCGCAGCGATCTGGATGCCTGCGCCGAAGCGCAGGGCGTAGAGGTTAAAAAAGGCGATTTTCTGCTGGTCCGTACCGGGATGATGGAAGAACGCCTGAAAAACGGCTGGGGCGGTTATGCCGGCGGTGATGCGCCGGGCCTGTCCTTCGATACCGCCGAATGGCTTCACGAAAAGGAAGTCGCTGCGATCTGCTGCGACACCTGGGGTTGCGAAGTCCGCCCGAACGAGACCACGGATGCGCAACAGCCCTGGCACTGGGTTGTGATTCCGATGATCGGCATCACCATGGGCGAAATTTTCGTCATGGGCGAACTGTCCGACGATTGCGAACAGGACGGCGTGTGGGAATTCTTCTTCTGCGCACCGCCGCTGCCGGTCACCGGCGGGGTTGGCTCGCCGATCAACCCGATCGCAATCAAGTAGCTCTCTGAACTCTGATCTATCGCCCCCCTTTCCCGCTCGGGGAGAGGGGGGATGCAGGAATTATCATGGCCACACATCTCAAAGAACGCACGGGGGAGGCGGAAACGAAGGAATACGATTCCAAGGTCCGCCATACCGTTGAAGACATCCTTGCCGATATCGAGGCCCGTGGAGATGCGGCGGTCCGCGAACTGTCGGAGAAGTTCGACAAATGGGCGCCCGAGAGCTTCCGCCTGTCGGACGAAGCCATCGCAGAACTGGTGGGCGGTGTACCGGAAGAAACCATAAACGACATTAAATTCGCACAGGCGCAGGTGCGTAATTTCGCGCAGATCCAGCGCGGTGCGATCAAGGATGTCGAGGTCGAAACCCTGCCGGGCGTGATCCTCGGCCATAAGAACATTCCGGTGAATTCCGTCGGCTGCTACGTGCCCGGCGGGCGTTATCCCATGGTGGCGTCTGCGCATATGAGCGTCGTGACCGCCAAGGTCGCGGGGGTAAAGCGGGTGATCGCCTGCACACCGCCGACCGACGGCAGGCCCCATGCCGAAACCGTCGCGGCGATGCATCTCGGCGGCGCCGACGAAATCTACGTGATGGGCGGCGTCCAGGCCGTCGGCGCAATGGCACTCGGCACCGAAACCATCGGGGCGGTCGACATGCTGGTCGGCCCCGGCAATGCGTTCGTTGCCGAGGCCAAACGCCAGCTATACGGGCGGGTCGGGATCGATCTGTTTGCGGGGCCGACCGAAATTCTGGTCATCGCGGACGAGACGTCGGATGTCGAAATCATCGCGACGGACCTGCTGGGCCAGGCCGAGCACGGCCCGACCTCGCCGGCGATCCTGTTGACGACCTCGCGGAAGCTCGCCGACGACCTGCAGGCTGAAATCGACGACCAGCTCGCACGCCTGCCGACGGCGGAAGTCGCCCGGGCGGCCTGGCAGGATTACGGCGAAATTATTCTGGTCGATACACTGGACGAAGCCGTGACAGAGGCCGACCGGCTTGCCGCCGAGCATGTCGAGGTTCTGACGCAAGACCCGCGCTATTTCCTGCAGCACATGACCAATTACGGCGCGCTGTTCCTGGGACCGGAAACCAACGTGTCCTATGGCGACAAGGTGATCGGCACCAATCACACCCTGCCGACCAAGGGTGCCGCCCGCTATACCGGCGGACTATGGGTCGGCAAGTTCCTGAAAACCTGCACCTATCAGGAATGCTCCGAAGAGGCGAGCGTGGTTGTCGGCGATTACTGTTCGCGGCTCTGCGCGATCGAGAAATTCTGGGGTCACAAGGAACAGGCCGATCTCCGCCTGCGCCGGTATGGCGGGCGGAATATCGGCCTTGGCGCAGACGCGGCGGAATAGGCCCTGCGTACCGAAATGTTCGGCGGTTTCGGCCGCGCGCTTTCCAGCCCGCATTACCGGCTATATGCCTGCGGTCATATCGCAAACGTGTTTGGCTGGTGGGGCAACCGGCTCGGTATCGGCTGGCTGACCTGGGAACTTACGGGCTCCGCCGGGTGGCTTGGAATCGTTGCCTTTGCGGGCATGATCCCGGTGACGCTGGTCTCTCCGTTCGGCGGGGTACTGGCGGACCGCTACGGACATCGCCAGATGGCCATCATCGCCGGTGTGGCCGGCGGCGTGGTCACCCTTACCCTGGCATTATCGACCATTCTGGGGCTGACGACGGTGACGGTTCTTCTGGGGTTGAGCATTCTGCAGGGAGTCGCGTTCGGGCTTGAATTTCCCGCCCGGCAGGCCCTGATCCCCCAGCTTTGCGAACGGCAGAACATGTCCGCGGCGCTGGCATTCAACGCAACGACGTTTCAGGTGGGTACGTTCCTGGGGCCGGTGATCGCGGGTTTTCTGATCACCCATTTCGGAACCGGCGCTTCGATAATCCTGTATGCGTTCACCAATTTCTGGATGGCGCTGATGATTCTCCTGATCCGGTTCCGTCCGGAAGCGCGCGATATACGGGAGAATCCGGGTTTCCTGTCCGAGATTATGGGCGGATTCCGTTATATCGCGGCAACGCCGGCCCTGCGCCTGCTGTTCATGATGTCGTTCACCAGCGGGCTTCTGCTGCGCCCCTATACCGAATTGCTGCCGGGCTTCGCGGGCGAGGTCTTCGGCAGCGGTCCCGAAGGTCTCGCCGCGCTGACTGCCGCCGCCGGATTCGGCGCGCTTGCCTGCGGCCTGCTTCTGGTGTTTCGCGGTCGCGCCCGCGGACTGGTTCGGATCATGCTCGGGGGTGCGATCGGCGGCTCCATCGTGCTTGCCCTTTTTGCGGCGACCGATACGCTGACATCCGGGGTGGCGGTTCTCGCGGTGGCTGCCTTCCTGATGCTTGGCTGTCATGTCGGCGCCTACAGCCTGATACAGAACGCCACAGACTCGGAAATGCGGGGGCGGGTGATCAGTGTAAATGTCTCGATCAGTCTCGGCGGTCCGGCGCTGGGGGCGCTGACGATCGGCTGGTTGGCCGAGGCGGTCGGGCTGCAGTGGGCGGTGGCGTCCAGCGCGATGCTGGCGCTGGTCATCGTTCTTTGTCTGCTGCCCACGGTTCTGCGCAACGCGCCGGCGATGGAAGCCGACTAGATTTGATCCGGCGGCCGTCGTGACAATCCACCGTGGCGGGATTACGGTTTCGCCGGCGGATAGATATCGGCCCATAAACAATTAACGGGGAGACGAACGTGGAACGGCTTCGGAAACTTATTGACAGCCCGGATCTTGTGATCGCGCCGGTGGCGCTCAACCCGCTGATGGCACGCATGGCGGTCGAAGCGGGCTTCAAGGCGGTCTATATGAGCGGCGGCTCGCTCGGCTGGGTAAAATGCGGTACCGAAGCCACGATTACCCTGCCGGAAATGGCGGAAATCGCCATGGAAATGCGGACCGTATCGGACGTACCGATCGTCCTGGATGCAGGCGGCGGGTGGGGCGATCCCGCGCATATACACCGGACGATCGCCATGACCGAGGCGGCGGGCTTCGACGCGATCGAGATCGAGGACCAGTTGCTGCCGCGTCGTTTCCATCACCATGTCGGGATCGAACATCTGGTGCCGGCCGAATTCATGGTGTCCAAGATCGAAGAAGCGGTGGCGGCCCGTCGGGACCCAAACCTTGTCATCATCGGGCGGACAAATACGCTTCGGGTCACCGACCTGGACGATGCGCTGCGCCGCGGCGAGGCCTATAAAAAAGCCGGCGCCGATATGATTTTCATCCATACCCGCAAGCCGGAGGAAATGCGGATCATCGGCGAACGCCTGCCGGCGCCGCTGATGATCTTTGCGCCCGAAGACGGCTACGGCGCTTCGCCGATGTCGCCAGAGGATCTCGCGGGTCTCGGTTTTCGTTTTGCGGCGTCGTCAGGATCGGCTTTCGTCGCCATGTACAAGGCGATCCGCCAGTCATACGAATGCCTGGCCAACGGCACGATCGATCCGTTCCTCGGCGAGGGCGGCACGGTAACCGCAATGAAAGAAGCCCGCCGCACGGCCGGGCTGGACGATGTTCTGGAAATCGAAAAACGAACCATGGGAGACGCCTGACCGGTCTGCGCTTGCCAATCCGGTCCGCGCGGATCAAGCTTGGCGGGCTGCAGCGACAAGACTGCATGCTCCGGAAAGAATCCGGCCCGACATAATAACAATCGGAGGAAACATGACCGTAGTTTCGAAAGCGCAGATTTCACTGGCCACCGCGGCGGCCGTATTACTGGCGTCCGGTGCGGCGCCCGCCGCCGCCGACGTCGCGGATTTCTATAAGGGCAAGCAGATCAATATCGTGGTCGGATACAGCCCGGGCGGCGGCTACGATACCTACACCCGGCTGCTTGCGACTGTGATCGGCAATCATATCCCCGGCAATCCGGAGGTCATTGTGACCAATATGCCGGGTGGCGGCAGCCTGAAGGCGGCGAATTACACCTATAACGTCGCGCCCAAGGACGGCACCCATCTCGGCGTGTTCTCGGCTCCGGTTGCGGTGGAGCCGCTTCTCGGGCGCAAGAACGCAAAATTCGAAGCGCTCAAATTCGGCTGGCTCGGCAACATGTTCCGCGATACCCACGGCTGCGTCGCCTGGCACAAATCGTCGCTCAAATCGCTGCAGGATGTTATCGATGCCAAGGAGCCCGTGGTGTTCGGCGCGACGTCGGCCAGCTCCTACGGGAACCAGCACGCCCGTGTCCTGCAGGCCATGGTCGGGGCGAACATCAAGATCGTGACCGGCTATCGCGGCATCAAGGGTGTCGGCAAGGCGCTTCAAGGAGGCGAAGTGACGGCTGCCTGCGCCATGTCGACGTCGACGCTCAAATCGTCGTTCCGCGAGCTCAAGGAAAGCGGCCAGTTCCGCATGATCGTCCAGTTCGGAAGGGAAAAGCTTCCGTTCATGGACAATGCGACGCATTTCTATTCTCTGCTGAAAAGTGACGACGACAAGCGGGTCGCCGATTTCTTCTTCAGCCAGTCGGCGATTGCGCGTCCGGTGGCGGCGCCGCCAGGCATCCCCGCCGATCGACTGGCGGCCCTCAGCAAGGCTTTCGCGGATTCGCTCGCAGACCCCGCGCTGTTGGCGACCGCGAAGCGAATCGGTATCGATGTGACCTACGAGACCCCGGAAATGGTACGTGCGGCCTTTACCGAGCTGTATGCGACCCCGCCCGCTATCGTCGCGCGGGTCAAGAAGATCATGGGGCGTAAATAGCGCCCCGATACCGTCCTGATGTTGATAACGACCGCCCCGTGATCCCCACGGGGCGGTTCGTCCGTTCTCTTGTGCTTTGCGCGTACGATCGACGCTGACCGGCCTGCACCTCGTTGCGCCCTGTGTGGCGGTGACGTAGGTTGACGCAACTGATCGGGAGAATTGCGTGACGGGCGATAGACGCAGGCTCGCCGCCATCGTTGCGGCGGATGTCGCCGGCTATAGCCGGCTGATGGAAACTGACGAGGAAGGCACGATCGCGGCCCTGCGCGCCCACCGTGCCGAGGTGATTGAGCCCAAACTCGAACAGTATCACGGCCGGATCGCGAATACGGCGGGCGACAGTTTTCTGATCGAATTCGCGAGCGCCGTCGATGCGCTGCGCTGCGCCATTGAAATCCAGAAGGCCATTGCCGAACGGAATGCCGATATTGCCGAGGACCGCCGTCTCGTACTGCGGATCGGCATCAATGTCGGCGACGTTGTGTCCCAGGGTGTCGACCTGCTGGGCGACGGGGTGAACGTGGCGGCCCGTCTTGAAGGTGTGGCCGATGCCGGCGGTATCTGTATTTCACGGAGCGCACGCGACCAGGTGCGCGACCGGCTCGATATCAAGCTCGATGATCTCGGAGAGGTCGAGGTCAAGAATATCGCCCGCCCGGTGCGGGCATTCCGGGTGTCGGGGCTTGGGGATGGCGCATCCGCGGCATCTTCCGGGGCGGGACAGATTCGCAAATTCGCGGTCCCGGCGGCTGTCGTTCTGGTCGTTGCCCTGGGGGCCGGCGGCTGGTGGCTGTTCGGCGCGGACGGGGCGGGAACCTCGCCGGCGGAATTGGCGGCCGGCAGTGTGGATCCGATGAAGGCCCCGGCGCCGCCCCCCAAACCTGTCCAGACCTCTCCCGGCAATGCATCCGTCGCCGTTTTGCCGTTTGCCAATCTGTCGGAAGACAAGGCGCAGGTTTATTTTGCGGACGGCATTACCGAAGACATCACGACGGACCTGTCGAAAGTATCCGGGCTCTACGTCACATCGCGGTCGGCGACCCTGCGGTTCCGGAACGGTGCAGCCGATCCGAAGGCTGTCTCGGCGGCGCTCGGCGTGCGGCACATCCTTTCCGGCAGCGTCCGGCGTGCAGGCGAGAAGATCAGGGTAACGGCGACACTCATCGACGCCAAAACCGGTGGGCAGCTCTGGGCGGAGAGGTTCGACCGGGACACACAGGATGTTTTCGCGATCCAGGACGAGATTTCGGGCAGGGTGGTCGAGCAGCTTTCCTCCGCGCTCAAGGGCGTTTTGCTGAACCGGGGAAAACGCACCTATACGCCCAAGATAGAAGCCTACGATCTCTATATCCAGGGCCGTGCGGAACGCATTCCGCCGACGCCGCCGAACCTGAAGTCGGCTCTTGCGAAATTCGAAAAAGCGATTGAGATCGATCCCGATTTCGCCGGCGGCTATGCCGGGGCGTCTTTCGCCCATGCGCTGATTTACGAGGCATGGCGCGGCGATGCGGACACGGCGGGCGCCCAGCTCGACGAGGCGCTCAAACTGGCAGAGAGGGCGGTCCGGCTCGATCCGTCCTTCGGGCCCGCCTGGGGAAGCCTGGCCGAGGCCTATTTCCGCAAGGGCCGTCATGACGAAGCCCTGGCCGCCGTTCAAAAGGCCATCGCCGCCGCGCCGAGCGATTCGCTGATGCGGGCCCGTTACGGGCGGTTTCTGGGGTATGTCCGCCGATCGGTCGAGGGTATCGAACAGGTGCGCCAGGCCATGCGGATGAGCCCCGACAGCCTGCCGATGCTGTATTTTCTGGCGCTGAATTACCGCGCCGCCGGCGAATTCGACAAGGCAATCGAGGCGTTGGAGAAACACAGAAAACGCCTGGGGGGACGCATTCTGCCGGCGCCTACCTGCCAGCTGATCGCCGCCTATGTGCAGGCCGGCAGGATGCAGGCCGCCCGCGCCGAGGTGCAGGGTCTGCTTAAGAAGTTTCCGGAATATAAGACCCGGATGGCCGCCCGGAGCCATGTCTACAAGGCAGAAGAGGATATGAAGCAGTTTGTGGCGGCGCTGCGCGAGGCGGAACTACCTGAATAATCTTCGTTTTCCGGGCGCTAGCGTCCCTTGAAGGTCGCCGCGCGGCCTTCGCGGTGGGCGGCTATTCCTTCGTCGACATCCTCCGACCATTCGAGGGCTTCACGAAGTTCGTCCGACAGCGCGCGCGCTTCCGCGAAGCCCGGGGCGCGGCGTTCGCGCAGGATGCGCTTGGCGCCGCGGGTCGCCAGCGGGCCATTGGCACCGATCGTCTCCGCCATGGTTCTGGCAGCATCCTTGACCGCCCCGCGCGGATGAATGGCCTGCACCAGCCCGTATCGGTCCATTTCCCGCGCGGATACTTCGCGTCCCGTGCAGATCATCTCGAGCGCGCGGGCATGCCCGACGACCATACCGAGACGGTGCGGCCCGCCGGCGCCGGGAAACCCGCCCCATTTCGCTTCCGGCATGGTCAGGGTCGCATCGTCCGCCGCGATGCGGATATCGCAGGCCAGCGCCAATTCCACGGCGCCCGCCACGATCGAGCCGTTGATTGCGGCGATCGATATCTGGGGCAGAGCGGCCAGCGCATCGAAAACGCGGTTGGCCGCGAGAACGAACGCGATCACCGCGTCTTTCGTCATTGCCGCCCGTATATCGGGATTGAGGAGCCCGGCGGAAAATACATCGTTGCCCGCGCCGGTAACCACCACGGCATGGATGCTGTCATCTGCGGCGATGTCGTCGATAATGCGGCCGAGCAGGGCCATCGCGTCCGGGGTCAGCCGGTTCAGGTCCTCCGGCCGGTTCAAAGTCACCGTTGCGACAGGCGGGGATTTTGAAACGATGATCTCGGTCATGCTGTCCTCCCGTAATTTTTTGGGAAGGGTAGCATGTTGACCGCCTCGCGCCCGAGCCGGAATTCCGTCTAGCGCGACCGTGCGGCGCCACGTCCTGTGGCGGAGAAGCTTTTGGTATTGGCCTTCATGCCGGGGGTTTTGATCGATCCCGATCCGGGGTCGAACTGTCCGCGCTTGATGGTCTCTGTCGGGTGGTCCGTGGCGGTTTCGCGTTTTTTGCCTGCCTGGCCGGCTTTCGCCTTCGCCCGGGCGCGTGCTCTTGCTTTCGTCATAATCTGGTCGCCTTTCCGTTTCCGGCAGTGACCCGGATGCCGATTTCGGTCCGATAGCGGTCAATACCGTCGCGGCCTAGTATAGGGCAGGGAATGAATTTGCCCTAACCGTCTTGGCGTCTGCCGTTCTGCGGGAGTTTCCGGGAAATGCATTCTTGAATATGGATGCCGGTCGAAGACGTTATCGACCCGGCTTAACCCCCGGCCGTTTCCGACCGCTACAAACAGGAGGCGCATTTTAGCATCAAAGGTGGAGCGGGATGAGATGTCCGGTCTGCAACCCGCGCATGACGGTCAGGCCCAGACGGACAGGAAGGTCCCTTCGGCGGAACCTTCCTGTTTCGTCAGCGCTGCCGGGAGCGGTCGTTAGCTCTTCGGCATAATCACCGTGTCGATGACGTGTATAACGCCATTCGACGCTTTCACGTCGGCGGTAACGACTTTGGCATCGTTTACCATCACGCCGTCGGTGGCGTTTACGTCGATCTTGCTGCCCTGAACGGTGCCGACCATCATTTTCTTGCCGGCAATATCGCCCGACATGACGGCGCCGGGTACGACATGGTAGGTCAGGATAGCGACAAGCTTGGACTTGTTCTCGGGTTTGAGAAGCATTTCGACAGTGCCTGCCGGAAGCTTGGCAAACGCGGCGTCGGTCGGGGCGAATACGGTGAACGGCCCCGCGCCTTTGAGCGTATCGGCGAGCCCCGCGGCCTTGACCGCAGCGACCAGCGTGTTGAAGGAACCGGCGCTTACGGCCGTGTCGACGATATCGGCAGCACGTGCACCGGCGGTTGTGGCGACCAGGGCGACGCCCACAGCCATTGCGCGAAGTGTATTACGGAAGGTCATTATCGATCTCCATGTTAGGTCGGTTCGGGAACGGACCCGACATCCCTGTCCGGTCCGAGGTGGCGATTGGGTGGCACGTGATCGCACACTCTGAACTTGACTACGGCGGCGCGGGCCGCCCGGATCACACTTGTGAATTTTATTTGTATTTTTGTCGTCGCGCCCGTATTTGCGCTTGTTTCCGTCGGCTTTATGCCTACCTCCCCGGGGGCAGGCTTGTGATCTCACCCCAACTACGGAACCGCCCTTATGCGCATAGAAGCGATCGCCATCGGCGATTCCCCGCCCGACGACGTCAACGTCATTATTGAAGTGCCGGTCGGCGGTCAGCCGATCAAGTACGAGCTCGATAAGGACGCGGGCATTCTTGTTGTCGACCGGTTCCTGTATACGCCGATGTCCTATCCGGGAAATTATGGGTTTGTGCCCCATACCCTGTCGGAGGACGGCGACCCGATCGACGTGCTGGTATGCAATACGCGGCAGCTGATACCCGGCTGCGTCATCAATGTGCGGCCAATCGGGGCACTGATGATGGAAGACGATTCCGGGATGGACGAAAAGATCGTCGCGGTGCCGTCGCACCACCTGACACGCCGTTATGACGGCATCCTCAACTACGCCGACCTGCCCGATATCACCCTGCAGCAGATCCAGCATTTTTTCGAGCATTACAAGGATCTCGAACAGGGAAAATGGGTCAAGATCGGCGACTGGATGGATGCGGAAACAGCCCGCGGCCTGATCTCCGACGCCGTCGAGCGCGCCAAACCGGCCTAGCTCTCGGCGGTTCCGTACTCCCCTGTCTATAGGTCGGGTTCGACCGGTCTATATCCTGCCGAGCGCCGTCAGCACTTTTTTCGGGGTAAACGGCATGGACGTCAGTTTGGTATCGAACGGCGACAGGGCATCGTTGAGCGCATTCATCACCGCCGCCGGCGCGCCGCAAGTGCCGGCCTCGCCCGCACCCTTGGCCCCGAGGTCGGAATCCGCCGTCGGTGACACTGCGTGGCCGCAGACGATATCGGGCAGTTCAGCGGCCATCGGCACCAGGTAATCCGCCATATTGGCGTTCAGCATCTGGCCTTCGCTGTCATACAGGCATTCTTCCCATAGCGCGCCGCCGAGGCCCTGGACCACGCCGCCGCGGATCTGTTCGTCGACCAGCAGCGGGTTGATGACCGTGCCGCAATCCTCGACGCACCAGTGGTTCAGCAGCTTGATGAATCCTGTGTCGATATCGACTTCCAGGTAGGACGCCTGCGCGCCGTTGGTGAAGGCGAAGGGGAATTTGCGCGGGACGTAATGCCGGGTCGCGACCAGTTCGGCCTGGAACCCGTCGGGCAGGGTGTCCGGGCGGTAGTAGCAAATGCGGCCGATTTCATCGAGACCGATACGTTCGTTGCCGGTATCGGCATCGACGACGACACCGTTGCGGATATCCATCGTCGACGCGTCTTCCTGAAGCATGGCCGCCGCCGCATCGAGAATCTGCAGCCGCAACTGACGCCCCGCCTGGGCGACCGCTTCGCCGCCGATCCCGGCTGCGCGCGATCCCCATGTGCCGCCGCCATAGGGCGTGTGCTCGGTGTCGCCGGTGATGATTTTCAGCCTGTCCGGCGTAACGCCGACAGCCGTTGCGGCAACCTGCGAGATAACGGCTTCCATCCCCTGGCCCTGTTCGGTCGCCCCGGTGGACACATACACATTCCCCTTGGCGTCGAGCCGCAAGGTCGCACCGTCCTGCGCCGAAATCCGCGCCCCGCCGACACCGTAGAACATGGCCGACGGATTGGTGACCTCGATAAAGCTGGCGAAGCCGATCCCGCGATGGATGCCCTGTTCGCGTTTCGCGTCGCGGTCGGCTTTCAGCGCTTCGTAATCCATCGCTTCCAGCATTTTCGACATGCATTCTTCGTGGGACAGGTTTTCGAACGGCATGCCCTGCGCCGACTTCTTCGGATACGAATCGTCGGCATGAAAGTTTTTCCGGCGGAATGCCACAGGATCCATGCCGATGGTGCGGGCGGCGGTATCGACCAGTCCTTCGGTGACCGCGCATTTGATCGGGTGGCCGACCGCGCGGTACTGGCACATCATCGCCTTGTTCTGGAAGACGACATTGGCTTCCGCCCGGTAATTGTCGAACAGGTAAGGGCCGCCGATCATGTTGACGACCTGGTTGGCCTCGATCGCGCTGGTGCGCGGATACATGGAATAGGGGCCGACCCCGGTAAGGTCGTCGATCTCGAAAGCGGTGATCGTTCCGTCCGCTTTGACCGCAATCTTGCCCTTGACGCGGTGGTCGCGGGCATGAATGTCGCTGGTGAAGCTTTCCAGCCGGTCGGCAATGTATTTCACCGGCCGCTTGAGCATGATCGACAGTCCGACGGCGGTTACTTCGTCGGCATAGGTGTGCACCTTTATGCCGAAAGAGCCGCCGACATCCTTGGTGATGACCCGGACACGGTGTTCTTCGAGCCCGTAATGGGTGGCGAGGATGTTCTGGATCATGTGCGGGCACTGGTTGTTGTGCCACATGGTCAATTGTTCTTCCGAAGGTTCATAGTCGGCGACGAGGCCCCTTGTCTCGAGGCAGACGCCGGTATGGCGGCCGAACACGAAGGTTTCCTCGATTATGTGGTCGGCCTCGGCATAGGCGGCATCGACGTCGCCGAAATCCGCGTGGCGGCGCCAGGCCAGATTGTCGCCCAGTTCGTCGTGGATCACGGGCGTACCGGCGGAGAGAGCCGTTTCCGCATCGGCGGCAACGGGCAGGACGTCCCAGTCTATGTCCACCAGGGCGGCGGCGTCTTCGGCGCGGGCGCGGCTGTCCGCAACGACGGCGACGACGGCCTCCCCCTGCCAGCGGGCCGTGTCCAGCGGCAGCGGGTATTGTGGCGCCGATTTAAGACCTTCGAGGTGGGTGAGGACGCCGACCCAGGGCGTGCAGATTTCCGCCATGTCCCTGCCGGTCACGACCGCGAGGACGCCGGGCATGGCCTTGGCCGCCTCGATATTGATAGATTTCATGCGGGCATGGGCATAGGGCGAGCGCACGAAAGTCGCGTGCACCATCCGTTTCATCTCGATATCGTCGACGAAGGTGCCTCTGCCCTCTGCGAGGCGGGGCGCATTGGGGCGGGGGACGGCGCGCCCGATATAGGAATTCGGCCGGTCGAGAATCCAGCGGCCGGTATTCTCCGCGATCACGTCGGTCATGACGACCCTCCCTTGGCGCGTGCTATTTCGACGGCATCGACAATCGCCTGGTAGCCGGTGCAGCGGCAGTAATTGCCGGAAATGTATTCGCGGATCTCGTCGCGGCCGGCATCCGGGAAGCGCTCCATCATCTCGGACAGGGTCAGCAGCATGCCGGGCGTGCAGAACCCGCATTGCAGGGCGTTGCGCTCGACGAACGCTTCCTGCAAATCCCTGATCTCGCCCGTCTCGCTGACGCCTTCGATGGTCCAGACTTCGGTCCCGTCGGCCTGAGCCGCGATCATCAGGCAGCCCCGTACGATGCGACCGTCGACGCGGACAGTGCAGGCGCCGCAAACCCCGTGTTCGCAGCCGACATGGCTGCCGGTGAGGCCGAGCTCGTAGCGCAGGAAGTCGACCAGGTTTGTGCGGGCTTCAACCCGCCGTGTCACGGCCTCGCCGTTGACGGTCAGGGAAATATCCAGTTGCCGATCCATCATTGTTCTCCCGTGAGTGGCGCGGCGAGCGGAGCAAGGGTGCGCCTGACCAGCACCCCGGCCAGATGTTTGCGCATGGGACCGTCCGCATTCAGATCGTCCGGCGGGTCGAGTTCGTCTTTGAGCGATTCCGCCATTTGGTCTGCCAGGTCGTCCGACCAGGTCCGGTCGCGCAGCAGTGCTGCCGTCTTCTGGGCGGAAACAGGCCGGTCGCCGGCATTGAAGAAGACCAGCCGGGCGTCGCCGAAGGTGTCTCCGGAAATTTCCACATGCGCGGCAAGCCCGATAATGGCGTAGTCGCCGTGGCGGCGCGCCAGTTCCATGAAACCCGACTTCCATCCAGAGGCGATTTTCGGCACCGAAATCCCGGTCAGAATTTCTTCCGGCCCGAGGGCGGTTTCATAAAGCCCCCTGAAAAAATCGGCGGCGGCAACATGGCGGGTGCCGTCCCGGCCGGCGATGTGCATGGTCGCCTGCAGCGCAATGGCGCAGGCGGGCAGTTCGGCGGCAGGGTCGGCGAAGGCGATCGAGCCGCCGATCGAGCCGCGGTTCCGGATCGCAGGATGGGCAATATGCGTCATCGCCAGGGCGATCAACGGTGCATGGGCCGCAACCAGGGGGGATGTTTCAATGTCCACATGGCGCGTCATCGCGCCGATGCGAAGTGTGTCGCCGGTGTCTTCGATCCCGGCGAGCCCCTGGATATGGTTGATGTCGATCAGAACGTCCGGTTCGGACAGACGCATGTTCAGCGTCGCCATCAGGCTCTGACCGCCAGCCAGAATTTTTGCCGCGTCGCCATGTTCCGTAAGCAGGCCGAACGCATCCTCCAGCGTTACGGCCCGTGCATATGCAAAAGGTGCCGGTTTCATGGACTTTCCCCACCTTGTCGTTTTATGGTGCTGAGCACTTGATTAATTGCCAATCATTCTGACCAGCGTCGTGCGAAGGTCAAGGAGCATGGATGGCGGATACAGATATTCATATGGAAGCACCGGCAGATATTCCCGCCCGCCGCCGTCTGCCGCCGGCGGAACGCGAGCGCCAGATCGTCGATGGCGCGATCCGGTATTTTGCCGAGGTCGGCTTCGAGGGCCAGACCCGCGAACTCGCCCGCCGTCTCGGAATCACCCAGCCGCTGCTTTTCCGGTACTTTCCGACCAAGGACGACCTGATCGACCGGGTCTATGAAGAAGTCTATCTCAGCCGCTGGACGGACGATTGGCCCGCAGGCCTGAAGGACCGGTCGCTGTCGATGGAAGAACGGCTGGTCGGGTATTACGAAGATTATGCGGCGGCGGTCTTCAATTACGAATGGGTCCGTATCTTCATGTTTTCCGGCCTGAAGGGCGAACCCATTAACCGGCGCTACCTGCGAATCGTCCGCGACCGGATCCTGTGCGTGATCTGCGAGGAACTGCGCCACGACCTCGGACTTCCCGATACAGACGCGGTGCCGGTAAGCAAGGACGAGATCGACCTGTTCTGGTCGTTGCAGGGATCGATCTTTTATGTCGGTGTCCGGGAATGGGCCTATCAGGAACCGCCGCCCGCCGACCTCGTGGTGTATATCCGCCGCACCGTGCGCACGTTTCTGGGAGGCGTCGAGCCCGTTCTGCGGGATATTCTGCAATCGGCGAAGACGTCCTAAGTTAATTGACGCAACTGCCTGAATTTGCTATTTAGCAATTGATAAATAGGGAGAATTAACATGAGCCTCAATTCCCTCGATCACTGTTCCATCCGCACCGTTAAGCTCGACGAGACCCGCGATTTCTATGTCGACATTCTCGGCATGCATGACGGCGACCGGCCGGATTTCCCTTTCCCCGGATCGTGGCTCTATGTCGACGGCGTGGCCGTGGTGCATCTCGTCGGCGTCGATCCGGACGATCCGTCCGGGCTTGAAAAATACCTCGGCGGCGCGACCGACGCCGCATCGCTGACCGGGTCCGGCGCTTTCGATCATATCGCTTTCCGGGCGAAAGAACCGGAGGTCCTGATTGCGCGTCTGAAAGACAAGGGATACCCGTTCCGCGAACGCCAGGTTCCCGACATGGATCTGTTCCAGGTCTTCGTCGAAGATCCGAACGGCATCACGGTCGAGCTCAATTACTGGGCCGAAGACCAAAAGGCGGCCTGAACGGATGGCCGAAGCTCCCGCGATCGCCGTGTCCGACGATACGCCCAGCCGCGAGGAAATGGTCGAACGCGCCGCCGCGCTGACGCCGGCGATCGCCGCACGGGCCGAAGATGTCGAAAAGACCGGGATCATTCACCCCGATACCGTGCGCGATCTGTGGGATACCCGCCTGTGGACGGCGTTAAAGCCGAAACGGTATGGCGGACTGGAACTCGATTACGGCGTGTTCATCGACATTTCGGACCATATTGCGCGCGGCTGTGCGTCGACCGCGTGGATTTACGGCAACCTGCTCAGCCATGACTGGATGCTGCCCATGTGGAACGCCCGGGCACAGGACGAGGTCTGGAAGGACAACCCGACGGCGCTGATTTCGTCCTCGCTGGTGGCCACCGCGGGGACGGCGAAGCCGGTTGCCGGCGGCTATGAAATTTCGGGCCAGTGGCCCTATTGCAGCGGGATCGACCCGTGCGACTGGCTGTTGATGGCGGCAATGATCGACGATGACGGTCCGCGCCGGCCGATCTGGATGGCGGTCCCCCGCGATGTGTTCGAGGAAATCGACACCTGGAAAGTCAGCGGCCTCGTCGGTACCGGCAGCCGGGACGTGAAATGCGACGGCGTTTTCGTGCCGGAATACATGTGTCTGTCCCCGGCCGAGGCGCGCGGCGGCCCGACCCCGGGTTCGGCCCATGTGCCGGGCCTGTTGTATCAGCTGCCCGTGCTCGGCCTGTTCCCGCATATCCTGCTTGGCCCTATGATCGGTATCGCCCAGGGGGCCTATGACGATTACGTCATCGAAATCCGCGAACGCAGCGCGACCTATAATTCGTCAAAACTGGCGGAGCATGTCCAGATTCAGATGAAAGTCGCCGAAGCGGCGACGCTGATACAGGCGGCCCGCCTGCTGGGGCACGACAATATCCGCGAAGCCGAGCGCGTGGCCGCCTCCGGCCGCATCCCGACGGTCGAGGAAAAAATCCGCTGGCGGCGCGACGGCGCCTATGCCGCGCAGAACTGCGTAAAGGCGGTCCAGATACTACAGACCGCCATCGGGGCCGCCGGGAATTATCTGAGCCATCCGTTCCAGCGCCGATTGCGGGACATCCAGGCGGCTTCGTCGCAGATTCAGGTGAATTTCGATATCAACGGCGCCGAATTCGGCCGGGTCGAGCTGGGGCTCGATCCCATCAACAAGGCGATATAGCAAAGGATTCCCATGCCGCGTCTGCCCGCTCTGCCACCGGAAGAAGCCGCCACGGTCCGGAACGACCTTGGAATCTATACCGATAACATGGGCGGTACGCTGCCCAACAGCATTCTCACGCTGGCCCGCCGTCCCAATATCCTGAAGGCAGTCACCGATCTGTGGTACCAGACCATTATCGAGCCGGGCGTCGTGCCGCGGGACCTGAAATGGCTGGCGGCGCATGTCGTGAGCGTGTCGGCGGGGTGCCAGTACTGCGCGGCGCATACCGGGGAAAACACCGTGATCTCCGACATGGCGCCTGAAAAGATCGAATCCGTCTGGGAATACGAGACCAGTCCGCTCTTCTCGGACGCCGAGCGTATCGTGCTGCGCATTGCGCAATGCATGGCCCAGGTGCCCAATGCGGTGACCGACGAGGATTTCGAGGAATTGCGCCGGCACTGGGACGACGACCAGGTGGTGGAAATCATCGCAGCGATTTCGACCTTCGGGTTTTTCAACCGGTGGAACGATACCCTCGCGACCGAACTCGAAGCGTCGCCGCTGCAATTTGCGAGGGAACATCTGTCGGATGCAGGCTGGAAAGTAGGCAAGCACGCAGTGGATTAGTTCCGTTCTCTTTTCTGGGGCGATGTACAGCAGTTTTAGGGCTCGAATTCGTCAAACAGCCCGGCCAGATTTTCGGTAAGCGCCGAGTCCGGTTCCTTCGTTGCGTGTCGCGGACCGATAACGTCCTCCGTGGCAGACACGTTTTCGCCGAAATGCCGTCGCAGCGCAGCGTTCAGTTTTGCCGGAGCGATCGGCTTTGAAATGTAATCGTCCATTCCCTGGTTCATATATTCTTCACGGCTGCCCTTCATCGCATTCGCGGTCAGGGCGATGATCGGAATTTGGCATGCCGGCCCGTCGAGTTTCCGGATCATCCGCATCGCCGAGAGCCCATCCAGCTTCGGCATCTGTATATCCATGAGGATGACATCGTAAACGTGGTTCGAAGCGGCTTCGACGGCTTCATAACCGTTTTCGACGATTTCAATCCGATGTCCCGCCTTTTCGAGCATGGCACGGATAACCATTTGATTTACATGGTTGTCTTCGGCGACAAGAACATCGAGCGCCTGTGTTCCGCAGTCCAGACTGAGTGGATTCTCATCCAACACCACCCTGTCGGGGTCGCCCGCTGAACAAGCGACCGTATACCAGAATGTCGATCCCTCGCCCGGTACGCTTTCGACGCCGATTTGGCCGTTCATGGCGTGTGCGAGTTCTTTGCTGATCGATAGCCCAAGCCCTGTACCGCCATGTCGACGGGTAACGGACGAATCTGCCTGAGAGAATTTCAGAAACAGTTTATCCAGATTTTCGGGCGCTATTCCTTCACCGCTGTCGGATATTTCGAAGCGCGTTTCGATATGATTCCGGGGGAGGTTTTTCTGGGTCACGAGGACGGATATTTCGCCCTTGGAAGTGAACTTCAACGCGTTGGACAGCAGGTTGAAGAGGATCTGGCGAATCCGGGTCGGGTCCGAATTGAGAACCGGCGCTATCAGCGTTTCTGATCTCTGCGTGTAGCGAAGACCTTTCTCTTTAGCCCTGGGGGACCAGATTTCCGACATGGACTGGAGTAATGCGGGCAGATCGAAATCGATATTTTCTATTTCAAGCCCGCCGGCTTCGATCTTGGAGATGTCGAGGATATCGTTGAGCAGGGTTAGAAGAAGTTCTCCGGAATCGACGATTGTTCCGACTTGCTGGTGCTGCTCAGCTGTCAACGGGGAATCCTGGAGAATATTTGCCATGCCCAGAATGGCATTCAACGGTGTTCTGATTTCATGGCTCATGGTCGCCAGGAAATCCGATTTTGCGCTGTTCGCGAGATCGGCGTTTCGCCTTGCTGCCTCAACTTCCGCATTTTTTTCGATTTGCGCCGTGATATCGCGAATGGCGACGATCACGGAACGTTTTCCTTCCCAGGAAATGACGGAAGCTGACCCGTCACCCATGAACTCTGTGCCGTCCAAACGAGAGTAACGGTGCGATTGCTTGACGATCGTCGAGTCTGACGACAGGAGCTGCTCGCGATGGCTCTCGATTTTTCGTTGGCTCTCGGGGTGAAACAGTTCGATCGATCGCATGCCTAAGATGGCGTCGTCGTTTTTGGCAAGAAACAGATCGCACGCTGCCCGATTGACAAAAACGATGTGATCGTTGCGAGTTACGTATACGGCATCCGGCAATAGTTCGAGAGTTCTGCGATAGCCGTCGATGCTCTTTTCCAGGGCATCCATGGCCTGGGCACGCTCGGTAACATCCAAACCGATCATGCAAACTGCTTCGACAGCGCTATCCGCGCCGATCAGCGGTATCTTGCCGATTAGAAAAGTCTTGTCCGCGCCGTCAATCCCCGATTTTTCCTCGAAAAACGGTATGGCGTTGCCTGTACGGAATATCCCGCTGTCCTCGCTGCGCGCGTTGTCTGCGACCTTCCGTGGCAGAACTTCGTATGCGGATTGTCCGATTGCCGTATCAGGGTCGTAATTCCACCGGGCGGCTTCAAAGCGATTGACGAACCTGTATTTGCCATCCGCATCGACGATTGTGATTGATACAGGAAGAGCGTCCAGCACAGAGGTCAATATACGTTTGCTCTGTCGGAGGTTGTCGACGGCTGCAGTTTTTCCGGTATTGTTTCGCGGCGTCGACTGATCTCTGCCGGTACCGCGTACGAAATAAAAAACATTCGCGACAAGCAGGCCGGAAATCGCAAATATGCCGATTTCCGCTCCCGGTGCCGCTGTTGTGCTTGGCGTCGCTATATTGGCGTATAGATCGACCGACAGTTTGGCCGCCAGCAGGCATAAAGCGCCCGTAAGCAGAATCCAGGGAGGAGTTCGAAGAGCGTGGCGCGCTGTGTATGCGCCGCCCGAGAAGAGCAAAGCTGCGGACAGGCCGAGCAGTATCGAGGACAACATAACCGTTGCGAGTTTTTATGGGCTATACCCAATCTAGATGACAATGCGTTAACCGATTCATAACGAATGAGAGCCGGTCGTTAATCGGCCCGTCGGGCCGTGTCATGCAGGAATCTCGCGGTAAGTGGGGCGGACAAGTGCCCGCTTGTCTATAGCGACCGGTCGACAGGTGCCAGGGTGCGGACGCCGCCCGGACCGGGGCCGGCACCACCCGGCGCCGGACGGCTGCCATCCGGCAATAGCGACAATTCCCCTTTGCGCTCATAGGGCAGGGTCTGGTTGATCCCCAGCCGGCCGACATAAGCATTGCCGTGCAGCCGATAGGTGACCCGGTCGCTTTTACCGAGAAACATGAGCTGACGGAACACGCTGACGATATTGGTGTTGCCTGTCACCGGCACCGTGGCATAGCCCAGCCGCGGCACCGTAACGGCGGCATTGCTGAGCCCGTCGGCAAACGGCAGGCCATTGACGTCGAGCTGGAAAGTGAGCCCGGTCAGCGGCAGTTCGAAATCGTTCGGGTTGCCGATGCGAATTTCGATCAGCAGTTCCTGATTGAGCAGCCCGCCGGTGCCGAGCCGAAGGTTCGAGAGCTGTATCGACGGCGGCCTGGCGTCGTCGACCGACGCACATCCGGCGAGCAGAAGGACGATTGCAAACGCGATATATCGCTTCATGGTGCGGGCCTCTGAATACGAACTACAGACTTGCCCATATGGTAACGGACATTGCGTCTTGCCACCTACGGATATTCGCGTAAGAGTTGGGTGGGTAAGTATGGATAGTCATCCAGGCGTAAAAGGGTAGGTATGCTATGAAAAAAACACTCATTATCGTCGGTTCGGTGATCGGTCTGGTGATCGTCGCGCTTCTGGTTGCGCCCGCGGTTATTCCGGTCGACACCTATAAAGACGAACTTCTGGTCCAGGTCGAGAAGGCAACCGGACGCAAGGCTCGGATCGACGGAGATTTCGGAATCTCGCTGTTTCCGACCGTGAAATTCACTGCCGGGAAGGTTTCGCTCGCCAATGCCAAGGGCGGCAAGGCGGCGACGCTGGTCAGCCTTGAGAAGCTCAACGTTCAGGTCGCGGTCCTGCCCCTGCTCAGCGGCACCGTGGTGATCGATTCCTTCGTGCTCGACAAACCCGTGATCAGTCTCGAAATCGACGCCCAGGGACGACCCAACTGGGCGTTCGAACCTGCGGCTGCTCCCGGAAAACCTGCCGCCGCAGGTTCCGCCCCTGCGAAAGATACAGGCGCTGCCGCGGGTGGTGGCGGCGGAATCGGACTGTCCGGGCTTGAACTCGGCGATGTGCGGCTGGTCGACGGCCGCGTTGCCTATAGCGACGCCAGGACCGGGGTGAGCCAGAGGATAGACGACGTTAATATGAGCGTCTCGCTGCCCTCCCTGACGAGTCCCATGACAGCGAAGGGGTCGCTGGTATGGAACAACGAAAAGATCGACCTCGTCCTCGGTGTCGGCAATCCGGATGCGTTCCTAAAGGGGGCGACATCCGATTTCAACGCCAATGTTTCCGCCGCTACGGTCAAATTCGACTTCAAGGGCAAAGCGTCCGGCGGCAAGCTGCTCAAGGCGTCCGGCGCCGTCGATCTCGACGTGCCGTCCATCCGAAAATTCGCCGCCTGGGCAGGGCAGCCTCTGTCGGCGCCCGGTACCGGATTCGGTCCGCTCAGGATCGTTGGAAAGGTCGGCGTCGACGGTCAGAAATACAGCTTCACCGGGGCAAAGCTGAACCTCGATAAGATTGAAGCGAACGGCGATTTCCGGTTCGACGGCAGTGGCCGCGTGCCCTACGTGAATGCCCGGCTGGAGACCGGCATGCTCGACCTCAACCCCTACCTGCCGCCCGAAAACGCGGGCGGCGGCAACGCTGCGGCACCTGCGCCGGGTGGCGGTGGCGGCGGTGGCGGCGGCAATGCTGCTTCCCAGGGATGGAGTACCGATCCTATCGACATCTCCGGCCTGCGCGCCGTGAACGCGGATGCGGACCTGACGGTCGCGGGGCTGATGATGCGCAGGATCAAGATCGGAAAATCGAATGTCACGGTTGCGCTAAAGGGCGGGAAGCTCGCCACGAATCTGACCGAAATGGCGCTCTATGGCGGCAAGGGGACGGCGAGGATCACGGCGGATGGCGCTGCTGCGATACCGACGGTGACCGCCAAGCTCGACCTGGCGGGTCTTCAGGCAAACCCCGCCCTGAAAGATGCCATCGACATGGACCGGATCGAAGGCACCCTGAATACGAACCTGTCTGTCGCCACAAGCGGTGGCAGCCAGAAGGCAATGGTGTCGGCGCTTGGCGGCAACGGCAAGATACTCTTCACCGACGGGGCGATCCGGGGAATTAATCTTGCGGCGATGGTTCGCAATGCCGCCAGCGCTTTCCTCGATTCATCGGCGCGTGAAGCGCAGAAGACCGACTTCGCCGAACTGTCAGGCAGCTTCAACATTACCCGCGGCATCCTGCAGAATAACGATCTTGCGCTGTTGTCGCCGCTGCTGCGCGTTGGCGGCAAGGGCAGCGTCGATATGCCGAACCGCACTGTGAATTACCGGATCGAGCCCAAGGTGACGGCCTCCACGACGGGGCAGGGCGGAGACGTCAATGCCTCCGGGATCAAGGTGCCGGTCATCGTGTCCGGCCCGTGGGACAATCTCAGCTACAAGCCAGATCTGTCCGGCCTGATCGACGGGATCGCCAAGGATCCGAAAAAGGCCTTGGACAATCTGAAAAAGATTATCCCCGGCGGCGACAAGTCGGGCGGCGGCACACCGGACCTGTCGAAGCCCGCGGACGCATTGAAAAAGCTGTTCGGGCGGTAGGCCCCCGGGTTCTCGCAGACCTCTGACTGATAGAGGCCATTTTACAACCGCGTGCTCAACGTGGCGGTCGTCGCCCAATGCGGGCCTGTTCGGAGAACGTAAATGCCGCCGCTTGCCGTCTACGATGATCTGTGAAACCTTGATATAGTGCGGCCTCCGTCGATGGGGACCGGCGTTTGGTCTGTCCGGGCAGATGATGTGCAGATCGGGAAACATCGGGGAACTTGTTGAGAATGCTTCGTGGGAGTGAGTCGTCGGGTCGTCGGAATGCGGACTATTTCCTGAACAGGTCGGCCGGGTTTCTTGCAGGCGGTAAGACGAAGCAAGCGACAAAGACATTGAAAGACGGATTAAAGGACCATCCGTACGATGTGCGTCTCAGTCTTCGGCTCGGGGCCCTTGAGATGGGCCAGAAAAATTATAACAGAGCGATTTACGTTCTGCGGGAAGCATTAACCGCGGCGCCGCAACACCCGGACCTTCTCTACCATCTGGGCGTCGCCTTTCTCTTCTCTGGCGACGGCAAAAACGCACAGACTTATCTCGAGCAGGCGATGCTCCTTCACCCGAACGATATTCCTGTTCAGGAAGCCCTTGGTGCGAGTCTGCTTACGCAGCACAAACCTGTTGAAGCGCTTGCGGTATTCGATCGAGCGTTGAAAATTACGACGGACGGCGCGCGGAAAATCAAGCTGGGGCTCGACAGTATAGGCATTCTGCAGGATCTATCACGGATGGACGACGCTTTTCGTCTCATTCAGGAACTTAAGCGGATCGATTCAAACCATACCGGTGTCCTGCTCGCCGAAGCAAAACTGCATTCGGACCTTGGCGATGTCGAGAAAACCGAAGCGTGTCTGATGCAGGTTCTGGAACGGGAACCAGACAACATCGACGCGTTCGTGATTCTCAACAGGATCACTCTGCGCGATCTCGACCCTGATGTTCTGGGGCGGACAGAGGCATTTCTCGCTGACGAGCGCATTGATGACACCGCCCGGGCAAAATTGAATTTCCTCGCCGGCGAAACGCTTGACCGCATGGGCGACCACGATCGGGCATTCGGCCATTTCGAATCGGCGAACAACGCCCAACGGAATGTCAACGGGCCCTTCGATATCAAGGCCCATCGTACTTTCGTTGAACGAACGAAATCTGTTTTTGATCGTGAAACGTTGTCCCGGGCGTCCGAATTGGGGGCGCCCTCCGAAAGGCCGATTTTCATTGTCGGCATGCCGAGGTCGGGGACCAGCCTTGCAGAACAGATATTGGCATCGCATCCGGCGGTACACGGAGTTGGCGAACGGGAAGAAATTACCGAGATCGCCGGAAGTTTGAGCGCGCGTCTGGGCGCGAAGACACCGTATCCGGACTGTGTGCGGGCGCTCACCCGTGAAATAGCCGGTGAGCTGGCCGAGGTCTATCTGGACCGTGTTTCGCTGGATGTGCCCCCGGACCTCAGATTGACCGACAAGATGCCAAGGAATTTTCTCGATCTTGGCCTGATCCGCCTTCTGTTCCCGAACGCCTGCATCATTCATTGCGTCCGCGACCCGATCGATACATGTCTGTCATGTTTCGTGAGCAATTTCGGGAACCGCCAGATTTTTTCGAACAGAATTTCGGATCTCGCCGCATATTACAATTCCTATCGGGATTTGATGGAACACTGGAACGTCGCGCTGGACCCACCGATTTTCGAACTCCGGTATGAGGACCTTGTCGCCGATCCAGAGACTGAAATTCCGAGACTGATTGAATACTGCCGTCTTCCCTGGGACGACAAATGTCTGGCGCCGCATTTGGCGTCCAGGCGGGTGACGACTGCAAGCCGCTGGCAGGTGCGCCGTCCGATTTACAGCTCATCCGTGTCGCGTTCCGCGAAATACGGTGCGCGTCTGGATGAGTTAAGGGCCATGTTAGCCATATAGTTTTCTGCGGCCGTTCTCTTGGATTTCGAACACAACGGTAATATTTTCAGGTTCGCTTGCGGCCCTCGAATTTCTATGGCAGTTTCGTATTGTTGGGTGCTCAACAATTATATATCTAACTAATGGGCGTCATCTCGGGCGGTGGGACGCCGGATATTTGACGCTTGTTGATCAACGGGTTTGGATATGCGGTCACGTGCATGTCCCGTGTGCCGATTTTTCAGCAAAGGTTCCGACATGAAAATATCTGCGTCGGTTTTGGGGATGTTGATGACGTTCTCGGCGGCGGTCCAGGCTGCCGACCGGACGTATGCCGGGCTTCAGGACCGTGAAATCAAGGCGTTGTCGTCGCAACAGATCGGCGACCTGCGTGAGGGGCGCGGCATGGGAATGGCGCTCGCCGCCGAACTCAATAATTATCCCGGACCCCGCCATGTGCTCGACCTGGCGGACGCGCTCGGCCTGTCAACAGATCAACAGGCGCGGGTTTCAGTGCTGTTCGATGAAATGGCGGCGCAGGCGCGCGCACTCGGGGCACAAATCCTGGCGGCGGAAGCCCGTCTCAACCGGCAGTTTGCCGAGAAACGGGTCAATGACGACGGTCTCCGGCACGAAACCGGTCTGATCGCCCGCCTGGCCGGGGAGCTGCGCTATGTACACCTGCGTTATCATCTGAAGGTCAGGGCGCTGATGTCCGATATCCAGGTGTCCCGCTATTCGGCGCTCCGCGGATATGGCGAGGCGGCCGGCGGTCACGATGCAGGTCATGGCGCCCATGGAACGCATCGATGAAAAAACCATCCTTTGCAACGGTCGTCGGCAGCGTGACAGTGGCCGCGATCGCGGTAATCGCAGCGGCCTATATGGGGATCGGAAGTTCCGCGCCAAAGGCCTACCGTGCCGACGCCTCGGACGCGGCTCAGGTCGCTGACGGGCAGCGGGTCTACAAGGCAGAATGCGCGTCCTGTCATGGCGCGCAGCTTGAAGGCCAGGCGAACTGGCGCACACGGCTGCCCGATGGGAGGCTGCCGGCGCCTCCGCATGACGAAAGCGGCCACACCTGGCATCACCCGGACCAGCTCCTGTTTGTAACGACCCGGGATGGCGGGGCAAAATATGCACCGCCGGGCTTTGTCAGCGGGATGCCGGCCTTTGGCGAAAAGCTGACCGACAATGAGATATGGGCTGTCCTCGCCTATATAAAAAGCCGTTGGCCGGAACCGGTGCGTCAGCGGCAGGCGAGAATCAACGAACGGGTTCAGCAACAACGATAACCCCTGCAAACGATGTGGTGTGATCGCCGGGCGATTGCAGCAGTTCCGATTGTATATAGATACCTGTGCTGACGCTTGCAGCGTTTGGGGAACTGTGGCACCTTTCCATTGTTGGAGACTCAACAATTAGAAATCTAACTAATCGGCCTCATCTCATCGTTATCGGGACGTGGCTGCCTCGGCGATCATACTCGGGTGACGACCATGAAATCTCTTCTTTCCCTGACCGTGAACGGGCGACGTCGCGATGACGGCGTGGCGGGCAACCTGTTGCTGGTCGATTATCTGCGCGAAACCGTAGGGCTGACCGGCACCAAGATCGGGTGCGACGGGGGCGAATGCGGGCTATGCACGGTGCTGGTCGACGGCAGGGCGCAGCATTCCTGCCTTACCCTGGCGGCGTCCTGCGCCGGTAAATCTGTGGATACTATCGAAGCGCTGTCCGACGGCGGGCGGTTGAACGCAATCCAGCGCGGATTCCACGAAAAGCTCGGTGCGCAATGCGGGTTCTGCACCCCCGGCATGGTGATGGCGGCAGAAGCCCTGCTGCGGGTGAACCCGGACCCGGACGAAGATACCATCCGCACCGAAATGGCGTCGAATATTTGCCGCTGCACCGGCTATGTGAAGATTATCGAGGCGGTACAGTTCGCCGTCGAGGAAATAAAGGCCAACGCGAAATCGAAGCGGGAGGCTGCGTGATGGACGGCGAGGGCCTGCCGCCAGCTCGGATCAAATCCATCGGCGTGCCTATGCCGATGGTTGACGGCCCGGAAAAAATATCCGGCCGCGCGCTTTATACCGCCGATTTTTACGATCACGACGCACTGGTCGGCTGCATCAAGCGCGCCGATGTGGCGCATGCCCATATTCTGTCGGTCGATATCTCCGCCGCCGAGGCATTGCCGGGCGTGCGCGCCGTCATTACCGGCTCCGAAACCGATGAAGGTTACGGTGTGCTGCCGGTATCCCGGACCGAACTGCCGATCGCCTTCGACCGGGTGCGCTACAAGGGCGAACCGGTCGCGGCAGTCGCCGCCGATACAATCGAAATCGCCAAGGCGGCCTGCGATCTGATCCGGGTCGAATACGAGGAACTGCCTGCCTATTTCACGGCGGCGGAATCGATGGCCGAAGGCACGGTGGACCTGCACGACCACCGGCCCGGTAATGTCGAGCGGCATGTGGATTATGAAATCGGCGATGTCGAGGCAGGTTTTGCGGCGGCCGACCTCATTCACGAGACCGAATATCACTGCGCCGAGGTCTGCCAGGTGCAGACCGAACCCCACGCCGCATTTGCCCAGTGGGACGGCGAACGCGACGAACTGACCGTCCGCGCCAGCACCCAGGTGCCGTATTACGTCCATCTGATGCTGGCGAAAATTCTCAAGATGCCGAAATCGAAGATCCGCGTGATCAAGCCGTTCCTCGGCGGCGGATTCGGCGCACGGACCGAGGCGCTGAATGTGGAACTGATCACCGCGATGCTGGCGCGGCGCGTGCGCGGTACCGTGCGCACCGTGATCAGCCGCGAAGAAACGTTCATCACCCATCGCGGCCGGCCCGAACAGACGGTCGCTCTCCGCATGGGCATGACCAGGGACGGTAAAGTGACCGCCGTCGACTGCCGGACAATCCAGCGCGGCGGCGGGCATTCCGGCTACGGAATTGTGACCATTCTGTATTCCGGCTCCATGCTGTTCGCGATCTACGATCTGCAGAACGTGCGCTATGACGGCAAGCGCATCCTGACCAATACCCCGCCCTGCGGCGCGTTCCGCGGGCACGGCACGGTCAATGTGCGCCATGCGTTCGAGAACGCGATGGACGAAATGGCGATCAAGCTGGGGCTCGATCCGTTCGCGGTGCGCCGCGCGAACCTGATCACCGAGATGGGCCATGTCGCCAACGATTTATGGGTCAATTCCTACGGCCTGCCGGAATGCCTCGATATCGTGGAGGCGGTATCCGGCTGGAAGGAGCGCAAGGGCAGACTGGCGCCGGGCAAGGGCCTTGGCATGGCGTGTTCGCATTACGTATCAGGCGCGTCCAAACCGGTGAACTGGACCGGCGAGCCCCATGCGACCATCAACCTGAAGCTGGATTTCGACGGCACCATCGTCATTCTCACCGGAGCGTCGGAAATCGGCCAGGGCTCATCGACCATCCTCGTCCAGTGTGTGGCCGAGGTGCTCGGAATCGATCCGACGCGGGTGAAGATCGTCGCGGCGGACAGCCGGGTAACGCCAAAGGATAACGGCTCGTATTCGTCGCGGGTCACATACATGGTCGGCAACGCCGCGATCGAAGCGGCGAACAACCTGAAGGGCGTGCTCATCGCCGCCGCCGCGAAGAAATTCGACGTAAACCCCGAAGACGTCGAGTGCCTGGGCGAGGTCTACCGCGCCGGATCCCAGGACGAAGGCATGACCTTCGACGAGGTCGTGATGGCGGCGCTGGAAGGGACCGGCACGATTACCGTGAAGGGCAATTTCGACACATTGCCGGAAAGCTGGGGCGGCAAGAAATACCGCGGGGCGGCCATCGGCGGCTCGATGGCGTTCGCTTATGCCGCCCAGGTGGTCGAGGTGACGGTCGACCCCGATACGGCCCATATCACGGTCGACCAGGTCTGGGTGGCGCATGACTGCGGCCGGGCGCTCAACCCGTTGACCGTCGAAGGACAGATCCAGGGGTCGGTCTGGATGGGCATGGGGCAGGCCATGACCGAGGAGACCCGCTACCATGACGGGTTGCTGATTTCCGGCAACATGCTCGATTACCGCGTGCCGACTTTTGTCGAATCGCCGCCGATCGAAGCCCATATCGTCGAATCCGAAGATCCGCACGGACCGTTCGGGGCGAAGGAAGCGGGCGAAGCGTCGCTGGCGGGGTTCCTGCCGGCGCTGACCAGCGCCGTTGCCGACGCCATGGGCGTGCGGGCCCACGAATTGCCGGTGACGCCGGACCGGTTGCTGCAGATTCTCGAAGACAAGGAGCGCGACATGCGCCTCGCAGCGGCGGAATAGGGAGAAGAGTCGTGGAAAACATGCCGGAATTCACCCTGCACCGTCCCGAAACCGCGGCAGCCGCCGTAAAGCTGAAGGCCGACGATCCGACATCGCGTTATCTGGCCGGCGGCACCGATATGATCGTGAATGTCCGGCGCGGCATCGAAGCGCCCGAAACCATGATCGACCTGACCGCGATCGCTGCGATCGCCGAAATCGTGGCGGACGGGGAAGGCCTGCGAATTGGCGCCGGGGTGAAGCTGTCCGATCTTGCCGCAAACGCAGATATCCGCCGCGACTACCCCGCGATCGCCCAGGCGGCGGCGTCCGTGGCCGGGCCGACCCACCGGCAATACGGCACTATCGGCGGCAATCTGTGCCTCGATACGCGCTGCCTGTTCTACAATCAGTCCCAGTGGTGGCGGGAAAGCAATAATTTCTGCCTGAAGCACAAGGGCGATGTGTGCCATGTCGCGCCCGGCGGCAAGCGTTGCTTTGCCGCGTTCTCCGGCGATGTCGCACCGGCAATGCTGGTTCACGGCGCGACGGTCGATCTCGAAGGCCCGAAAGGCGCGCGGACCATTCCGCTGGCCGGTCTGTACCACAATGACGGTATGGACCACCTGACGCTGGAGGCCGACGAACTGCTGGTGTCGGTTCATCTGCCGAAACCGGCGGCGGGATCGGTCTCGGCCTATGAAAAATCCCGCATTCGCGGTTCTATCGACTTTCCCCTTGCGGGCTGTGCCGTGCGGCTCGAAATGGCGGATGGAAAGGTGGCGGGGATCTGCGTCGCCCTGACGGCGGTGAATCCCTGTCCTGTTGTCGTGACCGGCACCGATGCTTTCATCGGCAGGGCGCTGGATGACGACGCGCTGGACGGGATACGCGAATTGGTCCGCACCCAGGCGAAGCCGATGCGGACGACCTCCGTGCGCCCATGGTACCGCCGCCGCGTCGTCGGCGCGCTTGCCCGCCGGCTGACGGCGAAACTGGCGAATGCCTAGCGGCCGTTAACCGCGCCTTTCGCGCGCCATCCGTCGCCATTTTTCACCCACCAGGCAGATTACCTTGGCGACGGTCAACTGGCTGCGCAGGATATCGCCGTAGCGGTTGAAGCGTTCGGGATTCAGATTCTGGCTGGCCGGCAGCGCGTGCTGATCGGCCTCCGGGCGGAAACCGCTGGTGCGGATCGCCGTCAGCAGGCTTCTCGGCGCGGTCGAATAGGACCGCCCACGCCGCGGGGCACCGGCCACATGTACCCCGACGACGTCGCCCCTGGCGTTTACCCAGGGGCCGCCGCTGATACCGCTGAGATCGGGCCCCCGGTCGGGAACCCGTTTGACCTGTGTCCAGGCGACGACCGATTCATCCGTATTGTAACGGCCGCGTGCCAGCATGCGGCCGCGGCCGAGCACCCGGGCGTGAACGTCGCCCGGATCGCCCTTCGGGAAGCCGAACGAATAGCCGTCTTCGCCGATATGGATCTGCGGGGTGACGATCGGAAGTGCCGGCGATCCGCCGCGTGTCCAGAGCATGCTGATATCGGTGTTGCCCTGCTGGGCGACGCGGCGCACCCGGACAAGACGGCCATTGGTCTGCTGCAGGCCGATAATATCGCAGCCGTCGGTAACATGCCGGGCGGTAATCCATATCCCTGAACGGTTCACGGAAAATGCGGTGCCGCTCGAACTTTGCGCCTTGTCGCTGACCTCGACGATGAAACGCGGGTCCCGGAACGATTCCGACGGCAATGGGCGTCCTGCATCGGGTGGCGATTCCGGTGGCGGCGCGGCCGCGCCGGGCGGTTCGAACCGGCGCGGGTCGGGACGGCGTTCGCCGCCTCCGTCGCCGCCACTCATGATCCGCCCGCCGATGGCGAGGACGATCAGCAGGGCGAGTGCGATGATATCGCGCAGTTTCATTTTTCGCGTTTCACCTGATGCTATCCATCGGGGCGCTACCCACCGGACTCTGGGTCACCCCGCCACGGCGGCGGCGTTAATGAGCGCGACCGCGAGCTTGATCGCCACCACCAGGATGGCGGCCCCCATCTCGCCGTTTTCGATCCGCGTCGGCAGGTCTTTCAGCAGTGCGTCGCCGATGCGATAGGCGAGAATCTGTATCAACAGGGTCACGACGCCCCAGATCACAATGTCCCAGACGCTCACGCTGCTTGCCATGCAGACCGCAAGCGGGATCGCGAGCCCGACAATGGCGCCCGAGATCGACACCGCAGCGGCGGTATTGCCGTTCCGAATCAGGCGCAGCTCATGATAGGGCGTGATGAAGTGATAGATCGTCACGCCGATGGCGAGCATCCCCAGGGTCACGCCGAAATGCAGCAGCAATACGGGGAATCCGGTGAGAAAACTCTGAATAACGGGGTCCATGGCTACGTCCGGGGTGTATTTCAGGGAGTGGCGATCCTATCTCTAATCGGCGCGTTTCCCAAGCGCCGCCACCCTGGCCGGGCAAACGCAGTGCTTCAATTCAATCCCCGATTGGCTTAGCCTGCCGGTCGCGAATCCGGCGGCGGTCCGGGCCTCGAACAGGAGACATTCTTTGGCGGCATATCTCGTTACCGGCGGCTGTGGTTTCATCGGCTCCCACCTCGTGGACGCGCTGATGGCGGCCGGTCATTCGGTGCGCATTCTCGACGATCTGTCGACCGGGAAGCGCGAAAACGTGCCGGATGTCGAAGATATCGTTATCGGCGATGTTGCCGATGCCGGCGTCATGGCCGGTGCGATGACGGGTATGGACGGATGCTTTCACCTTGCCGCCATAGCCTCCGTCCAGCGCTCGAACGAGGAATGGGCGCTCACCCACCGCGTGAACCTGACCGGCACGGTGAATGTGCTCGATGCCGCCCGGCAGGCGAAGGCGGGCGGGCCAGTACCGGTCGTTTATGCGTCGTCGGCGGCCGTGTATGGCGACAACCCGGCAGTGCCGCTGGTCGAAGACGCCCAAAAGCGCCCGCTTACGGCTTACGGCGCCGACAAGCTGGGCTGCGAACAGCACGCCCGTGTGGCCGGGCAGGTGCATGACGTACCGACGACCGGTTTTCGCTTTTTCAACATCTATGGCCCGCGCCAGGACCCGGGATCGCCCTATTCCGGAGTGATCTCGATCTTCGCGGACCGGCTTTCAGCCGGGCGAACGGCGACCGTCCACGGCGATGGCGGGCAAATGCGCGATTTCGTCTATGTCGGCGATTGCGTGCGCTTCGTGATGGCCGGGATGGAAAAGGCCACCACCGCGGCAGAGGTATACAATGTCTGCACGGGGCGTCCGTCTTCGCTGCTCGACCTGATTGCCGCACTTTCCGACGCCGCCGGGCGGGACCTGGCTGTTGAATTCGGCCCGCCCCGTATCGGCGATATCCGCGATTCTTTCGGCGATGCATCGAAAACGACGGCGGCGTTCGGCATGACGGTCGATACCTCCCTGCGGGACGGTCTGGCCAAAACGCTAAGGTCGCTCGGCGGATGAGCGCTGCCGACCCGGTTCAGAAAATCAGCGACTGGCTGATGGAACAGGGTCTGTCCGAAGGGTCGTATGACGCGCTGCTGGCCGGATTCTGCGAGCGGCTGAACGACGCAGGCATCCCCGTGCAGCGCTCGATGCTGGCCATGCGCACCCTGCATCCGACGATAGACGCGCGCGGTTTCATCTGGCAGCGCGGTCGCGACGTCGACATGGACAATTTTACCACCGACCGCGGCCCGACTGAACAGTTCCTGCAAAGCCCGCTGGCCCATTTGCTCGAAAACAGGGACATGCTGGAGATCCGACGTATCCTGACCGGGCCGGACGCAGTGTTCGATTTTCCGGTGCTCGCGGAACTCAGGGAACAGGGTATTACGGATTATGTCATCCGCAAGGTGCCGTTCCGGGTTGCATCTCTTCAGGGCTATGAATCGGGCATGCTGATTTCCTGGGCGACGGATGCGCCCGGCGGATTTACATCCACCTGTCTGACCGCGCTACGCCGCCTTGCGCCACGCCTTGCTCTGGTCATGAACAACCGATTGCTGCGTGAAATCACCTTGAACGTCCTGGACACCTATGTGGGGCACCAGGCGGGTGAACGGATTCTCAGTGGTGAAATCAGCCGGGGTTCGCTCCAGGATATAGATGCGGCGATCCTTTTCATGGACCTGCGCGGCTTTACGGCCCTCTCGGACCGCAGCACCGGCGCTGTGATGGCCGCGCTGCTCAATGACTATTTCGAACGCATCGTGCCGCCCGTGATAGACCGCGGCGGGGAAATCCTGAAATATATGGGTGATGGCGTACTTGCGACGTTCAGCCTGGAACATCTGAACGACGAAATGGTGTGCGTGACGGCGTTGAACGCGGCCATCGAAGCACTGCAAAACGTCCGGACATGGAACGAAGAACGGCGCGCTGCCGGGGACCCGGCGATGGAGCTCGATATTGCGGTCCATCTCGGCCGCGTCCAGTTCGGCAATGTCGGCGCAGGGAACCGTCTCGATTTCACGGTGATCGGCGCGGCCGTCAACGAGGCCAGCCGGATCGAGGCGTTATGCGATACCCTCGGCCGGCATCTGGTCGTTTCCGAGAAATTTGCGGGCGCAGCGACGCGGTGCACGGAGCGCCTGGTATCGCTGGGACGCCACGGTCTTCGAAGCGTCAGTGGCGACCAGGAATTGTTCACCGTCGAGTACTGAGGACGCAAAAGTCATGGCCATCACAATCCGTCGACCGGGGCCGACCGACCGCGCGGCCTGGGACCTGCTCTGGCAGGGCTATCTCGAATTCTACAACACGGATCTCGCGCCCGGGATCACGGACATCACGTGGTCGCGCCTGCTGGATACGGCGGAGGACATGCATTGCCTGGTCGCGGAAGACGGCTCCGGCGAATTGATCGGCATCGTTCACTACCTGTATCACCGGGTGACCTGGGCGGTTGCCGATCGCTGCTATCTGGAAGACTTGTTCGTTGCGGAAGCGGCGCGTGGCACCGGCACGGGAAGGGCGCTGATTGAGGCGGTCTACACGGCGGCGGACGAACGCGGCGCCGACCAGGTCTATTGGCTGACCCAGGATTTCAATGCGGATGGCCGCCGTCTTTACGACCGCGTCGGTCGGCTGACGCCGTTTATCAAGTATCAGCGCTAGCGCGGGAATTAACGGGCGTTGTTTCCCGGGTTTTGGGAATGCGTTTATCCCCGGGGCGTACGGAACAGGTCCGGTCAACCGCGCCTGTATTACGATTTCAGGGCCTTCAATTCCATGAGCACCGGCATGTCTTCCAGGTCCTGACCGGTCAGCCGGTTCCACTCGATGCCCGTCGGGGGTGGTGGCGGCTTTCTGACCCGTATGGTCTGCGTCGGGGTGGCGATCACGGTCAGCGGCAGGTCGTTGCTCTCAACCGGAAACGCGCCAACCACCTGTACGTCGTTCACCGTGGTCGCGACCGGCACGGCGTCATGGCCAAGCTCGCGCAGGATGGCGAATTCGATATCGCTGTATCCGGCGCCCTTGCCGGCACGGCGCCCGGTATCCGTCACCGCAACGCAACCGGTCACGATGGCGTCCATTTGCGGCAGGTCTTTCAGGGCTACGGGCTCGGCCCAGTTCGCGCAGCGCGACATCTGGGAGGCATCATTGATCGCGTCGTAGGGAATTTTCGCGGGGTCCAGTTTCAGAAATCCCGCCTTCAGCTTCGGTGTGGGTACATAGACGACGATTCCCCGGCGCAGGGCTTCGGCACGAACGTATTTTTGCGGCGAATCCGGATTGACCTTGATGCGCTTCGCGTCGCGCCATTCCGGCTCGTCGAACAGGCGCAACGCGGCATCCTTCGCGCCTTTGAAATTGGGGATGCGTCCATGCGGCGGGAACGGGAAGGCCGAAAGCTTCTCGGTCTTTAGCCGGTCCCAGACCGCCTGGCGGGCAGATTGCTTGGAGGGAAAGTCTATGGTCATGCTCTTGCCGTATCACATTGCGTGTTCACGGGGAATTGTCTGTCCTGGATTATGTTCCCGGATCTACGCTTCTCGCCGATGGACAGAAAATTACTTGGAATCGGCATCCTCGGGGCGGCGATCACAGCGATCTGCTGTTTTACGCCCGCGCTGGTTCTTCTGCTCGGTGCGGTTGGCCTGTCGTCGCTGATCGGCATGCTGGATATTGTCCTGTTACCGGCACTTGCCGCCTTCATCGTCATGATTGGATATGCGTTATGGAAACGATCCCGCCCGGCTTAGTCCTGCGCTCGGCAATCACCTGTCCCGCGTGCGGGCATGTCGAGGACGAAACCATGCCGACCGACGCCTGCCAATGGTTTTACGACTGCAGGGGCTGTGGGGCGGTCCTGAAGCCGCTGCCTGGCGATTGCTGTGTGTTCTGTTCCTATGGCACGGTTGCCTGTCCGCCGATCCAGGCTGGCGACAGATGCTGTGACGGAAGCGCTTAAATCGCTCCCGGCGGCGCGAATTTTTCCCAGAAGCCGGGGCGCTGCGGCAGGTCGCCGAACGGTACGATCTTGTCCGCTGCGCGGCCGATGATGTCGGTGGCATTGTCGTTACGGGCGTCGAGATACGCGGCAACCGTGGTCACGGCGTCCGAGAGCACGCCGAAGCCGTTGGTGAATACGGCGGTCGATATCTGCACGGCGTGGGCGCCGGCAAGCATCATTCGGATCACGTCATTGCCGTCACGGGCGCCGTTCATGCCGATCGTCGGTGCGTCGGGCCCCAGCTGTGCGCGCGATTTCGCAAGCCAGTAGCAGGTGATCGGCAGGGCCCACCCGCCGCCGGTGCCCAGATTGGTGCCGAGCAACGGGGCCTGGGTATCGAGCTCCGGGATCATGCCGAGAAACCGTCCCATCAGGGACACCGCCTCCGCGCCGCCGTCGCGGGCGGCCTGCGCCAGTGCCGCGACGTTTTCGCTCTGGCCTGTGATCTTGACCCATACCGGTATATCGACCGCTTCGCACACGGCGCGCACGATTTCGGTGACCCGGTCAGTGGCACGTTCCGTGGTGACGACCCCTGCGGCTTCGTCGCCATAGGGTGTGCCGATATTGTATTCGAGTATCCGGATACCGGCGGCCGCCATCCGGCGGGCCATACCGACGGCGGCGTCCAGGTCGGCGAGAATGATGCTGCCGATTACGTACTGGCCGGTCTTCGCGGCTTCGGCATCGAGCCTTGCCGTGATCTCCAGCCACGCATCGAAGTCCATGGTCTGAAGCCCGGAGCGGGAGGCGAGCGTTGCATCGCGCGGTGCCGTGAAATCCCAGGGCAGCCGGTTCCAGCTGCCGTCAAGCAGTGCGTAATCGGTGCGGTCGAGCTGGTCCTTGGCGGCCTGGGTTTCGTTCACCGATTTGGCGACCACGGCGCCGGCCCCGGCGGCGAGCGCCGATCGCAGGCCGGCTTCGGTCAGAACGTGCTCGCCGGAACCGCAGATGACCGGGTTTTTCAGGGTTATGCGGCCGATCCGTGTTTCCGTGGAGATCATGTTATCTGCCTTTCGAAAGAGTGTCATAGGCGGTGGAGCCGAGCACGGCCGAAATCTGTGCTGCCCGCGCATGGAGGGCCGCGACGGCGTCCTGTGTCTCGATCACGTCCTGGGCGGCGCCGACCACCGCCAGTGCGCCGGCAAGATCGTCTCCGTCGCCGAGAAGCGGTGCGGCAAGGACGTTGATCCCGCCGAGCATTTCGCCGGCCGAGAACTCGTACAGCCGTGTGCGGATATCCGCGAGGCGGCCTTCGGTTTCGGCGCGTTTGCCGGCATCCAGCGTTCCCAGGATACGTTGCCGCACCGAATCCGTTGCATAGGCGAGCGCGATCCGGCCCTGGGCCGATTGCGGGGCCGACAGGCGAACCCCGGGACGCACGCTGATCTGCACCACGTTCTCGCTTTCCGTGACGGCGACGACCAGCGCTTCGCCGTTTATCGGTGTCGACAGCACGATGGTCTGGCCGAACGCATCGCGCAGGTCGTGCATCGGTTTATCGGCGATCCGCGTGATCTCGAATTGCTCACGGGCGGCCTGGCCGAGATGGAACAGCCGCGATCCCAGCCAGTAGCGCTCGCCGTTGCGTTCCTGCGATACGAAGCCCAGTTCCCGGAGCGTTTTCAGATGGCGGTGGATGCGCGCGCGCGGCATGCCGAGCTGGCGCGAAAGATCGGCCAGCCGGACCGGTCCGCCCGATCCGGCCAGGGCTTCGAGGATTTGCGCGGCAACGACAACCGATTTGATCGTGCCGTCGCCTGGGCCGTCTTTTTCGTCGTGATTGTCCGGTGGAACCATGCTCCAATATAGGCCATAGGCGGATTGTCCCGCCATAGGGGTGCTGTGCTAGCGTAGGCCTATGAAACGGACCCTTGTGCTGCTGACCCTGTTGACCGTTCCCGGTGCGATGACGCCCGTCGGGGTGCAGGCGGATATCGTGTCGGCCAGGTCGGCACTGTCCGGCGGCGATCCGGCGGAGGCGGTAAAGCTGGCGACGGATGGCGATATCGCCGCCCAGCTCGCACTCGGCGAGGCGTATCTCACGGGACGCGGCGTTCCGCGGAATGCCGAGCGGGCAGCGATATGGTTTCGCAAAGCCGCCGAAGCCGGGGATCTGTCAGCGCAGATCATGCTGGCGCAGGTTCATGACCAGGGGACGGGCGCCGACACGGATGCCGCCGAAGCGGCGCGATGGCTGGAAAAGGCGGCGCTGCGGGGCGATGCGGCGTCGCAGCTCGATCTTGGCGGGCGCTATCTCGAAGGCCGCGGGGTAACGGCGGATCCGCATAGGGCGATGATGTGGATCGTAAAAGCCGCCGCCCAGGGCGGTCCCGAAGCGCAGATGCGGCTCGGCGCGGCGATCGCAAACGGAATCGCCGGCGCCGCAGATCCGGCGGAAGGCCTGAAATGGATAAGGCGCGCTGCGGATCAGGGCTATGTGGAAGCGCTGATGACGATGGCGACGATTTATGCGCAGGGAGTGCTTGGCGAGCGGGATATCGTCGCGGCCTATAAATGGTTCAGTCTCGCGGCTAATATGGGCGATGACCGGGCGATGCAGATAACGAACGCGATGAAAGAACGAATGTTGCCTGAACAGCTCTCCCGCGCAGAAAAGATGGTAAGGGAATGGACGCCGAAGTAACGAACCTGCCATCGGCAGCGGATCTGGTGGCGCATGCGCGTGACCTCGCGCCGATTCTGGCGGGCCGCGCCGCCGCGACAGAAATGAACCGCTCGATGCTGCCCGAAACGCTGGACGATCTGCGCGATGCCGGGCTGTTCAAAATCATGCAGGCGCCGCGCTATGGCGGTTACGGGCTCGGCCTGCCCGCCATGGCGGGGGTGACGGTGGAAGTCGCGCGCGGCTCGGCGTCCGATGCCTGGGTGGTCGGTCTGTGCGGCAACCAGAACCGTTTCGTCGGCTGTTACCCGGCCGAGGCGCAGGAGGAAGTCTATGCCATGTCGGGCGACCACCTGATCACCTGCCTGGTGACCGGACCGACAACCACGGCGCAGCGCGTCGCAGGCGGATTCAGGCTGACCGGCAAATGGCCCTATGTCAGCGGGGTCGATCAGTGCAACTGGTTGCTGCTGTCCGCATTCGACGGCGGCGCCGAGGGCGGCGACGCATCTGCATCCCTGACGTTCCTTGTGCCGCGCGACGCGGTGGCCGAGGTGATCGACGACTGGCACGTGATGGGACTGCGCGGCACCGGATCGAAAACCGTGGTGCTCGAAGACGTGTTTGTCCCGGATTATCGCGCGCTGAACGTCTGGAACTACGATTCCGACCCGCCACCCGGCGCCGCGGTCAATGCGGGCGCGATGTACCAGGGGGTGCCGCGGATCATGATATTCTCGACCATGGTTGCCGCGCCTGCCGTCGGGATCGCGCTGGCCGCGGTCGATGCCTATCGCGACCGTCTTGAGACCCGCGGGTCTGCCCTGATGTCCGGCAAGCAGTCGGAGGCGGCGCCGTCGCAGATCGCGCTCGGCCGGGCGACCGAACAGGCGGCAATGGCGCGCGACAGCCTGATGGGCGCGGCGGAGGCGTTCCAGCGCCGCGCCGAGGCCGGCGACACGTTCACCGCCGAAGACCGCATCGGTCATCGGCTGCGCATGGCCGAAGTGTTGCGCCAGTGTACCCAGGTCGTTACCGATGTATTCATGGATGCGGGCACCGGTGCGATGTTCGACCGCAATCCGCTGCAGCGGATGTTCCGAGATATCTACGCGATCCGATCGCATGTCGCGATCGATCCGAACAACGCGGCGGAGAACCGCGGGCGGCTGTCACTCGGGATCGATCCGAAACCGCCCTTTGTGTGAATTGTGTCACCTGTGAAACAACCGTCCCAGAAGTGAAACTGAACTGAGCTTCGGAGCAGAAAGAGAAATGAGCCTTCCCGCACACGAGACCGGCACCGTCGAGACCGGCGATGTGGACCTGTTCTACCGCCGCTTCGGCGCCGCAGGAGGCGCCCCGCTGCTGATCGTCCATGGGCTGAGTTATTTTTCCTATGACTGGATCCCGGTTGCGTCCTGCCTTGCTGCCGGCGGGCGCGATGTCGTGGCGATGGACATGCGCGGTTTCGGCGATTCGACGTGGAGCCCGAGCGAGGCCTACAGCATCGGCGACTACGCCGGGGACTGCATCGCGATCGCCGACAGCCTTGGCTGGGAGACGTTCGACCTGATGGGACATTCCATGGGCGGACGCAACGCGACCTGGTGTGCGGCGGAATACCCGGATCGTATCAAGTCATTGATTTTATGCGATTATTCCCCGGTCAACGCGAAGGCGGGTTCGCAGCGCATTACGCGGACCGTCGCCGGTGTTCCAGACAGTTTCGCGACAGTGGACGCGGCGCTCGCCTATTTCGGCCGCGATACCGGCCTCGCGGCGGACGACCCGTACCGGTTGCGCATGGAAGCTTATCTGAAAAAAACGGATGACGGTTTTATCCTCAAACGCGACACGTTCCATCGCGCCCGGTTCCAGGCGGTGCTCGACGGCAAAGCTCCCGCCGGCGGGCCGGACATGTGGGCGGCGCTTGGCCGGGTAGCCTGTCCGACACTGGTGGTGCGCGGGGCCCGGTCCGACATGTTCGCCGCCGAAAACGTTGCTAAAGTAAAAGACACGAACAAGAACATCGAACTGGTCGAAGTCGATGCCAGCCACGATGTCGCGGGCGATGCGCCCGATGCGCTGGTTGCCGAAGTAAACAAGTTTCTGGGAGCGAAACAATGAGCAGTCCGAAACGCCCGAATCTGAAACCCGTCGGCGTGCGCGGGATCGATCACCTCGCGCTGATCACCGACGACATGCCGATGACGATGGATTTCTATACCCGCGTCCTCCGGATGCAGCTAGTCCACGTACGGCGCGTGCCGTTCGAACAGGATCGCGGCCAGCCGCCCTATGAAGACCTGCGGCACTATTTCTTCAATATGGGAAACGACACGTTTCTCGCGTTTTTCGAATACCCCAAGGATCTCGAGCGCGCCAACCGCGACCTGCCGGGCGGTATGCAGCATCTGGCGTTTCATGTGCCGAAGGACGAATTCGACGAACTCTGCGATCACGTGAAATCCTGCGGCGTCGACCTGATCGGACCGGTCCATCTCGGCGGGCGGTTCTGGTCGGCCTATTTCTACGACCCCAACGGAATCCGTCTCGAACTGGCGACCAGCATCGCGGATGCCAACCTGTCGGTCATCGAGTCCGGTTGCCAGACAGAGGCGGAGGCCCGTGCCGAGCTGGAAACCCTGTTCGACGATCCCGCCGAGATCGAAAAGTGGCTGCAGGTAATGCCGCTCGTCGACGAGGAAATCGCGGCCGAAGTCCCGGCGGAGTAGGGAAGGGGGACTTTCGACCGTCAGTCCGTTCGATATCCTTCGAACAGCTTGTTCAGGTTCACGCCGTCCGGTGACGGCTGCAAGGCCCTGAATTCCCCCGTTTCGGCGATACCGGCGGCAAGCCGGTGCAGTTCCGTATAGGCGCTGCGGGCAAGCTGTCCACCGACACTGATACGCCGCGCGCCGAGCCCGGCGAGGGTTTCCACCGACAGGCCGAAAGTCAGCACGTTTACCGGTTTGGGTGCGACCGCCTCGATCACGGCCCTGATCTGCGCTTCTTCGCGCAGGCCCGGCGCGTAGAGGCAATCTGCGCCGGCATCGGCATAGGCCCGGATTCGCGCCAGCATGTCGTCGAAATCGGGTTTGCCGGCGAAGAACCCCTCGGAGCGCGCCGTCAGGAACACGCCGGTTCCGCTGTCGTCGACGGCCTTGCGGGCGGCTTCGACACGGGCGACCGACAGGTCGAAATCGTAAAGCGGGTCGCCCTCGGCCCAGCTCGAATCCTCCACCGACAGCCCGGCAATCCCTGTTTCTATGGCTAGGGCCACGTTTGCCGCGACACCGTCCGGATCGTCGGCAAAGCCGTTTTCGAAATCGGCATTGACCGGGATATCCGTGGCGTTCACCAGCGCCGTCAGATGGGCGAGCAGGTCGTCGCGGGCGACGTTGTAATCCGGGCGCGCCCGGGACCACGCAAACCCGGCGCTGGAAGACGCCAGCGCCCGGAAGCCGAGGCTTTGCAGGATCGCGGCGGACCCTGTATCCCACGGGTTGGGGATCACGAAACAGCCGGATTCGTGCAGTTCGCGGAACGTTTCTCGTTTGTCGGCGGTCGTCGGGCGCATATCGGTCTTTCCTTATCCGGCTGATAACGGAAGTGTGCCGGACAAGGCCGGTCCCGTCATTCCGGAATTTGCGGAACCGGCTGTCTGCCGTTCTGCCGGCGCGTCAGGCCTTCTGGGCAGCCGCCTGGCGTTCGATGGGCGTGTCGTTGATCGGGTAGTTCATCAGCGATGCGACCAGCCCCATGATAATGGCGGCCCACCAGATTCCGTTGTAATTGCCGAACATGTCGAAGAAATACCCGGCGGCATAGATGCCGATGAAGCTGCCGATCTGATGCGCGACGAAGGCGAACCCGAACAGCATCCCCATGTGACGCAGCCCGAAGACCTGTGCGACGATGGAACCGGTCAGCGGCACAGTGCCGAGCCATAACAGGCCCATCAGGCAGGAAAACACGATGACGCTGGTCGAGGAGACGGGTAGCAGGATAAAGCCGATCATTACTACCGAGCGCAGCGAATACAGCCAGCACAGAAGGTACTTCTGGCGGAATTTCCCGCCCATCGCGCCCCAGGTGAACGTGCCGAGAATGTTGAACGCGCCGATCAGCGACAGCGATAAGGCCGCCACCGTCGCGTCGACCTTCAGGCTGAACAGCATGTTGGGGAAATGGGTGCCGATAAACATGGTCTGAAGGCCGCAGACGAAGTAACCGCCGGTCAGCAGCACGTAGCCGCGATGCCCGAACGCCTCGCGGATGGCCGCTCCGGTCGTCAGTACGGGGATGACCGGCCCGCTGCCGACCTCTGCCTTGCGCGTCATCATCACGAAGGCGAGCGGCACGATCAGCGCCGTCATGATCGCCATCGCATAAAGCGTGATCACCCAGCCCTGACTGTCGATGATGAACTGGCCCATCGGGATCATCAGCACCTGCCCGGACGAGCCGCCGGCACTGGCAATGCCGAGATACAGGTTGCGTTTTTCCGGCGTGACCGCGCGGCTGATCGCCGACAGGATGATCGGGAACATGGCTCCAGACATGGCGAACCCGGTGAACACGCCGATCGACAGATGCGCCATCAGCGGCGTTGTCGATACGGTCATCAGGACGAGCCCGATGGAATACAGGATGCCTGCCGCTGCGATCACGCGGCCTGCACCGTACTTGTCGGCGATATTGCCTGCGATTGGCGTGCCGATGCCCCAGAACAGAGATTGCAGGGCCACCGACAGCGACAGGATCTTCAACTGGTTCGGCCCGAACAGGTCCAGCGACGCGTCGGGCAGCCACAAACCGAACGTCATGCGCGCGCCCAGCGACAGGAACACGATCGTCGTCCCGGCGAGCAGGATGACGAACGGTGTGCGCCAGTTGCGGGAGATAGGAGAGGAGGTCATCGGGCGGTTATGCGCCCTGTGCCTGCGCCCGCACAACCGGTTTGTCGTCTATCGGATAGTGCAGTGCGGCGGCGACCAGGCCGAGTCCGACGCCGATCCACCAGATCATATCGTAGGTGCCCGTCGTCTCGAAGAATACGCCACCCAGCCAGGCGCCGGCAAAGCTGCCGAGCTGGTGGCTGAAAAAGACCAGTCCCGTCAGTGTCGCCATGTAGCGCAGCCCGAACATGCGCGCGACCAGCCCCGAGGTGAGCGGCACCGTAGCGAGCCACAGCAGCCCGATCGCGGCGGCGAAAATATAGGTGCTCATCGCGGTGATCGGCAACAGGATGTAGATGGCGAGCACCGCGGAGCGCAGCAGGTAGATGCTGGTCAGCAGGTATTTCATCCGGAACTTGCCGCCGAGTGCGCCCCAGGTCAGCGTCCCGACGATGTTAAACAGCCCGATCAACGACAGTGCCGTCGCGCCGACCCAGGGATTTTGTCCTGTCTCGGTGATAAAATTGGGCAAATGCGTGCCGAGAAACATCACCTGGTAGCCGCAGACGAAATAGCCTGTCGTCAGCAGCAGGAACCCGCGGTGATTCAGGGCCTCGCGGACGGCTTCGCCCAGTTTCTGCTGCGGCGGCGCATTGGGGTCGACGGCCTCGCGCGTCGGGTCCACCATCGCCGACGACAGCGGAACGATGATCGCGACCAGGCAGGCGAAGACAAGCGCCGCAACCGCCCAGCCGTAGCCGCCGATAATGTATTGGCCCATCGGCACCAGCGCGAGCTGGCCCGACGAACCCGCTGCACTGCCGATCCCGAGGAACAGGCTGCGGCGTTTGGCGTCTACCCGTTTGGTGATCGCCGCCAGAATAATCGGGAAACCGGTCGCGCTCAGCCCGAGACCGAGCATCAGGCCGGCGGTCAGATTCATGTGCAGGGGCGTCTGCACCATTGCCATCAGCGCAAGGCCGGCCGCGTATATAACGCCGCCGAGCGCGATCATGCGCGCCGTGCCGTATCGTTCGGCGAGAGATGCCGTGATCGGCGTGGTCAGCCCCCATATGACGGCCTGGACCCCGATCGCGAGCGAAAAATCGCCGACATCCAATGCCGTCGACTCGGTCATCGGGTCGAGCAGGAGCCCGAAAATATTCCGTGCGCCGAAGCTGATAAACAGAATGATCGTGCCGCAGGTCAGGACGACGGCGGGTGTGCGCCAGGAGCTTTTCATAGGCGGGGTGTTCCCTGGGAAATAACTGCGGGGAAGAGTATCCCAACCGCGCGGAATGCGCCAACAGCCAGCCATGCATGTACCGCACGAATGCGTTGCGCACAGGGGGCAGGTGGGGCAGCACGCTTTCGTCCGGGGCCGGCACCGTCAGTCCCGGTCTCCGGCGGCCAGCCTGTTCGATGATTCCCATGTCATCCGGGAGTATCATCGGAACGGACAGGGTGCTGAACCCGAAATCCTTGAGCTACCGTTTGATATTTACCGCGCAGCGAAATCCGATATAGACGACGGCCATATCGCGGGGCTTCGTGGCGGGGTTGTCCTTCTTCATGCGGGCGGCGCCATACCACCAGGAGCCGCCGCGCGTGCCTTTCTCGGAGGTCCCGCCGTCTTCAGTCCATTCCCAAACATTGGCCCCCATATCGAAAAGCCCGTTTACACCGGCGACGGTCGTTCCTGCGCGGGCATGGCCGATGCCGCGGGTGAGTCGGGCGCTGTGATCGATAGCCGGTGCGGCGCCGCAATCTCCAAGGCAGTTGGCGCCTCGGGGTGTCGTACCTGTAGGATAGGGGTAGGTGGTCCCGCTCATCAGGGGCGGCGGCGGATCCGGGCGCATCTCGGTATAAGCGGCGCGCTGCCATTCGTCATCGGTCGGCAGTCTTTTCCCGTCCCAGCGACAGTACGCGGCCGCTTCGTCAAAGGTGACGTGAACGGCCGGTTCGTCGTCCCGGGCCGGCACGCCGAAGGGCGCCGACCATACCCAGCCAGGCTTTTGCTCCCATCCGGCCGCGTAAACCAGTCCGCCGCCGGATTTTTCGGCCTTGGTGACAAGGCCGGTTGCCCGTATGAAACGGCGGAACTGGCCGACCGTGACTTCCGTGCGATCGATCATAAAGGTATCGATCCTTTGCATGCTCATGTCCGCCAGAGCGGTCGGCGCGGGGGCAAAGATCATGACCATTACCGCGAACGCCAGAACCGCGAACATCCCCGGAAGCCGTTGGGTCATAGGTCTCAATCCAGCAGGTAGCCGAATTTTTCGCGGGCTTCGCGGATCGCGTCCGGCCCGGGGGCGTTCACCGCGGGGAAATCGTCTTTCCAGTGGAACGGCCGGCAGGCGTCGATGATGGCCCGGCTGTTGGTGATGTCGCCGCTGGCCTTCTGTTCCGGGGTCAGGCGCGGATCGGCGGGCGATGTCCATGCGCCTTTGACGATATCGATGGTGGTCGCCGGGTCGCAGCGCGTGCACATGGCCCAGATGACCTGTTCGAGATCGGTGACGTCGATATCGTCGTCGACAACGACGACGAACCGGTTGGCATAGTTCGATGCCTGGCATTGGGCGGCGATATGACCTGCCTGTTTCGAATGGCCGGGATAGCGCGACTTGATCGAAACGCTGTGAAACAGCCGCGAGGCGCCGATTTCGTGGCACCACACGCCGGTGACGTCTGGCACGCCGGCATCGGCGAGGTTCTGCTTGAGCATGGCAGAGCGGAGCACAGCGCGGTAGCGCGCCATTTCGTCCGATCCCTGACCCATGGGCGGCACACCGAGAAGTATCGGGTCGTTGCGGTGATAGATCGCCTCGATCTCGAGCACCGGTTCCGGGTGTTCGCCGCTGGCGTAATACCCGGTCCATTCGCCGAACGGGCCTTCGTTCTTCACCTTGCCGGGATAGAGATGTCCCTCGAATACGATTTCGGCATTCGCGGGAAACGGCAGGCCGGTGATTTTGCCGGCGACGCATTCGACCGCCTTGTTGCGGATGCCGCCGACGATGTCGAGCTCGAACGTGCCGTAGGGCGCTTCGGCGCCGCCGTTGAAGAAGGCGATGGGCTCGCCGCCGACGACCATCACCACCGGGCAGGGCTCGCCCTTGTCCCAGTATTTGTTGCGGTGGATGTAGCCGTGCTTGCCGGTGACCATGAAACAGCCGACGGATTTTTTGTCATGCACCATGGCGCGGTAGGCGCCGCAGTTCATCCAGCCTTCGTCGGGATCGCGGGTGACCGTATAGGTGCCGGTGCCGATATAGCGGCCGCCGTCGCCGGGGTGCCACATCGGGGTCGGGAATTTCATCAGGTCGATATCGTCGCCGGTCAGAATATTCTCGAAAACCGGGCCGTCCTCGACCATCTCGTGCGGGATGGTCTTGCGGGTCTTCACGAAGGAATTGAAGCAGCCGTCCGACAGTTCCTGCTTGGTCAGGTGATCGGGGAAGCCCAGGGTCATATTCCGCCGGGTGCCGCCGAACACGTTGATCAGCACGCGGAACCCGTCCGGGCAGCCGGGCACCTTGTCGAACAGTACGGCCGGGCCGTCGTCTTCGCGGATGACGATCTCGGCGGCGAGGCCGATATCCTTTTCCCAGGACGCGCCGTCGACGCGTTTCAGCTCGCCGAGCTGGTCGGCGCGGTCGATCCAGTCGCGCAGGTCTTCATAGGTGAACTGCTGGGCGGTGTTGGCGCGGGGCGTTTCAATGCTGTCCATCGGTGTATCCGGCTTTTTGTTGTTCGGTCATCATCGCAGAACGGACGGGTATCTCAATTCCCTCTAGCCACCGACCAGGGCTTTCGCATCCTTCGGCGCAAACGGTTCGGAACAGTCCGGGCAGATCAGATCCACGGTCTCCATCTGCAGCAGGACGGGCGCGACGGGGAACCAGTAATCGCATGCGGGGCATTGCGCCCAGGTCGCGTTTCCGGGTTTGTCGAACATTGAATCGGACATCACTTGGGCCATCCTGTTGTATCTATGCCGTCGAGCACGGCTTCGGCGGCGGCAAGCGCCTCGTCCGATACCCGGTTGCGCGGCGCGACGGGCTTGGGCATGCCGGGTTTCTGGGCCGGCGGCAGGGTGGCATCGATCGCTGCCTTGGTGATGGTCCTGCCGGTAGCGGGCGCCGACGGGTCGAGCGGCGCGAGGGTCAGCCCGTCGAGCTTCATCAGGTCGCGGTGCCATTGTACACGGGTGGCGATCGCCCACATCGCCTGGCGGTCGTCGAATATGTCGATATCGTCGTCGAACGCATAGACGGCTTTCAGCCGGCGGAATGCGATGGCGGCCATCATGGCGTCGCGCGCTTCGCCGGGTTTCGGATCTTTGAACTGGAGATAGGCGTGAAACCGGCGGCCTGAAACCGGGACGTGGACATTGACCAGCGACGGCGAGACCTGCCGCGCCAGGGCGTAGATCGCGCCTTCCATGCCCATATTGTCGGGCACCAGGTGATCGGCGAGGCCCGATCCGCAATCGTGATAGATGGCGTCGCGGCGCCGCGTGATGCAGGTGACCTCAATCACCGGGTTGGGGATCTGCGGGCCCTGATAGCCGGAAAACTCGGCGAACGGGCCTTCGGCCTCGATGCGGCCGGGCGGCAGGAAACCCTCGATGACGATTTCGGCGTCGGCGGGGACCATGATCTTTTCGCCATGGGTGACCGACGGGACCAGCCGCAGGGCTTCGCCCAGCGCGCCGCCGGCGACGTTCCAGTGGCTTTCCGGGTAGCCGAGCTTGGCCTGCGCGCCCATCTCCACGGCCGGGTGATGGCCGACCCAGACGGCGACCGGGCAGGGTTCGCCCTTTTCCCAGAATTTCCGCAGGTTGATCATGTTGTGCGACGTTTCCAGCATGTAGCAGCCCATCAGCCGTTCGCCGCGCACCCACAGGCGCTGGATGCCCATGTTGTCGATACCGGTATCGGGGTCGTAGGTGACGACATGGCCGCAGGTCACGTAATGGCCGGCGTCGCCTTCGTGCTGGCGCAATGCGGGCAGGGACAGCAGGTTGGCGGCCTCGCCTTCGTCGGCGATGTCGCGCACGGGTGCATCCGCAGCATCGACGACGACGGGATCGATCGCCCGCGACGACAGGTCGGCCAGCGCCTTTGCGGAATCCCGGTGATCGTCGATCCCAAGCGCCTTCGCCGACAGTTCGCGGCTGGCGAACAGGTTGGTCAGGACCGGCATGTCGCTGATCGTGCCGTCCCGCAGTTTCGGCTGGCGGACGAAGATCGCCGGATTGGTGCTGCGCGCGCCCATGACATGCTGCAGCGCCGTGATTTCCTGGACCACCGAGACGGGGGTATCGGGGCGGAAAATGGCGTTGTCGATTTCGTTGAGATAACTGCGAAGGTCGGTCATTCAGGATGGCTTTCTAACCTGCTTTGAAGCGGGGTCCTTATCGGCAAACGGGGTTCTTATCGGCAAAGTGATATACGCACAGATCGGCCCCTGTCCACCCGACAACACAGCGGGGTAAAACGAAAGGGGCCGCAGGTTTCCCCGCGGCCCCGGTTTCGTCAGGCGTTCGGGTTTAGTAGCGAACCGTTACTTCGACCCGGCGGTTGCCCGATTCCTGCATGCCGTCCTTGGTGGCGACGGCATTGGCGTTTTCGCCGAGCGAGCCGATCGTCAGCAGACGGCCGGAGACGCCGAGCTTGGTCAGGGCGGCAGCGACAGCATTGGCGCGTTTCTCGGCCAATGCTGAGTTGTAGCTGCCTGAACCCGCGCGGTCGGTATGACCGGTGACGGAAACAACCTTGGGCTTGGATTCCTTGATCACGTTTGCAGCCGTTCCGATAACCGAATTGGCCGTGGCGTCGATCTCGGTGCTGTTAAACCCGAAATAGACCAGGAAGGTCAGCGGCGACAGCTTTGCCACCGGCTTTTTCATGGCGGGCTTGGCCGGGGCCGCTTTCTCGATCTGGGCGATCGCGATGAAGAACCCGATCCGGCAGCGGTCAATATGATCCTGCTGGTTGTTTTCTTCCTGCTCCTGCGCCCAGCATTCGTACATTGCCTGGGCGCGGGCGGCCGTGGCGGGATCCGCCTTGGCGCCGGGGCCGGCGAGCGCCTTTACCAGCCGCGGATGGGCCTTGGCGATCAGCGCGCCGGGGCGCTTCGGCTGCGGGCGGGCATCAGGCGCTTCGGGCGCGGTCGGCTTGCCGCCGGCGGCCGCAATCGCGCGCATCGCGAAGACGTCTGAATCCTCGTAGTCGCCCTCGCCATATTCGTCTTTCGACAGGGCGATGTATTCCTTGTACAGCGCCATCGAGAAAGCATCGCCCGTGGGCGCGGTTTTCTGGGCGTTCCCCAGTTCGAGCCCGCCGCACGCGCCCAACAGTGCGGTGGCCGCGATCACGATCGCAATTTTTTTGAACGTCATTCGTGTGTACTCCTGTTTCTGATTACCGTATCGGACACCGCGTTAAAGCCTACCCAATCGTTCGTTGCTCTCAGAGCCTTTGTCGTCGAGCAATCGTCGTCTCAGTGCCGATTTCCCCCCTGGGCGATCAATCCACTTCGCGGATCGCGTCTCCCAGAATATTCGCCATCTCGTCGATCTGGTCCTCGGACACGATCAATGGCGGCGACAGGGCCATGATATCGCCTGTTTGCCGCACAAGCAGCCCCTTTTCGAAACATTCGAGAAACACGTCGAAGGCCCGCGCCGTCGGCGCACCGTCGCGGGGCGCCAGTTCGATCGCGCCCATCATGCCGATATTGCGGATATCGATCACGTTGGGCAGGCCTTTCAGGCCGTGCAGGGCGGCTTCCCACTTGGGCGCCAGCGACGTGCCGCGGGCGAACAGGTCTTCCTCGGCGAATACGTCCAGCGTCGCGATGCCCGCCGCGCAGGCCAGCGGATGCGCCGAGTAGGTATAGCCGTGGAACAGCTCGATCATATTGGGCGGGCCCTGCATGAACGCTTCGTAGATCGGCGCGCGGGCGGCAATGGCCGACATCGGGACGGTGGCGTTGGTAAGGCCTTTGGCCATGGTCATCATGTCGGGCACGACACCGAAATAATCGGCGGCGAACGGGTCGCCGAGCCGACCGAACCCGGTGATGACCTCGTCGAAGATGAGCAGGATGCCGTGGGTATCGCAGATGCTGCGAATCTTCTCCAGGTATCCCTTGGGCGGTACCAGCACGCCGGTCGACCCGGCAACCGGTTCCACGATAACGGCGGCAATGGTGGATGCATCGTGCAGCGCGACGATGCGTTCCAGGTCTTCCGCCAGGTGCCCGCCCCAGGCCGGCTGGCCGCGGGAATAGGCGTTTTCCGCCAGATTATGGGTGTGGGGCAGGTGATCGACTCCGGCCAGAAGCGTGCCGAACTGCTTGCGGTTGTTGGAAATGCCGCCGACCGACGTGCCGCCGATTCCGACCCCGTGATAGCCGCGTTCGCGGCCGATCAGCCGGGTGCGTTTGGCGTCGCCCCGCGCCTGATGATACCCGAGCGCGATCTTCAGCGCGGTGTCGACCGCTTCCGATCCGGAATTGCCGTAAAACACATAATCCAGGTCGCCGGGGAAAAGCTGGGTCAGCCGGGACGAGAGTTCGAACGCCGACGGGTGGCCCCACTGGAAGGTCGGCGCGTAATCCAGCGTTTCCGCCGATGCCTTGATCGCCTCGGTAATCCGGTCCCGCCCGTGCCCCGCATTGGAACACCACATGCCCGACGTGCCGTCGAGGATGCGCCGCCCGCGGTCGTCCGTGTAATGCATGTCCTTGGCCGAGACCAGCATGCGCGGCGCCGCCTTGAACTGGCGATTCGCCGTAAACGGCATCCAGAACGGCTCCAGCGTGTTGGTGCGTCCCGGTGTGGGTGTTCCGTCCGGCATAATGTCGCCCCCATAGCGTTGTTGCGGATCAGGCTAGCAACCGGGCCACCGGTCAGCAAGGCGATTCGGGAATTCGGCATCGAAAGCCGCCAACCGTCCCCGAAATGGGTTACAAAGGAATATGGCTGTCATTTCAGGATTTCCGGCGCTTGCCGCCGCGCTGCGCGATCGCAATTACCGGGCGTTTTCGATCGGCAATCTGCTGTCGCATAACGGCACCTGGGCGCAGCGCGCTGCGGTCATGTGGTTTACCTGGGAAATGACCGGGTCCGGGTTCTGGCTCGGGCTGATGACGGTCGCGGATCTGTTGCCGGTGGTGTTTATCGGCCCGGTTGCCGGCGCCATTGCCGACCGGGTGAACATCCTGACCATGATCAAGATCACGCAGGTTCTGGCGGCGATTCAGTCCGCCATTCTGGCCGTGCTGACGTTCATGGGCGTGATGACGCCGGAACTTCTGTTCGCCCTTGTGCTGGCGCACGGGATCATCCTGTCCTTCAACCAGCCGGCCCGCCTTGCCCTGGTGCCGCATCTGGTGGCACGCGAAAACCTGTCGGCGGCGATCGGCATCAATTCGATGATCTTCAACTCGGCGAAGGCGATCGGGCCGGTCATCGCGGGACTGCTGATCAACGGCTGGGGGATCGGCTTCGCCTTCATCTTCAACGCGCTGAGCTATGTGTGGTTTGTCGGCTCGCTGCTGTTTATCCGCATCGCCAACCCGCGGAGCGGCAAGGCGCACACGCCCGCCCGCGAGGTGCCGCGCGAAATTGCCGAAGGGTTCCGCTATGCCATGCAGCATGTCGGCATCGCGCGGATGCTTGTCGTGCTGACCGTTGTGTCGGTTTTCGGGCGGCCCTACATGGAACTGTTGTCGGGCTTCGCCGACGAGGTGTTCGGCCGCGGCGCCGACGGTTATGCGCTGATGCTGTCGGCAACCGGCCTCGGGGCCATGGTCGGCGGGTTCTGGATTGCCCAGCGCGGCCAGGTTGCGGGGCTGACAGCGCGGGTGGTGCTCTCGATCCTGCTGCTCGGCCTGTCGCTGATCGGCTTCGCCGCAACGAATCTTTACGCTGTCGCGCTGATCTGCCTGACGATCTCCGGCTTTGCCGTCATCATTATCGGCGTCGGCGAACAGACCCTGCTGCAGAACGCCGTCGATCCCCATATGCGCGGCCGGGTGATGAGCCTGTACGGCATGATCGGCCGCGGCGCGCCGGCCATCGGCGCCATCGTCATGGGCTCGCTTGCGGAACTGTTCGGTTTCCAGGCCCCGGTCATTGTCGGCGCGGTGCTGCTGATCGGCCTTTGGTTCTGGGCGGTGCCGCGGCGCGATGCCATGACGAAATCGCTGGAAGGCGATTAGGAGACGCCCCTTCCCCACAATTTTTTAAGCGTTGCCAATGGTCGCCCCTGTCCCCGCATGGCATATTGAAGCGGTCGGCCCTGCCTGAATTCGCGCTGGGTCGGCGTAAAAATAACAATGAAGACGCGGGCGTTACGCGCAGCAGAAAGGGAAAGCCGTGCTGACAGACGAGCGGAATAAACTGGTCACCCAAACCGGCCCCGAGACCCCGATGGGCAATCTGTTCCGCCGCTACTGGATACCGTTTCTGCTCTCGGGCGAAGTGGCCGAGAACGGCGGCCCGCCGGTCCGCGTCAAACTGCTATCCGAACGCCTGCTGGCGTTTCGCGACAGCGAGGGCCGGCTCGGCCTGATCGAGGAATTCTGCGCCCACCGCCGCGTATCGCTGTGGTTCGGCCGCAACGAAGAGGGCGGTATCCGCTGCCCCTATCACGGCTGGAAATTCGATGTCGAAGGCACATGCCTCGAAATTCCGTCTGAGCCGCCGGAGAGCCGTTTCTGCGAGGAGGTCTCGCTGACATCCTATCCCTGCGTCGAGCGCGGCGGCATCGTGTGGGCCTATATGGGGCCGACGGAAGAACAGCCGCCCCCACCCGCTTTCGAATGGGCGGCCGTGCCGGCGGACCAGCGCTACCATTCGAAGCGGCTCGAAGAATGCAACTACCTACAGGCGCTCGAAGGGGGGATCGATTCGAGCCATGTCGGCTTCCTTCATAGCGGCGAACTGCGGAGCGACCCGCTGCATCACGGATCGAAGGGCTCGGACCATCTTCTCGCTGACCACACGCCGATATTCGAAGTGCTCGAATCGTCCGGCGGGCTGAATATCGGCGTGCGGCGTAACGCGGCGGACGAGAAATACTATTGGCGGGTCACGCCGTGGATCATGCCCTGGTACACCATCGTTCCGCCCTATGGCGACAATCCCCTGCACGGTCACGCCTGGGTGCCGATCGACGACGAGAACTGCTTCGCATGGACGTTTTCCTACCATCCTGGCCGGCCGCTTAACGAGCTGGAACTGGGCGTTATGAAGGACGGCGGCAGCCTGCATGTGAACCTGATGCCGGGAACCTTCCGGCCGGTCGCCAACCGGGACAACGATTACCTGATGGACCGCGATGCCCAGAAGGCGCGAACCACCTTCAGCGGCGTCAAGGGGATCGCCATGCAGGACGCCTCGCTGCAGGAAAGCATGGGTCCCGTCGCGGACCGCGCGCGCGAGAATCTCGTCATGACCGACAAGGCGATAACTCTGGCGCGGCGGCAGCTGCGCAAGGCGGCGCTTGACCTGGAAAAGGGAAAACCTCCCCCCGGTCTCGACCCGGATTCCCAGGCGGTGCGCTCGGCGTCGTTCGAACTGTCCCGCGATATCGCATTCAGCGACGCGCCGGGCGAACCGATGAAGGTCAAAAAGGGCGTCGCCCATACCTCGATCTGAACATGCGGCTGAATTGGAGAAGAATGTGGCTGAGACTGTAACTGGCGAACTCGACCCGAGAGCAGCCGGCGCCCGCCGGCTGGAGAACAAAGTCTGCGTGGTTACCGGCGCGGGGCAGGGGATCGGGCGGGCCATCGCGCGGCGGCTCGGCCAGGAAGGCGGCAAGATCGTCGTTGCCGACCGCGTCGAGGAAGGGGCCACCGAGACGACCGAAGCGCTGTGCGCGGCGGGAGCCGACGCGATCAAGGCGATTGTGGACCTCGGCACGTTTGCGGGCGCCGGGGAGATGATGGACACCGCGATGACGGCGTTCGGCCGCATCGACGTGCTGGTCAACAATGTCGGCGGCACGATCTGGATGAAACCCTTTCACCTGTATTCCGAGGAAGAGGTGAAACTGGAGCTTGAACGTTCGCTCCTGCCGACGCTCTGGGGCTGCCGGGCGGTGTTGCCGATCATGATGGAACAGAAGGCGGGCTCGATCATCAATATCGGTTCGCAATCGGTCCGGGGGCTGTACCGGGCGCCCTATGCATCCAGCAAGGGCGGCATCCTGGCGCTCGGCAAGGTACTGTCCATGGAATATGGACGCTACGGAATCCGGGTCAACACGGTGTCGCCGGGGGGAACGGATATCCCCGACCGGATAACGTCGCGCCTGTCGCTCGGTGACGGTGCCATGGCCGAAGACCTCGCGCAGGAAGAGGGCGACGAGTACCGGCGCGAGATGAGCGCCGACATCCGGAGCCAGCAAGCCCTGCGCCGGCGGGGCATGCCCGAAGAACATGCCGCTGCGGTTGCGTTTCTGGCGTCCGACGACGCAAGCTTCGTCACCGGCGACGTGATCAATTGCAGCGGCGGACAATCCTAGGCGCAGGGTAGGAATGCCTGCCCGCTCAGCCTATTGCGGATTTCGGTCGAAGCTGTTCGTTCCGTCGGGGACGACAACCCAGTCGTGCTTGTCCTGTGTCCACCCGGCGGTGTTGGGGGCGGGAAATCCGGGATCGGCAAAGCAGCCGCCATGGACGCCCACCACCGCCGGCCGCGCAGCGGGCCGGAAATACACCGATACCCCGCAGGTCGGGCAGAAATGCAGATCGATCCCATTGCCTGACCCGCCGGTGCGGGTATAGATGCTGGAATCGCCCTCGACAGTCTTGATCTGGCCTTCATCGAAAAACGCGCCGAGCTGAAACGCGCTGCCCGACCGGCGCTGGCATTCTGTGCAACTGCACATGTTCACCCGGGCGGGGTCGCCATCCAACGTTATTTTAAGCTGTCCACAGAGGCAGGTTGCCGTTCGTTCCATGGGATTTGACCTGTTGCTGTTATTCGATCGAATCCGCTTCTTCGACCATTTGTACCAGCGACGACCGCAGCAGGTAGGCGCGATTGGCGGCTTCGTCCTGGCTGGTCTCGTATAGTTCGTTCAGACGCTCCTGGCGGATGTCCGGGTCGGTTTCCTGCAACAGGCGCTTGTTGTTGATCGACTGGGCCTGCACGTATTTTTCCGCCATGGGGCGGCGCTGGCGGTCGTAGCGGGCAAGCAGCGCTTCGTGATCGCCGCCGTGCCAGGCTTCGGCCAGTTTGTCGGCGAGGTTGATGCCGTCATGGATGCCGCTGTTCATGCCCATCCCGCCGAGCGGATTGTTGACATGGGCGGCATCGCCGGCGAGCGCGACCCGTCCCTTCGCGAAGGATTCCGCAACCCGCTGGTGCACGCTGTACAGATTCCGGTGCAGCAGGTCGTAGGGCGGATCGTAGGGATAGCATTCGGCGAAGCGCGCCTGGATCCATTCGTCGCTCAGAACTTCTTCGTCGGGTGCGTCGCCGAAGGCGGGGAACAGGGCGCGCCATACGCCTTCGCTCTCGTCGCCGGGCACCTTGATCATGGCGCACCAGCGCTCGGGATGGGCGACATAGTTGCGGTATCGGTAGCCGGCGGCTTCTTCGAAATCGTAATAGGTCGATACGATGATGAAGCGCTCTTCCCAGGTGAAACCCGGGAAATCGATGCCCAGCGTCTTGCGCACGATCGACCGGCCGCCATCGGCGCCGATCAGGAAACGGCCGGCATAGGTTTCGCGGGAACCGTCAGGGGCTTCGACGGTAATTTCGACGCCTTCGTCATCCTGGGACAGCGCGACGACTTCGCGCTCGCGGATCAGTTCGAAACAATCGATATCCTTTGCAATGTCATAGGCAACCGCGATGGTCTTGTGCTGTTCGAGCTGCAGCGCATAGGGATAGGTGAGCACATCGTCGATGGCGCGGTAATCGAATTCGGCAACGATCCGGTCGGTTATGCGGTCGCGGAACTGGAACAGCGGCGATTCGATGCCGCGGCGCAGCAGTTCCGGCGTCATGCCCAGCTTTTCGACCATCATCAGCGTCGACGGATGCAGGGTAGAGGCGCGGTGATCGGCGGGAATATGGTCCAGCGGCTCGAACACTCTGACCGGGATGCCTGCCTTCGCCAGCGCCAGCGCCGTCGTCATGCCGACCGGGCCCGCGCCCGCAATCAAAATACATTCGTCAGTCGTCATCGTTCGTTCCCCAAATTGATCGCTGAAACAATCCGCCCTGTTACGTGCCGGTTTCGGCGTTCGGCCGCTGTCCGGATGTCACCAGCCAGACCCCGGTAAAGATCACCGCCATGCCGGCCATGTGGTAATTTTCGATCTGTTCTCCCAGCAGTATCACCGACAGGGTAACGCCGAAAATGGGGATCAGGTACTGCGCCATGCCCGCGACGCTGGCGCCGACGACCGGCACGGCCCGGTTCCACAGGATATAGGACAAAAAGGACGGGAAGATCACGGCGTATGTGATGATGCCGATATTATCGACATTCGCCTCGAAGGATTTCCCCTGCCACAGATCGATGGCGTAAAGCGGCGCCATCATCAGAACCGCGATACTGGTCATAACCGCGAGGAACGGCATCTCGCCGATATCGACCGGTTTCCAGCGGAGCATCACCGTGTAGACCGCCCACGAAAAAAATGCGACCAGCACCAGCACATCGCCGATATTGATGGAGAATTCGGCCAGGACCGATAAGTCGGCGCGCAGTACGATCATTACCGTTCCGGTGAACCCCAGAACGATTCCAAGCGCCTGCTTGCGGTTAATCAGCGCGCCGGTCATCAGGAAGGCGGTGGACACGATCCACAGGGTGCCCGACGCGTTCATCAGCGACGCGTTGACCGCGACGGTGAACTGCAGCCCGACATAGTAGGGAACGGTGAACCCGACTACACCGAAAAAGCCGAATGCCGCCAGGAGCGGCCATTGCCGGGCAATGGCGTGACGCTGCGCCCAGGTTTCGCGCCAGCTAACGGCCAGGAACAACAGCGCGACGAAAAACCAGCGGATAAACGACAGGCTGAAAGGTGGCACATTGCCGGATGCCGCGCGCCCGGCGACGGAACTGCCGGCCCATGTCAGTGCGCCGAACACCAGGCAGACAAGTGCGAGCCAGTACGGCATTGCCGCCCGCGAGACCATCGGGCCGGGCTGTTTATCTTTAATGTCGGACACGTATCCCCCTGAAGCCGGGCAGCTTAGTCTGCGGCGCAAGCCGATACAATTGGGGAACGCGTGCGGAAATTGCAGGTCGCCATGTTGACATATGTCCGCGATCCGCCGCACTTTCCGCCGCAGAATGGTACAGCGCACTCAAACAACAGCCGCCGAGAAATGGAACGCAGGCGGCGCCGACATGACGGCCTTGTTTCGCGCCCTCGGTCAGGTGGACGGGTTTGCGACCGTAGGGCCGGACGATCTCGAACCGATGCGTGCGAAGGGGTTGATCCATGCCCATGTACGGATTCGCGGCACCGGCGCGGTATTGCGGATTCCACGGCTCAGTTCCTTCGGCTACGACCCCGATGCGAATCTCGCCTATCAGGCGACCTGTTTCCGGCGTGCGGCGGCAAGCGGGCACGTTCCCGACCTGATCGCGACGATCGCGCCCGCGCGAGGCATTCCCTGGGGGGCGCTGGTTATTTCGGAGGTCGCGGGCGGTACGCCGGCGGTACCGGACGGGTTGCCGGCGATCGCCAGTGCACTGGCCGCCATTCATGCCCTGGCCGTTCCACCGGAAAACGCCCGGCCGCCGGTACCGTCCCATACCGATCCGGTCGCCGCGACGCTCGACGTGATCGAGGCCCAGGCGCGTTTCCTGCCCGATGCAGGGTTGGCGCCGGCGGGACGGTTGCAGATCGAACAGGAACTGGACCGTGCCCGCGCCTTTGCGGCATCTGGCGGCGATGCGGATATCCCCGTTACCCTTGTCGGCACCGATACCCACCCGGGCAATTTCATGATGCGGCCGGACGGCGTGGCGGTTTTCGTCGACCTCGAAAAAATGGTCTACGGCGCGCCGGCGATCGATCTCGCCCATGCCACCGTTTACACGTCGACGATGTGGGATGCGGATGTCGCGACAGCGTTGACCGCCGCGGAAACCGGCGCCTTTTACCGGGCGTATTTTGATGCCCTGCCACAGGACCTGGCCGACCGGATCCGCCCCTGCTGCGCGCCGTTGCGGCGTTTTACGTGGCTGCGAACGACGACATGGTGCGCCAAATGGCGGGTTCAGTCGCGGGATGGCGCCGCATGGTCCGCGGCGCAGCACGATCCGGCCTATATAGAATCCGTGCGTGCCCGCGTGGCGGATTATTTCGACCCGGCGACCATCGAGTCCATCCGGGCCGGCTTCGACAACGCGGATGTCGACCTGTAGCGCCTCAGCGCCCCTTGAATTCGACTTTGCGCTTGGCGATGAACGAGGTCCATGCGGCGTTGTAGTCCTCGCTGTCGGCATAGGACGCGGCGCGTATCTTGTCTTCTTCGGTGATCGGCCGTCCCCGGTTCACATTACGCACGGCGAGGCGGTTATAGCGCTGGGCCAGCGGCGCGCCGGCGCTGATGCGCTCTACCGTCGCTGCGATCTCGGCATCGAGCCCGTCCGGCTCGACCACGCGGGTAACAATCCCCCGGTTCAGGGCTTCCTCGGCGGTCAGCATACGGCCTTCGAGAACCATCTCCAGCGCGGTGGCGCGGCCGACCGCGTTGACCAGCGTATCGGCCAGCGCGGGGTCGAGAAATATTCCCATGTTCTTGACCGGCAAGCCGAACGTTGAATCCGGCGTCGCGATACGGATATCGCAGCACAGGGCGATCTCGAGCCCGCCGCCCAGACAGAACCCCTGGATCCGGGCGACTGTCGGATGAAGGCTGTTCTCGATCTCCATGACGGTCCGTGTGGTAATCTCGTTATAGGGCAGGACCTGTTCGGTATTGGCCCGTAACGTGTCGAACTCCGAAATATCGTTGCCGGACCCGAACGCCTTTTCGCCCGCACCGGTGACGACGATACAACGAAGATCGGCATCCGCGGACAGGTCTTCGAAAATATCGCCGATGCGCGCCCACGAGGCGGCATCGAGGGCGTTTCTTTTTTCAGGGCGGTTAATCGTGACGGTAGCCAAGGCGCCGTCGCGGTCGAGCAGAATGGATTCGGTCATGGAACTTTCGCAGAAATTCGGGTTCAGGCGTTTCTAGCATATCGACTTGGAAAAGAAGCGTCGGAAATTTTTACAGAATATTGCCGAGTTGTTTTCGAAAAAACGTCCAATGCGTTGAAATATAACAGCTAATCGAAATGGCACGAAATTTGCATATTAATCTGCGTTGCTGAACCTGAGTGATAAGACCATGAAGATCAGATCCCGCAGACGTCGGAAACTGGCCTGGCTTCGCCGCCGGGGCAACGATGATGCCGCAACGGCGATGAGCCGCGGCATCGTGACCGTGTCGATTTGCGCAGGTGCCGGTATGTGGGGCTACGCCATGATCAACCTGGCAACGTAGCGTTCTCTCCGTCCGGTCGCCCTTCCGGATTTGTCGGCGCCTGTTCGCGTTGCGCGGTCGCGCTGATTTACATTCAACCTCACATCTAGTTGAATTGCGCGGATGGCAAAAGGGCCTCAAATGCGGGGTCGACAGCCGGTACAGGCCGGTCCGGATGCGATGTTTTTTGTACGGCAGCCCGCTGACAGGAGGGATATATGTCCGGGAGATGTTTTCTCAAAGCCGCGACGGTCGCGGCGATCGCCGGGATCGGCACGGCCGCGGCTACAATCGGCGCATCGGCGGCGGATTCAGGCCATGTGATCGAACTGACTCAGGTCGGCTGCCAGTTTGTCGAATCCGAGAACGGCCTGGATCACGGCTACAAGCCGGCGAAAAAGGCCGATTGCGTCGTGATCAACCGCAAGACCGGCGATGCACGGCTCGGGGCAGCCAAAGTCCTGGAGCTCAAACCCGGCAGCTACACCTTTCGCGTGGTCAATAAAAACGTGCCATACGAACTCGGTTTCTGGCTGCGGTCGAAGGGGTATGACTGGCGGAATCCATTACACAAGGTGACGAAGACAAGCGTTTCCGGCGGCGGCCTGGTTCAGGGCACGAGCAAGGAATACAAGGTCACCCTGAAACCCGGGGAATACGTCTATTCCTGTCCGCTGAACACGACCCCCGATTACAGGCTGGTCGTTAAGTAGGACCGGGCCACACGCGGTATCGGCGCACTTAGCCGATTTCGGCGGCGAGGTTGCCGATCAGTTCTTCCATATCGGCGGCACCGTTCAGCCGGCCCGCCACAGCGGAATGCGGCGTCAGCAGGGCCTTGGGATAGTTTTTCAGCGGCTCGTCGGGCGGCGACGGCTCTTCGTAGTGCACGTCCAGGGCGATCCCGCCCAGCCGGTCGCTTTCCAGAACGTCCATCAGCGCATCGCGGTCTATGATCGCGGCGCGTGAAATGTTGATCAGGAACGATCCGTCCTTCATGCGGGCGAAGGCGTCGGCGTCGATCATCCCGCGGGTGGTGTCGTTGATCGGCAGGTGAACGCTCACGTAGTCTGACCGCTCCAGCAGTTCTTCGAATCCGCAATAGGTTGCGCCCAGCGGCTTTTCGATATTTTCGGGCAGCCGGGTGCGCTGGTAATACAATACGTTTGCGCCGAACGCCGTCGACCGGGACGCCACCTCGCGCCCGATCTCGCCGAGGCCGAGACAACCGATCGTGGAACCGTACAGCGTGCCCAGGCCGTGAACGCGGCCCCAATTGGCGGCCGCAGCATGCCGCCGGTCGTGCATACGCGGCTGGAAACCGGCCTCGCGCAGGCTTTCTTCGTCGATCCTGTGATTAACCAGGCACAGTTTTTTTGCCATCGAGATCATCATGGCGAAGGCATGTTCCGCCACGGCCACGTTGACGCGCCGGCGCAGCGGATACACCGCAACGCCGTGGCGCGCGCAGGCGTCCAGGTCGATATTGCGCATGTCGGTCCCGAATTTCTGCACGACCTTGAGCCTGGGCGCCGCCGCCAGTTCTTCCTCGCCCACGGCCAGGGTTTCGCAGACGATGCCGTCGGCATCCCGGATCGCCGCCCGGAATGCGTCCTGGCCTTCGACCATCATGTAGCTTGCGGGATAAAGCTTCGGGATCGATGCCCGCACACTGTTCACCCAGCCGTCGAAATCGGGGACATCGACGTGGTAATAGTCTGCAATGGCGGCGTATCGTTCGGGGTCTGTATCGGGGTCCAGGATGACCTGGGATGTACGGATTATGACGTCGTCTTCCGCGACGATTTTAGGCATTCGGCGTGCTCCGGTCAGGGGGTGAACTGTTCGTTCAGGATGCGGTCTTCGAGATTGTGTTCCGGGTCGAACAGCAGGGAGAAGGATTTGTCGCTCGACGCGCGCACCGTGACCCGCTTCACATCGCGAATCTCGGTATAGTCGCCGACCGCGCTGACCGGCCGTTTGCGCGGCTCCAGCACCTCCAGCGTGATTGTCACCGATGCCGGCAGCAGCGCACCGCGCCAACGCCGCGGACGGAACGCGCTGATCGGGGTCAGCGCCAGCAGGTTTGCGTCCAGCGGCACGATCGGGCCGTGCGCGGACAGGTTATAGGCCGTGCTGCCCGCCGGCGTCGCCACCAGTACGCCATCGCAGATAAGTTCCGGCAGCCGGACCTTGCGGTCGATCTTGATCCGCAGTTTCGCAGCCTGTCGGGTTTGTCTCAGCAGCGATATTTCATTGATGGCCACCGACTTGCTTGCATTTCCCTCAACGTCCAGCACCGTCATCTCGAGCGGTCGCAGCTGGACCCGCTCGGCATTCGCGAGGCGTTTGACGAGGCTGGTTTCCCGGTATTCGTTCATCAGAAAGCCGACCGTGCCGCGGTTCATGCCGTAAATAGGGATATCCGTATCGAGCCAAGCGTGCAGGGTTTCCAGCATATGGCCGTCGCCGCCAAGGGCGACAATCACATCCGCTTCCTCCGGCGGCACGTGATCGTATTTTGCCGTCAGTTTGCGGTAGGCCTTTTGCGCCGATTCGGAGCTGGCGGCGACAAAGGCGATCTTGGAAACGGTCATCTGAATATGCCAATCAACTGGGTGAGCGGGAGTATATCGTCCGCCGGCCAGTGCGCCAAACCCGACCTAGCGGGCGCCTGCATCGCGAAGCGTCTGGATAATGGCCCTGTTGCCTTCGCGGGTTGCGTGCGCGAGCGCCGTCAGGCCGTTCCGGTCCTGCGCGTTCAGGTCTGCGCCCGCGTCGATCAGGCTGCGGAGTACCGCAACATGCCCGTTCCATGCCGCGCGGATAAGAGCTGTGCCGCCGTTTGAATCCGGGCGGTCGGGATTGGCTCCGCTCTCCAGGAGACGTGCGACGACATTGGTATGGCCGTTGATCGCCGCCCAGATCAGGGGCGTGCGTCCTTCAGAATCGGGGAGCTCGGTCTCCACACCCCGGTCCAGCAGGAGCTGGATAACCTGCGACCGGCCCCGCCAGGCTGCACCGATAACGGCGTTGCGGCCCTCTTCCCCGGCTTTGTCCGCGTCCGCGCCGCGGGCGAGCAGTGACAGGACCGCATCGATTTCGCCCTGTTCCGATGCATCCCGCAATGCGTCGTTCATGTCCCGGCGGTTGGTGTTGCCGGCGGGGATGTCCGTAAGGTCGTTGATCAGGCTGCCCCACCGTGCCCGCAGTCGTCTCGACTGCACCAGTTCGCTGGGTTTCAGCAGGTTCTTCAGAAGCGCGCTGCCGGTTTTTGCCCCTTCGTCTCCGGCGTCGGCGGCAAGCGACCACCAGAATGCCGATTCCGCCTGATCCTGTGACACGCCAAACCCCGTGAACCGCATCAGGCCGAGCAGGGACTGCGCCGGCGCAAATCCCTGCTGTGCGGCGCGGGTGAGCAATTTAAACGCTTCCACGGGATCTTTGGGAACGTCGTCGCCGCGGATGTATTTTCCGGCCAGGTTGAACTGCGCGTGCGGGTAGCCGGCCCGGGCTGCCTTGTTCAGGCGCGCAAGTGTTTTCCGGCGGGCCTGCTCCGGCACCGTGCCGGCATCCGCCCGCGGCGTTGCGGCCTGGCGCAGCCGTTTGTCGCTGCTGAGCATTTGCACGACCAAGTCGCGTTTGCGTCCCGTAACGGCCTGTACGAAATCGCTGTTTTGGACCTGGATGTTTTCGCCGGCGGCGGGAAGAACGGCCCGGGTTTCCGGAATTGCCTGCGCAACGGTCGCGGTGCGCGCCGGTGCGCCGGTTTTCGCCGTTGTCCGTTCGGGGGCCGGTGGCGTTGTCGGGGCAGGCGCGGCGGCGGGGGAGCGTGCCGCGGTGTCCGGTCGCGGCGGCTGTTCGCCGGCTTGTGCGTCCCCGCGGGGCGGGGCGGTTTGCGACGCCTGTTGCGCCTGCCGGGTGCGTTCGGCGAGACGCTGCAGCAATGCCGACGACCGGCTTTGTCCGGTTTGTCGGGATTCCGGCCGGGCAAGCGAGCCTTCGGGGATACGTGTTTTGGCGGCGGCTCCATCTTCCGGCCGTGCGGCCTCCGGGAACGGCGTCACGCCGGACGGGCCGACAACGAGCGCTGGAAGCTTGCCAGTCGTCGTAACCTGCGGGGCCTGCGTAGACCGGGTGGTGTCGGGGGCTATGACATCCTGGCGCCGGTCGACAGCATCGGCGCTGACGATTTCGACGGATATCGAATGTCCGGAAGAATCATCAAGCGCACCGGACTTGCGTTTGAATATGTCCGGCAGCATCGGCAGGCCGGCAAACAGTGCGCCCATAATGCTGCCATGCAGAAGCATGGAGATCAGCGTACCCCGCCACATCATTCGGGGCCGCTCCGGCGTTTTACCATTGGAAAAGGTTGCGGCCCGGCAATTGCGCCGGGCCGGCTAATACCGGTGTCGTCAGCTGGCGGGCTTGTCCGCGTCGCCATCATCGGATCCGGCTTCGTCAATGGCCGGCGCCGCCTCTGTCGACAGCTCCGACTCGCCGGGGATTGCTTCGGCTTCGAAGACTTCCTCGACGTCGATGGCGTCTTCTTCGACAATGTCGACGACATCGCCGTCGCGGTTGACGCGTTCGCCGCGCGCCTGCATTTCGGCTTCTTCGGTTGACCGGGCGACGTTCGCCGTTATTTCGGCGGAGACTTCGGGGTGGAGGTCGACACGGACGGGATGCATGCCGACAGTCTTGATCGGCCGCGCGAGCTTCACCTGGCGGCGGTCAACGGTGACGCCCGCTTCGGTAATGCCCGTCGATATGTCGCGCGTCGTCACCGAACCGTACAGCTGGTCGCCGTCGCTGGCCTGGCGGACGATGATGATCGTCATCCCGTCCATGTCCTTGGCGAGGCGTTCGGCCTCAGCACGGTTTTCAAGGTTTTCGGCCTCAAGCTGGGCGCGCTGTTCCTGGAACACGGCACGGCTGGATTCGCTTGCCCGGAGGGCTTTCTTCTGCGGCAGGAGATAGTTGCGCGCATAGCCCGGCTTGACGCTGACCACGTCGCCCATCTGGCCCAGTTTTTCGATTCGTTCGAGCAGTATGACTTCCATTATTCGTTCCCTTTGTTCGTCCGCCGCGTCTGCATCCGTTCGCGGAGCCGCAGCCAGTATTCCAATATGCCCAAAAGCGCGATAATCGCGGCGGGCCAGAGCAGCAAAATCAATAGCAAATAGACCGCCGCCAGCATTATGGGGCGTCCGGGCCAAGCGGCGGAGATACTATGCAGAACTGCCAGCCCGATAAAGAAAAAAGGTATCGTTGCGATCAACATTACGTTGAAGCCGAAAAAGCCCGGTTCTCCGCCAAAAAACGTGAGCAAAATGCCAAAAACGACTGCCGCGGCGGGCCAGAGCGGTCCCTTAATTTCACGATAATCGGGTTTCGGCCGGATATTTTTCCCCGATGCGGTCAGAAACTGCTGCGCGAGAACGCCGTTGACGACGTTCATCAGCACCCAGGAAGCAACCGCTACGGCCGGGAAAAAACGGGACATCGTTTTGATGACCTCGTCGACCGCGGCTTTGTCGGCGCCGCGAAAAGCGCTCATGACCGTCGAGAGATACCCTTCGATCGCGCCCCGGACACCGTTTTCGCCGCCCATGAAGATCAGGTAGGCGACGACGAATGCCACAAGTCCGAGTCCTGTCAGCCAGCCGAGAATGCGGCCAGCCGGATACCATTCCGTGACCCCGTCGGGGCTGTCCTGTCCCGTTGACGGATCGATCGTCCGACTCTGCAGGGCGAAGTACACAACGACGAGCACCGGGAGGGCAGACGTGAGGATGAAAAGCGACAGCGCGCCGACACCGGGAGAGCCGAGCGCGACGAGAATCGCCGCGGTCGCCGCCGCCATCGCCGCCGGCATGAATCCGAGGGCAAGGCCGGTCGCCGCAATCGGCGCCTGTGCAAAATAGGCGAGCATAAAGGCGCCGGGCGACCCGAGCGTCACCGAGAGGTGAAGCAGGGCGGCAACGACGCCCGCGCCCAACGGGATGAGCTGTGCGCGCGGCATAAATTTACTTCCGGCCGGCGAACCGGCGGTTTGACTGCTGCCGGCGAACCGGCAACGGTCAGTTAATCAGAAACGGCATCAGCGCGAGATTGCGCGCCCGCTTGATTGCGGTGGCGAGTTCGCGCTGTTTCTTGGCTGAAACGGCCGTAATACGGCTCGGCACGATCTTGCCGCGTTCAGACGTGAACCGCTGAAGCAGTTTGACGTTCTTATAATCGATCTTCGGGGCATTATCCCCGGAAAACGGGCAGCTCTTGGGCCGCCGGAAAAAGGGGCGCCGGCTCATTCTTCGGTTTCCTTGGTGTCGGAGGCGGGGGTATCAGACGCCGATGCGCTGGCCGATACTGCCGGCGTATCGCCGCTGTCGCGTTTCGGCCGGTCATCATCGCGGCCACGACCGCGGTCGCGATCCCGGTCGTCGCGGTTGCTTTTGCTCTGCATCATCACCGACGGTTCTTCGTCATGCTCGTCGACGCGGATGCTCATGTAGCGAAGCACGTCTTCGTGGATACGCATGTTGCGTTCCATTTCGCTCAGCGCCGCGGGCGGGCAGTCGATGTTCAGCAGCGAATAATGGCCCTTCCGGTTCTTTTTGATCCGGTAGGCGAGGGATTTCAGGCCCCAATATTCGTCTTTCACGACCTTGCCGCCGTTTTCCTCAAGGATCTTCGTCATATCCGCTGTGAGGGTTTCGACCTGGGTCGCGGAAATATCCGGGCGTGCGATATACACGCTTTCGTATAATGGCACCGTTGTTACTCCTGGTTAGCGTCTGGTTAGCGTCCGGCCCGCAGGTATCTGTGACACCCCGTCCGGTACGCCGCTCTGTAGCTAGAATTCGGACACCTAAAAGGGCCGAATCCGAATAATAATCGATATAAAATTGCGCGCCGAAGCACGAGGCGCCGGAATATACACATTTGGCGGGCACACGCAAGCGATCCCGGTATGATTCGCCCCACTATCTTGACTCACCTTAACCACCGTCTATGACTGCGGAAAGATGCCCCTAAGGGGCGGAAACCGATAGGGAACAAGAAATGACACGTGCATTTGTCTTTCCGGGCCAGGGTTCGCAGGTCGTCGGCATGGGCCACGATCTCCTGGAGACATTCCCGATAGCCCGGGAAACGCTGGAAGAAATCGACGATGCGCTTGGCCGGAATCTGTCGAAAATCATTGCTTCCGGTCCTCCCGAAGAGCTGATGCTGACCGAAAACGCCCAGCCCGCGCTGATGGCGATCAGCATGGCGGTACTCCGCGTGCTCGAAAAGGAAGGCGGCGTCGACCTGGCCTCCAGTTGCGCCTTTGTCGCCGGCCATTCGCTCGGCGAATATTCGGCCCTCGCTGCCGCGCGGAGCCTGGGCCTGGCGGACACGGCCCGGCTTCTGAACACGCGTGGCCAGGCGATGCAGAAGGCCGTGCCCGTCGGCGAAGGCGGCATGGCGGCGCTGCTTGGCGCCGAGATGGACATGGCGCTCGAAATTGCGAACGAAGCGGCGCAGGGCGAAGTATGCTCGCCGGCGAACGATAACGGGCCCGGCCAGGTTGTCCTGTCGGGCGCGATGGCCGCGATCGACCGGGCAATCGAAATCGCCGGTACGAAAGGCGTGCGTCGCAGTGTGAAACTTCCGGTGAGCGCTCCGTTTCATTGTGCCTTGATGGCCCCGGCAGCGGCGGTAATGGAAGCGGCGCTGGCGGATACCGATCTGGTGCGGCCCCTGGTGCCTGTAATGGCGAACGTGACAGCGGCGCCTGCCGAAAACCCCGAGGACCTCCGCCGGTTGCTGGTCGAACAGGTCACGTCGCTGGTGCGCTGGCGCGAGAGCGTGCTGGCAATGCGGGATGCAGGCGTCGATACGCTGATCGAGCTCGGGGCGGGCAAGGTTCTGACGGGACTCGCCAAACGGATCGACCGGGATATGACGGCGATGAACGTCGAGACGCCGGCCGATGTCGAGGCCGTTCTGGAAACACTGTAAAACGGGAAACCTGACCATGTTCGGATTGTCCGACAAAAAAGTTCTTGTCACCGGCGCCTCAGGCGGAATCGGCGGTGCCATCGCGCGGGCGATGCATGCGCAGGGTGCGACGGTCGCTCTTGCCGGACGCAACCGCGATGCGCTGGATTCACTGGCCGGCGATCTCGGCGACCGTTGCCATGTCATTGTTGGCGATCTCGGCGATACGGAATCGGCCGATGCCATGCTTGCGGCCGCATCCGATGCCATGGGCGGGATCGACGTGCTGGTCAACAACGCGGGGCTCACGCGCGACAATCTCGCGATGCGGATAAAGGACGAGGACTGGCAGACGGTGATCGACGTAAACCTGACGGCGACGTTCCGTCTTTCGCGTGCGGTGCTTCGCGGCATGATGAAGGCGCGCTGGGGACGCATTATCAACGTGACGTCGATCGTCGGCGTGACCGGCAATGCCGGCCAGACCAACTATGCGGCGTCGAAGGCGGGCATTATCGGCATGTCCAAGTCGATGGCGGGTGAAGTGGCGACCCGGGGCATCACGGTGAACTGTATCGCACCCGGTTTCATTGCGACCCCGATGACCGAATCACTCGGCGACGAACAGACGGAAAAACTGACCGGCGCAATCCCCGCGGGTCGCCTCGGAACCCCTGAAGACGTGGCCGCCTGCGCCGTATTTCTGGCTTCCGAAGAGGCGGCCTATGTCACCGGTCAAACCTTGCATGTAAATGGCGGAATGGCCATGATATAGAGCTTGGGGTAAATATACCTCAGATCAGTCGCAGGCCCGGAAAACATGCCGTACAAGCGTGAAAGCCGGGTCAGGAGATAACGAACCCAAAGGTCGGCCCGCCGTTAACTCGGACGCCGGTTAATTCCAAGGAAAACATAATGAGCGATACCGCAGACCGCGTGAAAAAGATCGTTGTCGAACATCTCGGCGTAGACGAAGCGAAAGTCACCGATAACGCCAGCTTCATCGACGATCTCGGGGCGGACAGTCTCGATACGGTCGAATTGGTCATGGCGTTCGAAGAAGAATTCGGATGCGAAATTCCCGACGACGCGGCCGAGAAAATCCTGACCGTCAAGGACGCGATCGGCTTCATCGACGAAAACGCCGGCTGATAATCGGGTCACTGGCGGAGATATGTGCTCTGCGCCGGTAAACTGCCCGGCAATCTTGAAAGCGTGGATATGGAATTGAGACGTGTTGTCGTAACCGGTATCGGTGCCGTCACCCCCCTGGGGGCCGGCGTCGATAATGTCTGGGGACGGATACTGAATGCCGAATCCGGCGCAACCGGTATCCAGTCGTTTGACGTCAGCGATCTCGCGGCAAAAATCGCCTGCGAGGTTCCCATTGGCGAAAGCGAGAGCGGATCGTTCAATCCGGATGAACATGTCTCTCCGAAAGACCAGCGGAAGATGGGCAAGTTCATCGTTTTCGCGATGGGTGCGGCGGCGGAAGCGATCGAGGATTCCGGCTGGAAGCCCGAGTCCGATGAGGATGCCGAACGTACAGGCGTCATGATCGGATCCGGGATCGGCGGGCTGGAAACGATCGCTGAAGCAGCCCTGCTGCTCGAGGAAAAAGGTCCGCGACGCGTATCGCCGTTCTTTATTCCGTCCAGCCTGATCAACCTGGCGTCCGGCCAGGTATCGATCCGGTACGGCTTCAAGGGGCCCAACCATGCGCCGGTGACGGCATGCTCGACCGGTGCGCACGCGATCGGAGATGCTTCGCGCCTTATCGCCTTCGGGGATGCGGACGTGATGGTCGCCGGCGGTGCCGAAGCGGCTGTCTGCCGTCTTGGGATTGCAGGGTTCGCGGCGGCGCGCGCCCTGTCCACGAATTTCAATGACGATCCCACCCGGGGCTCGCGGCCCTGGGACAAAGACCGCGACGGCTTCGTCATGGGCGAAGGCGCCGGTGTCGTGGTGCTCGAGGAATACGAACACGCCAAGGCCCGCGGCGCGACCATTTATGCCGAAGTTGCAGGTTACGGCCTTTCGGGGGATGCCTATCACATCACGTCGCCGCCCGCGGATGGCAATGGCGGATTCCGGGCGATGAAATCCGCCCTGCGCAACGCCGGCATGAACCTCGATGATATCGATTATATCAATGCCCACGGGACATCCACGCCGGTCGGCGATGAGATCGAACTCGGCGCCGTGAAGCGCCTGTTCGGAGACCACGCCTATAAATTGTCCATGTCATCGACCAAGTCGGCGATCGGCCATCTGCTCGGTGCGGCTGGTGCGGTCGAGGCGATTTTTTCGGTGAAAGCGATCCAGGACAGCGTGGCACCGCCGACGCTCAATCTTGAAAACCCGTCGGAGGGTTGCGATATCGATCTCGTTCCCCTGCAGGCCAAAGAACGGCCGATCAAGGTGGCGCTGTCGAACTCGTTCGGTTTCGGCGGCACCAACGCCTCGGTCATTTTCAAACAGGCGTCCTGATCCGGAATGCGGCGGTTCGCCGTCCGCGCATTTGTTGCGGTCGTACTTGCTGTTATCGTCGGCCTGTCGGGCGTCGCGATATGGGCCTGGCACGGCTTTCATGCCGGTGGGCCGCTGAAATCCTCTGTCAGCCTGATTGTTCCCAAGGGCGCCGGCGTCCAGGAGATCGGGCAGCTCCTGCAGCGTAGCGGCGTGATTGAGAACCCGCATTTGTTTGTACTTGGCGCCCGCTATACCGGGATGGCACGGCGGATGCGTGCGGGCGAGTTTGCATTTTCCCCGAATATCAGCATGAAACAGGCCGCCGAACACCTGGTGAACGGCGATATGGTCCGGCGGCGGCTGACGATCCCGGAGGGGTTGCTGACGCGCGAAATTATCTCTCTCGTCCGTGCGACAGACGGGCTTACAGGTGCCGTCGACAGCCCGGGCGTTGACGGTATCTACCTGCCCGAAACCTATTTCTTCAGCTACGGCGACAGCCGTGCCGGGGTTCTGGCGCGCATGAAGTCTGCAATGGCGGAGGCGGCAGCGAAGGCCTGGGAATCGCGCGGCCCCGATATCGCCATCAAGTCTTTGCGCGAGGCCGTGATTCTGGCGTCGATCATCGAAAAGGAAACCGGTATCGCCGCCGAGCGGGCCCGCGTTTCAGCCGTTTTTCATAACCGGTTACGCCGGGGGATGCGGCTTCAGTCAGATCCGACCGTCGCCTATGCCGTCACCGGCGGCGGCGTCTCGCTCGGGCGTCCCTTGACGCGGGCCGACCTGGCGGCGGATTCTCCCTTCAATACCTACCGGACAAAGGGGCTGCCGCCGGGGCCGATCGCCAATCCCGGGCGCGCGTCACTGAATGCGGCCGTCAACCCGCTGAAAACCAGAGAACTGTATTTCGTCGCCGACGGCCAGGGCGGGCATGCATTCGCAACGACGCTCCGCGAGCATAACCGGAATGTTGCCAGGTGGCGCCGTCTTGAACGCGAGCGCGCCAGATAAAACAGAAATGCAGGTTTCAGGAATGACCCGGCCGGGGCCGCAGTGCCCGGTCGCGCAGGCTTGCCGGTAAAGTTGCGATCAGCCGGACGGCAAGATACATCGGGAACGGAAAGGCGATGCGGCCCCGGTTACGGTGCAGCCTGTTGACGATAAGCCGGGCCGCCCGGTCCGCATCCATCAGGAATGGCATCGGGAACCGGTTGACGTCAGTCATCGGCGACCGGACAAAGCCCGGGCAGATCACGGAAACCCGGATGTTGTCGGGCGCAAGATCGCGCCGCAGGGTTTCGCCCCAGACCCGCACAGCCGCCTTGGACGCGCAATAGGCCTGTGCGCCGGGAATACCGACAAATCCCGCCAGTGACGACATGATGGCGATCTGGCCCCGTCGCCGCGATTGCATCCTGTCGATGGCGGGCCGCACGACGTTGCGGACACCGTCGATATTGACCGTCAGAATCGCCCGCGCCTGGTCAGCACTTTCGCCGCCGCGGCCGGTACCGGCCGAAACACCGGCATTTGCGATCAGCAGGCCGATAGGCGAGCAGTCGTCTGCAGCGTTTATCCAGTCGGCCGCAGCCTGGGCGTCGGTAACATCGAAAACTGTTATAGCCGTTTCCGCGCCGGCGTCCCTGCAGGCACGGGCTGTCGCGGCGAGCCGGTCCGGATCGCGGCCCGCCAGGGACAGCCGTACCCCCGGTGCGGCATACGCCGCGGCAAGGGCCGCGCCGATCCCGCCGGAGGCGCCTGTGATTAATATATGTCGGGGACCCGGCATCTATTCCGTTGTGGCTGTTGTGACGACATTCAGGACCGAAGATGATAAAACGGATGGAGCATAACGGGGCGGCCGGGCGGTTGCTATCGGCCCGGTTTTTCGCTTTGGAATTTTGACTATAGAAGCCGGCCGGTGTCGGCGCATACGATCGCCAAAAGGCGATAACGGAATGAGAGGGTATCGGTGGCGGTTACGAGTATGACGGGGTTCGCGCGGGTGGATGGTGCCGCAGCGGGATATACCTGGGTGTGGGAAGTCAAAAGCGTGAATTCGAAGGGTCTCGACCTGCGATTTCGCTTGCCGCACGGGTTCGATCATATCGAGGCCGCGGCACGCAAACTCGGCGGCGAGAAATTCGCAAGAGGCAACCTGTCGATAAACCTGACGCTGCAGCGCCCCGAACGGCCTCCGGCGCTCGAAGTGAACCGCGAGGTGCTGGAACAGATGATCTCGCTCGCCGCCGAATTTAAAGGCGCCCGGGAAAAGGTCGATGTCGAAACGCTTCTGGCGCTTCGCGGCGTGGTCGAGGTCGTTGAAAACCAGGAAGAAGACGAAGCGGAGATTTCGGCGCGCGATACCGCGATCGTCGACGGGTTCGATGGCCTGATGAACGCGCTTGCCGCCGCCCGCGCCGCCGAGGGCGCCCGCCTCGCGGTGGTGGTTGAAGAGCACGTGGATGAAATAGACTCTCTGACTACACAGGCGGCAGAGCTCGCGGAAATGCAGCCGGCCAGGCGTGCGGAACGGTTCAGGAGCCAGCTTGACGAGCTGCTCGGTGGCGACAGCCCGGTTTCCGAAGACCGCCTTGCGCAGGAAATCGCGCTGATTGTCGCCCGTGGCGATATCCGTGAAGAACTCGACCGGCTCGTTGCTCATGTCGGCGCGGCGCGGGATCTTATGGGGGATGGCGGTGCGGTCGGGCGACGCCTGGATTTTCTGTGTCAGGAATTCAACCGCGAGGCCAATACCCTGTGCTCCAAATCGTCCAATCTCGAACTGACCCGGATCGGACTTGCTCTGAAGGCGGCGATCGAGCGCCTGCGCGAACAGATCCAGAATATCGAATAGGAATACGATGACAGGGAATAACGAAAGCATAGAACGCCGCGGGCTGATGTTCGTGATGTCATCGCCGTCGGGCGCGGGGAAGACGACGATCTCGCGCCTGTTGCTCGAACGCGACAGTGATATTTCGCTTTCGGTTTCCGTCACCACCAGGCCGCCCCGTCCGGGGGAAGTCGATGGCAGAGACTATTTCTTTATCGATCCGACGGAGTTCAACCTGATGCTCAACCGGCAGGAACTGCTGGAGCACGCAAAGGTGTTCGATCATTATTACGGTACGCCGAAAGGTCACGTCGAAGAGGCGCTCGCTGCCGGCAGGGACGTTCTGTTCGATATCGACTGGCAGGGAGAACAGCAGCTGAAGCAGGCGGCGCGGAACGACCTCGCCAGCGTGTTCATCCTGCCGCCTTCGACCGAGGAACTGGCAAGGCGGCTCCAGCAGCGCGCGCAGGACCCCGCCGACGTCGTTGCAGCGCGCATGGCGAAGGCGCCCGACGAAATCAGTCACTGGCCCGAATACGACTACATCATCGTCAATCACGACATCGAGGAAAGCGTTACCAAGGTGCAGGCGATCCTCGTTGCGGAACGGCTGAAACGCGAACGTCAGGTCGGGCTTACAGCTTTCGTGAAGCGCCTGCGGGAGTGGCGCTGACGGTTAATTCCGGCTTGCCGCCCGCTCCTGTTCGAGCGACCGCGCAAGCGCGCAGAATCCTTTTATTCCGACGGTTTCGGCCCGCGCTTCGGGCGCAATTCCCGCAGCGGTCAGGGTTTTCTGAGGATCGGTGAATATGCCTTTCAGGGCGGCACGCAGCATTTTGCGCCGCTGGCCGAATGCAGCTGCAACGACTTCTTCGAGAATATCCGGATCGGCCGCGGCAAGCGGTTCCGCCCGCGGGACGAGTTCGACCACCGTGGACGCCACCTTCGGCGCCGGCGTGAAGGCGCGTGGCGGCAGGTTGAACAGCGGCCGGACATCGCATCGCCACTGGGCGGCCACGGAAAGCCGTCCGTAGGCCTTGGGACCCGGCCGGGCGGCCAGCCGGTCGGCGACTTCGCTCTGGAACATCAGCACGAAACGGTCGAACAGGTCTATCCGTTTGAGCCAGCCGATCAGCAACGGCGTTGAAATATTATAGGGGAGGTTCGCCACCACCCGCAGCGGACCGAACCTGTCCGCCAGCGCATCGATATCGAGGGTCATGGCGTCCGCGGCGAGAATATGCAGCCGCCCGTCCGCGACGGCGGCGATTTCGCCGAGCGCGGAGATGCAGCGATCGTCTCGTTCGACGGCGATAACCGTGGCTGCGCCTTCTTCGAGCAGCGCGCGGGTCAGTCCGCCGGGACCCGGTCCGATTTCGAGCACGGTGGCATCCGCCAGCGACCCCGCCGCACGGGCGATACGGCGCGTAATATTCAGGTCGAGCAGAAAATTCTGTCCCAGCGAGCGGCGGGCGGCGAGACCGTGCGCTTTTATAACGTCGCGCAGGGGGGGCAGCGCACCAATGGCGCTGGCATCCACGGGTTGGCGGTCAGGCAAGGGCGTTGTCGGATGACGTGCGCGCCCGGCAGGCAGCGATCTCGCCTGCCATCCGGATGGCCGATACCAGGCTGGTCGGGTTCGCGGTTGCGGTCCCCGCAATATTATAGGCCGTTCCGTGATCCGGGGAGGTTCTTACAAAGGGAAGCCCGACAGTCACATTGACCCCGTTGTCGAAATCAAGGGTTTTCATCGGAATCAGCGCCTGATCGTGATACATGCAGACGGCGGCGTCATAGGTCGCACGGGCCGCGGGGTGGAACATCGTATCTCCGGCGAGAGGGCCGCGGATGTCGGCGCCCGTCGCAGCCGCTTCGGCGATCGCCGGGGCGATAATGTCTATTTCTTCCCGTCCCATATGGCCTGCTTCGCCTGCATGGGGGTTTAGCCCCGAAACCGCGACCCGCGGTCTTTCGATTCCGAAATCGGATATCAGGGCGGCTATGGTCACTTTCAGCGTTCGTACGATTTCTTCACGGGTGAGTGCGGCGATTGCGTCTTGAAGAGACAGGTGGATCGTGACCGGCACCACCTTCAGGCTGGGCCCGGCCAGCAGCATGATTGGCGGTGCTGACAGGCCTGCGCGTTCGCCGAGATATTCGGTGTGGCCCGGCGAGGTGAAGCCCGCGTCGTACAGTCGGCTTTTCTGGATGGGGTTTGTCGCCATGCCCGCGACGCTCCCGGCGCGTGCGGCATCGATTGCGCGGTCAATCGATTCGATCACCATAGACCCGTCGGCGGTGCTGTCGTCTCCTGGCAGTGCATGTACTGGCTTGCTCAGCCGCAGCACGGGCAGAGCGGTCTTGCAGGCGTCGATCGCGTCCCCGGGGAAGGCGATTTCACTGACCGGGCAGTCGATACCCGTTGTTGCGGCAAGGCGTTTGAGCCGGTCCGGGTCATCCAGAACGAAAAACGGTGGCAGCGCCGTCCGGTGACGGAGCCAGGTCAGGCAGGTGATTTCTCCGCCGATCCCGGCAGGGTCGCCCATTGTGACGGCAACGGGGCGATTTGCGGCCACCCGGTCAGGCCCGGATATCGATGACGGCGGCCAGCCGGATGTCCCGCATATAGCGCCGTGCGCTGAGGGACATGCGGTCCTGCATAAGGCGATCGGCGATATCGTCGCGTTCGGGGAGCTTGATTTCGCCGCCGCCGCCTTCTCGCCCGCAGACCATGAGGACGAGAACGCCGCCGGGGGTTTTGACCGGATCGCTGATTTTTCCGGCATCGACGTCTTTCACCACGGCGCGGATTGCCGGCGAGAGGTCGGTCAATGCAAACTTCCCGAGGTTCGGGGGGCGGGGCGATCCCACTTCCTTGGCCAGATTGCCGAAATCCACGCAGCTTGTCGCTGTGTCGCGTACAGTTTTTGCCAGATCGATCTGCGCTTCAATATCGACAGGAGCCGCCGTGCCGGGAAGGGGCAGGAATATCTGCCGGAGGTCGAGCATTACCGGTTTCGCATCGCTTTGGGCGATCTTCCGAATGCCCTCCAGCCTCAGTATCCTGTATCCGGTTACGGTCTTGATCGGACTCGACATTGCGCCTTCGGCCATCCCGGGGACAATATCGCGCAGCGTTCTGTCCAGTTCGGCCTCGTGTATCCACCCGAGGTCGCCGCCGACGGCGGCCGTCGCGCTCTGAGAGAACTGCCGGGCGATGGCGGAAAAACGCGCGCCGTTTTTGACCTGATCGATAATACGTTCCGCCGTCCTGCGCACATTCGCTTCTTCATCGGGACCATCGACGGCCAGCAGAACTTCGCTCAGCTGATATTCCGTCTGTCCCTGGCGGTTCTTGATATGCGCGAGCGCTTCGTCGATCTCGTCCTCGCCGATGGTGATCCGTGGCCGGATACGCCGGCCGATCAGCTTTGACCAGGCAATACCTGTGCGCAACTGAGCATCCATGGCGGCGAGCGGGACCCGATTTTCCTTCAGAATCCGTTCCAGTCCGCCTTTCGGCATATTGTTCTGTTTCTCGATGGTCAGTTTTGCGCGTTCAATATCGCGGTTGCTGACCGATATATTGCGGCGCTTGGCCTCCTGAAATTGCAGACGTTCGTCGATAAGCGTCCGCAACACCTGATTCCGGATCCGGCGGCGCGTATCCACGTTATCCGGCAGTCGTGTTGAAAACAAAACAAGGCGGATTCGCGATTCGAGGTCATAGGCGGTGATCAGTTCGTCGTTGACGATCGCTGCAATCCGCTGCACCGACTGGGCCTTTGCTGGTGCAAGCGTCGCAAAGACAGCCATTGCCGCGCAAAGCGTCATCGCAATCGCTGAAGTTCTGAATGTCATCGCCATCGTCATAACTGGCCTGCTCGAATTTTCATGGACTATATATCGTCGGATGCAGGGTAGGTTCAATGGCTTAACCGGTTCAGTTGGCGCCTGTCGATGTTGTTACCTCTCCCAGGGTCTTGAAAACGATCCGGAACAATATCGTATCCGACGGCTGGATATCCCGGTCGCGGGTAAAGGTTCTGGAGTAATCGACCCGGAAATCGAAGCAGTCGTCCTCGTAGTTCAGAAAGGCACCATGGCGAAGCGATCCGCCGCCGCTGGTCAGGTCGCGCCGCGTATTCGCCCCGAACCGCCAGCGGTCGGTTACCTGCGACGAAAAGCCGAACGTTATTTCCTCGCGATCGCGGAATTCGTCCTCCGGATCAAGGATATCGGACAGGTTCTGTTGATCGATGGACAGATAGTTGACGTTAAAACGCAGGGCATCGACGCCAACCGTCGCCTGTACCTCGTTCCGGCGCGGCGAAAAACTGTCTTTATCGAGCCTGAAACGGTACAGCGCATTCACGTAGCGGGTCGGCGAAATCTCGACTCTGCCGACGATATCGGAAAAATGCTCGTCGAGTCCGGTGTCCTCGCCGAAGTCGCTGTCGTCGTCGAGGCGGAAACTTTGCCCGATAAAAAAAGAACTGAACCCGTTGTTCAGGCCGAACACGCCGCTGTTGAGCCCATAGTTAATGCGGGGTCCGCCCTCGACGCGGTCGATACCGCCGAATCTGTTTTCGGAAAACAGGTTCGTGTCGTCGAATTCGAAGCTCAGGCTGTCTTCATTGGGAATGCGGTCATGGTTTTGTCCGCTGGGTGCCAGGATTACGCCGACCATCGGCTCCACAATCTGGGTGAAGCGATCTTCCCGTCGGGCAAGCGGCAGCCTCCATTCCACGCCTGCCTGGGGGAAAACGCGCCCGGTGACGCCCGATATCGTATTCGATGGCGCGTCGCTTTCCGGAAGATCGTTTACCCAATAGGCGTCTGTCTGCAGAGATGCAAAGACGCGGTAGACCTCTCCCAGTCGACTGATATAGGGCAGTTCCCATTTCGTCTTGCCGGACAATCGCCGGGTGTCGGCCCCGTCGGTGCGGGTCAGCGCAAGCACGTTGGCATCGAGCTTCCAGATTCCGCCGTGCCGCGCCGGTTCGCCGACGTAATTGAAGTCGAGCTTCGGGAACACGATAGGCGTGTTCCCTTCATCGTCGGTTGACCGTAGCCCCTTGAAATAATAGGCGTTCGCCGATGCATAGTTCCGCCCGCGGAAACCTTCGGTAAACAACCGGTTCTCAAGCGTGTCGGGAGACTCGAAATTATACCGTCGCAGGTAGGTGTCGTCCGTCGCGAGGTGAATATCAGCGCCGCCACGCCATGTCCTGTTGAAGTCATGACGCAAATTTCCCTTTAGATGGCCGCGGAGTTCGTCCGAGCCGCCGTCATCCGGGGAGCCGTGCGTGATACTTGCCTGTAACTTGTATTCACTGTCACTAAGCCGGTGCCGGAACTCGCCCGCGCCGACGATTCCCTCCCCTGTGGTTACAAGCGGGGCAAGCGTGGCGTCCATGTTGTGCCCGAGATCGATGTAATACGGCGTGCTTACCGTCGTGCCGAGGTCGCTACTGCTTCCGTAGGTCGGCACCAGAAACCCTGTTCGCCGTTCCACGGTCGGGTCGGGGTGCGACAGGAACGGGGTGTACATCACCGGAATGCCGTAAAATTCGAGATAGGCATCGCGATAGGTAACGTCCTTGGTTTCCTGATCGTGGGTAATCTTGTACGCCTTGACCTGCCAAATCGGGGCACTGGTCGGATCTTTTTCGCACAGCTTGCAGGGCGAATAGACGCCTTTGCGGAATTCTGTCCGCCGGCCGCCGGTCCGCTGGCCGCCGACCGCGGCGATACGCGAATTGTCTGTCAGGCGGACCCGCATGTTCTCGATAACGCCGTTTCGCATATTGCCGGTCAGTTCGACATGGTCTGCGAAGATAACCTCTCCCGTCGGTTCAAGCAGGCTCACATTGCCGCTCGCGGTTACCGTGTCGGTACGCTGGTTGTAGCTGACGCTGTCGGCGAGGAGCGTCCGGCCTTCCTGTGAAAATTCGACGTTACCGGTTGCGACGATCAGTCCGATTTTCTGTTCGTTCCGAAGCTGGTCCGCCTTGAAGAGAACGGGGGCATTCGTCTGGACCGCCACGCGGGATTGCGCCGCAGCGTGCAGTGACCACGTGTTCAATGCTGCGGCAACGATCGCCCAGACAAACAGGCCCCACCGTTTCAAACTAACCGTCCTCCAGATGAAGCAGAACGGAAATACCCAGGAACAGCGTTATCGCCGCTGGACTCCACGCTGCCATCATCACGGGCAGCTTGGACGACACGCCCAGCGCGTATACGACGTCCGACAGAAAATACAGCAGGAAGCCTGTACCTATGCCCGATACCAGCAGTACCGCCGCCCCGCCCCGGCGGATGGGGCGCAGGGAAAAGGTTGCCGCCAGGATAACCACCGCGGCAAGCATGAGCGGCTGCGCAAGATGCGTGTGCCAGTGCAGCATGTGGCGGACTCCGGAAAACCCTGCATTTTCGAGCACCTTGATGAACCCCGGCAAAGCCCAGAAAGAAATCGTTTCCGGCGGCGCGAAACTGTCGTTGATATTGCTGATGGTCAGGTCCGTGGGAAGCCGTCTTACGTCGAATCGCGCCGGCGCCTTGTTGGGCTCTGTCACCACAGCGTCTTCGAAACGCCAGAACCCGTTTTCGAGGGTCGCCGTCTGTGCGTCGATACGGCCGACAAAGCGGTCGCCGTCCTGCATCAGGTAAACGATAACCTTTTCGAGGCGGACATCCCGGGTCGAGATGCTCCGGGCATGCAGGATGTAGTGCCCGTTTCCGGTCGACTGACGGAACCACAGCCCCTGGTTTGCAAGCGCCGACAGGCTCGATTTGCCCCGAATGTGCCGAGCCTCGAGAATTTCGTATTTGAGGAGCATCGCCGAAGAGAACGGGTTGAAGATCGCAATCTTAAACAGACCGATCAGTATCGCAATTGCTACGGGCGGTGCCAGAAACTGCCAGATCGAGACGCCTGCGGCGCGGGCCACGACGAACTCGTGGTAGCGGTTCAGCCGCCAGAACGCGAACATTGCGCCGAGAAGCGCGGAAAACGGAATGATTTTCTCGGTGATCGTCGGTAATTTAAGCAACGCCATAGGGATGACGGTTTCCAGGCCCGCGCCTTCGCCGCGGGCCGAAACCCGCCGGAAAAGTTCGAGGGTCTCGAAAAGCATGATGATGGCCAAAAGGCCGATCGTGAACGCCAGAAACGACAACAGAAACTGACGTCCGACATAGGACGAGAATGTGCGGGAAAGTTTCAAGACGTCAACACGGTGTCGGCCGTATTCTTTCTGCCCGATCTCGGTTTTCCGGTTGATGCTATTGTCAGGAATATGACGGTCACGATCAGCGGAATGCCATACATTACGAGTTCGATGACGGGTGTTTTTTCGCCGATGCTTTTTCCCGCAAGCACGATTACCTGAACCGTCGTTACGATGCATACAGCCGTAAAAATACGCAGGAACTGGCCTCGTCGGTTAAAGTCGCCGCCGAGCAGAAGGGCGAGGGCGATCGCCGTGTATGCGAGGTACAATAACGGCGAAGACAGACGGAATACGCCTTCCATGCGCAGCTTTCGGTAATTGTATATTTTGTGCTCCTGGTCGGACGGAAAAAACAGTTCATGGAGAAAGCGTTCGCGGGGTTCGCGCCACAAATCGATATCCGATTTGTTCAACGCGCTGAGATCGAATGTGTACCGATCGAAATAGAGCAGGGACAGCCGGCCGTCGTCTTCGCCGACTTCCTGCCGGTTCCCGTTGGCCATAACGACGCGAGGACCGTTTTCGCTCGAAACGATCGCGCCTCGTTCCGCCATCATGGTAATCGGTTTGTCCGGCGACCGCTCGTCGTGGATGATGATCCCGTACAGTTCGCCGCTTTCGCTTCGTTCGCGAACAAAGACGGTGATGCCTTCCATCACCGGGTTGAAGACGCCTTCCTGAAGGAAAAGAGACGACAGCTCGCTTCGGAATTCGCGCTGCAGGTCTTTGAATTCCCGGAATGTCGAGGGCATAAGATAGAGCGAATTGAGATAGCCGAGCGCCATCACAACGGTAGCGAGGACGATGGCGGGCCGCCCGATCGTTAAAGGACTCAGCCCACTCGCACGGAGCACGACGATCTCGCTGTCGTTCAGCATCTTGGTATAGGTAAACATGACCGCAGCAAAAACCGCGATTGGACCGATCAGGGAGAGGAACGACGGCAGGAGCAGGAGTGTAAAGGTCACGAAGGTCATTACCGACAGACCGGTATTGACGATCATCTCAACAAACCGCAGCGACTGCGTCAGCCAGACGATGCATGTCAGGCTTGCCGCAACCACGACGGTCCACCAGACGAGTTGTCGAAACATATAGCGGTGCAGCTGTCCCATGGGAGCACTATAGGTTCTTGGGATTCGACTGTCACAGCCGAATTTACGAGTTATTACAGTTGATTACGCAGAAATCGCGATGCAGGTCCCCGGGCGATTCACCTAGGCGCGGTATTCGCGATCATCATAGCCGGGGAAAGGTCATGAATTCGGAATTATCAATTTGGCGTCGTTGAACCGGACGGGCGAGGACTTTCGCGGTGCGAATTGCAGGGAGATGGTCCGTTCGATCGCTTCGATCGGAACGTGAATCCGGACCTAGTTCCCGCCGCTTGTATATAATATAATTTACGAACGGCCTTTTCAATCCGCGGGTAGGCGGCAATCAGAAACCCGGCATGGTCGACATGCCGCGTAATCCCGTAACGGGCAACTCCTCCGAATTTGCCGTTTTCCGTTGCCGCCAATGGCCTGCTCAGTGCGGCTGAGCCGGTAAACCGTGAATAAGATTTTCACGTTTGACCCAATGCTTGTTACATTCCTACTAACGGGTGGCGAATGCCTTTCCACCCTTCATGCATACCTGCCGGAGTTTCAGAATGAAAATCAGTTTTGCCGCCCCCTCCCTGCCGCGCAGCGGAGCGCTTGTCGTCGGCGTCCTTTCGGGAGGCGAAATGCTCGCCACCGCCCAACGTGTCGACAAGGCGTCCAACGGCGCGCTGGCGCGTGCGATCGGCGCGAGCCGCTTCAAGGGCGAGAGCGGACAGTCCCTGACCGTGATGGTGCCGGCCGGGGTCGGCGCCGACAGGGTCGTTCTGATGGGGCTCGGCGAAGCGGGGAAGTTCGACGACCTCGCCGCGCAGGCGCTTGGTGGCAACGTCTACAAGGCGGTGTCCGGCACGGGCGACAAGGCAGCCGTGCTTGCGATCGATCCGGTGAAGGGATCCGGGCTGAAGGTATCCGAAATTTCGGCAAACGCCGCTTTCGGCGCGTTGCTGGGTTCCTACCGGTTCGACAAGTACCGGACGAAGGAGAAAGCCGACGCGAAGCCGAGCCTTCGGACCCTGACGGTTTCGTCCCGCGATTCCGCCGAGGCAAAAAAGACCTTCGGGCCGCTTGAAAGGATCGCCGACGGTGTTTTCTTTACCCGCGATCTCGTTTCCGAGCCCGCCAACGTGATCTATCCGGTTACGCTGGCGCGCCAGGCCAAGACGCTTGAAAAGCTCGGCGTCAAAATCCAGGTGCTGGACGAAAAACAGATGGCCAAGCTCGGCATGGGGGCGCTTCTCGGTGTCGCGCAGGGATCGGCGCAAAAACCGCGCCTGGTGATCATGCGTTGGGACGGCGCGCCGAGGGCCAAGAGCAAGGCGCCGATCGCCTTCGTCGGTAAGGGCGTGACCTTCGATACCGGCGGCATCTCGATCAAGCCTGCCGCAGGCATGGAAGACATGAAATGGGATATGGGCGGTTCCGGCGTCGTGATCGGTCTGATGAAAGCGCTTGCCGGGCGAAAGGCCAGGGTCAACGCGGTCGGTATCGTCGGGCTGGTCGAAAACATGCCGTCATCGACCGCGCAGCGGCCGGGCGATGTCGTCACCACCATGTCGGGGCAGACCGTAGAGGTCATCAATACCGACGCGGAAGGCCGTCTCGTCCTTGCCGATGCCATGTGGTACTGCCAGGAACGGTTCAAGCCGCACACGATGATCGATCTGGCAACCCTGACCGGAGCGATTCTCGTATCGCTGGGCAATGAAAACGCGGGCCTGTTCTCGAACGACGATGAAATCTGCGATCGGCTGACCGGCGCCGGCAAGGCGGTGGCCGAACCGGTCTGGCGCATGCCGCTCGGGGAAGCCTATGACAAGCTGATAAATTCCGATATTGCGGACATGAAAAATATCGGCGGTCGTTGGGGCGGCTCAATCACCGCGGCACAATTCCTGCAGCGATATGTCAAAGACGGCGTCAAATGGGCCCATCTCGACATCGCCGGTGTGACCTGGTCGGGCAAGGACAAGCCGACCGTGCCCAAGGGCGGCACCGCGTTCGGCGTGCGCCTGCTCGACCGTCTGGTGGCGGATCACTACGAAGGCTGATATCGCGGTCATGACCGAAATCAGCTTTTATCACCTGCTCCATACGCCGCTTGAACGGGCGTTGCCGAAACTGGTGGAAAAGGTCCTCGAAAGCGGCGCGAGGGCGGTTATCCGCACCGGATCGGCGGAGCGGGCGGAGGCTCTGAGCAGCGTTCTGTGGACCTACGATCAGGATTCGTTCGTGCCGCACGGCACGGCGCGGGACGGCAATGCCGCGCAGCAGCCTGTCTGGATCACGCCGGATGACGAAAACCCGAACGGTGCCGATATTCTGGTGCTTACCGACGGTGCGGTATCCGGCGAAATCGCCGGATACCGGCGATGCCTCGAGATGTTCGACGGGCGCGACGAAGACGCGGTGGCCGGGGCGCGTGAGCGCTGGACCGGGTACAAGGCCGCCGATCACGAGCTTACCTATTGGCAGCAAACCGAGCGGGGCGGTTGGGAGAAAAAAGCCTGATTGCCTGGCGTTTGAGAGGGCTGGCAGGAAAAGGCGTTTCGCATCTGCGAAATGAATCGGTTGCCCCCTAATCGTGAAGCGTCTATAAGGCCGCCGAATTCACGAACAGGAGCCCTTGCCCCAATGGCAATCGAACGTACGCTTTCTATCATCAAGCCCGACGCAACTCGGCGCAATCTCACCGGCGCGATCGTCGCACGTTTCGAAGAGGCCGGCCTGCGCGTCGTCGCTCAGCGGCGCATACGGCTGTCATCCGATCAGGCCCGGCAGTTTTACGCCGTTCACAGCGAACGCGCGTTTTTCGACGATCTGTGCGCCTTCATGACCTCCGGCCCCGTGGTCGTGCAGGTCCTGGAGGGTGAAGACGCCATCGCCAAGAACCGCGAAGTAATGGGCGCGACCAACCCGGCGAATGCCGACGAAGGCACGATCCGCCGCGATTTCGGCGAATCGGTCGAAGCCAATTCCGCTCACGGCTCCGACGCGCCCGAGACTGCCGCCCAGGAAATCGCATTTTTCTTTGCCGAGATCGATATCGTCGGCTGATTAGTCGCCGGCATTTCACAGAAAAAGGGCGGGTCAATGACCCGCCCTTTTTCCGTTTTCAGTACCCACCGGCATAGCGTGCCGATACGTTCTCCCGGTCAATAAAACCTATACGAGCGTCAGCGCCATAATTCCGACAATGGCGATCACCGTGACGGTGCCGATGAATATCATCTTGGCAAAACCCGCCCATTCCTGTTGATGGCGGGCAATTTCTTTTTCCATATCTAGGGCCATCTGGCTCGTGCTCCTGTAAGTTCGGATGATCTGTATAATTCGGGCGTCAGATATAGCGCGGATTGGCGCCCGGGTGAAGACGCTTGGCGGCGCCGGTCAGGACCGGCCGTCGTCTGGGTTGAGCCATATGCCGTCCGGGCCCCTGGCATCGCGAATTTCGACCGTTTCGCCGACGATCGATGTCCGACCGCCGGCGACCAGGCGCAGCGCCTGCGGATAGCAGCGATGTTCGGCCGCCAGCACACGGGCGGCGAGCGTTCCGGAATCGTCGCCCGGCTGAACCGGCACCGCCGCCTGGACGATAATCGGGCCGGCATCCATGGCGGGGCGGACAAAATGTACCGTGCAGCCGGTGAAGCGGACCCCGTCTTCGAGTACCCGTTCATGGGTATGGAGTCCCTTGTAGGACGGCAGCAGGGAAGGATGGATGTTTATCATCCGGTCGAACCAGCGTTCCACGAACGCGGCCGTCAGCAGCCGCATGAAGCCGGCAAGGCAGACAAGTTCGACGCCTGCAGAGACCAGTTCGGCGTGCAGGGCATCCTCGAACGGCGCTCTTCCTTCGAAATTCCTGTGGTCGATGGCCGTCGTCGCGATACCGGCCTCGGCCGCCCGCTCGAGCCCGCCTGCCTCCGGCGCGTTCGAAATGACGCGCACGATTTCGGCCGGATAGGCGGGGTCCTTCGCCGCGTCGATCAGCGCCTGCATGTTGGATCCGCGGCCCGAGATCAGGACTGCCGTTTTTACCCGCGCCATGCGGTCTCCAGACCGGGCAGGAGAACGGGCTCGCCGCCATCGCGCGGGACGATCTCGCCAATCCGGAAGACTTCTTCGCCGTTTGAAGACAACAGCTCCTGCGCCGCATCGGCCGCCGCGGCATCGACGATGACGACCATGCCGATACCGCAATTGAAGGTGCGGGCCATTTCGTCCGGGGCGACGCCGCCGGTTGACATCAGCCACGGGAACACCGGCGGGAGGGACCAGGTTTGCGGATCTATGCGCGCCGCCATTCCGTCGGGCAGGATACGGGGTACGTTTTCCGTCAAGCCGCCTCCCGTGATGTGTGCGAATGCCTTTGCCACCCCCGTTTTGTGTAGGGCGAGACAGGATTTCACATAAATCCGGGTGGGGGTTAGCAGGGCCTCACCCCAGGTTATTTGGCCGGTAATGCCGTCCCCGAAGGGGGCGCTGTCTGCGTAATCCAGACCCTGCTGGCCGAGCACATGGCGGACCAGCGAAAACCCGTTGGAGTGAATTCCCGACGACGCGAGCCCGAGGATAACGTCGCCGGGCGCAATGTCGCCCCGTGGCAACAGCTTGCCCCGTTCGGCCGCGCCCACAGAGAATCCGGCAAGGTCGTAATCCCCGTCGCCGTACATGCCCGGCATTTCCGCCGTCTCGCCGCCGATAAGCGCGCATCCGGCCTGGCGGCAGCCTTCGGCAATGCCACTGACCACATCGGCCGCCGCGGCAGGTTCGAGACGGCCCGTCGCGAAATAATCGAGAAAGAACAGCGGTTCTGCGCCCTGGACCACGAGATCGTTCACGCACATCGCGACAAGATCGATTCCGACCGTATCGTGACGTCCGCTATCGATGGCGATCTTCAGCTTTGTGCCGACGCCGTCCGTGGCGGCGACGAGGACCGGATCGACATATCCTGCCGCCCTGGGATCGAACAGGCCGCCGAAGCCGCCGAGCGCCCCCATCACGCCTGCACGGTCGGTCGACCGGGAGAGCGGTTTTATGCGTTCGACAAGCTCCGCACCGGCATCGATATCGACGCCCGAATCTTTGTAGCTGGGACCGTTAATGACTGCGCCACCTTGATTGAAAATGTTAGACTGACCAGATGACACACATAATACCACCTGTCATGCGCAGGATAGCCATTGCGGAACCTAAAATGAACGCCGTCTGTCGAATCTCTTGGCGAATTTTCGGGCAGTTCCTCGGACAATGCGCGGGGCGGACCTTTGCACGGGGTGCCGTCGGGTTCTCCGTCGCCGCGATGACGGCGATTCCGGGGGCGCATGCGCAGGTCGAAAACGTCTATACGGTGGCCGGTGTCGCTGTCGACCGGACGGCCGAAACCGCTTCGATCGCGCGGGAACAGGCCATCGCTGCGGGCCACCGGCAGGCTTTCGACCGGTTGCTGGCGCGGATCGTACCCGCCGTTCAGCGGGCCCGTCTTCCGGCGGTCGTGCAGCGCGATATCGTGCCCCTGGTGCTCAGTTTCGAAATCGAGGAGGAAAAACGGTCTTCCGTCCGCTACCTGGGCAAGCTGACCTTTCGCTTCCGCCGGATGGACGTTCGCGGTTTTCTGCAGGCGAACGGTGTCGGATTTGCGGAAACGCGCTCGAAGCCGGTCCTTTTGCTTCCGGTCTTCGAATTCGCCGGCGCGAAACTGCTGTGGGACGACCCAAACCCGTGGTTCGCAGCCTGGAACGACATCCCGCCATCGGACGGTCTCGTGCCGGTCCGTCTCCCGGTTGGCGATCTTGCAGATGTCCGGGACATAAGCGCCGAACAGGCCGCCGCGGGCGTCGAGGAACAGTTCTCCCTGATTGCAGAGCGCTACGGCGCCAGCGCCGTGCTTGTCGCCCAGGCGTCGCAGGGTGTCGATGCCGCGACGGGCGACCGCGTTCTGAATGTCAGCACACGCTATTTCGGCGGGACGTCGGCCAACCGTACCAGCGTGCGCAGTTTCGTCTATGGCGAAGCGGATACCGACGAGGCGGTGATCGCCCGGGCCGCTCAGGAAATCGCCGTACAGATCGAAGAGGACTGGAAGCAGGAAAACCTGATCCGGTTCGACAACCTGAACAGTCTGGTCGCCGATATCGCGTTGTCCGAACTGCGCCAGTGGGTGGAGATGCGGGAGCGGCTGCGCAAAATTGCGTTTATACAGCACTGGCAGCTTGTCGCCGTGTCGCGGCGCAAGGCGTCGGTACGCCTGACCTATTACGGCGACCCGGAACAACTCCGTATTGCGCTGGTCCAGCGCGACCTCGTGCTCGAGCAGGGCGCGGTGAACTGGTCGCTTCGCGAACTGCGTGAAACGCGCTCTGAGCCGGCGCCGGAGTCTGTGCCCGATTCTGGACCGGAGTCCGGGCAGGAATTTGGGGGCGCGCCGGAATCCGCACCCGATACGATCCCGGCCGTTCCCGCAGAAATACCGCCGACGGACCCGGCCCGGTGAATCTCCCGAATCTGATTACATTCGGGCGCCTGCTGACCGTCCCGGTCGCCGTATATCTGCTGATGCAGTCCGCCTACCTGTCGGCTTTTCTGCTGTTCCTGCTGGCCGGTGTGTCGGATGCGCTCGACGGGTACCTGGCCAAACGCCTGAACCAGACCACGGAACTCGGAGCGATTCTGGATCCGCTGGCCGACAAGGCGTTGCTGGTCGGCGTTTACGTTACGCTGGGGCTGCAGGAAAATCTGCCGCACTGGCTTGTCGTTCTTGTTGTCTTCCGCGATCTGTTGATTATCGGCGGGGTGATTATTCTGTTCCTCGTACGACTGGAAGTGAAAATGCGCCCGCTGATCGTCAGCAAGGTCAATACCGCGGCGCAGATCGGGCTGGCGGCGCTGGTTCTCGCCGGGCTCGGCCTGGAGCTGGAAATCGGTGGCCTTGTCGATGTAATGATTTACACCGTGCTGGGGACGACCGTGATTTCCGGCGCAAGCTACATCGTTTCCTGGACGCGGCAGATGGCGGGAATCGAAGACGACCCGTCGCCGCTTTCCTGATGTCTGCAAGGCAAAATCAGCTCGCGCTCGATCTGCGGCATCGGGCGGCGATGGGACGGGAGGATTTCCTGGTCTCGCCGTCCAATGCGGAGGCTGTTGCCTGGATCGACAGGTGGCCGGACTGGCCGGGGCCCGCCCTGGTCATTGTCGGCCCCCCGGGGTGCGGAAAGACTCATCTCGGTCATGTCTGGCGCCAGCGGGCCGAAGCGGCGCCTTTCGATCCCACGCTGCCGGCAACGGAGCAGGCGCAGCGGCCGGTATTCGTGGACGACGCTGATGCACCGCTAAGTCCGGATCAGCCGCACCGGGACGAAGACCTTTTTCACCTGTTCAATGCGGCAGCTGCGGCAGGCGTGTCGCTGCTTGTCGCCACCCGGACGCCGCCGGCGCAGTGGGACGGCCGACTTCCGGATCTTAAATCGCGTCTCGCGGCGGCGCCTAATATCGTTATTCAGGCGCCGGATACGCCGTTGATCGCTGCGGTGATGGTGAAAATGTTTGCTGACGAACAGATGGATGTCGGCGCCGATGTTCTGGAATACATGGTCAACCGGATGGAACGATCGTTCGGCGCGGCGCGGTCGCTGGTGCGGCAATTGAACAATGCTTCCCTCGCCACCCGGCGCGGCATCACGATCCCGCTTGCCCGCGAAATTCTCGATGTCGCCGATCGGGCCAAGGAAGAAGACGGGGACGACGCCTAGGCGATCCGGGGCGGGGTGTCGGGAGGCGGGCCGAGGTCGCTGTCGAAACCGATTCCGGCCAGGGTACGCCGGCAGATATATTCCTTCCAGACCGCGCCGCGTTCGCCCGTCCAGACCTGTTCGACAGGTCGGTCGCGGGAATCGACGAACTGGATAAGTCCGTCTTTGCGGCCAAGGCTGACGCATCTGAAACTATAGCTGAACTCGAAAGCGTCGGCGGACATGCCGCCAATGCGCGCCGCGACGGTTTTTGCGGCGCGCTCGCCCATGGGCCGGCCGGCGGCACAGCTCATCCGGCACGTGCCGGCGGTTTGCGTTTCCACATGTGCGGCGTCGCCGACGGCTACGATGTCGGGGTGACTGACGGATGTCAGTGTGTGGTCGGTGACGATCTGCCCTGCGCCGGTGACCTTGATTCCGGCCCGTGCTGCCAGGTCGGGAACCAGAAACCCGGCGGCCCAAAGGCACAGGTCGTATGCAATCGTGTCGCCGTTCTCGAGCTCCGCATGGTCGGGGCCGACGCCAGTAATACGCGCGCCGGCGACGGTTTCGACACCGAGACGGTCAAGGGTCGCAACGACATGATCGAACCCGGCGCGGGACAGTCCGCCCGGCGCGTCGTCCGGCCCGAAGTTTCTGCCGGGGGCCAGGAGGACTTTCAGGCCGGGCATCCGTTCGCCGAATTCGCAGGCCGCTTCGATTGCGGTCAGACCGCCACCCGCAATCAGGACCCTGCCGCCTGTTTCGGCGAGCGTTTCGAGTCGGGCCGCCGTTTCTGCGCAGTCTTCGGTGGAGTCCAGGCAGACTGCGAACCGGTCGGCACCCGGGACGGTATTTCTGTCGGTCATGCTTCCCGGCGCGTAAACCAGCGTATCGTATTCGACGGTATCGGGGAGGCCGGGGGAGACGGTGCCGGGGGCGAGATGCACAATCCGATCATCGGGGTCGATTTTTTCGGCGCGGGCCTGGATGAACCGTCCGTTCCGTGCCGACATGAATTCGTCATAGGGCAGGTGCTGCGCAATGCCGCCGGCAGCGATTTCGTGCAACCGGATGCGTTCCACGAACTGGGGCTTTGCATCGATAAGCGCGATATCCGCGTCCGGCAGGGTCTCACTTAGCCGAGCGGCCGCCGTGAGACCCGCATAGCCGCCACCCAGGACGACGATTCGATGTGCCATTGTTTCCGTCATTGCCCTATTCGCCTATTCTATCAGTATACTGATTAAAATAATCGACTTCGCGCGACGCGGTCAACCGGCGACCGGATCGTTCCGGACGGCTATTGCTGTGGCGGGATCTCGATGACCTTGATTTTGGCGCCATCCGCCGTCAGGGCGATTTCGCCGCGTTTCAGCCGCAGGGCGTCGCCGCCGAAAACATCCCGGCGCCAGCCCGTCAGCGCCCGGACATCGGCATTGTCGTCCGCCGCGATGGCTTCGATATCGCCGGACGAAGCGATCAGCTTCTGGGCGACCTTGTGGCTATCGCATTTCAGCTTCAGAAGCACCTTGAGAAGCTCCATGGACGGTCCGTTATCCGACGTATCGGCGCGCTCTGCCGGGGGGGTGGGATAATCGGCAGCATCCATTGCCCGCACGTCCTTGAGCACCGCCATGATTGCCTGGGCGCGGTCATTGCCGACCCGGTCGCGCGAAATTGCCCGAAGCGACATCAGCTCTTCCGGCGATTTCGGCATATGCGCCGCGATCTCGGTAATCGATTCGTCTTTCAGGACGCGGTTCCGCGGCACGTTGTTGCCCTGGGCCGTTTGTTCGCGCCACGCTGCAAGTGCCTGGACCGCGGCGAGATAGCGCGGTTTCCGGCTTCTGGTCTTGAGGCGTTTCCAGGCGTTCTGCGGGTCGATCAGATAGGTTGCGGTATCGGTCAGGATCGCCATTTCATCGGCAAGCCATGATGTCCGGTCGTTGTCTTCAAGCCTGCCGGCCAGCTTCGTGTATATTTTCCGCAGGTGGGTGACATCGCCCAGCGCGTATTCGATCTGTTTGTCGCCGAGCGGGCGCCGGGACCAGTCGGTGAAGCGCATTGTCTTGTCGATCGACTTCTTGGCGATATCGCGGACAAGCCGTTCATACCCGACGGAATCTCCGTAACCGCAGACCATGGCCGCGATCTGGGTATCGAAGATCGGCTTGGGCACCTTGCCTGACAGGTTCACGAAAATTTCGACGTCCTGGCGTGCGGCATGAAACACTTTGAGGACGTCTTCGTTCGCGAGAAGGTCGAATAACGGCGCGAGGTCGATCCCCTCCGCCAGCGCATCGATCGCCACCGCTTCATCCGGCGTCCCGACCTGAACGAGGCACAGAATGGGCCAGTAGGTCTTTTCGCGAATAAATTCCGTGTCCACGGTCAGGAAAGGGAAGTCTGCGGCCCGTTCGCAAAACGCCTCTAGGGCCGTCGTTTCTGTTATTATGGTCATGGTTCTTGATACACTGATTCCGGCATAACTTGAAGTGGGGCGTCGTTGGATATAAAACCCGCTGCGGCCTGCGCCCGTGCCGGTGCGCGCCAGACAAGTCAAATCCGAACAAAGGTCCGATTATGCACGCTTACCGCACCCAGACATGCGGCGAACTTCGCGCCGAAAACGCCGGTACGGAGGCCCGCCTTTCCGGCTGGGTTCACCGTATGCGCGATCACGGCAACCTGCTGTTCGTCGACCTGCGGGACCATTACGGCCTGACCCAGTGCGTGATCGACAGCGAATCGGATATTTTTCCGCAGATCGAAGGGCTTCGCCTGGAAACGGTCATCTGTGTGACCGGCCGCGTCGAAGAGCGCTCCGAGGACACGAAAAACGCCGACCTCCCGACCGGCGGCGTCGAACTGCGAATCGATGCGTGCGAAGTGCTGGGCACGACCGAGCCGCTGCCGCTCGAAGTGAACAGCGATCGCGATTACGGCGAGGAAGTGCGGTTGCGCTACCGGTTTCTCGATCTCCGGCGCGAAAAGGTTCATCAGAACATCATGCTGCGCAGCTCGGTTATCTCCAGCATCCGCCGGCGCATGATCGATCAGGGTTTCATGGAATTCCAGACGCCGATCCTGACGTCGACGTCACCTGAAGGTGCGCGCGATTTCCTGGTGCCGAGCCGACTGCATCCCGGTCAGTTTTATGCGTTGCCGCAGGCACCGCAGCAGTTCAAGCAGCTGATCATGATGGCCGGGTTCGACCGCTATTTTCAGATCGCGCCTTGCTTCCGCGATGAAGATGCACGCGCCGACCGGTCGCCGGGCGAATTCTACCAGCTCGATATCGAGATGTCCTTCGTCACCCAGGATGACGTCTTCAATGCGATCGAACCGGTGCTGCATGGCGTGTTCGAGGAGTTTGCCGAAGGGCGCGCCGTTTCGCCGGCGCCTTTTCCGAGGATTACCTATGCGGATTCGCTTCAGAAATACGGCAGCGACAAGCCCGATCTCCGCAATCCCATCGAGATGAGCGACATCACGGATACCTTCCGGGGCTCCGGGTTCAAGATTTTCGCCGGCATGATCGAGAAAGACGAGAATGTCCGCGTCTGGGCGATACCGGCGCCGGGCGGCGGCTCGCGGGCTTTCTGTGACCGCATGAATTCATGGGCCCAGAAGCAGGGGCAGCCCGGCCTCGGCTATATCTTTTTCCGCGATGGCGAAGGCGCGGGACCGGTTGCCAAGAATATCGGCGAAGAACGGACCGGGGCCCTGCGGGATCAGCTCGGGCTCAAGGACGGGGACGCCGTGTTCTTCGTCGCGGGCGTGCCGAAGGACTTTGCCGGGTTTGCCGGACAGGCCCGCACGCAGGTCGGCGAGGCGCTTGAACTGGTCGATGAGAACCGTTTTGAATTCTGCTGGATCGTCGACTATCCGATGTACGAACTCGACGAATCCACCGGCAAGATCGAATTCAGCCACAACCCGTTCTCGATGCCGCAGGGCGGGATTGAGGCGCTGGAAACGATGGAGCCGCTCGACGTCCTCGCCTATCAGTACGATATCGTCTGCAACGGCATCGAGCTGTCGAGCGGGGCGATCCGGAACCATCGTCCGGAAATCATGTACAAGGCTTTCGGCATCGCCGGTTATTCGCAGGAAGAGGTCGAGACCGAATTTGCCGGCATGCTGAATGCATTGAAATACGGTGCGCCGCCCCATGGCGGCTCGGCGCCGGGTATCGACCGGATCGTCATGCTGCTGGCGGACGAGCCGAATATCCGCGAGGTCATTCTGTTCCCGATGAACCAGCAGGCGCAGGACCTGATGATGAATGCGCCGGTGCCCGTCGATGACGAGCGGCTGAAAGAACTGTCGTTGCGCCTGGCGCTGCCGCCGGCGGCGAAAAAGGAAGGCTAGGGCGTTTCCTGTTTGGACGGCACTGGCCCTGTTCCGCGTATGCGGAATATGATCTAGGACGGTGTTCCGGCGCCGGGGCGTTATTCTGCGGCGATGCGGCCGAGAGAACCTTTTTTGTTTCGTTTGACATAGTACATCGCCATGTCTGCGCGCCGGACCAGTTCGTCCGGCGTGTCGTCCGGCCCGTAGGCCTCTATTCCGAGGCTGACCTTGACGGGAAGCATCTTGTCCTGAAATTCGCACGGTACCGATTCGAGCGCCCATTGCAGCGTCTGGGCGCGCTTGGCGCCGTCCTGCCACTGGGTCTGCGCCACGATCATCGCAAATTCGTCGCCGCCGAGCCGGGCCACGGTATCGATTTCGCGGAGCGATTGCGTCGAGACATCTGCGACATGCCGCAGCACAGCATCGCCCGCGCAATGACCGTATTTGTCGTTGAATTGCTTGAAGCGATCGATATCGCAATAGATCAGCAGGCCGGTATGTCCGAAGCGCCGCGCTGACGCGAGGGTACGTTTAAGCTGTTCCAGAAAGCCCCGACGGTTGAAAAGGCCGGTCAGTTCGTCCGTGAAGGATAGCCCCTGCAGGTATTCGATCCGCTGGTTCTGCGATGCGATCCGCTGTTCGGCCTGTGCCGCATACATCAGCGCCCGTTCCAGAAGTGCGTTTTTGCGCATATCGGAGCCGATTTCGGTTGCCGGGATGTTCTCGATCAGCCGTGACGCAATGATCCCGATCATATCGGTCAATTCGGGATCGTTTGCAGTCAGGGAAGCCGAAACTTGTTCCATAAGGATCATCCGTCCACCATATTGATAATGCAGTTCGCTCGGCAGACAGGGATGCAAGGCGCATGCCAGTTTGAATGGGCGGAATTCAAAGGGTTGGATGGTGATTTGACGATGTTCCTCGCGCGCCCGGCAATTTCTGCCAGGCAATTTCTGCCGGTCATAAGGCAATTCTGCGCCTGCGTGGCAGCACTGATCATGATATCGCCGATGGCGGCGGCGTCCGGATTCGCGCCGCATACGGCGCATTACGCCATGCAGCTATTATCCGCCCGCAGCAGCAGCAGTATCGAAACCGTCAGCGGCGACATGCTCGTCCGCTGGGAGGGAGATTGCGCCGGATGGACGATGAGCAACCGGACAGTGTTCGACGTGGGCTATACCGGCGGCGATACGGTGCGCGTCACGATGGATGCCACGACCTGGGAATCGCAGGCCGGCGATCGATATACATTTCTGGTCCGGACATCGTTTAACGACAAGGAAACAGACCGCATTGAAGGTACGGCCCGGCTCGACGCGGATGCCCGCGTCGCCGAATTCGTGAGCCCGTCGGAAAAGCAGGTCATGTTGCCGCCGGGAACCGTTTTTCCGACCCGGCACACTCAACAGGTCCTGTCCGTTGCCGGCGAAAAGGCGCAGATCGTCCGCGCGACGGTCTTTGACGGGTTTACCGAAGGCGGGGCGCAATTCGTGAACGCCGTGATCGGCCGGAAGATAGCCGCGGAACCACCCGAGCAGGTAGCGTTTCCCGAACTCCGGTCGCAGCCGTCCTGGAACGTGAATCTCGCCTTTTTCCCGATCGAAAACCAGGATGCGGAGCCGGAATCCGAGATCAGCGTGAAAATATACGCCACGGGTATCGCCGGGCGCATGGATATGGATTTCGGCGATTTCAAGGTCCGCGGCGATCTGAAAAGGTTGAAAACCGAACGCTCTCCGGTCTGTAAATAACGCTTCGCAGTTCTGCCCCGGAACATGCGGGCTGTATTACGCGGGCCAGAGCCAGGCGGCGCCGCGAACGCCGCTCGAATCGCCATGTTCCGGCGGAAGCAATACCGTTCTCACGGTGTCCGAAAAGACATGGGCGGCCAGCAAGCGGGGGACGTTCGCGTATAACCGTTCGAGGTTGGACAGGCCGCCCCCGAGGACGATTACCGCCGGATCGACGATATTTATGACGATGCTGAGCCCGATCGCCAGGTTTTGCTCGTACTCCCGCAACACGGCTTCGCACAGCGTGTCGCCCTGTTCTGCGGCGGCCGATATCTGGCCGGGCGACATTGTCTTTCCGGTTCTGGCGAAGTATTCGCGGCTTAGCCCCGGTCCCGAAAGATAGGTCTCGATACATCCCGTTCGTCCGCAATAGCAGGCCCGGTCGGTCCCGCCGCCGGCGTCTGCCGGCGGGTAGCGCCGGTCTTCGGGCACGGGGAGCCGGTTGTGCCCCCATTCGCCGGCGATCGCATTGGGGCCGCTGACGAGCGCGCCGCCGATCACCAGCCCGCCGCCGACCCCGGTTCCGAGGATGACACCGAAGACCGTGCTGTACCCGGCGCCCGCGCCGTCCGTTGCTTCCGACAGGGCAAAACAATCGGCGTCGTTTGCGACCCGCACGTCGCGGCCCAGCGCCCGGCAGAGGTCGCCGTCCAACGGTTTCCCGATCAGGCATGTCGAATTGGCGTTTTTGACCAAACCGGTCGCGGGCGAGACCGTACCGGGAATACCGACTCCGACAGATCCGGTTCGTCCGGTTACGGATTCGATGTGCAGGACAAGGGATACAATTGTATCGATCGTATCGGCGTAATTGCCGTCCGGGGTGGAAACCCGCTTCCGACAAAGGGTTGCTCCGGACCGGTCGATGGCAATGCCTTCGATTTTCGTCCCGCCCACATCAATTCCAATTCTCATATGCGGCTCATTAGTTGTTTCGAAACATTCCGATGGCACAGTTGTAATGCAACTCGCATAAACCTTTGACTTGGTCGGCTTTCCGGGAAAGATTACCAAATGTTAACGATTGGCGTGGAATATAGGCTGCAGGGACCCGGTCTGCCGGGGGCATTGAGCCGATTCAAAGGGCCTCGATCGTTGGTGATTGGTTTTTGTACATCGCGTCCGGTTAATGATGCGGAATTCCGCAGGCGTCGTGCTGCGGTCAGGGGTTGAAATGGATAACAAGAAGAAGATTCTGATTGTCGAGGACAACGAGTTGAACATGAAGCTCTTTCATGACCTGCTCGAAGTTCACGGCTACGAGACGTTACAGACCAAAGACGGTCGGGAAGCGCTCCAGCTGGCGCGCGAACATCGTCCCGACCTGATCCTGATGGATATCCAGCTGCCGGAAGTGTCGGGGCTGGAGGTGACCAAGTGGATCAAGGCGGACGATGAATTGAAAATGATCCCGGTGATCGCCGTTACGGCGTTCGCCATGAAAGGCGACGAGGAGAAAATCCGGAGCGGTGGGTGTGAAGCGTATATCGCCAAGCCGATTTCGGTGAACAGTTTCCTCGAAACGATCCAGACGGTTCTGGGCCAGACGGTCGCGGGATAGTAAGGGAATTCGATGTCCGCTCGGGTACTAGTCGTTGACGATATTGCCGCAAACGTGCGTTTGCTCGAAGCAAAACTGCTTGTCGAGTATTACGAGGTTCTGACGGCGAATGACGGTGCGACGGCGCTTGAAATCGTTGCCGAAGCGATGCCGGATATCGTGCTGCTCGACGTCATGATGCCCGGCATGGACGGCTTCGAGGTCTGCCAGAAGATCAAGGAAAACCCGCTGACGGCCCACATTCCCGTCGTCATGGTCACTGCGCTGAGCGAAGTGTCCGACAGGGTCAAGGGGCTGGAAGCTGGCGCCGACGATTTTCTGACGAAACCGCTGAACGATCTCGCCCTGTTCGCCCGGATCCGTTCGCTCGTACGTCTGAAGCGGGCGATGGATGAATGGCGGGCGCGTGAATCCACGTTTACGCAATTCGGTCTCAATAACGCGGCAGCGCCTCAGGACGTCGATCCTGCGCTGTTGCAGATCCTGCTGGTCGCCGACGAATACGGCCCGTCGCAACGTATCGTCGATACGCTGACGGAGGAGGGGTATAGCGTCACCCATTCGGTATCGACCGACGACGCTACAATCAAAGCACTGGACGGCGATTATCATCTTATCCTTGTCGATGACCGGGTGGGCGGCGACGACGTCCTGCGGTTCTGTTCGCAATTGCGTTCCAGCGGCGTGACGCGTCATGCGCCGATCCTGATCATGCTCGACGAGGGCGATACCGAACGCCTTGCGAAGGCGCTGGATCTCGGTGTGAACGACTACCTGGTCCGGCCGGTGAACAAGAACGAATTGACGGCGCGTGCGAAAACCCAGATCAGGCGCAAGCAGTTCGAGGACAATCTCCGCCAGCAATACGAAAAAAGCCTCACCGCAGCGGTCACGGACAGCCTGACCGGTTTGTATAACCGGCGGTATCTCGAAACCCATTTTGGCGAACTTTCAAGCGACCTGCGGGGCGGCAGCAAGCCGATCTCCATCCTGATAATGGACGTCGACCACTTCAAGGCCGTCAATGACGATCACGGCCATGCCGCCGGCGATATGGTATTGCAGGGGCTGGCCCAGCGCGTGCTTGGCGGAATCCGCGGTTTCGATACCGCCATCCGGCTTGGTGGCGAGGAATTCGTTGTTCTGATGCCCAATGTCGAGGGCCGGTCTGCCATTGTCGCGGCCAACCGCCTGCGCGAGATGATCGAAGCCGAACCGTTCCGAATTGCGGATGACGAAGAACCGCTCGCGGTGACGGTAAGCATCGGCGTTGCGACCGGGGCTGCGGGAGAGGTCGAGCTCAACGACCTGCTCGAGCGGGCCGATCAGGCGCTTTACACCGCCAAAAACGCCGGACGGAACAGGGTCGAAGTCGCCGCAGACACCACGGCGGTCAACCCGCTGCCGGAAGCGGCGCGGGCTTAGATACCGGCCCGCTTCGGGGCATGGGGCGCCGGACGTAAGGCGTCAGAATATCGCTTCGGAAACAAAAAATGCCGCCCTGAGGGCGGCATTTTGCGTTGGGCGTTTCGGCCTTTATTTGATTTTCGCTTCCTTGAAAGCGACATGCTTGCGGGCAACCGGATCGTATTTACGGAATTCCAGTTTCTCGGTCTGCGTACGCGGGTTTTTCTTGGCGACATAGAAATAGCCGGTATCCGCAGTGCTCAGCAGTTTGACGACGATCGTGTTGTTTTTGGCCATTCTATTTCTCCTGAAATGCAGGACCTCAAAATTTGCCGGAACCTGACGGTTTCCGGGTCGGCTGTCAAGGATTTGGTGCGCAATACGGCGCCTGAATTAATCCCCGAATTATTCAATCCGTTAACGCTGGGCGATGGCGGCTCCGCCGTCTTTCAGCGCCCGCGCATAGAGCGATTCATGTTCCAGCAGATACCTTGCGATCTCCTGGTCTTCGCTACGTTTCTTGTCGGAAGGCGGGCATTGCTCCCGGGCAAGAGCGGGATTGCTCCGGATTGCATGGCGTGACGACAGTACGGTGCCCAGCGCCGCGCCGGCGGCCGGGCTGTCGGCACGTATGGCCTTCATCATGTCGTTCATGGGGGTCGCGGCGGCGGAGGTACAGATCGCCGGTATAACGCCGTGTCCATGCAGGTTGAATCCGGCCGGCGCGATCATATGGGCCCATGTCAGCGTCAGTTCTCCCCCGTTCGGCAGGCGGATGATCGTCTGAACGCTGCCCTTGCCGAATGAAGACGCCCCGACGACGACCGCGCGCCCACGGTCGCGAAGCGCTGCAGCGACGATCTCCGATGCCGATGCCGACCTGCCGTTGATAAGTATGGCGATGGGGGTTTTTTGAATTCGTTCGCCCCAGGACGCGTTGAAGGTCTGGTTGGCGCGGCGATGCCGTCCCCTGGTCGAAATGATCAGGCCGTCGTTGAGGAAGAAATCGGCGACCGCGACCGCCTGATCGAGCAGGCCGCCGGGATTGCCGCGCAGATCGAGCACGATCCCGTGCAGATCCCGGGTGTCGCGTCGTTCGGCCGCCGCGAGGACCTTGCCGAGGCTGCGCGATGTTCCCTGGTTGAATCCTGAAATCCGGATCGTGAGAATGCCTCGTTCCCGAGTGGCCGTAACGGTGGGCAGGATGATATGGGCGCGAACAACGCCGACCCGGAGCGGCGACGGTGCGCCTGTCCGGACGATGGTCAGATTCGCGCGGCTATGCACCGGACCGCGCAGATGTGCCACCACAGCGCGCTGTTTGAGCCCGGAAAGTGCGGTATCCCCGACATGGGTGATATGATCGCCGGGTTTCAGCGCGGCTTTTGCCGCCGGTGTTCCGGCGTGGACCTTCTCGACATAGGTTTCGCCTTTGTCATGGCGGATGGTCACGCCAAGCCCGCCGAAGCCTTCGCGGCGGGCGCGTGTGTTGCGCGCCTGCTGCGGTGTTTCGTAACGGGTGTAGCGGTCGAGCTTCGAAAAACCGCCGCGGAAAAAATCGGCGAGTACGCTTTCGGGGTCCGCTTCGTCGAGCTGCGACGCTTCCAGGCGGGCATGTCGCAGGGCATTGGCGACGATCGCCGCCCAGGCTTCATGATCGTTGTCGCCAGGGGACGCCCAGTCCGCGAGAAGGCGATTATCGTACAGAAGTTCGATCCGGCGGGGCTTTTCGGCAATTTCGATCAGCGAATCCGTCTTCGACAGCGCGCTTATGCCGGCAAGCGAAACCGACCGGATTGTCACCGCTTCGGCATATCGCAGGTCGATATTCCTGAAGGCGGTTTCGAGAACCAGCCGTTCGCGGCTTTCAAGAGGGGACTCCGTCGCCGGGTTTACGCACGCCGCCAGGCCGAACACCGCGCCCGCCGCGAAGAGATGGATCGCCCTGCCCATCAGCGTCCACCCGGCAGTGCCGTTAAGACGGGGAACGCGGCGCAACTGACTGTTCTTTCGGCGTTTCGCGATGGTTCGCATCATCCCTGCATTCAGGCAAAACCGGGCGCAATCGGCGCCAGCGTGACCCCCTAAATTACCCTTGTCTGTATAGAATGCGAATTAACTTTTCGTTAGCCGGGTTTTTTGGGCTTGTGCTTTCGTTTGCCCTTGTTTTTATTCGGCTTTTTCGAGGCCTTCCCTTTGCGCGGCGGCGTGGCGGGGCGCGCCGGGTGGTTGTCGGCAATCGAGAACGCCATGGAGCCGGTATGCACGTTCGCCTGTTCCAGGCGGACGGTGACGGCATTGCCGATCGTGTATACCACGCCGGTGCTGCGGCCCTTGATCCACTGTTTCTGTCCGTCGAAATCGAAGCGGTCATCGCCCATCATCGACATCGGTACCAGGCCGTCCGCGCCGGTTTCGTCCAGGCTGACGAACAGGCCCGCCCGGTGAACGCCGTTCACCCGGGCTGCGAACCGGGCGCCGACCTGATCCGCCAGGTAGATCGTCGTGAACCGGTCGACGGCTTCGCGCTCCGCGTCGACCGCGCGGCGCTCAGTGAACGAAATATGCTTGCCCAGTTCGGCAAACCGGTCGCCGTCATCCGGCCGCAGGCCGTCATCGCCGAGCCCGTAGGCGGTGATCAGGGAGCGATGGACCAGGAGGTCCGAATACCGCCGTATGGGCGACGTAAAATGCGCATAGCGCCGCAGGGCGAGGCCGAAATGGCCCAGGTTGCTGGGGCTATAGGCCGCCTGAGCCTGGGACCGGAGAACGGCCATATTGACCGTCTGCATCGCCGGCTTGCCTGCCACCTGCGCGACGATCCGCTGGAAAAGTTCGGGTTTGATTACCTGGCCCTTGGCGAACCTGATACCGACCGAGGACAGGGTTTCCCGCAATCCCTCTACCTTTTCCGGGGACGGCTGATCGTGGACCCGGTACATGCAGGGGGCGTTCTTGTGTTCAAGCGCTTCGGCCGCCGCGACATTCGCCAGGATCATGAACTCTTCGATCAGGCGGTGACTGTCGAGCCGCGCTACCGGTTCGATCCCGGTCAGGTTGCCCTTTTGATCCAGTTTTACCTTGCGTTCCGGCAGCTCGAGATCGATTGTGCCGCGCCGGATACGGGCGGCCTGCAGTGCTTCGAAAGCGCCGTACAGGGGCGTTATCACATCGTCGATCAACGGGCCCGCCGTGTCGTCGGGGCGGCCATTGCGGGCGGCGTCGACCTGCTCGTAGGTCAGGCGCGCGGCCGAGCGCATAAGGCCGCGAACGAATTCGTGCCGGTGCATGTTCCCGTCGGCATCGATCCACATATGGACCGCAAGACATCCGCGATCCTCATTCGGCACCAGCGAACACAGGCCGTTCGACAGGGCCTCCGGCAGCATCGGCACCACACGGTCCGGGAAATAGACGGAATTGCCGCGGTCATGGGCGTCGACATCGAGCGGCTTGCCGGGGCGGACGTACCAGGACACATCGGCGATTGCGACAATCAGGTGCCAGCCGCCCTTGTTGGCGCTGTCGGGATCGGATTCGGCCCAAACGGCGTCGTCGAAATCCCTTGCATCGGCGCCGTCGATCGTGACCAGCGGGATTTTGCGCAGGTCCGTTCGTCCTTTCTGCGTGACCGGTTTTGCGGCTTCGGCGTCGGCGACGGCCTCCGGCGCGAACTCGGTCGGAATATCGTTGGAATGAATCGCGATCAGGCTGGGTGCGCGCGGTCCGGTGGCATCGCCGACGATTTCGGCGACGCGCGCCTGGGGCAGTCCGAAACTGCGCCCGCCGGTTGCCTGGGCTTCGACCAGGTCGCCTCTGGAGGCGCCGTTCTCCTCACCGGGCGGGATCGCGAATTCGGTGCGGATGCGGCGGTTGGTCGGGATTACGCGGCCCTTGCCGCCGACCATCTGAAACACCCCGAGGATGCGCTGGGGCGCGGCCTGGAGCAGCTTGATGATGCGAGCGGTATAGGTACCGTCCCCGGCAGGCGCGAGCCGTGCGAGGATACGGTCCCCGACGGCGGGGGCAGGGCCCTTGCTTTCCGTGCTCAGGAAAATGGCCGGCGCGGGGCCTTCGGCGTCCCAGCTGACAGGCCGGGCAACGGGGTCGCCGTCGCGGTCGAGACCGCTGACCTCGATAACGGCGACATTGGGCAGGGTGCCCGGCTTGCCGAAGCGGCGGCCTTTTCCGCGATCGAGATTTCCCTCGTCGCGAAGGTCGCGCAGGATTCCGTTCAGCCGCGCCCGGTCGGTTCCCCGGATGTTGAAAGCGCGCGCGATTTCGCGCTTGCCGACGGGGCCCTTATGGCTGCGGACGAATTCCAGGACCTCGTCTTTGGTCGGGAACGGTACGTTGGCGGGCGATTTGCTCACCGGCGGTATGCCGCGACCGCTGTCACGCCTCTTCGCTTGCGCCGGGTACTGCGGCGGGTTCCGCCTTGGGCGCGGCCTTCGCCTTTGACCCGGATTTGCCCTTGGCTTTGGCCTTGCTCTTGCTCTTCGTCTTCGCCTTTTTGGCTTTCGCTTTCTTCTTGGTCTTGGCTTTGGTCTTGGCGCCGACTTTTTCGGCCCGGGCGGCGATCAGTTCCACGGCCAGTTCCAGCGACAGCGATTCCGGTTCCATATCGCTTGGCAGCGACGCATTGATCTTGCCGTGCTTGACGTAGGGACCGTAACGGCCGTCGCGAAGCTCGATCGGCTTGCCGTCATCGGGGTGTTCGCCGATCAGCTTGCCGGCGGACTTGGCGGCCCGCTTTGCCGGGGCTTCCGCGATGATGGTCACGGCGCGGTTCAGCCCCAGGGTCAGCACGTCGTCATCGGGTTTCAGCTTCACGTAGCGGTCGCCGACCTTCAGGTACGGACCGAACCGCCCGACACCGGCAAGGATCATCTCCTTGGATTCCGGGTGTTCGCCGATCGGACGCGGCAGCGACAACAGTGCCAGCGCAAGATCGAGATCGACGTCGGACGGCACCATGCCGCGCAGAAGCGACTGACGTTTCGGTTTCTCCTTCGATCCCTTGACCGCCTCGCCAAGCTGCACATAGACCCCGAACGGCCCCTTGCGCATAGAAACAGGAAGTTCGGTCGTCGGGTCCGTGCCCAGTTCTTTCGGACCGGTAAAAGCCGCATCTTCGTCTTCATTGCCGGTGATGACCGTCAGCGCCGTCGTATGGCCACATTCGGGATAGTTGGAACACCCGATGAAGCCGCCGTTGCGGCCGAGCTTGAGGCCCAGCCGTCCGTCTTCGCAGGCCGGGCATTTGCGGGGGTTGCTGCCGTCTTCGCGCTCCGGGAAAAAGTGGGGTCCCAGCTCGGCATCCAGCTTGTCGATCACCTCGGTAATGCGCAAATCCTTGGTCTCGTCGATGGCGGCGGAAAACGCCGTCCAGAAATCCGCCAGCAGCGCCTGCCACTGCATGTCGCCGTTGGATACGTCGTCGAGCCGGTCTTCGAGGTCGGCCGTAAAGCTGTATTCGACGTAGCGCTTGAAAAATTCGGCCAGGAAGGCCGTCACCATCCGGCCCCGGTCGTGGGGCGTGAAACGGCGCTGTTCCAGCGTCACGTAGTTGCGGTCCTGCAGGACCTGAAGGATCGAGGCATAGGTCGACGGCCGACCGATGCCGAGCTCCTCCATCTTACGGACGAGACTGGCCTCGGTATAGCGCGGCGGCGGCTTGGTGAAATGCTGTTCGGGATTTACCGCGCCACGGTTCATGGTTTCGCCTTCGGACATGGGCGGCAGGATGCGATCCAGTTCGTTGGCCTCCGGCTCGTCGTCGGCGGTTGCCGCGCGTTCGTCCTGGCCTTCCTGATACAGCTTCAGGAAACCGTCGAATTTCACGACCGATCCGTTGGCGCGCAGCACGGTTGCGCCGTCCGGCGAAGCGATATCGACGGCGACCTGCTCCATGATGGCGCTTTCCATCTGGCTGGCCACTGCGCGTTTCCAGATCAGGTCGTAGAGGCGGCGTTCGTCCTCGCCGAGGCGCTGACGGATTTCGTTCGGTTTGCGCGAAAATTCGGTCGGGCGGATCGCCTCATGGGCTTCCTGCGCGTTTTTCGACTTGTTGCGATACGTGTTGGGCTTTTCCGGCACGTAGTTGTGACCGTATTCCTGGCCGATGGTGGCGCGGACGGCGACGACGGCTTCCTGGCCCATATTGACGCTGTCGGTACGCATATAGGTAATCAGGCCGACGGTCTCACCGCCGCCGACATCGACGCCTTCATACAGTTTCTGCGCGGTGCGCATGGTGCGGGTCGCGCCGAACCCGAGCTTCCGGGATGCTTCCTGCTGCATTGTCGATGTCGTGAACGGCGGCGCGGCGCGGCGGTTGACGGTCTTCCGTTCGACCGATTTGACCGTATAGCCGTGCTTTTCGATCTCGGCGACGGCGGCTTTCGCCGCTTCTTCGTTCGCGATGTCGTAGCGGTCGAGCTTTTTGCCGTTCAGGTGGGTCAGGCGCGCCGGGACCGCAGCGCCGTTCGCGGTCGTGAAGGCGGCGCCGATTGTCCAGTATTCCTGCGGATTGAATACCTCGATCTCGGCTTCGCGCTCGCAGATCAGCCGCAGGGCGACCGATTGCACGCGTCCGGCGGACCGCGACCCGGGCAGCTTGCGCCACAGGATCGGCGACAGGCTGAACCCGACCAGATAGTCGAGCGCGCGCCGCGCCAGGTAGGCGTCGATCATTTCGCGGTTCAGTTCGCGCGGGTTGTTGACCGCGTCGATGATGGCGTTCTTTGTGACCTCGTGAAACACCACGCGCTTGACGTCGATCCCGTCGAGTGCATTGCGTTCGTTCAGGATTTCCTGCAGATGCCAGGAAATCGCTTCGCCCTCGCGATCCGGATCGGTTGCGAGATACAGGTGATCCGCGCCGACAATCGCATCCTGGATGGCCTGAAGGTTCTTTTCCGCCTTGGGATCGACGGTCCAGATCATCCGGAAATTTTCGTCCGGCTGGACAGAGCCGTCCTTCGACGGCAGGTCGCGGACATGCCCGTAGCTTGCCAGAACCGTGAAATTCGGGCCGAGATACTTGTTGATGGTCTTCGCCTTGGCGGGCGATTCGACGACGACTACGTCCATGATTACCGATTTTTCAGTTCGTGGGCGACGTTACCTTACGGAACGTTGGTTGCCACATTGTTTATAAAACCAGCGAGATCCGGTTGCCCGGGTGTCTCTCAATCCGCCCTGCAAGTTCAAGTTCGAGCAGCGAACTCTGGACGGCGGCGGCAGACATGTGGCATTCGCGAACCAGTTCGTCAACACCTGTTGGTGTGGCCCCCAGCAATTCGATGATCTTCTCGTGCGCCTCCAGCGGCTCTGTTTCGTCTTTTGTTTCAGGGGGTTGGACAGGGCGCGCCGGCAGGTTGCGGGGCTGCGGTTTCAGGGTCTGATGCGCCACCGCCTCGATGATATCGGCCGCATTTTCGGTCAGAACGGCCCCCTGACGAATCAGGTCGTTGGTTCCCCGGCAGCGCGGATCGCGGGGCGATCCGGGGACGGCGAATACTTCGCGCCCCTGTTCGAGCGCCAGGCGGGACGTGATCAGCGACCCGGATTTCAATGCGGCCTCGACCACCAGAACGCCGCGGGCGAGGCCGGAGATAAGCCGGTTCCGGGCCGGGAAGTGCCGCGCGGTGGGCTGCGTGCCGACCGGCTGCTCGGATACCAGCGCGCCCCGTGCGGCTATATCCTGCTGGAGGTCTTCGTGTTCCGGCGGATAGACGACATCAATACCGCCGGCGACGGCGGCAACGGTCCCGGTGGACAGGGCGCCCGTATGCGCGGCGGCATCGATCCCGCGGGCGAGGCCCGACACGACGACAAAGCCCGCTTCGCCGAGCTGGCCGGCTATTTCCCCGGCGAACCGGCGGCCATGGGACGAGGCGTTCCTGGCCCCGACGATAGCGATCGCCGGCGCCGACAGCATCGCGGTATCTCCTTTTACGAACAATACCGGCGGCGGGTCGGCGATTGCCGCCAGGGTTTCCGGATAATCCGGTTCGCACAGGGCGACCATGCGGCCGTCGTGACTGCGAAGTGTCGCCAGTTCGGCGGCGGCGCGATCCGGGTGGGGGATGGTGAATTTGCGGCGTCCGCCGCCGCGCCGGGACAGTTCCGGCAGGGCATCCAGGGCGTTGCCGGCGGTCCCGAAGCGATCCAGGAGCTCCGCGAACAGGCGCGGGCCCACATTCGGGGTCCGGATCAGGCGGAGCCAGTCGATCCGTTCCGCGTCGCTCAGGGGTTTGAGGACACTCTCCATCCTGCAACGATGGGTGGCGTCGGGCGTCGGGTCAAGACTTACGCGATAGCGTGATTTTCGATTCTGCGCCGGTTGCGAGCCGCCGGATGTTCTGCCAGTGCCGCATCCAGACCAGTAGCGCCATGGCGATTGCGAATTCTTTACGCTGCGGATCGGCAAGCCACCACATGTAAACCGGTGCGGCGGCCATCGCCAGCAGGGCCGACAGCGACGAATAGCGAAACAGGACCGCCGCCAGCAGCCATGTCGCGCAGGCGAGCCCGCCGACCGCGGGGGCCAGGGCCAGCAATATCCCGAGCGCCGTGGCAACGCCCTTTCCGCCGCGGAACTTCAGCCAGACCGGGAACAGGTGACCGATCATGGCGCCTGCGGCGGCGACGATCGCGATATCGGGACCGTAAAGCTGTGCGATCAGTACCGCTGCCCCGCCTTTGGCGCCGTCCAGGATCAGGGTCGCCGCGGCGATTTTTTTGTTGCCCGTCCGCAGCACGTTGGTGGCGCCGATATTTCCCGACCCGATGGCCCGGATGTCGCCCATGCCGGCGAGCTGCGTCAGGATCAGTCCGAAGGGCAGGGCGCCCAGCAGGTAGCCGCCGGCAAAACCTGCCAGAATATAAGGCCAGCTATACGCCCAGCTGATGGGATCGATCATCGGTCAGTCGATCAGGGAATGAACGTGCCGCCCGCCGACGATGGTGCACATGGCCATGCCCTGCACGGAAAACGTGTCGAAAGGCGTATTCTTCGATTTGCTTTTCAGACTTGCCGCATCGACCGTCCATGCGTGGTCCGGGTCGAAAATAACGAGGTCGGCAGGCAGACCGGCGGCAAGGCGGCCTTCTTTCATCCGCAACAGCGCGCCCGGTGCCGAGGTCATCCGCTGAAGCAGGTCGAGCATCGGAATGTTCTCGTCGCGGTGAAGCGCCAGGGTAAGCGGCAACAGGGTTTCGAGCCCGACGATCCCCGGTTCGGCCTGGACGAAGGGCAGCCGCTTCGAATCCTGGTCCTGCGGTCGGTGATCCGACGCGATAACATCGATCGTGCCGTCGCGAATGCCCTCTATCACCGCCTGCCGGTCGTCCTCGCCCCGCAGCGGCGGCGAGACTTTGGCGAACGTCCGGTAATCGGCCGTCGCGGAATCCGTCAGGGTAAAATACTGGGGCGCGGTATCGCAGGTTACCGCAAGGCCGCGGGCCTTCGCCGCCCGGATCGCTTCGATGGCGGCGCCGGTCGTGACATGGGCGGCGTGATACCGCGCGCCCGTCAGTTCCACCAGGCGCAGGTCGCGCTCGATCATCATGACCTCGGCGACGGCGGGAATGCCCGACAGGCCGAGCCGGGTCGCCATTTCGCCTTCGTTCATCTGCCCGTTTCTTGCAAGGCGCGGCTCTTCCGGGTGCTGGACGATCAACAGGTCGAACGTGGCCGCATAGGACAGCGCCCGCCGCATTACCAGCGTGTCTGCGATGGCCCGGTCGGCGTCGGTAAAGGCCAGGGCCCCGGCCTGGGACAGGATGCCGAATTCGGTCAGTTCGCCGCCGTCGCGGCCGCGTGTGATCGCGCCATAGGCGTATATCTTGACGATATTGGTTTCGCGTGCGCGTCGGGCGATGAATTCGAGCACGGCTTCGTTGTCGAGCGCAGGGTCTGTATCCGGCAGGCAGATCATCGATGTGACGCCGCCCGCCGCCGCCGCCACGCTCGCGGTATCGAAGCCTTCCTTGTGCTCGCCGCCCGGTTCCGGCAGGTGCACCCGCATGTCGATCAGGCCGGGGGCGAGGCAAAGCCCGCCGCAATCGACGATCCGAATGCCGTCCGGCGGTCCTTCGGGAAACAGGCCCGGCCCGGCATCGACGATCTTGTTGCCGTCGATGAGGACCGCGCCGGGCGCATCCGTCCCGCTGTGCGGATCCAGCAACCGGGCATTTACATAGGCGGTACGCTGTCCCGTGCCGGTGGTCATGATCCGGTATCCGATGTATTGCGCGACAGGCTGCGGGTAATCAGGTCGAGACAGGCCATGCGCACGGCGACGCCCATTTCAACCTGTTCGTGGATGACGCTGCGGTGAATATCGTCGGCAAGTTCGGAATCGATTTCGATGCCGCGGTTCATCGGACCGGGATGCATGATCAGGGCGTCCGGCTTGGCGACCGCCAGCTTGTCCCTGTCGAGACCGAAAAAGCGGAAATATTCGCGCGTCGACGGTACGTAGGAACCCTGCATCCGTTCGGTCTGGAGCCGCAGCATCATGATGATGTCTGCGTCGCGTATGCCGTCCGCCATATTGTGATGCACTTCGACGCCGAATCTCTCTATCGCAGCGGGAAGCAGCGTTTTCGGCGCGACCAGGCGGATATGCGCACCCATTGTCTGCAGCAGGTAGATATTCGACCGCGCGACCCGGGAATGCAGGATATCGCCGCAGATCGCGACCACCAGACCTTTAAGGGATTTCTTGCGCCGGCGGATGGTCAGCGCGTCGAGCAGCGCCTGGGTTGGGTGTTCGTGGCTGCCGTCGCCGGCATTGATGACCGAACACGTGACCTTTTCGCTCAACAGCTGGACCGCACCTGAATCGCCGTGCCGGACGGTCAGCACGTCGGGATGCATGGCATTCAGCGTCATCGCCGTGTCGATAAGGGTTTCGCCCTTCTTGATGGCGCTGGAACTGACCGACATGTTGATGACATCCGCGCCGAGACGTTTGCCCGCCAGTTCAAATGACGTGCGCGTGCGCGTCGAGTTTTCGAAAAAGACGTTGATCAGGGTACGGCCGCGCAGGATCGCGCTTTTCTTGTCGTCCTGCCGGTTCTGTTCGATATAGGATTCCGACAGGTCGAGGAGGGTTTCGATCTCCTCTTTCGGGACGCCTTCCATGCCGAGAATATGTACCCTCGGCGGGTGAAGGTCCGTAACGTTTGTCGTGTCTGCCATTAAAAGCTGTTTATAAGAGGCGATACCGGGTGCCGCAAGATGCGGAGATGCGGGGCGATTCGCATCATTCCCCTTCGGCGACGCCGGCGCGGCGCAACCGCTCGATTTCATCGTCTTTCATGCCCAGCAGGTCGCGCAGCACTTCGACCGTATGTTCGCCGCGGACCGGCGGTGCGCGGCGATAGCTGACCGGCGTTTCGGACATCTTCGCCGGTGCGGCGACAAGGTTCACGCTGCCCGATTGCGGGTGCGGCATTTCGATCGCCATGCCGCGTTCCTTCACGTGGGGATCGTCGAAGACCCGGCTCAGCGTATTGATCGGCCCGCACGGAACGCCTGCCTTTTCGAGCGTGGATATCCAGTCGTCGGTGCTACGCTCCCGCAGGAGGTCGCGGACCTGCGGCAGCAGGGTTTCCCGGTTGCGGATGCGGTTCTGGTTGGTCGCGAATTCCGGGTTCAGGGCGAGTTCCGGTGCGCCGGCCGCCGCGCAGAAACTGGCGAACTGGCCGTCATTGCCGGCGGCGAGGATCACGTGGCCGTCCGACGTCTCGAACACCTCGTAGGGCACGACATTGGCGTGCGCATTGCCCAGCCGGTCAGGGTTTTCGCCGGTATTGAGGTATTCGACCGCGTGATAATACAGCCACGATATCTGCGTTTCGAACAGCGACAGGTCGATATGCTGGCCCTGGCCGGTCGCATCGCGGTGGCGCAGGGCCGCGAGGATTCCGGTGGAGGCGTGCATGCCCGTCATGATATCGGCGATCCCGATTCCAACCTTCATCGGCATGCCGTCGGGTTCGCCCGTGACCGACATGATGCCGCCCATGCCCTGGGCGAGGAAATCGTATCCCGCGCGGTCGCGATAGGGACCGGTCTGGCCGAATCCGGTAATCGAGCAATAGACCAGGCCGGGAAACTCGTCGCGCAGGTTGTCGTAACCGAGGTCGTAACGGGCCAGGGCGCCGGCGCGGAAATTTTCGATCAGGACATCGCATTTGCCGAGCAGACGGCGGACCAGCGCCTGGCCGTCTCCGGTTGAAATATCCACGGCGACCGAACGCTTGTTGCGGTTGGCGCAGAGGTAAAACGTGCTTTCGTCGGTGTCGTTGCCGTCCGCGTCCTTCACGAAGGGCGGGCCCCATGTGCGCGTGTCGTCGCCGGCGCCCGGCTTTTCGATCTTGATGACGTCGGCGCCGTAATCGCCGAGCAACTGGGTGCAGACGGGACCGGCGAGGATACGGCTGAGATCGAGAATGCGGATACCCGCGAGCGGTCCTGTCATCGGCGGGCGATCATTCCGCAGCCTGTTTCGGCTTGCCGATCAGTTCTTCCGGTGTGCGCTTTTCCATCTGGAACATGTTGGTCTCGTCGACCCAGGAATAATCCTTGTAGCCGAGCCGCGCGATCGGCCTGACCCGGGCGACTTCGAATATGCCGTCGTCGCTGATCGCGGAATCGTCGATATGAACGCCGATCACCTCGCCGAACACCGCATGATGAACGAACATCTTGCTGTCGCCCGGCAGCACGACGATTTCGTGCAGCTTGCATTCGAACTGCACCGGCGAGCCCTTGATGCGCGGCGGCGCCACCATGTGGGACGGGATGCCTTCAAGCCCCGTTTCGGCCAGTTCGTCCGCGTCCCGGTCGACGATCAGCCCTGTCTGGTTCATCTGCTCGCGCTGGTCCCAGGTCGCCATGTTGTATACGAACTCGCCGGTCTCCTTGATATTGGCGACGGTATCCTTTTCCTCGTGGTCGTCGGCGTGGCCGCCTGCCGAAAACATGCAGTAAGGCGGGTTGTAGCTGAGCACGTTGAAAAAGCTGAACGGTGCGACATTCACGTCGCCGGCCCCGTTCACCGTCGTGATCCAGCCGATGGGACGGGGCACGACGCAGGCCTTGATCGGGTTATAGGGCAGACCGTGGTTGTTCTTGGCGGGTTCGAAAAACATTACCGTTATGAATTCCTGTATGGATTTTCTGTTCAGATATGGATGATGGCGCCGTCAGACTCCTTCGATCACGTCGGCCCAGTCCTCGATCATTTCCGGCAGGACCGCGCGGACATGAACGCTGAACTGGGTATAGCCCATATCCCGGATCGCGCGAATGCGGTCGCGAATCTCGTCCGGAGTGCCGGAAACGGTTGTGTTGCGCATGAATTCAGGCGTGATCAGGTGGCGTTCCTCGGGCCGCACGGCCATCAGGTGGTTCTTGTGGTTCGACAGGTAGCGTGCATCGGCAGGCTCGTATGATTCATAGACTTTCATGTACTCCGCCACCAGCGATTCGAGTTCCGGCGGCGGTTTCTGCCCGATGGAACCGAACTGCGCTTCTTCCGCCAGGTTGTGCAGGATGATTGCGGATTGCGGGCCCGCCTGGGCGAGGACGTAATCGGCATCCCAGTCATCGCGGGATTTCAGTACCGCGCCGCCGCTGGTCGCATTGGCCTCCATGTCGGCAGGATCGCGTCCGGCAGCAGTCCAGGCCGCTTTCATGTCGTCGATGGCGGCCTGTGCCCGGTCGAGACGTCCAACCGTGTTGGTCCAGCGATAACCCTTTTCGGCGACCATGCGCCGCCCGCGCGGTCCCAGGGCGGAGACGTGTACCGGGATCGGGTCCCTGATGTTGATGAGTTCCAGTTCCGGATTCATGAACCGGATCGGGTGCATTTCGCCTTCGATCTTCGCGTCGACCATCTCGCCGGCGAGCAGCTTTTCGACGACGTTGATGTAATCGAACATCGTCGCCAGCTTCATCGGCCCCAGACCCATGGTACGCCGCCCGGTGAAACCGGTGCCGTATCCCATGTCGATCCGTCCCGGCGCCAATGCGTTGAGACTTGCAAGCGCGCTTGCTGCAACCGGCGCCAGTCGGTTGGTCGGGATCATCACCCCGGTGCCGAGCCGGATGCGGTCGGTTTTCATGGCCGCGGCCGCCATGGACACGAACATATCTGCGTTGATGAGCTGGGAATCGATGAACCAGGCATTGTCGAAGCCCAGTTCTTCCGCCCGTTTGACGATTTTCCAGGAATCCGCCGCCGGTGCGATATTTATGCCGAATTTCATGACCCGGTCCTTCCCCATCGACCTGTTGGCCCGATTAGAGCCTATCGCTGGCGTTTCGGCAATTGCGGGCCGGGTCAGGGCCCGAGGATTGCGATCCACGCGGGCAGGGTGACGATGGCGAGCGCCGTCTGGGTCGTCAGGATACCCGCCATCAGGCGCGCATCGCCGCCCATCTGGCGGGCGAGGATATAGGCCGACGGCGCCGTCGGCAGGGCGTGGAAGATCACCAGCACATAGGCGGCGGGCCCCGTCAGGCCGAGCAGTTCGGCGAACCCGAGGGCGATCAGCGGCATGCCTGCCAGCTTGAGCGCAGCGGAGAGCATCACCCAGAACCGCCCCGCGCGGGCGGCGGCCAGATCGAGACCGGCTCCGACGCAGAGCAGCCCGACGGTCGGCGCGGCGCGGCCGATCAGATCGAAAAAGGTCTCAATCGGTGCGGCGAGGCCGAGTCCCGTCACGTTGACTGCAATCCCGGCCAGGCAGGCGATGATCAGCGGGTTCCTGGCCATTTCGCGGGCCGCCCCCCGGGTATTCGCGCCGCCGCTGCCGTGCCGCGCGAGGACCCAGACGCAGACCACATTGATGAACGGCACCATGAAGGCGATGAACACCGCACCCAGCGCGATGGTGTCCGGGCCGTAGAACGCGATCACCAGCGGGATACCGATATAGGTATTGAAGCGGATGCCGCCCTGGGTCAGCGACGTGAAGCCGGGGCCGTCCAGCTTTAACGCCGGGCGGGCGAGCAGCAACAGCACCGCCATCAGTGCCGGCGTGCCGACAACCCCGATCGCCATTGGCCCGATCGGCAGGTCGTCGATATTTGCCGTGGCCAGGCTGACGAACAGCAGCGACGGGAACAATACGTAATAGGTCAGGCGTTCGACCGGCGGCCAGGCATCCGCGGGGAACAGTTTCGTGCGCCGCAGGAAAAACCCGCCGACGATGATCAGGAAGATCGGCGCAATGGTGGAGAGAACGACAAGCATGTTCGAGCCGGCTATATTCGCGGGTCAGTCGGGCAGGTTGCGCAGGAAATCGAGCGCGCCCTGAAGGATGAACTGTGCGGCCATCTTGTCGATCACTTCCGACCGGCGCTTGCGGGTCACGTCCTGTGCGATCAGGTGGCGCTCCATCGCCTGGGTCGACATGCGTTCGTCCCAGAATCCGATGGGGATGTCGGTCTTGCCGGCAAGGTTCGCGCCGAACTGGCGGGTCGACTGGCAGCGCGGTCCCTCGGTGCCGTCCATGTTCACCGGCAGGCCGAGGACGATGCCGCCAACGGCGTAATCGGCGACGAAGGTCATAAGGGCTTCGGCGTCCTTGGTGAACTTTGTGCGCCGGATCGTGTCCAGCGGCGAGGCGATCATCAGGCTGTCATCCGATATCGCCATACCGATGGTCTTGTCGCCGAGATCGAGCCCCAGCAGGCAGGCCCGCCTCGGCAGGATGCTTTCATTGCTCGGGGCAAAATCGCGGATGTGTTCGATAATCACAGCCGCGTTCTTAACCGACCGCATGGCGCACGGGAAGCGTTCTTGCTGATCCCTGAATCCGGTGATAGTTTCCGCGCGCTTTTGCGGGAGATTTCAACGACATGGCTGTCGACAGGGAAACCGTCATCCGGGTGGCGAAACTGGCGCGTATCCGCGTGCCGGAAGGCGATCTGGATACGCTGGCGGGCGAATTATCGAATATCATCGGCTGGGTCGAGCAGCTCGAGGAGGTCGACACGGACGATGTTGCGCCGATGGCGTCGGTCGCCGACATGAAACTGCGCTGGCGTGCCGACGAGGTTACCGACGGCGGCGTGCGCGACAAGGTGACGGCGAATGCGCCCGATCCGCAGCAGGGCATGTTCTCGGTCCCGAAGGTGATCGAGTAATGACCGCGCTTACCGACCTGACCCTTGCGGATGCCCGCGACGCGCTGGCGGCGGGGGACGTATCGGCCCGTGAACTGGCCGAAGCCCATATCGCGGCGATGGACTCCGCACGGAACCTGAACGCGTTTATCACCGAAACGCCCGAGCGTGCGCTTGCCGATGCCGATGCTTCCGACGCCCGCCGGGCAAAAGGCGGCGCGCTGGGCGCGCTCGACGGCATACCGCTGGCGATCAAGGATCTGTTCTGTACCGAGGGCGTGATGACCACGGCGGCGTCGCACATTCTCGAAGGCTTTATCCCGCCCTATGAAAGTTCGGTTTCCGCAAAGCTGCGGGCGTCCGGTACGGTCATGCTGGGCAAGACCAATCTCGACGAATTCGCGATGGGGTCGTCGAACGAGACCAGTTATTTCGGCACGGTCGAAAACCCGTGGCGCCGCGACGGCGACAACCGGCCGCTGGTGCCGGGCGGCTCGTCCGGCGGGGCGGCGGCGGCGGTTTCCGGGCGGCTGTGCCTTGGCGCGACCGGTACCGATACCGGCGGCTCTATCCGCCAGCCGGCGGCGTTCTGCGGCATCGTCGGGATGAAGCCGACCTATGGGCGGTGTTCGCGCTGGGGCGTCGTCGCCTTCGCGTCGTCGCTCGACCAGGCGGGACCGATGACCCGGACCGTGCGCGATGCGGCGATCCTGCTCGGCGGCATGGCCGGGTTCGATCCCAAGGATTCGACGTCTGCCGATATGGCGGTCCCCGATTTCGAGGCTGCGCTGGACGGCGGCGTGAAAGGCCTGCGTGTCGGAATTCCCGCGGAATACGCGGTCGACGGCATGAACCCGGAAATCGCGGCGCTGTGGGACCGGGGCAAGACGTGGCTGAAAGATGCGGGCGCGGAACTGGTCGATATCAGCCTGCCGCATACCAAATATGCGCTGCCGGCCTATTACATCATCGCCCCGGCGGAAGCGTCCTCGAACCTCGCGCGCTATGACGGCGTGCGCTACGGCCGGCGCGAAGACGGTGGCGACCTGACCGAACTGTATGAAAACACCCGCGCTGCCGGGTTCGGCACCGAGGTCCGCCGCCGAATTCTGATCGGCACCTATGTGCTGTCGGCGGGGTATTACGACGCCTATTACCTGAAGGCACAGAAAGTCCGCGCCCTGATCGCCCGCGATTTCACGCAGGCCTATGAAAAATGCGATGTGATCCTGACGCCGACGACGCCGGGTCCGGCCTTTGCGATGGGCGAAAAATCCGACGACCCGATCGCCATGTACTTGAACGACGTGCTGACGGTGCCGGCGTCGCTGGCGGGGCTGCCGGCGATTTCCGTGCCCGCGGGCCTGTCGGGCGACGGGTTGCCGCTCGGTCTGCACCTGATCGGGCGCGCCTTTGACGAGGAAACGATGTTCCGGGCGGCTCGGGCCCTGGAAGACGCGGCCGGGTTCGATGCCCGTCCGGCGCAACGGTAGCCCGCGGCAATGGCCGGCAAATATGGTTGCCTGCGATGAGCATGCAGACCGTCTGGTACCTGCTGATCCATGTCAGCCTCGGACTGATCGGCTGGCAGGTGTTCACGCTGACCAATCAGGGCGTGCTGGCGGCGCTGGCGGCCTGCGCCGGGGTGCAGGCCTGGCCGATGTACGAGTTCTATCGCCTGACCTGGGACAAGTTCGCTGCCATGCGGGCGGGTCTGACGGGCGAGGAGCGCCGCCGCAAGGAGACGCGCGGGTACTGGATCCGGATGGGGCGGTTGTATCTGTTCAGATCGACCGTATATGCGTTGCTGACGCTTTTCGTCGCCTGGCTGATGAGGGGATAGAGACATGAGTTTGATCGAAGGCCGCACCGGCGACTGGGAAATCGTCATCGGGCTCGAAGTGCATGCCCAGGTGACGTCGAAATCGAAGCTGTTTTCGGGCGCCTCGACGGAATTCGGTGCGGAACCCAACACGCAGGTCTCGCTGGTCGATGCCGCGATGCCGGGCATGCTGCCGGTGATCAACGAACGCGCCGTCGAACAGGCGGTGCGCACCGGGCTCGGCCTGAACGCGCAGATTAACCTGGTGTCGGTATTCGACCGCAAAAACTATTTCTATCCCGATTTGCCGCAGGGCTACCAGATTTCGCAGTTTCTCGATCCCGTAGTCGGCAAGGGCGAGATCGAAATCGACCTGGCCGACGGCACCAGCCGGACCATCGGCATCACCCGGCTGCATCTGGAACAGGACGCCGGCAAGTCGATCCACGACATGGACCCGCGCAAAACCCTGATCGATCTCAACAGGTCCGGGGTCGCGCTGATGGAAATCGTGTCCGAACCCGATATGCGCTCAGCCGAGGAAGCGGGCGCCTATGTCACCAAGATGCGTTCGATCCTGCGCTATCTCGGCACCTGCGACGGCAACATGCAGGAAGGGTCGATGCGGGCCGACGTGAACGTATCGGTGCGCCGGCCGGGCGAGGATCTGGGCACGCGCTGCGAGATCAAGAACGTCAACTCGATCCGGTTCATCCGCGACGCCATCGAGCACGAGGCGCGCCGCCAGATCGAGATCATCGAGGACGGCGGCACCATCGACCAGGAAACCCGGCTGTTCGATCCCGACAGGGGCGAAACCCGGTCCATGCGGTCGAAGGAAGAATCCCACGATTATCGCTATTTCCCCGATCCCGACCTGTTGCCGCTGGAACTGGAGCAGAGCTGGGTCGACGCGATACGCGAAACCCTGCCGGAACTGCCGGATCAGAAAAAGCACCGGTTTATCGAGGATTACGGGCTCAGCGCCGACGATGCGGCGCAGCTTATCGCCGAGCGCGAAACGGCGGCGTTCTACGAAGCCGTTGCCGAAGGTCGCGACCCCAAGGTTGCCGCAAACTGGGTGACAGGCGAACTGTTCGGCGCGCTCAACCGGGCGGAAAAGGAAATTTCGGAGTCGCCCGTCAGCGCCGGTCAACTCGGTCAGCTCGTCGATCTGATCGGTGACGGTACGGTGTCGAACCGGCTGGCGAAGGACGTATTCGAGATCATGTTCGACACCGGCGACGATCCCGAAAAGATCGTCGAGGACCGGGGCATGAAGCAGGTCACCGATACCGGCGCCATCGAGGCCGCGGTCGATGCGGCAATCGCCGCGGGCGCGGCCCAGGTCGAACAGTACAAGGGCGGCAACCAGAAGGTAATCGGATGGTTCGTCGGTCAGGTGATGCAGGCGACCCAAGGCAAGGCCAACCCGCAGGCGGTGAACGAAATCCTTCGGAAAAAGCTGGACGGTTAGCGCGGCGCCGGGCTGGCTAGCGGGGCTACGCCGCTAATGCACAGGTGTTTCCTGTATTCTGCGTCGCGCGCCCCTTTCGTCCGCGGCGCGGCGCGCGCTATGATCGCTTCAGCAACCTGATCGCGGGAGGATTTTCAACATGATCGACGTCTATACATGGCCGACGCCCAACGGGCACAAAGTGCACATCATGCTTCACGAAGCGGAGATCGAGCACAATATCGTGCCGATCAACATCCAGGAAGGCGACCAGTTCAAGCCCGACTTCCTGAAAATCAGCCCGAACAACAAGATGCCGGCCATCGTCGATCCCGACGGGCCGGACGGCAAGCCGATTTCGGTCTTCGAATCCGCGGCCTGCCTGATCTATCTTGCGAACAAGACCGGAAAATTCCTGCCGAAGGACGAGCGCAAACATTACGACGTCCTGCAATGGCTGATGTTCCAGATGGGATCGGTCGGCCCGATGCTCGGCCAGTGCCATCATTTCAATGCCTATGCGCCCCTGCGCGAGCCGCCGGAACGCCTGGAATACGCGCAGAACCGCTATATCAACGAAGGCACACGCATCTACGGCGTGATCGACCGTCAGCTCGAGGGCAAGGACTGGATCGCAGCCGGCGAGTATACGATCGCCGACATGGCAATCATGCCGTGGCTCCGCGACCCGGTGAAACAGGGCATCGAGGGCGACAAGTTCCCCAACCTGATGCGCTGGCGCGACAAAATGTGGGCGCGCCCGCAGGTTCTCGCCGCGCTCGATACCCTTAAGGACAAGGGCCGCAAGGATCATTCCTTCACCGACAAGGGCTGGGAAATCATGTACGGCAAGACCCAGTCGTCGCAGGGAACCGCCGCTGAGTAAGCCCGTGTCGTCCCTTCTCCTGTACGGGGGAGCGGGGCGCGGGTGTTTTCGATGATCGACCTTTACTCCTACCGCACGTCCAATGGCCGTAAAGTTTCGATCATGCTCGCGGAATGCGGGCTCGAATACAGCCTGCATATTGTCGATATAACGGCGGGCGATCAGGATGCGCCGGCATTCCGGGCGATCAACCCGAACGGGCGGATCCCGGCGATCGTCGACCGGGACGGCCCCGGCGGCGAGCCGCTGGCATTGTTCGAATCCGGTGCGATTCTGTTGTATCTGGCGTCAAAGACCGGGAAATTCCTGCCCGCCGATGAAGCAGATCGCTGGGTCGCGATCCAGTGGCTGATGTGGCAGATGGGCGGGGTGGGGCCGAATTTCGGTCAGGCGTTCCACTTTCTGCACCAGCATGCAGACGATGCGCCGGCCGACGCGGTCGCGTATGGGCGGAAACGGTATGGCGACGAAGTGCGGCGGCTGTGTGCGGTGATGGACGCCAGGCTGGCGTCATGCGCGTTCCTGGCAGGCGGCGCGTATTCGGTGGCGGATATCGCCACGTACCCCTGGGTCGCGCTGCATAAATGGTTCGATCTCGACCTTGCGGAGATGCCGCATCTTCGGCGATGGTATGCGGCAATCGGGGAACGGCCTGCCGTGCAGCGCGGGATGGACGTGCCGAGCCGCGACGAGATGGAAAAACATGCGCAGGAATGCGCGGAAACGACAACAAAGGAAACGTTATGATCGATCTGTATAACTGGCACACGTCGAACGGCCGCAAGCTGTTCATCATGCTCGAAGAGCTCGGCGCGGAGTACAACACCCACGCGATCAATATCGGGAAGGACGACCAGTTCACCCCGGAATTCACGGCGATCAACCCGAACGGCAAGATCCCGGCGATGATCGACCGGGACGGGCCGGGCGGCGCGCCGTTCGCGTTGTTCGAATCCGGCGCGATGCTGATGTATCTGGCGGACAAGTTCGGAAAGTTCCTGCCGCCGGTCGAAGACGTGCGCAACCGCTATATCACGATCCAGTGGCTGATGTTCCAGATGGGCGGTATCGGCCCGATGTTCGGCCAGGCTCATCATTTCCGCCGGGCGCAAACACAGGTGGCGTACGGCATCGAGCGCTATACCAAGGAAGCACGGCGGCTATGGGGCGTGCTCGACAGCCATCTCGCGGAAAACGAGTATATGCATCAGGACTATTCGATCGCCGATATGGCGATCTTTCCGTGGACGGCGCGGTATGACTGGCAGGGTGTGGCGCTGGAGGAATTCCCCAATGCCAAGCGGTGGTACGATACGGTCGCGGCGCGGCCCGCAGTCGCAAAGTCGATGGCGATCAATCTCGCCGAGGCGGCCTAGAGAACCGCTGCCACCCCGGAAATCAGGGGCGCGGGCAGACGAATCCCGATCCTAAAGACACAGCGTAAATGGCGTCAGTGCGCAGCGGCGGCGGCCTCGGCGCGGTTGGCCTTGGCCGCCGGTGCCACCGTCATCAGGCTGCGCAATTCGCGGCGGCAGCTTTCAAGCTGTGTCATTTCGCGTTGATCTTCGCGATCGCTGACCTGCATATAGCTGAGTTTGACTTCCACGAGGTCGAGCAGGGTCTCTATTGTGCGTTTTGAAATGGGCATGGTGTCGATACCGTCATGCTGATTTGGGTCGACCCGGATTTTCATCCCGACATGCTTAACATAACGTGAAGGCAGAACCGTTTTCGTTAAGGGAAAATCAATCGCGCCGTGGCCACACTTACGGTTCGGATAATCCGATCCGTGAAAGGACACGCGATGGCCACGGTAAAGATCGACGGGCTGAGCCCCGATTGCGAATACGACAACGTCAACGGGGCGCTGGAGATTACCCGCAGGCTCAGCGACAAGGTTCTGGCCGCGTTCAACCATGCCTATGCAACCGGGGAAATCGATGTCGCGCAGAAGCTGCGGGATGTCCTGCAGATCACCGAGTCCCGGCGTCCGCGTGGCGATAAACGCACGGGTTACGATGCCGTGGTCCATGCCGATCTCTGGATGAGCTTCGTCAAGTCGCGCGATGCCTACAAAGCCCTTTGTGATACGGCCGGCGCGAAACCCGCCGCCCTTGCCAAGGCCCAGGACGCGATGAAGAGCGCCTATCGCGCCTGGAGCGAAATCTGACTCTGATTGCCGCCAAGCCTAATTTAACATTCCCCTATCCGTCCCCGTCGCGATAGGATTGCCCCTGTAAGCCGCGCATCCGATGCGGCCAAGAGGGGACGTTCCGATGAAAAACTATCTTGATGGCGGCGAAGCGATTGTCGAGGCGTTCCGGCGTCTGGACGTGGATTACGTGGTGGCCTCGCCCGGTTCCGAATGGGGCTCCGTGTGGGAAGCTTTCGCCCGCCAGGATGCCGACAATGCCGACGGTCCCATCTACCTGAGCTGCGCGCACGAGACGCTCGCGGTCAATCTCGCCATGGGATACACCGTGATGACCGGGCGGATGCAGGCCGTGATGCTGCATACCGGGGTCGGGTTGCTGCAGGGCTCCATGGGGATCGATGCGGCGAACCGCCAGGGTGTTCCGATGGTCGTGGTGTCCGGCGAATCCCAGACCTACAGCGAGCAGGAAGGGTTCGAGCCCGGGCCGCAGTGGCAGGGGCTCCTGTCGGTTGTCGGCGGCCCGCACAGCCTCGTCGACGGCATCACCAAGTGGTCGCACCCGGTCAGCAGCCCCTTCACCCTGCATGAACAGCTTATCCGCGCCGGCGAGATGGCCCAGCGGTCTCCCGCCGGGCCGGTATACATGTCGGTGCCGATCGAGACCATGCTGCACGACTGGACGCCGCCGCAGCATCCCCGGGACGTCCCGCGGCCGGTCCTGCCGGTGCCGCCGGCATCCGAAATCGACCGGGTCGCCGACCTGCTTCTCAACAGCGCGAACCCGGCAATTATCGCCGAATCCATCGGCCGCGATCCCGATGGCTACGATGCGACGGTGGAACTGGCCGAACTGCTCGCAATCCCGGTATCCGAATCCGGCTGGATCGATTTCACGAATTTCCCCCAGGATCATCCGCTTTATCAGGGGATCGGGTCGCCCGGCTACATCCACGATGCCGACGTCGTGCTCACCCTGCGTTCGCGCGCGCCGTGGTCGCCGCCCAGCAACCGGCCGGCAAATGCCACCATCGTCAATATCGACGAAGCGCCGTTCCGCCCCCATATGGTCCACCAGAGCCTCCAGGCCGATATCTTTCTCGAAGGCGACGCGGTGGCCACGCTACGCGCCCTGATCGATGCGATACGCGCCAAGGGCGTTCATGAAACCGTCGTCGAGGAACGGGCCGCCCGCTGGTCCAGGGAGCACGATGCGCTGGCGGCGCGCAAACAGGCGGCTGTCGACAGCGCCCTGGCGAAGGATACCATCTCGCCCGTCGGATTGTGTGCGACCCTGTCATCGGTGATGCCCGACGATACGATCTATATCGACGAGACCATTACCAGCCGGCGCGCGATCATCGAACATTGCGGCTTCAGGGGGCCGCTCAGCTTCTTCAGCGTGGCGTCGGGCGGGCTCGGCCAGGGCCTTGGCCTTGCGCTCGGCGCCAAGCTGGCGATGGAGGACCGGCCCGTGGTGTCGGTCATCGGCGACGGATCTTTCATGTACAACCCCGTTACACAGGGGCTCGCGCTGTCGAAACACAAGGATATCCCGATCATGATCGTGGTGTTCAACAATGCCGGCTATTCGGCGATGCGCAAGGAGCATCACGCCTATTACCCGGACGGCGTCGCGGCGGCGTCCAATGCGTCGGTCGGGCACGATATTACCGATCTCGACTATGCCGAACTGGCGCAGCCGTTCGGATTCTACGGGCGGCGGGTGGAGACCCTCGCGGACCTGCCGGGTGTGCTGAAAGAGGCTCATGCCGCCACTCTCGACGGCCGCACCGCGATCGTGAATGTCATTCTCGACGAAGGGGCGCCAAGCGGGCGGTAGGCGCCCCGCAGGGCCCCGCATCGTCGGTCGCGATGGCTGCGGCGAATTCGCTGCGCATTCGATTGACACGCGCGCCACCGCTCGGCTACACACGCCCCAGCATACAGCGTGGAAAACATCACTCCCGGCGGAGGGGTGGCCGAGTGGCTGAAGGCGCTGGTTTGCTAAATCAGTATACGGGTAACCGTATCGAGGGTTCGAATCCCTCTCCCTCCGCCAATTTTTCCTATCTGACAGAGATATATCAGTCCAATTTCGGTGTCGCCGCCGGACCGCCCGCGTTCTGCGCGCTTTCGCAGGCGATGATCGGATATTCGGAACCGGAGACCGGTGTCCGGGAAAGGTTTGGCGGATTGTCGGCCGGTTATCTCTGCGGGCCTAAAAACCGGTTCCGATTTGCGGCGTTATGATGCTGCCCGGAACTCCAAAACGCGCCTCTGTTCGGCCCAATCCAAGGGCAGATCGACCCGTTTGACGAGTTTTTCAGCGGTCAGGTCCACCGGTTGCGTTCCGGTGAGGATAGCTTCGACGATATCGGGTGCCAGAAAGGCTAACGGCAGTAGCTGTCCCACATACCTCGTGGAAATCCCTTCAGTTCTTGCGATCGCTGCCGGCGATAAATGTTTCCCTGATGCTAGAGCATCCATCCAACGATGCGCCCGCGCGATGGCTTTGATCAGTGCGGCGTCGG
>CAXBCP010000004.1:0-212920 GCA_963974055.1 uncultured Rhodospirillaceae bacterium
CTTCTTATCTCGCCGATTCTTGGGTTCCTCTTCGGCTGGGTGACCCATCGGATCACGAGCTTTGCTTTACGCGGTGCCCGTCCCAGCGCCAATCGGTATCTTCGCGGGCTTCAATGGCTGACCACGGCGGCGCTGGCCTTCTCCCACGGCACGAATGATGCGCAGAAAGGCATGGGCATTATCGCCATGCTGCTGGTGCTCGGCGGGGTCAGTGCCGAATTCTATGTGCCTTTTTGGGTTATCCTAGCCAGTGCAACGGCGATCACCCTCGGCACGCTCGCGGGCGGCTGGAGGATTGTTAGAACACTTGGCTTCGGCATCTACAAGGTTCGGCCGATACACGCCCTGGACGCCCAGCTGACATCGGCCGGCGTGATCCTGGCCGTGTCTGCCATTGGGGGGCCGGTATCGACCACCCAGGTGGTCAGCACCGCCATCATGGGCATCGGCGCTTCGGAACGGCCGAAGTCTGTCCGCTGGGGTACGGCCCAGCACATCGTCGGCACATGGCTTATCACCATGCCGGGGGCTGCCGCCGTGTCGATCGGGATTTACTTCCTGATCCTACTGCTCGCACGAGTCGCTTAGAAGGATGGAGCGGCGCATGGCTCAGACAAGGAAGACGCAAGGGAGAACGAAGCAAGCGCGATGACCGACACGTCCACATCACGATTTTCGCGACTCTTGAGCGCGATGTTTCCCCGAATGCCCGACTTTCATGGCCTGCTCAACGATCAGTGCGATCTGGTCGTGCGCGCAATGGATGAGTTCGTCGCTTTCATGGAGACGGGAGATGCGGCCAAGGCGAAGAAAGTGCGCCAGCTTGAGCACGAAGGCGACAAACTTAAAGCAAGAAATATTGACGTGCTCAACCGCTCTTTTTCAACCCCATTCGACCGCGAGGATATCTACCGAGCGATTACGACCATCGACGAAGGGCTCAACTACGCCAAAACAACAGTGCGCGAGATGGAAGTCCTTGGAATAGAGCCTGACACGCATATGCTCGAGATTGCCAGGCTCCTGCATCAGGGTGCGAAAGCACTGCAAACCGGCTTCGCTAGGCTGAAGGCGAACCCTCTTGCCGCGGAGCGCGACGCAGCCGCGGTCCGCAAGACCGAGCGTCAGACCGAGAAGGTCTATCGCAAAGCCATCGCGGAGCTGTTCGACCCGGAACACTATGCCCAGGCGCTCGCCGAACGGCGAAGGGAACCAGGGGACGATCTCGAACTGTTGTTGGAACCCATGGATCAGGCGGGATGCAGCTCGGTCGCGAAGGGACTTTCCTTTGTCATGGAGGCGTTGAAGCGGCGGGAAATTTATCGCCACCTCTCCAATGCAGCCGATCATCTCGCACATGCGGGAGACATCCTGCACGACATCGTCGTGAAGACCGCCTGAGCCGCGGCATACTCAAAAAAATGGGGTTTGGAAAATGAGCAAGAAGGCCAAGACGAGCGATAAGTCCTCGCCCGAGGGGTACAAACAGAGTCTGCACCAACTTCAAGTGGAACTGGTCAAGCTGCAGAGGCATCTGATAAAGAACGATCTTCAGATTCTCATTCTTTTCGAAGGCCGCGATGCTGCGGGCAAAGACGGTGTCATTAAACGAATTATGGAGCATTTGAGCCCGCGCGAGACCCGCGTCGTCGCGCTTGGAAAACCTTCCGACCGGGATCGCCATTCCTGGTATTTCCAGCGATATGTTCCTTATCTGCCATCTACCCAGGAAATGGTACTGATGAACCGCAGTTGGTACAACCGCGCCGGCGTCGAGCGGGTGATGGGTTATAGCAGTGACGACCAAGTTCAGGATTTCATGAAATCCGTGCTTCCCTTCGAGCACATGCTGGTGGACGACGGGATACAGCTCTTCAAATATTATCTGGATATCTCAAAAGAAGAGCAGAAACGCCGACTCAAGGATCGTCGCATCGATCCACTTAAGCAGTGGAAGATCAGTCCGATCGACAAAGTCGCGATCAAGCATTGGGACGATTACAGCGCCGCCCGCAACGAAATGTTCGAGCGCACCCACAATGAGATCACGCCCTGGTATGTGGTTCGGGCCGACGACAAAAGGCAAGCCCGGCTCAATGTCATCCGTCATCTCATGTCGCTGGTTGACTGTCCCGACAAGGCCGAGCACGTCGCCGATCCCGATCCAGAGGTCGTCTTCACATATGACGCCAAACATCTGGAAAACGGCGCAATAGCCAAATAGCGATCTGTGGCTATGTGAAGCCCCAATGTGCTGCTGTTCAGGTAAACCAGCCCCGTGACTGGTGCGACCTTGTCGTGCGTGTCTGCCGTCCTCAGACGTCCGCTATGCGGCAGACGACCTTATTGCCTGGCTTATTGTCCGAATCCGGGCTCTCAGGGGACGTCGACATGAAGTACTCGAGCTTGCCACCGGGCGGGCTTTCCAAGTACTGAGGACGTGGGCGCTCCGAGTCTGATGCAGATCCTCTCTATAATCTCGCACATTCCTCGCCCAGAAGGTTTAGCGAATTCCTGCTTTTCGCCAGCGTCTTGTTTTTTCTTCGGCGGTTGAGAGCCGTCGGGCCAGTGTGCCTATTTCTTTCTATTCGTATTCTTGTGCTTTTTCTTGAGCGCGCTGCCACGTCCCGACAGACTCGGATTTGTCATTAGGTAGTGCTGGGAAGAAAACGGTTTCTTGCCTGTCTCGCGCCGTGCGTAGCTGCCGTCCGCCCCCATCAGCCAGCAATTGGTGTCATCATTCAGGCTGGACCAAAGTATCCGGTCGACGATCTGCCGCCGCACCGTGGAGTTTTCAATAGGTACCAGGGTTTCCACCCGGCCGTCCAAGTTGCGTGGCATCCAGTCCGCCGAAGATATAAAAATCTCCGCGCGGCGAGAGGTTATGCCGTGGCCGGCCGCGAAACAGATAATCCGGCTGTGTTCAAGAAAACGGCCCACGATGCTTCGGACCACGATATTTTCCGATAGCCCAGGTACGCCAGGTCGAAGACAGCAGATTCCCCGGATGATCAACTCGACCGGGACGCCTGCGCGAGAGGCTCTGTAAAGCCTGTCGATTATGTCGGGATCGACAAGCGAGTTCATCTTGACGAGAATCCCCGCAGGTTTTTGTGCCCTGGCATTGGCGATCTCGACATCGATCAAGCGATAAAGTTCCTCTCGCATATTCAGCGGCGACACGAATAGCTTTTCAAGATTTTCCGGTGTTGCCGAACCGGTCATATAATTGAACAGTGTAGCCGCGTCGCGGCACAGGGACGGGTTGCAAGTAAAGAATGACAGGTCGGTGTATATTTTAGCGGTGATCGGATGGTAATTGCCGGTACCGAAATGCACATAGGATCTGAGCCGCCGGTTTTCCTTCCGCACGACGAACGACACTTTTGCATGGGTCTTAAGGTTTACGAACCCGTACACTACTTGAACTCCTGCGTGTTCGAGATCGCGCGCCCAGCGAATATTTCTTTCTTCGTCGAAACGTGCTTTGAGTTCCACCAGCGCGGTCACCGTTTTGCCTGATTCAGCGGCGGAGATCAGCGCTTCGATGATCGGCGAATCCTCGCTTGTGCGGTAAAGGGTCTGCTTGATGGCGACGACATCTGGATCTTCTGCCGCCTGTCGTAGAAACTGCACGACGACGTCGAAACTCTCATACGGATGGTGGACGAGAAGATCTTTCTGCCGGATCGCTGCAAAGCAGTCCCCCCGATGGTCCCTGATACGTTCGGGAAATCGCGCCCGAAACGGTTTGAACATCAGATCCGGCCGGTCTTCGGTGATAATTTCCGCAACGTCGACCAGAGAGACGAGACCCAATATCGCGAATACGTCCTCGTCGCGGACTTTCAGCCGGTGTTGCAGGAATTCCTGCATTTCGTCTGGCAAATACGCGTCCATTGCCAGACGGATGACCGATCCTCGTCGGCGTTCGCGCAGGGCTTCTTCGTATTGACGAACCAAATCCTCGGCTTCCTCTTCGACTTCGATATCGCAATCGCGGATGATCTGGAAAACGCCCCAATACAGAATTTTGAAGCCGGGGAATAATTTGCCCAGAAAAAGGGAGATGATCTGTTCCATCTCGAGATACCGGATCTTCCGGCCGGACAGGCGAACGAAGCGCGGCAAGCCTTGGGGAATCGTGATCAGACCAACCAGCGGTTCATCTTCATTCTTCTTCTCCATCATCAGGGCCATTGTGAAGCCTAAACTCGGGAGAAAAGGGAACGGGTGCGCCGGGTCGATCGCCACCGGTGTCAGGACCGAAAAGACTTCACCCATGAAGTACCGTTCGAGCCATTTTAAATCCTTGGCGGATAGGGACTCCGGCGACACAATATTTATTCCGGCCTTTTGCAACGATTCTCGAAGTTCCGCCCAGCGGATCTGTTGCCGGTCCATAAAATCGACGGTGCGTTCGTTTACGGCCCGCAGTTGTTGTTTAGGGGGCAACCCGTCGGCGCTGCGGGCAGTCACGCCGGCACGGACCTGGCCTTTCAGGCCGGCGACACGAATGGCGAAGAATTCGTTAAGGTTGTTGTCTGAAATCGACAGAAAACGAAGGCGTTCCAGAAGCGGATGATCGGGGTTGGATGCCTCTTCAAGTACGCGTTCATTGAAATCGAGCCAGGAAAGTTCTCTGTTCACAAACCGCCGCGCCGCTCGAATCGTCGGCGGTTTCGCTGTAATTGCAGTGACAGAAGATGGCATTGCCTCGATTTCAGTCTCTGAATGCGGAAACTTTATGATGTCTGCCGCTGCATTCGCGCTCGGCTTCTTGGGTTCTGTCTGAGGCTCCAGCCCGTCAGAGTCAAACACCGGACAGCGCGTTTCACCTTGTGCCGATCCCGTGCGGGTGGCTGCATGATGATCGGGTGCGGCCTTGATAAACTCCGATGAATTCGCATTCATATTCGTTCTTTCGAAAATCGCATGTAATGCTACTCCCGTCCCGGTTTCATCATCTCAATCGGACGATGCGCAGGCGCTGTTCTCGATCGAGGCCGCCTAGGGAGACGTCAGAGTTCATCGTTTGAGCACCCCTCCCCAGCGGTGAGACAGCGGATCGACACATCTCAGCGTGCCAATCCTCAGCACTTGCAGTTCCAATTAGACGGTCCGGGGAGAGATTCGTTACAGTTCGGGAGGGTTTTGCTCGATTTTGGCGCGAAGTTCGTCGCTGTAGCTGCAGCCGCAATCGAGATAGCCATGGATAGGGCAGGTCCGGCAGGTTTCTTCCAGCCGCTGCCGCAAGGCTTGGCGGGCACGATGTAATCGCACCCGCAGATTGCTCTCGGAGATACTGAGCGTTTCCGCGATGCTTTCGCGGGATTCTCCGGTCAGGTCGGCTCTCCAGAGAATGTCCGCATATTCCGGTTTCAATGTCGGAAGCAGCTTGTAGAGGCACGCGCAGACGATGACATCTAGATATTCATCGTCGTTACCGAAAAAACCCGCAGTCTCCAGATCGTGGTAATTCGTCTCGGATTCGCGCCTTTTCCCCTGCGCACGAAAATAATCGATCAGGGTCGTCTCCAATACCCGGCGCATCCAGCCGCGCAACTTCTCCGTATCGCGAACATCGCCAATCCGTCTGAGAACCTTAACATAAAAGTTCTGCAGGACGTCGGCTGCCTCATCCCGATTGCCAAGCCGGCGTGTTAGATAGCGCAGCATTTCATGCTGGTTTTCCACCATCACAGTATGCACAGATTCGTCCGGCGATTTGCTCTCTGTACCCTGAGTCATGTCTGCTCTCCTTAGCGAAACAAAGAAAATTTATCGCCGGTGCAACAACAACTTTCCCATCGCCACCGAACGCACACCGAACGCGTATAGCTTACGCCTCTCGGATCTCAACTGTAACGAAAGCCAACATCCACCGTCTTTAATACCAACGGCGCAGGAGACCGGAGAAATGGAAGTGGTCCGGCTATCACCGAACTGAAGCGACAGTCAATTATATAGGTGCACGATCAATGATTGTTAGGGATTTAGGCGACCGTCCAAAAAAGTTCGGCATTCTTGATCGAGATTAACGGAAGCGGCTCTATGAGTGAGAGCCTGTAACCAAAACGCGGAAAATCTGACAAATCATAACAAAGGAGACGGGCATGGATACTAAACCATCGACAAAAGAACCATCGGCTTCGGTCGGTAACACAAAGGATCGTTCGACCGCCAGTGGCGGAACGTCTTGCTGCTGTGGTCCGCGCAATACCGCGAAGGAGGCACCGTCGACAGCGCCCGACAAGGTCACTGCGGAGGCAAAACCCGCGCTTGTCCGGGAGGCAGCTCAGGACAAATCGAGGGGCTGCTGCTGCGGATGAGGGGATCTGGTAAATGGTCGCGAAACCTAATCCGGCGACAAAAGCGATGTCGGGGAAACAACTCACCGGACGATCCAGTATGGATCCGCTCGACTGCCAAGTCGATCTCTCGCAGCGGTCGATACTGCCTGGGGACACCCCCAGGAAGCGCGCCGGCTTGCGGTCACGCTCCTGGACTTCAAGTGCGAACCCACCCTGGATGCGCCCCGCTTCGAACGCCCGGCGAATCTGAATTATTAGGAAAAGGGAGTGAGCGATGGCTTGGCTGGCAGAGAACTGGGTTTGGGTCCTGATCGGAATCGCGTTCGTCGCGATGCATCTTTTCGGGCACGGCGGCCATGGCGGTCACGGAGGTCACAGTGGGGGCGGTGAATCGAGCCGGCGCCCGAGAAATGAAAACGAGACGGATCGGTCCGGGCAGCACCGGCACTGACGCATCGTTTGACTAGCTCCGATTGCCGGCGCGCCGTCGGATGAAGCCAGACAGGATTCTCACGCGCGCCGGATCAGAGGAAGCGGATCAAAACGGCGAAATGAATGATGAAGATCATGCTGAACACGAAGCTCGTCACATGGGCGTTGGGGATCTGGACAAGCATCACATTCGTGGTTTGCGTGATCTACGGTCTTGTGACACCGCAGAGCCTTCATATGAGCGCATTTCTTGAGCAGGTCCTGCCGGCCTTCAAATGGCTGACGTGGTGGGGTTTCCTGCTTGGTCTGACCGAAAGCTTCCTTTACGGCGCCTACGCCGGGCTCGTGTTCTGCCCGGTTTACAACTGGCTGCACCGGCGCTGGGGCGCGACATGAAAAACAATACAAGGATCGATTTATGAAAACGACCGTCATCGAGGTCGCGGGGCTGGTCTCCGTGCTTAGCGCCCGGGGCGTAGAAAAACGGCTCGCCCGGCTTCCCGGCGTTCGCAAGGCCGAGGTGAACTACGTCGCAGGCAGCGCCACCGTCGTTTACGACGAAAAGCGCACAGACCTAAAGGCGATCAAGGCGAAGGTGGGCGAGTGCGGCTATCACTGCGGCGGCGAACTCGTGCCGAAGCATGTCTGCGAGCCCGAGGATCCGCCGGCTGAGAGCGTCGCCGTTGCGATGCCGGCGCATGAGCACCATGCGAAGGCGGACAAGGTGAAGGCGGAAGCCGGAAAAGCGCCCGCCGTGGACCATGCGGCGCATGAGATGGGCCATGGCGGCGGCATGAGCATGGAAGCCATGGTGCGCGACATGCGCAACCGCTTCTGGATCGCGCTGGTTTTCAGCATACCGATTTTCGTCTACTCGCCGATGGGCGGGCTGTTCACGCCGCCTGCGCCGCCGTTCGGGCTGCGCTTGGACATCTGGCTCTTCTTCCTGGCGAGCGCCGCCGTGCTCTATCCGAGTTGGCCGTTCTTCGTCGCCGCCTGGCGGGCGCTGCGCAACGGCGTGCTCAACATGGCGGTGTTGGTCGTTCTGTCCGTGGGCACCGGGTACATCTTCAGCGTCGGCGCCACCTTCTTCTTTCCCGGCGTTCAATTCTACGAAGCGGTCGCCGTGCTCTTGGTCTTTATTCTGCTCGGTCACTGGCTGGAGATGCGCGCCCGAGCGGGAGCCTCCGACGCCATTCGCTCGCTGATGGACCTCGCGCCGCCCATGGCCATCGTGCTGCGTGACGGCCGCGAAATCGAGGTCCCCACCGCGGAAGTCCTTAAAGATGATGTGGTCGTGATCCGGCCCGGCAATAAGATCCCCGTCGACGGTGAAATCCTCGAGGGCGAGTCGCAGGTGGACGAATCCATGCTCACCGGCGAGTCCATGCCGGTGGCGAAGAAGCCCGGCGATAGCGTCATCGGTGCGACGATCAACAAGAGCGGCAGCTTTAAGTACCGCGCCACCAAGGTGGGCGCCGACACGGCGCTCGCCCAGATCGTCAAGCTCGTGCAGGAGGCGCAGAACTCCAAAGCGCCGGCACAGCTGCTTGCCGACCGGGCTTCGCAATGGCTGGTGCTGATCGCGGTCGTCATTGGCCTTGCGACCTTCGCCACCTGGTTCTGGTGGGTCGGCGAGCCCTTGCTGTTCGCCTTGACGCTGACGATCACGGTCTTCGTGATTGCCTGCCCGGACGCCTTGGGGTTGGCGACGCCGATGGCGGTGATGGTGGGTACGGGCCTCGGTGCCATGAACGGGATCCTGTTCAAGAACGCCGGCGCCCTGGAGGATGCGACCAAGCTCGATGTCATCGTCTTCGACAAGACCGGGACGTTGACGATGGGTGAACCGGACGTGGTCGAGGTTGTCGTGTCGTCCGACATGACAGAGGACAAGGTCTTGGCCTTGGCGGCGACCGTCGAGCAAGGCTCCGACCACCCGTTGGCGCAGGCGATTTTGAAGCGCGCGGGCGACATGCAGAAGGCGCAATTGACCGGCTTCGAGAACATCGAAGGCAAGGGTGCGCGGGCGGAAATCGATGGGCAGGAGGTGTTGCTCGGCAACCGCCGGCTGATGGACGAACGCAAGGTCGCGATGGACGCGCTTGAACCCGAGGCGAAGCGGTTGCAAGGCGCCGGTCAGACAGTGGTTCATATCGCGCGTTCCGGACAACTGGTCGGTTTGATCGCCATCGCTGACGCTCCCCGGCCGACGGCCGCCCCGATGGTGGCGAAGCTGCGCGAACGCGGCGTCGAGGTCGCGATGCTCACCGGCGACAATCAGGCGACGGCCGACCGGATCGCTGCGGGACTCGGAATCACGACGGTCCTGGCCGACGTATTGCCGGGGCAGAAAGCGGACAAGGTCAAGGAGTTGCAAGATCAGGGCAAAAGGGTCGGCATGGTCGGAGACGGCGTCAATGACGCGCCGGCCCTGACTCAGGCCAATGTCGGCTTTGCCATTGGGGCGGGCACGGACGTCGCGATCGAGAGCGCCGACGTGGTGTTGATGAAAAGCGACCCTTATGACGTCGTGGGCGCGATCGAGCTGTCCCGCGCGACCCTGCGCAAGATGCATCAGAACCTGTTCTGGGCGGTGGCCTACAACGTCGCCGCCTTTCCCGCGGCGGCAGGTGTCTTTTATCCCTTTGTCATCAGCCCCGAAGTGGCCGCACTCGCCATGTCGGGGAGTTCGGCCTTGGTGGCGGTTAACGCCATGCTGCTGAAACGAACGCGGCTGGAGGGCATTCATGCCGCGCCCCGCGAAGCCTGACGTTGAAGAATGGCTCGCGGGACTTGTCACCGAACGAGCCGGTGACCATCGTCGGCGCCGGGCTGGCCGGGCTGGCCTGCGCCATCGTGCTGGCCCGCGCTGGCCGACCGGTGATCGTGCGGGAATGGCACAAGACGGTCGGAAGCCGCTTCCACGGCGACTTTCAGGGCCTGGAGAACTGGAGTGACGGTCAGGACGTTCTCGACGAACTGCGCGCCGCCGGCGTCGAGACAAGCTTCGAGGCTCATCCCGTCCGCGAAGGGACTGCCTATGACGCCTGGGGCAAGGACTATCCGATCCGCGGCGACCGGCCGCTCTACTACCTGGTGCGTCGGGGAGGCCACGGCGGCAGCCTGGAGTTCGCCCTGCTCAAGCAGGCCATCGATGCCGGCGCCGAAGTGCGGTTCGGCGACCGCGTCGCGAATCCGGTCGGGTCGACCGTTCTCGCGGTCGGGCCAAGGACCGCCGACGCCATCGCTGCCGGCTACGTCTTCGCGACCGATCGGCCGGACGGGAACTGGATCGCCTTCAACGATCGGCTTGCGCCGCTCGGATACGCCTATCTCTTGATCCACGCCGGCCGCGGCACGGTTGCGAGTTGCATGTTCACCGGCTTCAAGCGGCAAGCCGAGCATGTCGAGCGTACGGTGGCCTTCTTCCGCGAGAGGGCGGGGCTCGAGATGCGTAATCCCAAGCCATTCGGCGGTTTCGCCAACTTTCGCCTGCCGCGCACCGCCGTACAGGGAGGGCATCCCGTCGTCGGGGAGCAGGCCGGGTTCCAGGACGCGCTGGCGGGCTTCGGCATGCGCTATGCCCTGCGCTCGGGCATTCTCGCAGCCCGCAGCCTTATCGAGGGAACTGACTACACGCGGCTCTGGCGCCAGGAGCTTCTGCCGCTGCTCAGGACCGGGGTCTGCAACCGCTTCATCTTCAACAGCGTGGGCGCACGGGGCCGGCGCTGGGCGCTGCGCGGGATGAGCCGCTCCGATACTGCGGCGAAGCTGCGGCGGCTTTATCGGCCGTCGGTCCTGACCCGTCTCGTCTACCCGCTTGCAATATGGCGCTACCGGGCGCCGCTCGGCGATCCGAGTTGCGACCATGTGGCCTGCGACTGTATCTGGTGCCGTCACGGCGCAGGCCATGCCACGACGGTCCCCGCTTAACCCGTCCTGCCGGAGAAGGAGTGGATCCTGCAATGGAAGTCATCGATTTGAAGGACCGGAAAGGCCTTGTGGTCGGCATCGCCAACGAGCACAGCGTTGCCTGGTCGGCGGCCCAGCATTTCCGGAACGCAGGGGCCGATCTGGCCATGACCTATCTTAACGACAAGGCCAATCATTCTCCGGGACTAAACAGCTAACCGATTTTGACCACGCCGTTCGCGAGAAACGCGTAGGGCGGCAGATCGAGATTCCGGGGCGCCGGTCCCTTCCGAATCCGTCCCGCGGTATCGTAATGCGAGCCATGGCAGGGACAGAACCAGCCACTCCATTGACCGAGCGGATCGCCGCTCTTCTGCCCCAGCGGGATGCAGCCGAGATGGGTGCAGACACCGATCACGATCAACCATTCCGCACGCTTGACGCGCGAAGCGTCGGTCGCCGGGTCGATAAGATCGGGATTGTCGTCATCCGCCCGAGCACGGGCAACCTCGTCCGCGGTCCGGCGAACGATGAACAAGGGGCGGCCGCGCCATTTCACGGTGAGACGCTGGCCCGGCTCGACCGGTTTGAGGTCGACCTCAATACTGGCGGCAGCGCGCACGTCAGCCGCCGGCCGCATGCTTTCGAGCAAGGGCCAAAGCGCAAGCCCGGTGCCGACCGCCGCCGCCGAGCCGGCCGTCAGGACCAGGAAATCGCGCCTCCCGGACAGCCCGTCACCGGCGTCGTTTGCGGTTTCGACCGGATCGAAGGACATATCGGTTCTTTCTGTCGCTTGGTAGGTCGTGCCGGCCCAGTATTCGGGCCGGTCTTGGCAAGTTCCTATTCAGCCAGACCCAAGCAAAAGATACTGGGTCCGACTGCTCTTTCATTGTGCCAGATTTTTGTCCCAGAAACGGTCTAACTTCTGCCGCCAATCGGGATCCGCCGTTTTCTCGAAATTGCGACGGTCGACGGTGGGCGCCTTGCCGAAGGCCGGCCCGGATGTTTTGAGAACATATATTTCGTGATCTTTGGTGACCCGCAGGTCCTTCCACCGCACGGCCACAAGCTTTTCTCCGATGCCCATAAAACCACCGCGCGAGACAAGCGCATAGGCGATTGTTTGGCGTACAGGGTCGAGCACGAGGTCCTCTATCTCGCCCACTTTCTCGTCCTTCAGCGTGCGAATCTCGGCACCTATCACGATATGGGCGCGCATCAGGCGGGTCATTCCGGTCACCGGCTGCGCGGTGTCAAGGTGTGCGCGGCGCCACGCCACACGCTGGTCCCGATTGTCGGCTTCCATACCCACCGGCTTCTGGTGTTGTTCGTAAATACTGCGCATGGTGCTCAGTACCCGCTGGCAGGATTCTTCGTCTCTACTCAATGCATACACGTATGCTGCATCGCGTAAGGAGTAAATCTTCTGGCGCGGCGTACTTTCCACGCCGTAGATATATGAACCCGTGTAGTTCGATGTCGCCGCCCTGCCGTAACCACCGGGCGGCAGCACCCCGAACCCGACTTCGGCCAGCTTCCGGTCAAACGCCTGAATGTCTTTAAGACATTGCCCGCCGATCTGGCGTCCTTCCGTCTCACGGGGCGGCAAACTCTCTCGATCTGCGGCGAGTGCGTTTGCCGAAATTGTGATTGCAAGCAGTGCCGCAACAGAAGTAAAATGAAGTTTGCTCATACGCTGTGCTGCCATCTTTCTTCTCCAGTTTTCCCGGTGGCGGCCAATGTTCGCGGCTCGCCCTCCAGCGTTCTTCGCTGCGGGATCAGACAGCTTAATCGCCCAACGGGACGGTCCGATCCGGCTGTGACAACTAAGTAGACGGCGCGGCCCGCCGTTCGTTACAGTTCGAAAGGGCTTTACCCGATTTAGGCGCGAAGATTGCTCCTTCCACTCGGACGCATATCACACGCTGTTTCTGGCGCCGCCGGAAGGATATCCTTCAGCGCCGGGGATACAATCTCGGCTGCGCACGCCAACAAGGAGCGCTGACCGAGCCCGCCGGACACTGATCGGTGCCGATGCTTTTCCCCCAAGGTTTGATGCAGATCAATTCACGACCGCTCATAGTGTGATTTACTGTTGCCTCGATATCGTTGGATGTCGGGAAATCTCAGCGGAAGTAATAGCGGGGTTATATGGACAGGATGTGCCGGCATATCGTGGTTTTGCTGCAAGTCCTTGCACTTGTGGCAAATCCCCTATTGGCAAACGCTACCTGGGCCGATACGCCGCAATCGAAACTTGCAGGGAGCGGGCTAGCTTCTCATGAAGGCGTTGAGGACATTCGTCAGCACCTCCCGAATTATCATCGTACCGGGGTCGAGACTTCCATGATCCGGAGATCCGCGATTCCCACAGAGGCGTCCGCCGTTGCCAATGATCCGTCGGCTGACGGTCAGATTGTCTGCGATCCCTGCTGTACCGTGGGCACAGGCTATTGCGCCGCGATCGTGCATACACTGCCGGAAATCCCGAAACCAAGGTGTATCCGTACATCTAACATTACACGGTGCGACTTTCCGAACGCCCGTCAAGTCGCACCACAGTACCACCCCCCCAAAATTCACGCCTGATCAATAAATCTGACGGACTGCCGCCGGCTCACGCCGTGTTCGGCAGAACGAAACGGCTCTCACATGAGCCAGCCGTTTCGTCCACAGCCCGTCACTTAGAACGTCGCATCGTCCCTGCAACAACGATCCGTTGAGCCTTTGCTTGCGGTGCAGGTTTGCTCGCCAAGTGGGTCGCCAACGTGTTGCTGGACGACGCCGCGACGAAAAATCCATGGTCCGCCGCCGTGACAAGAACAGGTTTCTTCAGGCGAGCGGCATCAGATTGGGATGATCGAGATGAAGACGTACTTGAAGGACGAGGCCGTTGAGAGGCGGTTTGCAAGACCATCGGCGGCTGGACGCACCGTCACGGAGGAGACCGAACCGCTTGATTCAAAGATCACGGCAATCCTCACGGAGCGTACAGGCTGTCGGGATGACTGTCGACGAGGCGGTCGACGATAAAACCGGACTCGTCGCTGGTAAGCTGAAAGTCCGCAGCTACCAGAAGGTCATCAGGTGCAGGTGGCAGCCCGGCGCGCCATGTAATCAGATCGCTTTCCTCCGCGGCGCGCGCGTCCTCCGCAGTGCCCGAGTGATGCCTTCGCCGCCGCAGGCTTGGGATCGCGGCGAAATACGCTTCCTGCGATCCCGGGAAAAGACGAATGCCCCAGCTTTGCAGTCCCGCCCAGTAAATGGAGCTTGGCAGGCGCTGCAGGCTGGCACCGGCGTCTCTGCCGATAATACCGCTGTCATCCTCTCCCGATCGAAGCGCCTCGATCAGCCTTATTTCCCGGGCGCGCGCCTGCTCCATCAATCGATCGGGAGCAGCGTTCAACTGTTCGATTTCGGAATAGATCCACGGCACGAAGAACATGTACCGAAGGCGCGTCTGAATCGTGCTTGTGCCGGGGAAAAGGTGATCGGCGATTGAATCCCGGATCGGCCCGAGACCCAGCTCGTCCCGACTGTCCTTCTCCTGAAACATCGCCATGATCCGTCGAGCGCGTTGGCGCTCGACCTCATCGAAATCTATCCAGGCAAGAGAAGACATATGAAAATCAACGAAAGTACCGGAGAGCTGCGACCCTAGAGTATAGCGGTCGCTTTGCGAAACTTCTCATTGGGCACCGAGCTTTATATTTCCAGGGTGTGCCCCAGCATGTTTCCCTCAAACCGGAAGACAAATCTCCATCGCAACAAAACGATCGACCGCCGCTACAGTCATCTTGCGAATATGTCCGGCGGCCGAGGAGTCTGCGAACTCGAGTCGGATCTGAGTCCAAAAATTCCTGAATTGGCCAGAGGCTCTGATATCCAGGGTTTTCAGCACGGTCTTTCAGGTTTTTTGTCAGAGGGACCGGATCAGAATGCGAAGATCGATTAAGATGGTCGATACTCTCGCAGAATAGAGTTTTTAGGGTGACTTGAATACGGATCTGCTTCTAGCTACGATCTGCGCATGAGATAACCGCTTTCATTCTCAATTGTTAGAGATCGCACGTGCCAATGGGGCGCGATGCTGTCCGACATTTATTGAGGAGAAAGCATGAAATCCGACATAGAAATCCGTCGTATCGCTGAAGGGTTAGCCCTTCACGCCTATCCCAAGTGGAAACAACATGGCGTGAGGATCGCAAACCATTCGTTCAAGTTCGATAGCCAGCACTACGAATGGCTGACCATCATCGGACAAGGGGGACGGATGAAAATCCTGCAACATCACCCGACCCCGAGAGTGATCGGCCAGCTCTCGGCTAATGATCTCGAAAAGCTTATTCGTCCGATCCGGCGAGGATTTCGAGGCCCGGATGTTCGGGGCCATATTCGCCGAGAGATCCGCCGAAAACGGTGAAACCATTCAGAAAAGGGGCGGCAAAACAGCCGCCCCTTTTTGCTGCTTATGTAGGCACGCCATCGGTTGACTGGGGTCAAGGTGCACATCTTGTGCATAAGGTCTCTTACTTGATTTCAAAATTCTTGCAGTGTTTAAGGAAGCAGGTCAGTGGCGAGCCATGTCCACAGAAGACATTGAAGCCTGAGCAAGCTTGAGATACCGGCACCATCGATCGGCTTAACTGTCCGGGAAACTCAGAAGTGGGGATTTTCAGATTGAATCAACCAGGGCTTTCGATCGCTCACACTGCTGCTTTGGCGATCCTGCCCAGCTTTCTTCAGGACCAGCCGTCGAATCCTGTCTTCACCTCCACGGGAAAATTCGTCAGTGATCCTTTCGACGGATCAATTCGGTCCGCGTAAAGCCTGGCCCATTCAGTCCATGCATTGCGATCATCCCTGTCGGTTGTTTCTGAGTGTGTAATCGCCCCCTCGAACTCTTCGATCATCACGCGGATATCCCGCGCCCTGCGCCAGGCCTTTAGGCAGTCGAGAACATAGGCCTCTCGTGCGCTGTAGAGCGCCGCATCCCGTTGTTCCTGTTCACGTTGTCTGCGCATTTCCTCAAGGTGGCGTTGCCATGCGGCTTTCCTTTCCCTGTCCGAGCGGAGCGCATGCGCGGCGACATAAACACCTTCGATAAACTTCCCCGCCAGTGTCTCAAGGCGCTGAACTTTGCCGTCGGCCCAGCGCTGCCGGATCCCGAGACCTTCCGCATTCGTGATCGCCAGCGTCAGGCGCCCGGCCGGAACCGGGACCGTCTCGGGAATCGTGATCCAGGGGCTCGATGCTTTCCGCCGGAGGTCGGCCTGAGTCGGCTGATACGGGACATGTTTCATCCGCTCGAAGAGCGCGAATGTGACGGTCTCCTCAAGACCCTCAATCAGCGAAACCCGCTCCTCCCGGTCGATGCGGATGGCGAGCCCGCATTCCTCCAGTGCCCGTGAAACTCCCTCGAGGATCCGGAGCGCACGATCGAGCTGCGCCGGGCTCACTCGCAGATCGAGGGCAGCCGAATTCCGCCGCGGATAAAGAAGCCCGTCTTCACGCGGCCGGCGTGTCATGGCGCGGCGGGTCGCGGCGACAGGCGGGGAGGGGGCATCAAGCCGGTCCGGGATAATGACCGTGATCGCCGGCACGGTCGCGGAGACCTCCGACGCCATCTGACGCCGGCGGGCACCGCTGCCGTGCCCGATCAGGATAATCTCGTCGGCCGGGCGCGTGGTAGGCAGCGGCTGGATTGTGGCTGTGCGCTGTGCGGCGCGGCGGGCCCACCAGCCACGCGGCGGCACCGGAATATCGCGGCTGGCGCAGATCTTGCCGAGACCGCGCCCCGAGATCCCGAATTCGCCTGCGAGCCGGCTGACCGGGGTGGCCCAGACCCGCCTGTGCAACTCCTTGCGGGTGATACGGGTCGGGTAGGTTGGGGGATCTGACGGGGTCGTCATGGCGGTCTCCTTGCAGGGGATTGCGGGAGACAAGGGTCGCTTCGCGGCGGCGATCAGGGAAGTCTGTTCTGACCCGCAATCGGAGCCGGAGGACGGCGTTACAGGCGGGGTTTGTCAGTCAAAGGAGTCGAACCCCTGTCGCATAACGGGGTGTACGGGGGAGCCCGGCTCGATTGGAAACTTCCCCTAGGCTGGACCGAAAGGGTTGCCTAATGCTCGTAACTATTACGAGCTGGAAAGAGCGCGACATCTATGGTGTAATTTTTTGGGCGAGTAGTCAGCATCATTAGTTCGCACACGGTTTCACACGAAAACACGGGGGCAGGGGGGCAAGCCCCCAAAGCGGAGACGGGATGAAGCTGAATTCGCACGGCGCTAGGCGACCTGCATCGCGCAGAAGCGACTGATGCTGGAAAGCTATTTCTCGCCGGAGCTCGAGTGGGGCGAACTCGATGGCACGCTCGAGGCGAGCCCGAGACATCCCGGCCGCCGTTTATTCGCGCAATACGATTCCGTGTTCTGTTATTTCCAGATTCTGGGGTGCAGAATCAAGAACGCGCGCGTCCGGGATTTGCATGCGGCGTATCGGCTGGTCGGGCGCGACGTCGAAGACCTGCCCGCGTTCCTGGATCCCGGTGTCTTTCGCCGGGACGGAAAGACCATTCTGACCAACGAGGAGCGGAACCGAGAAGCGCACGCGCTCTATCTCGAACTCGAAATCGCGGCCGAAGACTACGATCGGAATCTGTCCGCGCTTCTGGTCTCCAAGCAGAAGACAAGCGACGCGACTTACAGGGCCCTGCCGCATGAGCCGGGATCGGACACCGGCGCTGCGCCGGGCCGCTATGAAGTTCTCGTCAAAATGCGACCGTCGCTCGCGGAAACTCATTTCTATGCTGCATTTCGCACGCTTTTCGAGCAGCAGGCGGACCTGCTGACGAATTTCTACGAGCGCAGCGGAATGATCGCCGACCCGGCGGACATGGTGTACGGCGCGGCGTTCGACAAGGTGCGCGACCTGATCGGAGTGAAGGCGTTCCCGCCCTTGCCGGCGGAGAGCCATCTCAAGTTTATCGGCGCCGCGAACAAGGAGCTCACGGATCCGGCCGCGTATATATGGAACGCTCCTGTCGAGACGCTGTTCGACGTGCTCTCCGCCTATTTCCCGAATGACGTTAACGAAGCCGATTTGCTGCGATGGAAGATGCGGCTCATCCCATTCCGCCATGGGGCGGAAAACCGGCCGAACGAATATGCTCGCGAACTGGCCCGACGATCCTGGTTTTCGGCGCTAAGCAGTATCCGCTATCACCACGTGCTGTTCGCCTTCGTCAACATGCACGTGCTCAGGGGAACGGATAATCCCGCGGCAGCGCCGGATATTGCGAAAATCTCGGCGCTTCTCGATGCCGGCGACCATCCGGCGAACAAGGCCGATCTGGATGCGATTCAGGATTTCATTTTCCCCCGACAAGCCGTCGGCGCCTATCCGGAACGACAACTCGATGGGCGGCTCCTGACGTTTCTGCGAGACGATGTTGCCGCGCGAAATTCGGCGGGCGGCACCCCTGCTGCACCGGGCGGCAATGCCGGCCGCGTGGTGCGCTACGTCGGCTTCATCGCCGGGCGTTCGACGACCGCCGATTTCCCCGGTGCGCGCGATACGGTGTTCGATCTTCTCGGTCTCGGTCTCACGCCCGATCCAGAAGACGACGTAAACATCCTTCGTCGGTACTGGACGGCCAAGCAATTGCTGACCGGGCTGACGAATCTCGAGAATGCATCGGGTGGCTATATCAAGGGCATCTTCTATCGCGTCTGGCTCGATCTTGTGCCCAATCTCGAACCGGGAACGCGGTCGCGGGAGCTCGTTCGTCTCGTTGATTCGCTTGTTGAGGTCAAGCCCTCCCTGCCGCTGGCCGATGAGATCAAGCCGGAAGATTGCGACCTGCCGTACTGGGATTCCGCCGCGCTGGTCGACATCTGCGAATTGGCGGTGGCGTCTTCCAAAATTGCGAAGAAGGCGGGAGAACCTAAGCATGTATCGGACGCCCGTATCCACGGCCGTGTCGAGACCGAACGGTTGCTCGCAAAGATCGAGACGTTGCTGGGCTCTCCGCCCCTTTCGACGTGGCGCTGGGAGGACCTGAACGGTTTCCGGGGTGCTGTTGGCCGCGCGATCCGGGACGAGACCGACGACCGCACGATCTTTCAGGAGGTCGGCCGCCGCAGCGCCGAAGCGTGGAAGCAGTATCTGATCGATGGCGGCAATGTCTGGACCTCGCTGTACAACAAGGGCTACGGGGTTGGCCGCTCGAAAAAATATCCTGCGCTGAAGCTGCATGAACGGGGCATGCTGACCGCGCTTCGCCGCTACGGCGTCGCCGAGGTTCAGGCATACGATGCGGTAAATGACGCCAATACAGCAGACAACTCGGATAACGATGTCATCTGGGCTAGGGAAAATACGGCGAGGTTCGACCCCAAACGGCTCGAGGAACTCGTTCGCGAGAACGCGACCGGCGAAAAACAGTGCAACGTAAAGCTCAACGATATCGCCCGGACCGCGATACAGGAGATATTCGGTTACGAAGGCGACTGGGGCCACAACGTCCGTCGGGCGCTAACGGCGTCGGAGTTGTACATCCGGCAGTGCGACCCGTTTTTCAAGTATTGCAGGGAGCTCGGATTCGGGGATCGCTTCGGGAAACGACTGGCGGCCGAACTGGGCCAGCTCAGCATTCTCGAAAATTTCCTACGGTCGAACTTCAGCGAGGAGGATGTGAAGTTCGAACCGCAGCACGAAGCGCTCGCGGCGTTGCTCATGATGCCCGGCAGACCGCAGCCGGTGGCGCGGGTGTCGGATTTCGACGCCGAGGAACTGACGCTTTACGATAAATTTCTACACCGCACGTTCGACAACGAGGGTGTAGTCGACTTCATTTCCGAATGGCTCAAGGAACTCCGGACCGTGCGCGGGTCGGTCAAGGATTTGCCAAACGCGCGGGTAGCTCTTTACTTCTGGTGGAACAGCATAGACGAGCCCGCATCCGTAGGGGGAGGGCCTTCCGTCAAAACGCAAATGGCGAACTCCTTCAGGGAAGCGGGTGGGAGGTATCAGGCTTTCGAGAGGGTCGCCGCGGTCGGAAGGGCCATCGGCGTCGTCACGTCTTCCGTCAAGCTCTATGGGCTCGGTGTCAAGGTTGCCGAAGGAGAGGCGAACTGGCGTACGACTGTCGATTTCGGCAAGTATGTGCTCTCCATCACCGGAGACATCGCGAAATTGATGCAACGGAATCCAGGGCTTAAGAGTTGGCTTGAAACCCGCATTGCGAATGAAACCCTTAAGAAGGCAGGCGCCATCGGAAACGTCCTCGGTGCTATCCTCATGGGAAGTACAGCTGCGGGCGAGCTTTATTACAACGGGCAACCGGAGTTGGCGTTCTACGCTACAGTTTCGGCGGTCGGTTACACCGGCGCGGCAATACTGGGAATGGGTGAAGCCGGTTGGATAACGCTCGGGCTTTCCACGGTCGTGTCGGGCGGGTTGGCCTGGGCCTTTGCGATCATGATCGTCGGCGGCGGTCTAGTATACTCCTACCGGCGGGCATCGGTCGAGGCGGATGTAAAGAGCAAAGCGGAAGCGATGCTGATTCAGGAGGGCATTCTGGTCCACGAGGCGAAGCTTCTGACCGCGTTCCACGACGATCTTATGAGCCTACGGGCCTGGTCCCCCGCGAATACGCCTGCGACGATCGGCGGTTTTTTTCGCGCGGGCGAATATTTCGTTCGCGGCGACCGAAGCAAAGTGCCCGGCCAGACCTACGAGGGGGGTGTGGGGAGGCTGAAACCGCAGGGCGCGGGCGCAAGCAGTTCCGTCTGGGAAACGAGAAACTATTTCGTTCTCCTTCCTTCGAAAGCGCACAATATAGGCGCCAAGGCATATCTGCTGCCCCTGCCGCTCGACGCCGAATGCGACCTTCATGAGGGCCTGATCGAAGACGGTCTGGGCAAGTTCGGTTCGGACGACATCCTTTCTTCTTCTGCGCTGAGCCCGTATCCGGGCAGCGTCGGCGCGAGTAGGGCGTTTTCGAAATTTCTGATCTTGGGCACAGCGGGCACGATCGAGCGGACGTACTGGTACCGCGTGACGAACCATATCAACCCCCGAACCGGTTCGCTGAGATTGCCCCAGCTTCCCATCATGATGCCGCCTCATGTTCCCGAAACCAGTCACGATTTCGAGGCGCTGCTGAAAGACAAGACGGTCGTGAATCGGGGGCAGGCGCTGTTCAAACTGGGGCTTCTGGCTATATCCGCACCGATTTCCGGAATATTCATCCCCGTCGACCGATTTGAAATGGACGGGAAATTCCCCGCGGAGGGATCGGTGATCGGGAAAATCGAACGGATATCGCTGAACCGCGAAAATCTCTCGATAGGCGCCCAGCCATGATTCCACCGTCCGCCCTCCGCATCTGGCTGGCTGCGCTCGCCGCCGAAATCCGACATTTGGGCGAGCCCGGCGCTATCGACGGTTTCCTGCGGGCAGTCGGTGCCGGCGGCATCGTCGCCGATCTCGGCGCTGTCCGTGAAACTGTCGAGGATCTCGCCGCCAGGGTCGACGAGCTGGTAACGACGTTTGCAGCCGGCGACCGCATGCCGGGTCCCGACACGCTGCGCGATCTGCGGGCGATCGTCGACGGTCTTAAGTTGCTGGAAGCCGATCTCCGTTCGCTCGGCAACGCCAGCATCGATACCGGCATTGTTGCCGAGGTCCTCGGTCTTCGGGCGGCAATGTACGTCCTGCCGGCGCCGTTCGAGACGGCCCGGCTGCTCGGCGTGGTCGCGGTCGTCGACGACTGGCCGCGCATGGACTGGGACCAGCTGAACGCATTACTCGACGATCCCGTTCCCACGATCCGCGATTTTCTCTGGGTGCAGGGTTTCGGCCCCCACCACAAGGAAATCCTGATGGGGCTGGGCAGGTTGTTCCGCTATCTCGGTCTCGCGAGCCATGTATATCCGCGCGGCGACTACGGCGACAATCCGGCTCTGGATTCCAAAACCCCCGAACTGTTCGAACTGTCGGTGCCGCTCGGCGAGGTCGTGACCGACGTGCTGGAGGGAGATGCCGAAATCGTGTTGGCGCCGGTCGCGGAACCGCCCGGCGGTCCGGTTTCGGCGTTCCTGCTAACTAATTATGGCGGCGTTACCGCCGGGTTCCAGCCCATCGATCTCGGCAAGTCGTCGCGGATCGAGGCGTCGGGCGAAATCGATGCAGATCGCGCGTTCGATGTGGTCTTTGCGCCGGGCATATTCGAGACAGAAACCCGCGAGCCCCAGCTTTCCGCGCGGATCGCGCTCGTGCACGAGCCCGCGCCGCCCGAAGAGGCCGATACGTCCTCATCCGTCCCCGCCCCTACAACTGACGAGGACGACGACACCCGCGTGCAGGTCTCCGTCGGCGGGGCCGAGGCGGCGCTGACGGTCGAGGGCGACGTGACGGATCCCGAAATCGCGTTCGCCTTGCGCACGCTCCGCGGCGAGCAGGAGCAGGGCGTCGAGATCGTCATTCCGCCGCCCAAAAAGCCGGCCTTTTTCCGCACGCTTCTGGGCGAGGGGCTTTCCGGCGGCCTCGATGCGGAGCTCGTTTGGTCGAGCAAGACCGGGCTGAACATCAACGGTTCCGGCGGTCTCTACGCCGAGGCGTTTCCCGAGGACACCGGCAAGCCGGTCCGCGTCCATCGCATCGCGATGGGGCTCGAGGGCGGCGACGGCGGCGCGGTTCTCTACGTCGAGGCCGACGCGTCCGCCAACCTCGGCCCGGTGGGGATGGCGATCGAGGGAATCGGGATCAAGGGGTATCTGCGGCCCGCGCCCGACGGCGACGGCAATCTCGGGCGCATCGATGCAGGCATCGCGCCGCGTGGGCCGACCGGCGCGGGGTTCTCGCTGGAAAACCCGGTTCTCCGCGGCTCCGGCTATCTCGGACGTGACGGCACGACCTATTTCGGCGTCGGCTCGCTCGCCATCGCCGAGAAGATCGGAATCGACGCCTTCGCTCTTCTCGATGTCGGCAACGAGGACGAGAACCGGCCGTGGTCGTTCCTGACCGCGCTGACGGTAACCGCGGGTCCGCTGCCGCTGCCCTACGGCTTTTCGCTCTACGGCGTCGGCGGGCTCGTCGGGCTCAACCGGACGTTCGAGCCGAAACAGCTCGCGGCGAAACTGTCCGACGGCGCGCTCGATGCCATTCTGTTCCCCGAGATTTCGGTCGAAAACCTGCCGGCGATCCGCGATCAGTTCATGGAGATATTTCCAGCGCAGCGCGGCCAGCACGTCCTCGGACCGTTCATACGGATCGGCTGGGGACCGGGCCCGACGCTGATGGTCGATCTTGGAGTCCTGCTCGGTTTTCCGGACTTGTCCGTTACTCTGCTGGCGCAGGGGAAAATTCTGCTGCCGAAGGACGCTGAAAAACCGATTGTCGCGCTGCAGATGTCCGTGATCGGCGCCTGGGAGGCGGCAGAACGGGAGATCTGGCTGCTCGGCTCGCTGCGCGGCTCCCGCGTCGGTCCGATCGAGATTACCGGCGATACGGCGTTCTATCTGAACTACGGCGAGTCGCCGTTCTTCCTGCTGTCGAACGGCGGGTTCCATCCCGACTGGAAGCCGCCGCCGACATTGCCCGGTTTCCTGTTGAAGATGCAGCGCGCCGGCGCGCGCATCCAGCTGGGAAAGGCGGCGAGCGTTTCGCTGGAGACCTATGTCGCTCTGACGTCGAATTCGCTGCAGCTCGGCGCTCTGTTCGCCATCACCGCCGAGGCGGATATCGAGGTGACAAAATTCCGCATCGTCGGCTCCAGCGACTTCAACGCGCTGGTGATCTTCTCGCCGCTCCGGATCGAGGTCGACTGGAAGCTGGACGTCGCCATTTTCATCGGCAAGAACGACAACGAATTCTGCGGCGCGACACTGTTCGCCGAGGTACAGGGGCCGCAGCCCTGGTTCGCGTCCGGCTATGCCGAATTCCGGTTCGTCGGCGCCAAGGTGCGCTTCCCGCTCGAGGTGGGCGCACGCCAGCAACCTGACCCCGTTCCCGAAATCGACGTGTTGACGGACGTGCTGATCCCGGCACTTTCCGACCCCGACGCCTGGCGGGGCGAGGCGATCGACGAAACGGGCGTCGTTCGCCTGCGCGAAGGGATCGATCTGCAGAAGACGGTTCTGCCGAACGCCGGCATCCGGATTTCCCAGACCGCCGTGCCGTTGAGTCAGCGCATCGAAAAAGTCGGCCGCGCCCGTGCCAAGGGCGGGCCGCAATGGTGCCGGATCGCGTCGGCCGGCATCGGCGAACGGCGGCTGAAGATCGACGCGTCTGACGACGTGACAGAAGAATTCGCGCCCGCCCAGTTCTTCGAATTCACGGAATCCGAGCGTCTCGCGTCGCCGTCGTTCGAGCGCTATGTCTCCGGTATTTCGTTCGGCGCGGACGCTGATCAACACTCGGCCGACGCGATTGCGGCGCCTTCGGGTTTCGAGGAGGGTTTCGTGGATCCGATGTACGACGAAACCGCCGCCACACGTCGCAAGCGTCCGCTGCGCGACCTGCCGGACCAGCCAGAGGCCGTTGCGGCAGCGCCCGTCGTCCAGGTGCTGCGGCCCGAATACGCGGTTGTCGTTGAAGGCGAAACGGTCGGGACCGCGGCACGATATGCCGATGCTCTCCACCTGTCCCGCAGTCATACCGGCCGGGCGCGCATCGTCGCCGGGGGCGCCTGATCGTGGTTGTCAGCTTTTCGTCTTGGTATCGCCAGGGAATAATCGCGCCCGTCAGCGAAGACTTGTCTTCCGACCCGGCAGCATCGAGCGAGGCATGGATCGAGCTCGAAGAGGTGCCGGGCCGCTATTCCCATCAGTTCAGCCTGTTAGGCCCGGGCGGGGTGAGCGGTCTGTCGCCTGAGGCTTTCGTCCGCAAGATTCCGGAAAACGGCGAGACGGGTTTCCCACCTAACTTCCTCGCCAGCGTCGACATCCGGCCGCCCGATCTGCCGTGGCGTTTCTCGATCGCGCGGCCCGACGCGGCGAACCGGCTGAACCCGTGGATGGTCCTCGTCGTCGTTGAAGAAGACGGCACGGCGGAGTTCTCCGCCAACGGCGGCGCGGTGCGCCTGCACCTCACGGCGGACGGGGTTGCCGGACAGTTGCCGGACCTGGCGCAGTCCTGGGCGTGGGCGCATGTCGAATGCCGCGACGGGACGCCCGAACGCGCGCGCCTTCTGTCCCCGCGCCGGCTCGAAGCGTCTACTCGCTACGTCGCGGCCGTCGTTCCCGCGACCGCGGAGGGGCGGAAGGCCGGACTCAACGAGGACGTTCCGGCCGATGCGAAACTCGGCCCGGCGTGGGATGTCGCCGACCCGAAAGAGGTCAATCTGCCGGTCTATGCGCACTGGTCGTTCGAAACCGGCGCAGGCGGAGATTTCGAAGCGGTCTGTCGGCGGCTGGAACCCGCGGATCTTTCGCGTCTGAAGGAACGGTCCGTTCGGATAGCGTATGATCGCGCTCTCCGATTGACGACGGACCGCCGAACATTCGACTTTCGCGGCGCGGCGGTGCCGGCGTCGGCTGCACGTGCGCGATCCGCGACCGATACGGAAATCGTGGGTGCATTCGAAAGCGCGGTGTTCGATCGCACAGCTGGCGATGGATCGTCCGAATGGGACTGGAGCGACGATCCCGTCGTCGGCCCTCCCCTCTACGGTCAGGGCGTCGATGGCGGAGACGTGTCATCCAAAAGCTGGGGCAGGGAGGTAAATACCGATCCTGCCTGCCGGGCAGCGGCCGGGATTGGGGCAGCCGCCGTGCGCGCGAACGACGAAAGATGGATGGTCGAGCTGTGGCGGGCCGCCGGCGATGTCCGGGCACTGAATGCCATGGTCGAACAGTCGCGATTGAACGGGCATGCCAGCCGGCGCTGGTCCGCCAGGTCCGGCGATCTCGATCCCGGCGAGATTCTCAATCTTAGCGCGCCGCTGATGGAGACCGCGAAGCGCGACGGAAAATCGGTGTCGCAGCGCGTCGGGGAATCCGATCTCCCAAAGGGCGCGCTCGGACGGAATACGCTGCGCGCATTGCGTCCCAATGGCCGATTGCAGCGATCGGCGAAGCGCGGAAAAGGCGCGCATGCGGAAATCGTGCGCACGCTGGTCTCCCAGACCGGCAAGGGAAAGACAAAGGTGCTTCGCTACGGCGAAGCGCCCGAAGCGGTTGGCGCCTATGTCGATGCGGGCTGGCTCCGCAACACTGTGAATGCGGCGCAGCGCGCCGGCGCATCTCGCAGCCAGCTGTCGAGGGTAGAACCACCGAAAAAATCGGCCGGGCGGAAATCTCCGCCGAAGACCGAACCGGTTGACGATCTTGTCGACATTGCGCGCAGTGCGCTGGATGCAGAAGGCGCCATCGATGCCGTCGTTTCCCGGAGATTGCGGCTCCAGGGCGAACGGGCCGGTGCCGGCTCGGCTGCGGCGGTGTCGGTTCGCGGCCGCATCGACGAGGCGCTGGTACAATCGATCGTCGGTCTCGGGCCCGAAAACCTTCTGCCCGGCATATCGGGGCTCGGTATGGATCGAATCGCGGTGCTGGCGCCGAACCCGCGATACGTCGCGGCGGCCGTTCTCGGCGCAAACACGGAGATGCGGCGCGAATTGGCGTGGCGCGGCTTCCCCGACGCCCGCGCGCAAACCGTGCTGCGCAATTTCTGGTCGGAGGGCGATCCTGAATTCCGGCCCATCGAGGCGTGGCCCGCTGCCGCGTCTCTGAGCGATATCGGCCGCCGGGCGCAGCCCCGCGGGCTGTTGCTTCTGCTGGTCCGCGGAGAGGTAGTCCGCCGGTTCCCGGCCGTGAACGTCCGTCTGGTCCGCGCGTCAATTGCGAACGGCAAGCGAACGCCGACGCAAAAAGTGATCGAGCCTGGTATCGGCGTTACGGTCGATCCAGCTTCCAGGGTATTCGGCTTCAGTTCGCCGGGTCTGAATGCAGACGTCGCGGTCGGCGATAGAACGACCGGAAACCCGGGCTGGTACCTCGTCTTCGAGCAGTCCCGTCGGGACAACCGCTTCGGCTTGCAGGCCGAGCCGCATGAAGCGGCCGTCCGGTCGTGGGACGATCTTTCGTGGGCGCATGCGCTCGGTGCGGCCGGCAATGGCGGGACACGCCCGTTTCTTGATGCCGAGGCATTGCCGACCGCGGAGATCGAGAACGATCCGGCGGTATGGGGTCGGGGGAGCGCAGACTTCGCCAGGATACTGCTGCGAAGGCCCTTCCGGCTGTTCGTGCATGCCGAAACGCTGTTGGGACGCTGAGCATGGCATCGCGCGAAATCCGGGGAAGACTGAACTGGAAGGGCAACAAGGCGCTCGCCAATGCCTCTCTTCGGATCGAGGTCAGTTCGCGCAAGGGCAAGGTTCGCCGAACCATTCCGGTCAGGAACGGGCGTGTTCGCTATACGCTGACCACGAAGAACCGCCTGAACCGGAAAGATCGCGTTTCGCTGACGCTGACGGCGAAGGGGAAGTCGCTTGGCATCGTCAATCCGCCTGCCAATGTCGAGGCGCTGGAGAATTTCAGTGCCGTCGTTTTTCCGCGCTCCGTTCCCGTTCGACTTCGCTATGCCAACGGCAAACCGGTCGCCAATTGCGAAATTCGGATTTTGCAGGGTCGCGCGCTGAATGGCCGTGTCGTGCGGAAACTGCGATCCGGCCGGGACGGCCGCTTTCAGCTTCCCTACGGCCCGGAAAATCCGGTTGGCCGGTCCTTCCGCATCGATGCCGCCTTTGTCGACGCATCGGGTGCTACGCATCGCCTGACGATCGGTGCCGGACACACGCTGACGGGCGTTCCGCCCATGTCGCTCGACCTCCGAGTGGCGAAACAGGAAATGTACATTCCGGTCCGCATGCGATGGCTGGACGGATCCGTCGCCGGGCGTTCCACCGTCTCGCTGCACGGGGCGAACGGCCGTCGGCTCGGCAGAGCGGAAGTTCGCGACGGCGCCGGTACGGTGAAAATTCCCGGCGGAAGGCCTGCAGGCAACCAAACTTTCGAACTCAGGGCTCGTGTCGGCAACCGAAACGTCCGCGTCCTCGAGCCGAAGCTGCGGGGCAGCGCGCTGCAAAGAGTCGTGATTGCAAGTCTGATCGATCTCGACGACGAGCCCCTGGTTGATCTGCGGACCGACGTTCCGATCGCGTTCTTCCCGGTCCGCCTCGAGACCAAATTCCGCCTTACGGGCAACGATCCGGAGCTTCTCGTGAAGATCGTTCCGGACCCCGTTCAGGTGACGGCGCACGATCCGGCGCTCAGCGCGCACGAGAAGGCGCTCAAGCAGCGGTTCGAGGTAAGCCTGACTGGCGAGGATGAGGCCGACGCGGCCGCATTCGGGTGGCTGGCGGCTCAGGTCGGCATCCCCCGTGCAATCCACATCGCTTCCGTGCGACGCGCCGGTGCTGCCAAGCCCAACCGCGTTCCGCGCGTGAAACTATTGCCGAAGCGCTGGCACGTCTATGTCCGGGGGCGCCGGTTCCCGCTGGTGACCCATTCATCCGCCCCGGTACCGGATAACGTGAGGGACGGACTTCCGATGGCCCCGTTGCCCGGCGAGGTGGAAGCCGAAGATCTCGAAGGGTTGATGGATAGCCAGGGCGCCCTCTGGCTGCGGGACTTTAATGCCGCCGTAAAAGTCGGAATGGCGGTTCGAATCAAGCTCGACAGAAAACTTGCCTCCGAGCTTCGCGGCGGCAGCGAGGCGCTCGACGTGACGGTGGTCGGCGTCAGTGACCTGTCACCGGCGCAAACGTCGCGACAGCTTGGCGATCTGTTCGCCGCCCATCGGGTTGATCAGGGGCTGGAACTTCTCGATGCCAGTACGCCGACGAACATAACAGAGGCGTCGGGAACGGTACGGCAACCCGCTGCTGCGGATTGGTGGAACGCACTTGGACGCGCGCCCGAGGTCGTTGAAGCGTCCCGCGAACCTGGCAGCCTCGCACGTGCCTTCGGTTTGCCTGCTTCGGCCGCGACGTTCGAGTTGACGCCCGCCGATTCCCTGGCGCACGACCGCATCGGCGAATCCGTTCTACGGTCAGTCTGGCCCGGGACGATCGGTCATGCGCTGGAACCGATTATGAAACATGCCGGTTCGCCAGGCGCCGAGAAAAAATTTTTCGACGACTGGGCCAGCCGGTATTTGCGCGCCGACGGCGGCCTGCCGATGTTCCGCGTCGGCGACCAGCCTTACGGTGTCGTCCTGGTCTCGAAGGGCCCAGGCAATCCAGCCCGCCCCAGCGCAAAGCTGCGATCCATTTTGTCGGATCTCCGACGGTCGTACTGGGAAAAGCCCAAACCGGTTCGGGTTTCCGAGGCGCGGAGCGGCGCGAAGGGGCTGCAGGACCTGATGGACGTATTGGCGATCGAACCGGGCCCTGCGGTCTATCAGCTGGTCGAGGCGGAGGACTGGCGGGGACGACACACGATCGCTCTGTTCCTGTTGCAATGGCTCTATTCCGAAAAGAACCGGCAGGAATACGGCGAAATGTGGGAGCGTCTGAAAAACGCGGATACGGTCGGGGAACAGCTCGGCGTGCTGATGCGAACCGGGCCGCAACATGTCAAGGCTGCCATGCAGGCGCATCGCGACCGGGTCGGAATTCTCGACGAGGTCGGTTCCGGCGTGCCGACGGCCTATCGCCCGCCCGTGAGAACGGACCCCATATCATTCCACTATTTCTTCGATAAGGGCGGACAGCAGGAGGTTGTCGATGCGGCGTCCGACGCCGGTATTATCGACTGGCTCGACCGCGTCGCCGACGGCGCAGCGATTAAAAATCTCAAGACGCCCAACGGGGTAACAGCCCGGGTGCTGAAAGCATCCCTGTCCCGCGGTGATACGGAGGCGCTGCGTCCTGTCTTCGGAAAGCTGGCGGCATTCGCGCGGCAGGCGCCGGAGCCCGAAAAATGGCTGGACGCCGTCGTCGGCCGGCATGTCGGCCTTGCGGGACACCGCCTCGATGCCTGGATTGCCGCCCTGGCGAGCGAGGAACTCGATCTACTGCGGCGAAAGAACCCGACCGGCCTGCTAGTCGGGTCGATGGGATGGGTCGAAAACCTGGAGCCCAAGAGTGAGGAACAGCCCAACGGCTACGTGTTCGCCCCTTCCCAGGCCACGGCGACGACCGCCGCAATCCTGCGGAACGCCTGGGAATCCTTCGGCAGCGGCTCCGCTTATTCGCTCGCGGCGGTCAATCTGTCGTCCGACCGCGTGCGGCGCGCCCTCTGGATTCTTGACGGCGTCAGAGAGGGGCGGTCGATCGCGAGCGTCATGGGCGCGCGACTGGAGGCGTCGTTGCATCGCGCAGGAGCGAGCGAGGCGGTGCCGGCCATCCGGACCGCCGTCTCAAAACCCGGTGCGGATGCCTTGCTGCAAACCGTCGATGGCGAGATCTGCGCACGCGCTTTTGAAAGTCCGCCGGTCGACAATGAGGCGCGAACCAATCGCCGGAAAATCGCGAAGGCGATCGAAACACTGTCCGCCGCGACGCGAAAGAAAACGCTGGAGACGCTTGTCTCGCTTGCCGACGATCTGGATGCGATCGCTGACCTTCTGCTGGCGGAGGGGGTTCACCTCATCGCGCAGGGCCGGGAAGACCGTCTGAGCGGCTGGCTTTCGTCCCAGCGAAGCGGTGAGAGTCGGCCACCTGAAATATCGATCACGGAGCCATCGCCGCCGACGCGTATCGAGATGCATTGGGCCATCGTTTTGTGCCCCTCGAAGGCGCTGGCGGGAGCCGGCTGGGTGATGGATGCGTTAGCGAAACGGCATGCCGGACTCGAGGCGCTGGCCAGGCTCATCGTCGGCGATGCGCGCCGTCACGCTGTCGGAATCTCGGAGAGTAGCATTACCCTTGCGCAGCTTAAATTGTCGGCACTATCCGCGATCAGGTTGGCGGAGCGATCGTCGGACGAGAACGGGAACGGGCTTCTTGCGACGATTTCCGAGCAGGCCGGCCGGACGATAGAAGGATGGACAGGCGACGCCGATACGTCACCATTTCACGAATTCAATGTTCTGGCGCGGATGTTCATGCGGATGATCGCACGCGGTGCGCCGCTATCGGACCCATGGCCGACATTGCCCGGAACGTTTCAGGGCGGCGAGACTCGTACGGTCCTCGGCATGCTGGAACGCGACGAGTGCCTCGTGCCGGTTTCGCATGGAATAGATCGAAACCACTTCGCACTGTCGCCGGATCCGGGCGCCCAAGAAGCCGGATTCGACTGGCTGGCTGGCGTTGGCAAGGTGAACGAGGACGTCGGGCGGCTTGTGAGACTCGTCAATGCTTCCGAAGCGATCCGCGGCGATGCCGTGTGGCGGCTCGAGCAGGTTCGCCATGGCGAAAACGACGACAATGTGGATACCGTGATCTGGAACGGTGATGCGATCGGGACCAGGAAGGTTTGCGGTTTCGTGCTTGCCGAATGGGCGGAGCGGCTTCCAAATCCGACGGTAACCGCTGGCGCCGCCATCAAGTTTGACGGACCTCAGGCACGCGCGCCTCAAGCAATGATTCTTGCTCTGCCGCACGGCAACTGGCACCGCAACGCCTTGCTGGAGGTTGCCGACGAGGTCAGGGCGCTTGCCCGTTTGAGGACGATTGGTCCCGAACATCTCGAGGGCGTAGGCCAGATGCTGCCCGCGACATTGCTGCCAGGAAAGCTGAGCTGATGACCTTACGTCTGGAATACGCCGTCACGGGGAAGGACATTTCGGAGAGCCTGAGTTGCCGGCTTGCGGACCCGTTGTGGATGATCGCGCGGCAATGGCAGGTCGGCGAGTTCGACGGCGAGGATGCCGGCAGCGCCATCCTTGCGCGGGTGAGCACCGAATGGCTTCCGTTAGACGAGGCTGGGCCACCGGGGCACGCGGCGCCACTTTCCGGTTCGGCGGTGGAAGCCGTGGTAGAGGCCGAAAGCGAGGCGGTGCGAGAAGACGGCATCGCCTACTCGATCGAGGTCGGCACCCGGCTTTTGCGACGGCTGTCGCTCAACGGGCTGGCCGACGTCCGGCAAAAGCTGTGCGAGCGATTTCCATTCTCGCAAGGCGCTCTCGATTTGCCATCCGAGGAAGACGAGGAAGTACTTCTTGCGGCTCGCAACGGCATCGACGGCTATCTGGTGTACCGGTATGCGATGCAAGGCGGCGGCTGGCGCGAGCTGCTTGGCGACCTGACCCTGACGCGTGCTCAGCAGCGCGTTTTCTCGCGGATCGTCGACGAATGGACGGTGGCCTGCCAGACGAAATTCGAGGCCTCGGGCGCAGCCCAAAGAGATTGCTGGTCGGTCGAAGCGCTGCGATACGAGGCCGAATTGTCGGCCCGGAGCGGCAACGCGAAAGCGCGTCTCACGTCGGACGATCATGTTGGCGGGCGCCTGTCCTGGTATGCCTTTGATCTTGCCGACGCGCCGTCCGCCAACGGCCGCGATGGCCGGCAGACCTCGGTGCTGGCCACGCCCGGAACTTTCCGCGGTATGCCGAAACCCCGGTGGTGGGAATTCGAGGATTCGGAAGTTTCCTTCGCCGACCTGGAGGGCGGCGAAGACGAGGTGGCGGCTTCTCTGGTAACGGCTTTTGCGACCGTTCACAGCGACGACTGGATGGTCGTTCCCGTTAACGTCGCGAATAATTCGCTCGCGCACTTGTCCGCGGTGCAAGTGCAGGACAGTTTCGGTGAATGGCACGAAATTCCCGCGCTCGGTGGCAGAGATCCCGCGCCGCGCGTCTGGCGGTTCTTCGAGCAAACCTCCACAGCAGGAGAAAAATCACAGGAGCCATGGTTACTGCTCCTGTCGGGCGTCGCCGCGACAGAGGGGCCGGTGCTCGAACAGGTAGATTTTGTACGCGACGAAGGTGCAAACCTCTGTTGGGGGATCGAGCGGATCGTCCAATCGCCATTAGTTTACCCGCTCAATAGATCAAAGACAGTGATACCCGAGTCGGAAGAGGAGGATTGGACCTACCGACTGCGTGCTGATGTACCGATGGGCTGGATACCGCTGGTTCCCCAAGGAGAAGGGACCTCGTTTCGCCGTGGCCGGATGGCAGCCTGGGAATCGCCGTCGGATGGCGCCATCGGCGCTATTCTCGAACCGTGGAAGGCTACAGAAATCAATGGTTCGGCGATTCCTGATGGCGGCGTGAGGGTAACACGGCGCTATCAGAGGGTCCGGACGCTCGACGGTGGCGTGAAGGTCTGGCTCGGCCGCGATGTAAGGCACGGAATTTCGCCGCCCAGGTCTTTCCTGAGGTATGACCGGTTAAAAGTACCGGGTTCGAGCGACCCGTGAATTATAATAGCCCTCCGGGGGGAATATCTGAGCAAATAGGGTAGATGCGGGGCGGGACGTTTTTTTACATAGTTTCCCCCGAAAACTGGCCCGTCTGTAGTGAGATTTACCTCATGATGTTTGGATCAGAGACTCGGGGAATTTCAAACCGGCACTTATGAAATTCGACCTTCGTATGGCCCAATTTTGTGCGGCATACGCTTCCCTGATTTGGTTGAAAAATTCGTTGTTTACTGAGATGAAATTCCCTGTTTCGGGGGGCTAGGGAAATCGCGTCTAAGCCGCTGATAACTCGAGATTTATCGGTGGTCCGACATGTAAAATCGCGCAGAAAGTTACGAATTTCCCTGTACTTTCCCTGTTTATCAGCGTTTCGTCTCGAGAGACGGGTTCGCACCAGACTTCATCCACCGCCAATTTTTCCTATCTGACAGAGATATATTGGTCCAATTTCGGTGTCGCCGCCGGAACGCCCGCGTTCTGCGGGCGATGATCTGATATTCGGAACCGGGGACCGGTGTCTGGGAGGGATTTGAAAGATTGCGACGAGGGGAAGGGGCCATCGCGAATTTCAGCGATGTGAAGACCCTGAAAATTTTTCCCTAAATTCACGCCGCTCAACTGTCAAACAGGACCGCTCTGCCCGCCTGGTCGAATGGCTGCACTGAATTATTTCCGGTTCATTCTGTTCTTCGTATGCCGCGTCGGTGCTGCCGCCAGGGGATCGTCGGGCCACGGGTGCTTGGGATAGCGTCCTCTCATCTCGGCCTTTACCTGCGGATAGGTATTACGCCAGAATGCCTGAAGGTCGCGCGTGATTTGCAATGGCCGCCCCGCCGGGGACAGCAGGTGTATACTCAGTGCAATCGCGCCATCGATGATACTCGGCGTCTCGGTGGCACCGAACATTTCCTGCAGCTTTACCGGCAACACCGGCGCCATCGGATCGGTGTAATCTATGCCGATGCTGGACCCGCTCGGAACGATGACGTGGACGGGTATCTGTCTATCCAGAGATTGCAGGGTCGACCAGTCCAGCCGGGCTTTCAGGATGGTCAGCATGTCCAAAGATTTCAGATGCTCCAGACGCCTCATGCCTGTCAGATAAGGCAGTAACCATTGTTCCAGTGTCTCAAGTAAGGCGTTATCCGACAAATCGGGCCCGTTACCGGTGGCCTGATAAAAACACAGTACCCGCTGCCGCCATTCTTTGGCTTCCCTGCTCCAGGGCAGGCAATCCAGCCCTGTATCGCGTATGCCGTCAACGAGGGCGTTTGCTATTTGATCGTCGGGAATATTCCTGGCCGGGGTATCGTTGAGCACCAGGGCATTGAGGCGTTTTTGCCTGCGGGCAATTACAGAACGGCTTTGGCTGTCCCAGACAGCGGTTTCCCCCTCCCGTATATCGGTTTCAAACAGGTGTTCAATGGTGGCGGCGGATATGGGGGCCGCTATTCGGATGCGGGCGTCCCGGGCCTCGCCGTTGACTACTGCAATCGCGAGATAGGGAATATCCCGCAAGGCATCCCCTGCGGGCAGCACGGCCCCTTTGCCGTTGCTCATGCGGTAACGGGAGTCTCCGCCGGGTCGGCGTTCTGCGACCCGGTCCGGATAGGCGAGGGCGACCAGGGCGCCGATCCGCTCATCCGGGGATATATCCAGGGCGCGATCGTGACGGATTGTTTTTGGCGCCTCTCCTGTCTGTAGCGCCCCTCCTTTCCTTGGTGCGCGTTTCAGCCATTGCTTTGCGAGCGCCCTGGTTCGACTGAGGGCGTTGCGGTTTACGGCCAGGCCCGTTCGCGCGCCCATCAGGGCGTTTGCCCGCAAGGTCAAATCCACCGCTATAGGGTTGCGGCCATCCCGCTGGGCAATATCCCTGTCTGTCAGCAACGCGGCCACATTGCAGGCACTATCGGCCCATCCCCATTTTGCGCCCTCGATCACCATATGCGCCAATCGCGGGTGCATGGGCAGCTTGGCCATTTCACGCCCGTGGGCGGTGATCCTGCCCCGGTCGTCTATGGCCTGTAACAGTTTCAGCAGGTCCTGCCCCTGGTTCAGGGGGGCTTTGGGCGGCAGTGTCAGCCAGTTCAGGGTGCCAGGATCATGAATGCCCCAATTCGCCAGATCCAAGGCCAAAGGGGCCAGATCGGCTTCGAGAATTTCGGGTGGGGAGAACTGTCTGAAGGCGCCTTCCCCTGCCTTGTCCCAGAGCCGGTAACAGATGCCGGGTTCCAGTCGACCGGCACGGCCTTGCCGTTGTGTGGCACCCGCCAGCGAAACCGGTTCCGTGAACAGCCGGGTCATGCCGCTGCGGGGATCGAATTTGGGATTGCGGGACTGACCCCCATCGACCACCACGCGGATGCCTTCGATGGTCAGGCTGGTCTCGGCAATGGCGGTCGCAAGAACGATCTTCCGCCGTCCGGAAGGCGGCGGGGATATGGCCCGATCCTGCAGGTTCTGGGGAAGTGCTCCGTAGAGTGGCAACACGTCTACATCGCCGGGCAACGACGATTCGTTCAGCAGATTTTCGACGCGCCGGATCTCGCCCTCACCGGGCAGAAAAACCAGAATGCTCCCCGTTTCGTCTTTCAACGCCTGTTTTACAGCCGAAGACATAGCCGGGCAGAGGGTGTCCCGGAAACGGTCAACGGGCGGTTTTCCCAGATAGCGGGTCTCGACGGGAAACGCACGACCTGCGCTTGCGATAACGGGGGCGTTTCCCATTAATTTGGCAATCGGGTCCACGTCCAGCGTGGCCGACATCACCAGGATGCGCAGGTCTTCACGCAGGCCCGCCTGGCAGTCCAGGCACAGGGCCAGGCCCAGGTCGGCCTGCAGATTACGTTCATGGAACTCATCGAAGATGACGGCCGACACGCCTTCCAGAGACGGGTCTCTTTGCAGGCGGCGGGTCAGAATACCTTCCGTGACGACCTCGATGAGGGTGTCCGGGCCTGTCCTGTTGTCCAGCTGGATACGGTAGCCGACCGTTTGGCCGACGGGCTCGCCCAGCGTCTGCGCCATATGCCCGGCGGCCGCCCTTGCCGCCAGGCGACGCGGTTCCAGGATGATAATCCTGCCACCCTTCCGCCACGGCGTATCCAGAAGCCGCAGCGGAATCCTCGTGGTTTTCCCCGCGCCAGGTGCGGCCTGAATAACGGCGTTAGGGGTGCGCTCAAGGCTGGTACAGAGTTCCGGCAATATGTCGTCGATTGGCAGATTGGTCATGGTTGCGGATCGTGTCGTTTGAGCCTGCCTTTATCAAGCATCTATACGCTGTGCAGTGGAACGCTTTGCAGATGTGAGGCAGGAAACACCAGCCAATCCGATGCTCTCGTTGTTCCGGCACCTCATTAAACCCGTTTTGCATTGCCGAACTGGAGTGGGATGTCAGCTGCCAGAACAAGGAATAATCATTCTTCCGGCGCAGTTGATTACGGAAGGATTCGGTGTAACGATAACTGACTGATAGGTACCGAATGACTTTAAACAAAGGCAGAACGGGGTGACAGATCATGGCGAAAATAACTAATTCCAGCAGTATTACGCCGATACGACGGCGGACGTTTATCAAATCGACTGCGGCCGTCGCGGGGCTGATCGCCGCGCCAAATATTATTCGTCCCGCTTGGGCAAAGGGCGAGACCCTGTACATCAATACCTGGGGTGGTGTCTGGACGAAAAGCGCGACGGAGGCTTTCATCGCACCCTTCTCGAAAGAGACAGGCATTGAAGTGAAAACTTTGTCACCAGTCTCGTTCGCCAAACTCAAGGCACAGGTTCGGACCGGCAAATACGAATGGGATGCCACGACACAGGGAATTCCCGACTGCGCGCGCGCCCTTCGGGAGAACCTTCTTGAGCCGGTGGGTAAGGTCGTCGACCCGGCCAAGTTATCGCCCGGTGCAATAAACTATAATGGCATCAAGTCGCATGCGCTCGGTACTGCGTTGACCTACCGAAAAGATAAGTTTCCAAACGGGGGGCCTCAGAGTTGGGCTGATTTCTGGGACGTCGAAAAGTTTCCCGGTAACCGTTCCATGTACAACAATGCATCCCGGGTGCTGCCTGCCGCTCTTCAGGCGGATGGAGTGCCGCGCGACAAGCTGTATCCGCTCGACCTTGATCGCGCATTCCGTAAGCTTGACGAGATCAAGCCACACATCAAAGTCTGGTGGAAACAGGGGTCTCAGTCAGAACAGCTGCTGCGTGACGGCGAAGTCGATATGATCCAGATGTGGAACGGTCGTGCCGCAAATGTCCAGTCACAGGGCGTCGACGCGGAAATCGTCTGGAATGGCGCAGAAATCCTGATGGTGAACTGGATTGTGGTTCGTGGAACGCCGAGGGCGGATTTGGCCTGGCGTTACATACAGTCCGCTCACCAGGCGGAACGCCAGGCGACGTTTGCATCACTGATGAAATATGGCCCGGCGAACCCGAAGGCGTTTGAGTATATCGACGAGAAACTCGCAAAGACGCTTCCGACATATCCCGATAACGCCAAAGTGGCCTATACGCCCGACCCGGACTGGACCGGCGCCAACATGGGAGAAATGGTCAAGCGGTTTAACCGTTGGCTCGCCAGCTAGCTCTCTGGCTAGTGGGCGGTAAATGTCGAGCTCAATTCAGCGGGTGGCTCCTAAGGCTCAGCGTGGTTCGGCCGGGCGGCGCATCATGCGCCGCCCGCTAGTTCGGGCATGGATGCTTGTCGCGCCCGTCATGGTGTTTCTGGCCGTGACATTCTTATTTCCCCTTCTAGAGATATTCGTCCTCAGTGTTAGCGGAACAAATCACTGGGCCGACGCATATGTGGAATTCTTCACGACCGATTTCTACAACATCATCCTCCTGCGTACGTTCGGAATAGCGTTTTTCGTAACTGTATTCTGCCTGCTGCTGGCCTATCCGCTCGCCTATGTCATCGTTCGGGTGGGCGGTGGTCTTGGCTTCGGCCTGCTGCTGATCGTCGCCATGAGTTTCTGGACAAGTTTTCTAGTCCGTATTTTTGCCTGGCTTGTGATCCTCGGAAACCGCGGTCCTGTTGTGGGCGTATTGGAATGGTTCGCGCCGGGGGATGCGCCGGAAGTCCTGTTCACCCGGTTCAGCGTCGTCATTGGTCTGGTGCACGGAATGATACCGTTCATGGTCATGGCGATTTATGCGTCAATGCGAAAGATCGATCCGAACAATCTGCGGGCTGCAGCAAGTCTCGGGGCGACGCCGCTGCAGGGTTTCCGTCATGTGTTCCTGCCGCTGAGCCTGCCCGGTGTCGTCAACGGTTGCACTCTGGTCTTCATTATTTGTGCGGGATTCTACGTGACGCCGGTGCTTCTCGGCGGTGCGCAGGATCAGATGATCGCCGGGCTGATCGGCCAGCAGATCGAAGAACTGCTCGAATGGGAGGCGGCATCCGCAATGGCCATGGTACTGCTCTTCGCTATTCTCGTCCTGTATGCGCTCTACAACCGTTTTGTCGGTTTAGACAAGCTTTGGGGCTGATGGCGGGTGAAATCACTTATTGTCATTGCAGTCTGTGTCGGCGCTTTTATCGCAGCGCCGCTGTTCATTGTCGTCCCCATGTCGTTCAGCAATGCGCCGTCCTTCCAGTTTCCGCCCCCGGGTTACTGGCTGGGTTATTACGAGCAGTATTTTACCGACTATCACTGGACGATTCCCACGGCGAACAGCTTCATCATTGCGACAGCGACAATGCTTCTGACGATGGCGCTCGTCGTTCCGGCCGCATTTGGGCTTGCCCGTAATCGCTTCTTCGGCCGTTCGCTCGTGAATTATCTGATCATGGCGCCTCTGATGGTGCCGCATATCGTGGTCGCGCTGGCCTATTATCTTTTTTTTGGTCCGCTTCATCTTACCGGAACGCATCTTGGCGTAATTCTTGCGCATACATGCCTGTCGGTACCCGTGGCTTTCCTGATCGTCACGGCGACGCTTAAGGGATTTGACCGCAACCTCGAACGGGCGGCGATGAGCCTGGGCGCGGGGCCGATGGCGACATTCTTTTACGTAACGCTGCCGGTACTGCGTCCAGGCTTTCTCGTCGGAGCATTGTTCGCTTTTCTGCATTCGTTTGACGAGACAACGGTGGCAATTTTTATTGCCGGGGGCACTGCCGCAACGCTGCCGCGAAAGATGTTCGAGGCGATCCGACTCGAATCAGACCCGGTCATCGCCGTTGTCTCGACCCTGCTGCTCGGACTGGTTCTGGCGGGGACGGTGATCAGTGTTTTCGTGCGACAGCGGAATGAAAAGAAAGCGACGATGTATGCAGATTAAACGCCTTTTGCAGCCCCGATCCATTGCGGTGTTCGGCGCGTCCGAAAATCCGTCGCCGGGGCGACGAATTATGGAAGCGCTCGACAAACTTGGCTTTGAGGGCGAGGTCTACCCGATCAATCCCCGTTATCCGGAAGTGCTCGGCCGTCCCTGTTATGGAGACATCTCCGATATTCCGGCCGACGTTGATGCAATCGTGTTCTGTGTCAATCACACGCGAGTTCTCGAGCCTTTTCGCCAGGCGGCGGCACACGGTATCGGAGGCGCTGTCATCCTGGACGCCGGCTTTGCCGAGAGTGGAGATGAAGGCAAGGCGCTGCAGGCCGAAATTGCGGATATTGCGCACGCCGTCGATATGGCGGTGTGTGGCCCGAATTGCATGGGTGTCCTGAGCCCGCACCAAAAGGCGTGTCTGTATACTTCGGTCCTCCAGGACCCTGCCCAGCTGGCGGGTAATGTAGCCCTGATTACGCAAAGCGGCTCTATCGCGCTCGGTCTTCTAACCGACTGTCGCCGGTTCGGTTTTAGCCATTTGATTTCCGCCGGCAACGAGGCTGTCACCACCACCGCGGATTACATCGAATTTCTTGCGGACGATCCCAATACCAAGGTTATCGCGACCTTTACCGAGGCAATCCGGGAACCGGAACGTTACGTGGCCGCCCTGGACAAGGCCGCCGACAACGGAAAGCCGGTCGTTGTGCTCAAGGTGGGTAAAAGCGCCCGCGCGCAGAATGCTATCGTCGGCCATACGGGCGGACTCGCCGGAGCCTCTCGCGTGGTGTCTGCCATGTTGAAGCGCCACCGGGCGATCGAGGTCGATGACATGGAAGAACTGACGGAAGTCCTCGCCTGTTGTCAGGGAACACGCTGGCCGGCCGGGCCACGGATAGGGGTACTGACCGGTTCCGGCGGACAGGCCGAACTTATTCTCGATATCTGCAGCGAGCAGTCGATCGACCTTCCCGAGCTTTCGGCGGCGGGACGCAGCAGTGCCGCAGAGGTGATCGGATCGGTCTCGGGAGACGGGAACCCTCTGGATGCATGGGGCAGTGGCAATTTTCAGGAAACTTTCCCGCGGGCGTTCTCGGTGCTCGATAACGAGGAGAGGATCGATTCGGTGGTTATGTACAGCGATACGAACGACGGCCAACCCATGGCGCCGACCCGGTATATTCCCTTTCTGGTTGATGCCTCGAAAGCGAGCGCAAAGCCTCATTACTACATGACGACGCGGCACGGCCTGTTTCGGACCGAGTTCGTCGAAGATGTACGTACAGGCGATGCTGCAGTTCTCTCAGGTATCCGGCCCGGAATGCTGGCGATCGCCCGTATGGGACGGTGGGCAGAGCCGGCACAGGATATGCGCGCGACTATCCCCGACCTTGCCGCCGAGACCGTTTCCCGACTGCGGTTTGCCGGCGCAGCGGGCAAACCGATCAATGAATACAACGCCAAGTCTATGCTGGGGGAATTTGGTCTTCCGGTCGTCGCCGAGGCCACCGGGGCGACGGAAACCGACCTGGTAACGGATGCGGGGCGGATCGGGTATCCGGTCGTTCTAAAAATCGTCTCCGATTCAATCCCTCACAAGACCGAATACGGTCTGGTCGAAGTCGGAATCGATGGCGAAGAAACTCTTCGTGCGGCATATCGACGGATGCAGGAGCGGCTTAAAACGCTGCCGGAAACACCGCCCGATGCGCAGGCGGTGGTGCAGAAAATGATTGCCGGAGGCGTTGAGGTTTTCGCCGGTGTTTCGCGCGACCCCGATTTCGGCCTGACGCTCGCTTTTGGCCTGGGCGGGGTCATGATTGATTTGATTGAAGACGTGGCCCTTCGGCCGTTGCCGCTGCGGGAGAACGACGTCGAGGCGATGATTGCCGAAACTCTTGCCGGGAAGGTACTCAAAGGCGTTCGGGGGCGCCCGCCCGCAGACTTGGCGGCGCTCACAACGGCAATTTACGGCCTCGGCGATTTCGCCTGGGCTGCGCGTCAGGAAATTGATGAGATCGACCTGAATCCGATTATCGTCCTGCCCGAGGGCGAAGGCTGCGTGATCGTCGATGCGCTCATAGTGCCGTCGCCTGTTTCCAAAACTGACTGAGGACCACAATTATGGCTGAAGATCCTGTACTGCTGGCGCGTGAGGGCAATGTCGGTGTCCTGACGCTCAACCGGCCGGAGAAGCGCAACGCGATCAACGACCCGCTGCGTGACATGCTGTATGAGAAGCTCGACGACGCGCGACAGGATCCCGAAATATCCGTGATTCTGCTGCAAGGTGCGGGCAAGAGTTTTTGCGCCGGGTTCGACCTGTCCGGAGACGACCCCGACCGAGAAGCCCGGAGAAAGAACGTCGTGGCGTTTCACGAACGCTGTCTCGATAACCTGCGAATCCTGACGACGATCTGGGATCTTCCCAAGCCGGTGGTTGCCTCGGTGCAGGGGCATGCGCTCGGGGTTGGCTGTATTCTCGCGATGATTTGTGACCTGACCCTGTGCAGCGAAAATGCGGTCTTCGGCGAGCCTGAAATTCGCTACGGTTCGCCCGCTACGGCCGGCCTGATGCCCTGGTTCGTCGGCGCAAAGCGGGCTCGGGAACTGATTTACATGGGCGATACGCTGAGCGCCGATGATGCGCGGGAAGCGGGGATTGTAAACCGGGTTTTCGACACAGAGGCGCTGGGCGCGGAATCGATAAAATACGCGCAAAGGCTCGCCCTTATCGGCCCTGAAGCGCTGTCGCGGGCGAAGCTTGCTGTGAACCGGTCGATGGAAATGCGGGGATTCCGCAATGCGATCAATTCCGCCGTAGATGTGATCGCGCCGCTCTACACAGCGGACACACCGGTCATGCAGGAGTTCCGGGGCAAGGTTGAAGATGTCGGACTAAGCCAGGCCCTGAAATGGCGTAGTGCACAGTTTGAACCGCTGGACTGAGGGCTGAATAAATGGAAGGCAACCATCTCGTCCTGCAGGACCTCGTCAAGAGCTACGACGGCCGCGTCAATGCCGTCGATGGCATTGCGGTCGATATCGAACGCGGGGAGTTCCTGACATTCCTGGGGCCCAGCGGTTCCGGGAAAACGACTACGCTGATGATGATTGCCGGCTTCGAGGTCCCGACGGCCGGGGAAATACTTCTGGACGGCCGGGCCTTGTCCAATATTCCGCCATATCGTCGGAATATCGGCATGGTCTTTCAGAACTATGCGCTGTTTCCGCATATGACGGTAGCCAAGAATGTCGGTTTTCCTCTGAAGATGCGAAAGATGGCGAGGGGCGAAGCCGACGAGAAGGTGAAGCGGGCCCTATCGCTCGTTGCGCTCGATGAACATGCCGGCAAGTACCCGCGTGAGATGTCGGGTGGGCAGCAACAGCGCGTGGCGTTGGCGCGCGCTCTGGTTTTTGAGCCCGACGTTCTGCTGCTGGACGAACCGCTGGGCGCTCTGGACAAAAACCTGCGCGAGTACATGCAGGTGGAGATCAAGCGCATTCATGACGAGATCGGTGTGACCACTATTTACGTTACCCACGACCAGACCGAGGCGATGACGATGTCTGACAGAATCGCTGTTTTTAATGAGGGTAAGATCGAGCAGTTGGCGCCGCCGCTGGATACCTATCACCGCCCCGCAACTCATTTCGTCGGGAACTTTGTCGGAGACAGCAACTTCTTCGACGGCGTTGTGGTTGATGCGGGTACGGGCAGAGTAGAAGTCTCCGGACTAGGGCAGGTGTTTGCGCCGCCGGACACCGCCCGTGTTGCCGGCAAGTCGGTCCACGCGATGGTTCGGCCAGAGAACATTCGCCTTGCCGCCGCTTCGGAGGAGGCTTCTGTCTTCGAGCTAACGGTCGACGGGACCGTAAATTACGGTGATAGCGTGCTCGTTATCGGCAAAGTCGGGGGGCAGTCATTGCGCATGCGTATGCCGGGGACTGATGCAGCCGGTATAAAAACCGGCAGCCAATGCCGGATATCCTGGCGCCCAGAAGACGTTCATCTGATTTCCCGGCGCTGACCAAGCGCCAGGAACTTAAATACCAGGAGGAGAAGGCTTGTGAGGGCAATAGTTGTCACCAACGATCACGATGTATATACCGCCGCACCAGCTGATGTGAGCGAGTCTGAACTTCCCGCTGGTGACGTCATTGTGCGCATCGACTATTCCACGCTCAATTACAAGGATAGTCTGGCGATCACGGGTATATCGCCCGTTATTCGTAACTTCCCCATGGTACCGGGCATAGATTTCGCCGGTACGGTGGAGACGAGTTCTCATGCGGACTATTCCCCCGGCGACCGGGTCCTGCTGAACGGATGGGGGGTCGGTGAAACACACTGGGGCGGGTTCGCTCAGAAGGCGCGTGTTTCGGGGGATTGGCTCGTGCCGGTTCCCGATGTCTTCGACGCCAGGCAAGCCATGGCAATCGGAACAGCAGGTTATACGGCGATGCTGTGTGTCATGGCGCTTCAGCGTCAGGGCGTGGCGCCGGACCAAGGAGAGGTGCTTGTAACCGGTGCCGCAGGAGGTGTTGGTAGCGTTGCGGTTTCTTTACTGGCCAACCTTGGCTTTACGGTGGTCGCTTCTACCGGGCGAACCGAGGAGCAGGGAGACTATCTCAGATCCCTTGGCGCCTCCGACCTGATGGACCGTGCAGCCTATTCGGAGAAAGGCCGTCCGCTCGCAAAGGAACGCTGGGCGGGGGCCATCGACACGGTCGGCAGCCACACGCTTGCCAATGTCTGCGCAGCAACCCGCTATGGCGGCGCAGTTGCTGCCTGCGGTTTGGCCGGCGGGTTTGACCTGCCTCTGACGGTAATGCCCTTCATACTGAGGGGCGTAACGCTGACGGGAGTCGATAGCGTCAACTGTCCAAAAGCGCGCAGGCTCGAGGCCTGGGCGCGTCTCGCAAACGAACTCGAAATGTCGCACATTCAGTTGATGATGCAGGAGGTATCACTTGCCGATGTGCTGACCCTGGCGCCGAAGCAAATTGAGGGCCAGGTGCGGGGACGTGTCGTGGTCGATGTGAACGCTTGAGGGGAGGTTAGGTAATTATCCTAAAAAATCCGGCAGTTGACGTGGGAGAAAATGGTCAGAGCAGAGGGTGATCTGTTCATAGGATTCGTGTTGAGAATATTCTTAGCTCTGACACCGGTTGTTCAGAGAAGGTTCGAACCCAGTTCCTCTCCCTCCGCCAATTCCTGCATTCTGCAAATTACTTGGCTTATCAGACGCAATCTCAGTTAAGTTAATCTCGTTGAAGTATGGAAACGCCTGATTGGCATTCTCGAGCTTGGGGCTGTCCACTAATTGGGGCTGTCCACTAAATAGAATACCCGACGGGTAAAATTGGGAGCAGCTAGAGGTTGTCGGATGGGATACTGCGTTTTCATGCATCATCCGGACTCTATCTACGACGATAGCCCGTCTGAGCGATATCAATTTCCAAAACTATATCTTGAGCGCGCGAAGACTTGTGTCGGCGATTGGATCGTATATCTGGAGCCCACAAAGATACGAAAGTCGCGTGGATACTTCGCGCTAGCCCGTGTCGAAACGATCGTTCCGGATGAAACTGTGCCGGGACGGTTTTTCGCATTGATAGAGCCGGGGAGTTATCTCGATTTTCCGAATCCGGTTCCCTTCAACGATGGCGATGGTCCTATCGAACGCGGACTCCTGAATGAGAAGGCAAAATTATCTGGTCGCGCCCAAGCGGCTGTCAGGCCGGTATCTTCGGCAGATTTCTTGAGAATTCTGGATTGCGGACTTGCTCAGAGCAACACGGCGCTACCCCGTACCGACACCGTGGAACAGGCTGTCGGTTTTGCCGAAGCCATATCGCCCTTCGAGTTTGAGACAGAGCGCCAGCGCGTTCAGCATCTGGTAAGCAGGCCGGCGCGGGACAAAGCGTTTCGGCGTGTTGTACTTCGTGCCTATGACGAGAGATGTGCCGTCACCGGCCTCAAGTTCATAAACGGGGGCGGACGGGCGGAGGTCAATGCTGCCCACATCAGACCCGTAGAACACAATGGCCCCGATATTGTGAACAATGGCATTGCCTTGTCCGGGACGGCGCATTGGATGTTTGACAGGGGGTTGATCAGTTTGTCGGACGACCTGGAAATTCTAATTTCGCGGCAAGTCAATGATCTCGACAGTGTGCAATCATTCATCAACAAGGGCGGCCGCGCAACACTGCCAAGCCGAGCGACGGATCGGCCCCATCCGCGGTTCCTCGAATGGCATCGCGAGAACCTCTTCAAAAGTTGAATGTAAACGAACGACAATCACGTTGAAGGTTTCTTCTGAGGCCCGCTCGCACCAGACGTCCTGCACCGCCAGATTTTACGTTTTGCAGCGATCCACATCCAATCGGCTTGGCCGGCTTCCGGCTCAACCCGTAGATCGGTCGTCCTCGCCGAAGGCCGGCATCTGGGGGGTGAAATTCGCATACCTCTTGCCCGTCCTGTAAACTGGTTCGCATCTGGCCGATTGGGCTCTGGACCGGTACTTCCCCATCTGGCAGACTTCGCGCGTCGCGATCCGGTTCGGAACCGCCCGCCCTAGTACGGTCGGGTTCTCCATTTAATGGCCGGGTCCAAAAAGCGAAAACGAAATAACGCGGATGACGCATATGCGTCGCAAATCTGGGAGGAATTCATGCGCAAACTATCTTTTGCAGCCATTGCCTGCGCCATTGCCCTGTCCACGCCGGCCGTGGCGCAGAAATACAACCTGACCGTTGCGGGTTACAGCCCGGGCGGACTGGTTTCCACGATCGGTATCGGTATGGACAAGGCACTGAACCATGCTCATCCCGGCTCCACGCTGACCTATCAGACCTCCAGCGGCGGGCTCGCGAATGCGCTTCTCGTCAGCCAGGGCAAGGTACCGCTGGGCTTCATTTCCGATATGGAGACGCTGGTCTTCAAGGAAGGCCGCAAGCCGTTCAAGGCGCCGATCGCGAATCTCCGCATGCTGTTCAAGCCGTATGTCGGAGCTTATCGCTTCCAGGCGACCCATGTGCTCGTTCAGAAGTCATGGGCGGACGAATACGGCATCAAGACCTTCGCCGATATTGCAACGAAAAAACCGAAGATGCGCGTTGCCGTAAACCGGCCGGGCAACCTCGACGGCGATGCCAGCATTGCCGGGTTCGAAGCCATCGGCGTGAGCCTCGACGACATCAGGAAGTGGGGCGGACAGGTGGTGCGCGCCGCATCCAAGGAAATGACATCCCTGATGCTCGACCGCCGGCTCGATGTCGTCAGCTTCGGGATCTCGTACAATCATCCCCGTGTCCGCGAAATCGCGAAGGGTATCGATGTCGTCATGCTGCCGATCACGAAAGAGGTCGGCGACGCAATCGCCAGCAAAATGGGATCGAAGCCCTGCATGTTCAAAGCCGGCGAATATGCCTTCCTCGCGGCGGATTCCTATTCGGCCTGCGTCGGCCTCGGCGTTTTCGTGCGCGACGACATGGACGAAAAGCTTGCCTACAACATCACCAAGGCGGTTTTCGACAATATCGACGATTACAGGAATGCCCATCGCCTGCTGAAAAAGGTTGTTACGGCTGAATATCTCGCCGAACCCGGTATCGTTCCCTATCACCCGGGTGCCGCGAAATATCTCCGGGAAAAAGGCCTGCTGAAGTAGCAAGCGGCTGCCCGACGGCGCCTGCACCGAAGAACCGCGCGCGGCGGCAACATGCTGCGGCGCGCGGCCTGCTTCCCGGTGGAGGCCGGCCGGTCCAGCCGGCCAATTGAAGTAATCCAAATCCCGGCGGTACTAGTTTATGGCAAAATCCCGTGCCTTCAGTCTTTCGTTCTGGTTCTCTGTCGGCACCCGCCGCCGGCCTGCCGGCTGGCTTAAATTCGTCATTCCGCCGCTTGCCGTCGCGCTCGCGGTCTACGTGATCGTCGCAGCGACGGTGCTGATCATTGCACCCTGGGTGCTGACAGCTATTTTCCTTTCGGGGATGATGACGATCGCGTTTCTGATCACGGGTGCGACACCGGCCGCCGACCCGGAGAAACCGTCGATCGTTGATTATGCGATGTCGTTCGGCAGCCTTGCCTGCGGCATCTTCTTCTTCGTCAAGCAGCAGGAATTCATCGACCGGATCGCGCTGTTGAGCGAACTGTCCGACCTCGACGTCTTTTTCGGCCTGCTGATGGTCGTGCTGACGGTCGAAATCACCAGGCGGAGCACGGGGCTCGGGCTGACGGCGATCGTTCTGCTGTTCATCGGCTACAATCTTTTCGGCCACAACCTGAGCGGCGTTCTGAAGCACGGCTTCATCGACTACATCCATTTCGTCGACATCATGATTTACACGACGGACGGCGTCATGGGCCTGCCGGCGCGGGTCGCCGCCACATATGCTTTCATGTTCGTTCTGTTCGGAACGCTTCTCTATTACGCCAAGGGCGCGGATTTTTTCTACGACTTTGCCGCCTCCATCTCCGGCGGCCGGACCGGCGGACCGGCGAAGGTCGCCGTTATCTCGTCGGGGCTTTACGGCATGATTTCGGGAAGTCCGACGTCGGACGTGGTCACGACCGGCTCGGTGACGATCCCCGTCATGAAACGGCTTGGCTACGATCCGTCCGTGGCCGGCGCGATCGAAGTCGCGGCATCGACGGGGGGCAGTATCATGCCGCCCGTTCTAGGCTCGGCGGCGTTCCTCATGGCCGAATATACCGGCATCGACTACAAGGACATCGCGATCGCCGCGATCCTGCCGGCACTGCTCTATTACACCAGCGTCTATGCACAGGTGCATTTCCGGGCGCTCCGGCTCGGGCTCGGCGGCCTCGATCCGGACCAGCTTCCGACATTGCTGCCCACGCTCCGCCGGGGCGGCATGTTCCTTGTGCCGCTGGTGGTGCTGACCTGGGCGCTGCTCGACGGCTACACGCCGACGATGGTCGCGGTGTTCGGCTCTGTCGCCGTGATCGCGGTGTCGTTTCTGCGCAGGGACACGTTTCTTCATCCGGTAAAGATATGGAACGCGCTTGCCGAAACCACGTATCGGATGGTTGCCGTTGCCGGCGCGACCGCCGCCGCCGGGCTGGTGATTGCAGGGATCACGATGACCGGGCTCGCCGCGAAATTCGCCCATATCGTCTATTCGATCACGTCGAAAGACCAGCTTCTGACGATGAGCGTTGCCGGTGCGCTCTGCCTTGTCCTGGGGCTCGGGATGCCGACACCGTCAGCCTATATCCTCGCGGCGGTCCTTATCGGTCCGCTGATGGGCGAGGTCGGCGTGAACGTTCTTGCCGGTCACCTGTTCCTGCTTTATTTCGCGGTGATGTCGGCGCTGACGCCGCCGGTCGCCGTCGCGGCCTATGCCGCTTCGGCCATCGCCGAAGCAAATCCGATGGCTATTGCGGCCCATGCGGTGAAGCTTGCGCTTGCCGCATTCTGCGTGCCGTTCGTCTTCGTCGTCGGCCCCGAACTTCTGTGGGAGGGGCCACTCTGGCTGACGGCGACAACGTTTGTCACGGCGGCTGCCGCGCTCATATTGCTCGCCGCCGTGATCGAAAAGTACGAGCCGCTTGCGGATACATGGTGGACGCGCCTGATCGTGGCGGCAGGGGCGATCTTCCTGCTGGTGCCGCATCTCTGGGCTGCCGGCGTCGGCGTCGCCGTGTGCGCGTTGGGCTATGGCCTCAACGTGTTTATCCGCGCACGCCGGCCGACGCAGGCCTGACCGCCGCTTCAGGCGTCCGGCCAGACCTCGTTCGCGACCTCGACGACCAGGCTCAGTTTTGCTTCCTGCATGTCGGGGGTGATCGGATTGCCGCTCGCGACGCTCGCGAATCCGCATTGCGGGCTGATCGCCAGGTGCTCCGCATCGACATATTTCGACGCTTCTTCGATCCGGCGTTTCAGGTCGTCCCTCGTTTCGAGCTGCTGGGACTTGGTCGAGACGAGGCCGAGAATGACCGACTTTTCGGGCGGAACGAACCGGAGCGGTGTGAAGTCGCCGGCGCGTGGCGAATCGTATTCCATGAAGTAGAACGGGATGTTGAGTGCGTTGAACAGCTTTTCGGCGACGATGTCGTAGCTGCCTTCGGCGTGAAAGTGCCCGCCGCGATTGCCGCGGCAGAGATGCATGCCGATCCTGAGCCCCTTTGGCGCCCGGGCCAGCACACGGTTCGTGATCTCGATGTAGAGGTCGATCACGTCCTGCCAGTCCTCGCCGCGCTCGGCGAGCGTGCGTTGCACTTCCGGGTCGGAAAACTTGGCGAAGGCTGTCTCGTCGATCTGGACGTAGGAGCATCCGGCATCCGCCAGGGAGGCGAGTTCGGCGGCGTAGGCGTCGACGATGTCGGACCAGAAGGTTTCCATATCGTCATACGCTCCGTGGCGCCGGATTTCCGGCGCGCCGCCGCGGAAATGGAGGGTGCAGGGCCCCGGGAGCGTGATCTTGGGGGTCGCCTTTGCGTGTGTCTTTAAAAAGCTGACCTCGCGGGCGTGAATGGGTGCCGACCAGCGGAGCCGGGATTTCACGATCGAGACCGGCTGCGCTGCCCGTTTCGCGCTGTCCTGCGCGTCCGTGGCATCGATCGACCGGAAGCCGATCGTCACGTCGCCGAGATGTTCGAAGAAGAAATCGTGATAGGCATGTCGCCGGTACTCCCCGTCGGTGACCACCTTTAGTCCGACACGCGCCTGCAGGGCGACCGCCGCGGCAACGGCAGCATCCTCGGCGGCCTGAATATCGTCCTCGCTCGCTTCGCCGGCGGCATGGCGATCGCGAATTTCAAGAAGCTCTGCCGGGCGCAAAAGGCTGCCGATATGTTCTGCTCGGAAAGGAGGCGGTGCCATCTGAATCCTTACTTTTTTGGGAGACCGGCGATACTTAACATCGCGGTAGGCGCCAGTTCAAAGAAATTGTCTGCAGGGCGTGGCGGATGCAGGTATCCGTTCCACTATTTCAATAGCATATCTGCGATCAAACGGCTGAATCTGTCCGGAGAACCGGCGGCTACTCCGTCTTCACGCATTCGAAATATCCGCGCATCGTCGTCTTGGTGCTGAAGATTGACGGCTTTTCACCGTGGCTCTCGAAGGAGCACCGGAAGCCTTTCTGCAAAGCGGGTTGGACAGCCATAGGGGACATGGCCTTGCCGTCCGGCGCCGTTTTGCCCGTATCGGACGCGGCGTCTCCGCCCTTGCTCCCCGCGACGGAAAACATCTGATTGCCGTCTCCGATATAGATGTTGACCGTGTCGCTGAAGGACGAACAGCCTGACGCCATCGTCATGCACGCTATGGATATTGCCAATGTAATGCCGTGTTTCACTTGTTTCTCCTCAGCCGGTCTCAACTTAACGGCATTCGGCCGCCGAGCCGGAAAACGATTCAGGCTAGCGGTGATAACGCGCCGGGTGTCGCATTGCCTATCGGTCGGGTCGGAAAAAGAATTCGGTCAACTTTGCTATCCCCGTCCGCCGAACCAAGCCTGGCTGTTCCGGTGTTTCCCGTATCCGTCCGGGTCCGCGAGAATGGCGAGTGCTTCGCGGTGGCGGTCGGCGATGTCCTGCGCGCCGGGATGATCGCCCAGGGCGACTGCGCTGGCATCGGCCAGGGCCTTCATGTGCGATATTACGATCTGGCGGCGCGCATCGTCATCGAGACGGGCGGCAATCTCGGTCATGCAGGCGATCGCGTGCAGGGCGACGTTCCGGTCGGTGCACACATATTGCCGCGAGTTATCGAAAATACGCGACACGAACCGTTCGAAGGTCACCGGATAAATCCGTACCGGACCCGAACCGACTGGGTCGGCCGCATCGTCGTCATGCGCGATGAAGGACCCCAGACCGACTTTAAGCCAGTCGATGCAGGTGATCGCCGTGAAAGGGTCGTTGATTCCCGGCGACAGGGCGCGCGCGATAATTTCGACCAGTTCGTCCACCAGAAAAAGCACGTTCTGGTGAGGCGTGCGGCGCCGGCCAAGGGCGAAACAGGCGCGAAGGTCGCGCGTCGTCGGGTTGTCGAGTTTCGTTGTCGACCATACGTCGAGCACCGTATCTCCGATAATGACGAAATCGCCGGGTCTGTACTGAACGCGCACCAGAAGACCGTTGGCGTCGGCGACCTTGAAAAGCCGTTTCTCGTCGAGGGTCTGGATATAACCTTCGTCGGTGGCCTCGATGGGCGCGTGTTTCATCGACGACGTCCGGTCATCCCATGCCGTGTCGGCTTTCCCGCCGGGTGCGGGAAGCGTGTCGGGGTCGGGAAACAGGTTAACGACCCCGTTGCGGAGTTGCCCGCCGATCCGGGCGGCTATGTTGCTGACGTTGATGGTTTCCGGAACGTGATGGAAAAAGTAGATCAGGAAACCCACGGACATCAGGGCCAGCGTCAGGGCCAGCAGGACCGACAGGTGAGGTACAAAGGCGTCGGCCGACGTCGCATCGCCGGAAGATGCGTCGCGCACGGTTCGCAGAATGAGAAGGCAGTAGACGAACGTGCCGATAAATACGCCGAGCGTTATCTGGTTGCCGCGGTCGCGCATGAAATTGCCGATCAGACGCGGACCGAAATTTGCGCTCGCATACGACACTGCAACCACAGTGATTGAGAAAGTGACGCCGGCGACGCCGATAATAGACCCCGCGATCACGGTCAGGACCGATCTCGCGCCCGTCGTTCGTGCGGCGGTGAGCCAGTCGAAACCGCCCAGCCACCCGGCGCCGATTGTCCGATCCAGCAGCGGCGCCACGATCGACAGCGCGACCGCGGCGATCACCATGCAGCTCGGAAAAAACCAGTAACTGGCGCGTATATCGGCCAGAAGTTTCGTCAGGTTGGCGTACATGGGGTTTCGGCTCCGACCGGCTGGAAGTGACTGCTCGCAAAAAACAATTCGCGCGGGCCCGATATCCGTTTTCCGGAAATGGGGAATAACGGTTCGTCCCGCGATTGCCTTAGCTCATGAAAAGTATCATTCTGGGAAATATGTTGTTCTTACCGGAATAAACGCCCTCCGAATAGAAATGGTTGCATTACTTGTCTGAAACCGAAAGTGCGAACAACGGGTCAGATGCAGAAGAAAAAATCCGCGACGCTGCACTGCAGTCGTCGGGGGTGTTGCTCGCGGTCGACCTCGCGCAGCTCCGGGTTCAGGCGGCGAGCGAAAATGCGGCCGACCTGATCGGAAGACCCGTCGATGATCTGATCGGCGAATCGATCGCGTCGATATTCGGCGAGGCGGAGTCCGCGCGTATCGAGACCGTCGGCACCGAGGACCTGCCGGCGGGAAGTTTGAGCCCCCGGCGTATCCGCACCTGCAACGAATACAGCGGCGACCGGGAAATCGATTGTCTGGCGCATCGCAGCGGCGATTTCGTGGTGCTGGAACTTTTCGACCCGACGGATACCAGGCTCGACAGCGCCGATTCGCGGGCGCGGTTCCGCGATTTGATCTTTGCAGATATCGAGACGGCCGACTGGATTCCCGGCATGTGTCAGCGGACGGCCGATCGCCTGCGGGCGGCAATGGACCTCAACGGCGTCGGGATATATGCATTTGACGGTGCCGGCAACGGCCAGATCGTTGCCGTGTCGAATGACGGCGTTTACAATTTTCCGTCGGATGGAATCCGCGCGTCCCGCATGCCGGAATCGGTGCGGCGGCCGCTGGAACGTACCCGGATCAGGCTTGTGAGCAATTTCGACGCCGCCGGGGTGAATATCGTTTCTGCGCCGGACTCCGCCGGCAGGATCGACCTTTCCAATGCACTACTGCGTGCTTTCTCGGCCAAGGACGAGGCGTATCTCGCCGATTTCGTCCCGGCGAAGGGCTTTCTCGTCATGCCGATCGTCGCCGACGGGCGTCTCTGGGGCATCATCATGTGCCTGGATACGGAGGAATTCCGCCCACCGCTTGTCGATTTGCGTCTGTACAGTTTTGCGACCCAGGTTCTGACGTCCGGCGTTACCAGGCTGGAGGCATCGGGACGCCTGAACGCCTTCCGTGACGCCCGGAATATTGCGGACAAGCTCGAATCCCACGACGGCGACAGTCTTGCATTGGCGGATATCGTGGAAGAGATCGGCGGGGAACTTCTGGAGACATTCGGATTCGAGCAGGCGGTGCTCCGCATCGGTGGCGACGAGACGGTGATCGGAACGCGGGACGGAGCCGGCAGCGATCTGTCTCATCTGCGGGAATGGGCGGAAAACGGCATTGCGATCATCGATGCCAAGTCGCCAAAGGAAGCGCTGGTCGGATTGTCGGATACCGCGAATACCGAAGCGGCGTTTCTGAGCCTCTCCGAAGACGGCTCGGACTACCTTTTTCTGGGGCGGCGCGATTACGGGCTTCAGTATCTCAAATCCGGAAAAGACAAGAAGCTCCAGTCCTGGCGGCCGCTTTCCGCGACGACGGAAATGGATGCGCTGCAGCCGTTGCGGCGGTCGCTGATGGCGATCCTCAACGCCGAGCGCGCGCGTTTTTTCGCTGCCGAAAACCTGCGGGCCGAAACGACCTCCGCGCGGCTCCGCGCAGAGATGTTAAGCCTCGACCGGAACACCACGCTGAGCGAGCTTGCCGGCAGTCTGGCGCACGAAATGAACCAGCCCCTGACGGCTATTTCCAATTTTGTCGGCGCCTGCAAGATCGAACTCGACGAATCGGGGCTGGATGTCCCCGCCGGTATCCTGGAACTGATGGACGACACCGTTGAGGAAGCGGCCCGGGCAGGGGCCCTTCTCCGCAGGCTCCGCCGGTTTGTCGAGACCGGCGAAACCGTCCGCGTGGCGTTGGATCTGAATGAGGTCGTCGAGCACGCAGCGACGCTGGCCCATGAGACCGTGCTTGCAGATGGGGTGTCGCTGGAGTGCTGCCTCGACGAATCCGCGCCGACGATAATTGCCGACAGAATGCAGTTCGAACAGGTGGTGTTCAATCTGGTCCGCAACGCGATCCAGGCGCTCAATGGAGAAGACCGGCGTGAAATCGTGGTGACGACCGAGGTCGAGGGGCCCGGTAAAGTCCGCACGATTGTCGCCGATTCCGGACCCGGGGTGCCGAAGGAGAGAGAAAATTATCTGTTCCAGCCGCTGCAACCGGGATCGGGCGGCGGAATGGGGATGGGACTGTCGGTCTGCCGGAAAATTCTTGAGGCCCATGGCGGCCGTATCGAATACAAACGGCAAAACGACCGGACCGAGTTTGGCTTTGTGATGCCCGTCAGCAGCGAGAAACCTGAAAATGCCTGATACGCCCCGTGCCTATATCGTCGATGACGATTCCGCGGCCCTGAAATCCCTGCTGGCGCTTCTGCGAGCACGCCGCATTGACGCAAAGGGGTTTTCATCCGGGGAGGAATTCCTGAAGGAATACGATTTGCGATGGTGCGGCTGCGCGATCCTGGATGTGCGGATGCCCGGCATGAGCGGCATCGAATTGCTGGCGGAATTAAAGGAAATGGGATCGAGCCTTTCCGTGATCCTGGTGACGGCGTATGGCGACGTTTCCCTTGCGGTCGAGGCAATGAAGGCGGGGGCGATCGATTTTCTCGAAAAGCCCTATTCCCAGGAAGAATTGCTGGCAGCGCTGGTGCGGGGGTTCGATGTGGGCGATGCAGCGGCCAGAAAGTCCGAAATGCGGGCGGACGCGCGCGAAAAGCTCGAAAAACTGACCAACCGCGAAAAAGAGGTTCTCGAACTTCTTGCCCAGGGAATGACGAGCAAAGAAATCGCGCAGCAATTCGGCCGGAGCCCGCGAACGGTAGAGGTCCATCGCAATCGAATTCGCGAAAAAACCGGCGCTCAGTCGCTATCCGACCTCGTCAGGCTGATCGGCGCTGCATAAACACGTCCGATGAGACCCTCAGGCGGCGAAAAACAGGCCTGAACGGCTGAAAAATACCGTTCTGCGGCGTGAATTCTGTCGGTTTCTGCGCAAATCGGGCAAAATCGGTACAAAAATACGTATTTTGTTCGAATATCGCGATGGTCTCGTCCCCACTACTATCTATCGGTTCCTATCACTGATTTGGTTGGCTTTGTTGCAATGCTTACAAGTTCTTCGGGCTCAACTTCATGGCCCGGCCGTCCGGGCCTAAACGATCCGAACCGAGATGATTCGGTGAACGACCAGCTTGAAAAAGTGCTGGTCTGTTCCCGGACATTGGAGGAGCGGCGCAAACTGCTGGGGTATTTCAGCCGGCTTGGCGCGCCGGTTATCCTGTGTGCGGATCCCGAACGCGCCGCCGACTATTTTGGCGACGATATCGGTCTTCTGGTGGTCAACGCTTTCGACAGCGACTGGCCCGTCGGGCGATGGATAGACGCCGTGGCGCGGCACCCCGACGATATTCCGGTAATTTTTGTCCATCAAATAACTGCGGCCCGGGACTGGCAGCCCGATGCGCACCCTGCCGAACACGGCGGCACGGTTTCTCTTGTTCATGTTACCGAGGCTGGATTTCGGGTGCTTTGCGACGACGGGCTTATGGAAATTCGCGCCCGAATGGCGGCGCGGCGCACGGATACGTAGGGAATACGTAGGTGATCTGTACGAATTAATTTTCGGGGCGCCGACGCGCATTGTTAGTTCACAGGCATCGACCGGGATGATGGCGTCGGTGTCTAGCGGAAGTCGGCGGTTATCGTCCGACGGAAATTTAGGAGATTAAAAATGTCGGGGACCGATCTTGAAATCCTGATACCGAAACTGAGACGATTTGCACGCGCCCTGTATTGCGACAAGACCGAAGCGGACGATGCCGTTTGCGACAGCCTTGAAACTGCGATAGCGGCGGGTCATGTTTCCGGCGGAGAACTGATTACGACGGATCTTTGGCTTTTCAACGCCATGATCGCCGGCGCACGCCGCCGTTTTGCGAATGACGGCGGACAGCCTGCCGGTTCGACCCTCCGCGGGTGCCCGGTGGACATCGAGCAGGCAATGGCCGAACTCGGTGTCGAGCATAGGGCTGTGATCGCGCTGCATGTGGTGGAAGGCATCGGCCTGCAGGATGTCTCCGTGATCCTCGGCATGTCGCAATCCGCGGTGCGCGAAAACCTGCTCCTGGCGCGCGAACACATCGCCGCACGCAGTGACGCCGGTCATGTCGCGGCCCCGACCCCGACCCGAAACCCTGTGATCGAACGGTTCGGTTCCGCTTATCGCGACTGACTTTTTCCCGCCACGCGCTCCCGACGGCGCGTGGCGGAAACAGCGCTTAAGCCGATCCTGCCGGAAGCATCCGGCAGATATTTTTCCTTAGAATTTATATCCGACAGAAACTAGACGCGGTGCGTTGGTGCGCCAGCGACTATCACGCATTTCCGAAGGCCAGCGTCCGGACACTGCGCCCGGCGTAGCAGTTGTCCAGTGACGCACGCGGATTCCGCGTGTGGGCCGAACGGCGCACCAGGTCCTGGATATTCTGCGGGACCGGTTCGTCGAGTATTTCGTTGAAAATGGCGCGCAGCAGGTCGTCTATCGATGTTTCCCGGCGCGGCCAGTCGCGGGCGGTGGCGGGATCGCTGTTTTTCACGGTTTCGAACATTGGCTTCTCCTTGGTATCTGCATGTTTCTGTACGTCCGTAGGACAATTGTCTTACTATAATGTTTGGCGGCGCAATTCGTTCCCTGGCAAAGTCGGCGGCGCAAATTCGGGTTTCATTCCTGCCGGGCCTGGGGGCTGAGCAGGTCTACCTGCGGCATTTCCGAGCGTTCCTTTGCGACCTGGCGTTCGAGATGGTCGTCGCGCGCGATGTCCATGACATCGTCGTCGCGGACGGGAAGAACCCTCCGGGGCTGTCCGGCGCGTGATTCCGACGCCGGGATTTCCGGAGCTGCGCCGTCTTTTTTCATCAGTTTGAGGCGGTAAATCGGTTCCGGCAGGTCGAATTCGGCCGCTTCGAAGGCGGATTTGACGCGCCGGATCGCATCGCCGCGAACCTTGTAGAGCGAAAATCCCCGCTGATCCACCCAGCCCACAACCGTCATCGCCACGTTCGAATCCCCGAGCGCCTCGATCCAGGCATCCGGTTCCGGCGTGTCGAGGACGCCCTTCATGTCCGAAAGGATTTCTATGGCCAGGTTGCGGGCGTCGACCAGATTGACATCGACGCCTATGCCGATCTCGAACGCGAACCGGCGTTCCGGGTTGCGCGAATAGTTCACGAGCGGGTTTTTCAGTACGTCCGCGTTCGGAATGCGGACGTGATTGCCTTCAAGCGTCATGATGACGGTTGCCCGCGACGTCAGCCGGATGACACGCCCTTCGTATTGCATAACCACGATATGGTCGAAGGGTGCAAAAGGCTGGCGCAGGCTGAGCAGCAAACCCGCGACGTAGTTTTCGAGGGTCTCTTTCAACGCAAAGCCGAGAACGATCCCGGTCGCGCCCGCCGCCCCGAGCACGGCGCCGATCAGCCAGGTTGCATCGAGAATTTCAAGCGCCACCACAAGCCCGAGGAGGACAATCACAACATGTGCCGTCTGGGTAAGAATCTGCTGCTGGAACGGATTGGTGGTCATGCGACGGGAAATCCGCGATCGCCGCAGAGCCATCCCCGATACGGCAACGAAAACAACGAAGACAATGACCGCGACGGCAAGAAGCGGCAGAAAAGTGACGAATTCGATCACCCGCTCCGTCAGGCGGTCATACACCGCGACGGTCTGATACCAGCCATCGGGATCGGGCTGAACGCTGCCTGTGCCGGCACCCGGTGCCGGTGTTGCCTGCGCGGTTTTCATGCTGGCACAAACGTTCAGTCGTTTTGATCCGGCCGCAGCAGGCCGACAACGACGCCAAGGGCCACGGCCGAAAGCACAGCCATGCCGGGCGATTCCGATACTTTCGACATGACCTCCCGGGTGGCCATATCCGTCAGATCCCGGGTTTCCCGGACGGACGGCTTTGGCTGCGCCGACACGGCGGTCCGGCCGCGCCGCCGACCGCGCAACAGCACGATCGCGGCGATTGCCAGACCGGCCAAGGCGAGGCCTCCCGCCACGCACAGGGCAGCCGCCGGCGCGGACATCCGGGTTTCCAGCCACATATAGGTAGCGGCAACGGCGAAACCGCCGGCGCATGCCATGATTGCCGCCGCCATGGTCAGAACGGCCATGGTCAGGACGACGTGCCGCACACCGTTACGCAGATCGGCGACCCTGGCGGACATCGTTTCGAGGCAGGACAGGATATTCATGACGGATTTCCCGGTCGGGGTTTCAGCGTTTGCGGATCAGCTGGGAGATCAGCAGCCCTGCGCCGAACGCAACCAGGAGGCTTTGAAACGGCCGTTCGCGGACGGTATTCTCCACCGCTTCGGCGCCCTGTTTCCCTTTTTCGCCAATCTGGCGAACGGTGGCTTTTGCGCCGTCGCGGACGTTTTCAGCGGTTTCGCCGGCGCGCGCCTTGATATCCTTTGCCATCGACTGGCCGATGGAAGACACGTCCTTGCTCAGTTTCTCGATTGATCCACGAAGTTCCTCGATGTCTTTTTTCAGTGTTTCAGCTTCGCTAGCCATTTTCATTCCTCATATTTTACGGTGAATCCGGACCGCGGTGAGCTGCGGTCGGTGCGGGCGGACCCCGGGATCAATCGGCGGCGTCTTCGACCGCACGTTTGGTGTCTTTCACGGCCTCGTCCACCGCCTCGCCGGCTTGCTCGGCGGGACCTTTTTCGTCGCATGCCGTCAAGGCGACGACCGGAAAGGTCAGCAGGCCGACCGTCAGGGCGAGGGCGGGTATTTTTCTCAGACTATGCATGAAAAGATCCTTTCTGTTGATCTGTCGCGGAGGAAACGCACCGTCGGCCGAAAGGTTCCCAAGTGTTTGAAACTAAATCGTTCGCTGGATTCCGGGGCGTCGGCCCCGGTTCCGATCGAAAGACGCAAAAAGCCGCCCCCGATATTTTTCGGGGGCGGCTTTCGATGCCGGCCGTTCCGAGAACGAACCGTTTCGCCGACGTTATTTGACGATCGTGGTCGTCGTGGTCTGCGTGACGGGCTGTACCGCACGAATACGGATCTCCACGCGGCGGTTTGCCGCTTCGGCAACGCCATCGGCCGTTGCAACCGCGGTATCGGTTTCACCCCTGGCGACGACGTCGACGTCCTGCACATCTGCGACCATCATGCCGCGTTTGCGAAGTTCGGTTATGACGGCAGTCGCGCGCTGACGCGACAGCGCCCGGTTGTAGTCCGACGCGCCGGCACGGTCGGCATGGCCGATCACGTCAAGCTCGATCGCATTCTTGTCTTCGAACGTGTTGACGAAGCGGTCGAGCTTGGCCACAGCGTCCGTCGACAGGTTTGCGCTGTCGAAATCGAAATACACCAGTTCGGCGCCACGCTCCGGCACGTTGATGGTATTCGTTTTCGTTTCGGAAACGACCTTGGGCTGCATGGCCGCTTTCAGGGTATTCAGCGCGGTGTAGAACTCACCCTTGCAGGCGGCGATGTGGGCCCACTGGTGGTTTTCTTCCTGCTGTTCGATCCAGCAATCGTATTTCGCCTGGGCCTTCGCGGCCTCTGCCGGGGCGGCCGTGCGGGCACCCCTGGAAAATTCGTTCATCATGTCCGTCCGGGCGGTCGTCAGTTCGGCGACGTATTTTTCTTTCACATGCCAGTCGGCGACTTCCTCCGGCATGACGGACTGTCCGCTATTGGCGGAGATCGCTTTATGCGCGAAATGTTCGGCGTCGATCCAGTCATACATTTCGTATGCTTCGAAGGTCGCGAAATCCTTGTATTCGCGGGCAAGATTCGCCGAAAAGCTCCCGCCGGCATAATTCTGCTTCTGGATGGCTTCGACGTCGTAAACGAAAAACGCGCTGGCGCCGGTCGCATACAGCAATGCAGCGCTCGATACGGCGACCATAAGTGTTTTCTTCAACATTCTCTTCTCCTCAAAATAAATTCCAGTTCGTGTCGCCCCGATGGGCAGGAGGCGAATTCGTGATCGGCTGCGCGACGATATTGCCGGACGTATATCTGCCGCCGTTCGTCGCATCGCCGGACTTTCACTCTCCGCCACCGCTCCGTTGAAAGGGCGACATGGGTAAAGCGTTTGGCAGCGCGATTGGTTCCCTCTTTTCTGTATCTATTGTGCAGAAAACGCCGAAATCGCCGATTCAAAGCCGTTTTCACGGAATCGAACCGGGCGTGAGGCGGGACGATCGTGCAGCCGGGGGCGTGCGGAAATTAGGCGCCGCTTCGATCGCCGGAACTTCCGGGCGCGCCGCACGTTGTCTGCACGACACGTTCGCAGGCACGCGGATCGGAGAAGGCCGGCTAACATTTCGCCAAAAACAGCCCGACTGTGGAAAAACCGGCGCCCGTCGCCTAACGTGGCGGGACGTGCGACACGGAACGAAATGTGCAGGTGCTTGTCACGGGCGCGACCGACGGGGCCCGTGCGGCAATCGGTCGTCGGCATGTAAATCGAGTGCTGTCGGGAGCGGCTCTGCAGAAGCGGCCTAGACCGCAGGAGCCGGATGTTAGGTCTGCATACAGACACCGCACGCGAAAAACGACAGAGGAGACAGAACGATGGACGGCGTTTCAACATATCCCCGAAATATCCGGGCAACCGATGGACCAATTTCGAATTTCGGAGGAACCCGGCGGGGGCAATCCGCGTTATGTCTCCTGAACGGGGCGGCGGTGTCGGCAATCCGAAAGGTGTTCAAATGACTCGCAAACCCAAAGATACACCGGGTGACGATAATTCGGGAAAGTCCGGGCACGATTCTGCCGACGGTCGCCCGTCACGGAATGGCGAAATGAAAAAGACAGAAGATAAGGGCGACGATCGGCTCAATGAAGATATCTCTGCTTTCTATGACGATCTGGCGAACGAGCCGATGCCGGCGCGGTTGCGCGAGCTGTTGAAGACGCTCGGCGACGAAAACGGCAAGAAATGAAGATTTTCTCGTCCATTTCAATAGTGAGTATCAACCCATGAGCAACGATCTCGGTGAGCAGATTGCGGAACTGGTGCCCAAGCTGAGGGCATTCGCGATCTCGTTATGTTCGGATGCGACAATGGGCGACGACCTCGTCCAGGAAACCATTGTCAAGGCATGGGCCGCCCGCGACCGCTTCGAGCCGGGAACGAATCTGAACGCCTGGCTGCACACAATCCTGCGCAACACCTATTTCAGCCAGCTCCGGAAATCCAAGCGGATGGTCGAGGACCCGGACGGCAGCTATGAAGCAACGCTGACCACCCGGGCGGCGCAGGAAGGCCGGATCGAACATCGCGATCTGCGCCGGGCCTTGTCGGAACTCACCGACGAACAGCGCGAAGCCATCATTCTGGTCTGCGCCGGCGGGTTTTCATATGAAGAAGCAGCCGCCATAGCAGGCTGCGCCGTGGGTACGGTCAAGAGCCGCGTAAACCGTGGTCGGGAAATGCTCGTGGAACTTATGGGGCGGGAGGTCGAACTCGACGCCGGTGCCACGGATATTCCGGCCAGGGGCGCTGCGTAGACCGATCCTTGCGCACCGGAAACAGAGAAAGCCCGTCAGAGCCGGAACCCGGTGACGGCAGCGGCCGGTTCGCGAAGTCGCCGGTCAAAATCGGCCTCAAGGGCTGGCGCCAGATCGCGTGGCGGGTCTGGAAAGCCAATGGCGCTGACAACCTATCCGTAAATGCCGCCGGCGTGGCGTTCTACAATATGCTGGCGATATTCCCGGCGTTTACCGCGTTCGTGATGATTTACGGCCTGATCGCCGATGCCAGCGACGTTCAGGTATATTTCGTATCCCTGCAAAACCTGATCCCGAACGACGCCTGGATACTGCTGAACGACCAGCTGACCGACCTTGCTGCGCAAAACGATTCCAGGCTGGGCTGGGGACTTCTGCTGAGCTTCGTGCTGGCGATCTGGAGTTCGGGGGCGGGTGTGCGCGCGCTTATGTCAACGCTGAACGTCGTGTACCGGGAGCATGAAACGCGCAGTCTGCCTGTATTTCTGGGCACCGCCGTCTGCCTGACGGTTGGCGGGCTGTCCGTCGCGTTGCTGTCGCTTCTGTTCATCGTCGGCACCCCGCTGGCGCTTGAACTGTTCCTGCTGCGCGAATCGGTGGAGATCGTTCTCGACGTTCTGGTGTGGTTTGTGCTCTCGGGCATCATGATGACCGGGCTTGCGATACTGTTCAGGTATGGGCCCGACCGGCGGGACGCGAAACTGAGATGGATCAGCGTCGGATCCGTGGCGGCGACGTTTGTCTGGGTGTTTGCTTCTATCGGTTTTTCGTTCTTCGTCCGTAATTTCGGGAACTACCAGGAAACCTACGGCGCCGCCGGTGCGGTTATCGTGCTGCTGATGTGGTTCTGGGTCACCGCCTATATTGTGCTGTTCGGGGCCGAACTTAACGCCCAGATGGAATTGCAGACGCGACGGGACACCACGGAAGGGCCGTCGCGCCCGATGGGCGAGCGCGGCGCCTGGGTTGCCGATCATGTCGCACCCGATCCGCGCAAAGATGTCTGATGGCGTCCTGGCTGTCAGAACTACCGTTCTGTTGAGGCGGATTCGGGTCGTCGTCTTTGGCCGGTTCCGCGTTTTCGCCTGCGGCGATCGTCTCCGATGCCTGTCTGATATCCGCTTCGTTGGCCGATCCCGGTTTGCCTTCCGGCGGCAGGTGCGGCTGAAAGCGCAGGCTGACAGAACAACTGCCGGGAAAATTGTTACGGAATTCGATTCATTGTCGTTTCTTTCCCCGACATGAAAACGGCCCCGGCGATGATATCGCCGGGGCCGATTGTTTCGTTGGGTCGCGCGTCAGACCGACGGTCTTTTGCCCTTTACCGCGTTTGCGATCAGAGCGATCGCGAAGAGTACGATAAAGACGAGGAAAATAATCTTCGCAATCGACGCCGAGGCCGCCGCGATTCCGCCGAAGCCGAATATGCCGGCGATGATGGCGAGGACAAGAAAAATGAGGGCCCATCTAAGCATCTCTGGTTGCTCCTTTTGTCAGGTTCGATCGAAATGGCATCCGCTGCCGGGCGAGACTTCGCCGTGGTGTCGGCGGGACGTGTCCGGCAGCGGGTGCAGGCTGCCGGTTAATCCGTTGCCTTGTCCCAGCTCTTCTCCAGGTCATCCATTGCCCGTTCGAAGGCCAGTTTGGCTTCGTCCCATTTGTCGCCGGTCGCGCGTTTCAGATTGCGGAACTCGGTTTTGGTTTTGTCCCAGGCTTCCGAGAATTCGTCGTTGACCGTTTCGCCCTTCTCCTGGGCGGCGTCGGCGGATTTCTCGTAGGCCATTGCGATCTTGTCCGACCAGTCATCCATGGTCCGGTCCATCCGGGTTACATAGCGCTGGCGCCAGCGGTAATCTTCGGCGTCATCCCGGTATTTGAATTCCGGCATCGCTTCGAGGGATTTCTCGGTCGAGCCCGCGAGCGTCACGCGGTTGGCGCCGATCGTAAGTTTCTCGTACGGCACCGCGACAAGCTTGTCGCCGATTCCGACAAAGCCGCCGACGGACAGGATAGCGAGGACGGTCTTGCCGTCCTTTGCGACCAGCAGGTCGTCGATTTCGGCGATCTTGTCGTCTTTGGCGTCAAGCACGTCCTGCCCGATAAGTTCGTTGGCGCTCAGGACATAGCCGGCATTCATGGTGTCGCTCAGGGCGGTTGTGGATTTGTCCGCCGCATGAACGGAGGGGATGGCGACAGTCAGGGCCGCAGCCGCTACGCAGGATTTCAAAAATGTTTTCATCGATAAGCTCCTTCTGGGGTGGTGTATCGGACGTTTCCGTTTCGGCGTTCCGGGCGGCCGGTTTCTAAGGGACCGCCTGGTGCGGGTAACCCCGTATGCCGTTAAAAGGTCCCAACATCCGGTTTGTGTTCGTCGCCGCCGGGCGTTGGCGGCATTTCCGTTTGCGCTGCATGCGGCAGACGGAAAAGCGGGGCGGCGGCGGGCTGGGGGGACCGGGTGCCGCCGCCCACAGGGCCGGGTCAGCGTCAGATGTTCGCTTCCCAGGCCTTTACCTGTGCTTCGGCCTCATCCCTGGCGATGCCGTATTTTTCCTGGATTTTGCCGACAAGCTGGTCGCGTTTGCCGGAGATGCGGTCGAGATCGTCGTTCGTGAGATCTCCCCACTTTTCCTGGACTTTGCCGGAAAGCTGTTTCCAGTTGCCTTCGACCTGATCCCAATTCATTGCATTCTCCTTTCGTTCGGTTATCGCTCTGCAACACGGGGGAAACGCGCCGATGGATGAAAAGTTCCGGTCGATTGCAATGATTGATTGCGGGCCGCCGGGTTGGTCCGATGGAAGCCAGCTATGCCGTGGCCCGTGCCATGGTCTCCGGACCGGGCCGGGAATGGAAAGTACAAACAGACGATCACGCCGCTTCATTTCCGGTTTGCGTCTCGGTATCGGGATCGCGTGAGAACCGGATCAGGTGCCGGGTCAGGACGATGATCAGCACCAGAATCGGGACCGACAGCAACGCGCCGGCGATTCCCCAGACCCATGTCCAGAGAAGCATCGAGAGAAAAACGGCGATGGGGCTGAGCTTCAGCCGGCGGCCGAGAATGGCCGGGGTGATGAAATAGCCCTCGACGGCGGTCAGCAGAAAATACGCCATCGGCGGCGCGAGAATCCCGAACCAGTTGTCGAAATTCAGGAGCGACACGACCGATATGAACCCCAGAACGATGACCGGTCCGAGATACGGAATAAACCCCAGCACGGCGGCGAGCGCTCCGAACAAAAGGGGGTTCGGCATGTCCAGTATATACATCGCGGCGGCGGTCAGCGTGCCGAGGCACAGGTAAATCATCGCGCTGACCTGCAGAAACCGCGACATCGTCGCCTGCACGTCCTCGAACATCTCCTCGATGCGGTTCTGGCGTTTGTACCAGGGCAGACGGCGTATGGTCTGCCGGGTCCGGTCGACGTTCTGGGCGAGAAAAAAGTATGTGAGGACGAGCGTCGTCAAAACCTGGATGGCGGTAAACCAGGTCGTTTTGAACATCCGGTTCAGCAAGGACGGTTTTCGAATTGTCACCATCGGTTCGCGTGTGGGCGGGGCGCCGCCGTCAGCAAGGTTTTCGATCTTCTCCGTGGCCTGTTTGGCCTGCTTGATGGATTGGGTGACAGGCCACAGCTTGGCCTGGATATCCCGCTCGAGTTGGGGAAGGCGGTCGACCCAGTCCTCGATCGGGCCGGACAGACGCACCGATCCGACTGTAATTGCGGCCATAAGGCAGGCGATAACGATGCCGGCGCCGGCCGCTTCGGGCAGTCCCAGATGCTTCAGGCTGCCCACGATCGGGCGCAGAATAATGGCAAGAAAGACGGCGAAGAACAGGGGCAGAAACAGGTCCGCCGCAAAATAGAGCGTGTACAGGACCGCAAGGACCGCGATCCCGGAGACGGCCACCGGCATCAGCCGGCGCATGATCCGGGTGATCTCGTCGGTCGATAGCCGGCTCGGCCCGGCGGATGTCTGCTCAATCGGTTGATCTGTCGGGTCGGGTCGGGTGCTGGTCATGAGAATCCGATGGAAGTTCCGGTATGCAACGCGCCCGACGGCATTCGGTTCCCCGGGCGGGATGTAAAACCGCCACCTGCATGCCCGGCCTGCCGGTTGCGGAGACGGGTGCCTTCCGATGGAACGAAGTGTCCGGTCGGACGTTTACCGAACTGCAATCAAAGAAAGGCCGACCGAAAAATGACCAACAGCACGACACTTCACGAAGATCTCGAAAACCTGTCGGCGGGGACGCTCGACCGGCATCGCGCAATTGCATCGCTGATGGAAGAACTCGAGGCCGTGGACTGGTACGACCAGCGCATGGAGGCGGCGACCGACGGTGAACTCCGCAAGATTCTGGCACATAATCGCGACGAAGAAAAAGAACATGCGGCGATGATGATCGAATGGCTGCGGCGCAATGACGAGGTGTTCGACAGGCACCTGAAAACCTATCTGTTTTCCGCCCGGTCGGTGGTCGACCTCGAGGCCGAAGATACCGGAAAGGCAGATGATGCAGGCGATGTTGGCGGCACTCTGGCCGTCGGAAGTCTGCGCCAGGAGGCGGCTAATGAGTAGTCTCAACCGGGCACTTGCCCCTCTGTCACAGGCCGCCTGGAACGCCATCGACGAGGAAGCGGCAGACGTTCTCAAGGTAACGCTCGCCGGTCGCAAGCTTGTCGACTTCAAGGGTCCGCTCGGGTGGGAAACAAGTGCTGTCGACACCGGCAGGGTCGAAGAGACCGGCTGCAAGCCGGGCGCAAACGTGTCGGTTCGCCGGCGCAGGGTTCACCCGCTTGTCGAGTTTCGCCGTGAATTCGAAATTTCGCGTAGCGAGATGGAGGCTTTGGATCGAGGCGCCGGCGATCCGGATCTCGATCCGGTCGTGGATGCGGCGCGGTCACTCGCGGCCGCGGAGGACGAAGCGATCTTCAACGGGTTTGCCGATATCGGTATTGACGGAATTCTGCCGTCTGCGACCCATGGAGCGCTGACGATCAGCAAAAATTATGAAAACTACCCGGCCATCGTCGCCCAGGCGGTCTCGACCCTGCGGCAGTCTGGCGTCGGCGGCCCCTATGCGATCGCCCTCGGCCCGGTCTGCTTTACCGGGCTCAGCGAAACGACCGTCAACGGCTTTCCGGTGCTAAGCCATGTCGCAAAACTTCTCGATCATGCGCCCGTATCCGCGCCGACGATTGACGGCGCGCTCGTTATGTCGATGCGTGGCGGGGATTTCGAACTCTCCGTCGGACGGGATTTCGCCATCGGCTATCTCGGTCATGACGCCGAGAACGTCAGCCTGTATATGGGCGAAAGCCTGACGTTCCGCGTTCTCGGTGCGGAAGCTGCAGTGCCGATGGTCTACAGAAAAAAGTGACGTGTTTTTCCGGATGTTTCGTGCCTGCCGGAATACCGGCAAACGGGTCCGCGATGCAGCCCGTTGAGATACTGCTCGACCGGCTGCAGGAAAAGGAACCGCTCCAAATCGGCAGGGCGAAAAGCGTCCGATTTCCCGTGCTGCCGGTTTGACTGAAACGCGGGAACGTTTTCAGGGGGCAGGCGTTTACCGACTGTAACACCGGTGTCATCGCTGTGGTGTTAGAGATATCAAGACCTCAAAGGAGATAAGAACGCATGTTTAAGCTTTCCCCGCTGCCCTATGATTTTGATGCGCTGGCCCCTCATATTTCGGAAGCAACGCTTAAAGTGCATTACGGCAAACACCATCAGGGGTATGTCGACAAACTGAACGCCGCGGTTGAAGGTACGGAACTGGAAGGAACATCCCTCGAAGAGATTATTCAGGCCGCCCGGGAAAAACCCGATCAGGGCCTGTTCAACAATGCGGCCCAGGTCTGGAACCACGATTTTTTCTGGAAGTCCATGTCGCCTGACGACAGCAAGCCGTCCGACGACCTGGCGGCGGCGATCGAAAAGGCGTTCGGAGATACGGACGGTTTTAAAAAGGCATTCAAGGAGGCCGCGACCGGTCGGTTCGGCAGCGGGTGGGCATGGCTGGTCGCCGATTCCGGAACGCTTGAAGTGGAAAGCACCGGCAATGCCGAGTTGCCGCTGGCGCTTGGAAGCGTGCCGCTTATCTGCTGCGATGTCTGGGAACACGCGTATTATCTGGATTACCAGAACAGGCGCCCCGACTTCGTCGATGCCTTCCTCGACCATCTGATCGACTGGGACTTCGCATCCCGAAACTGGCAGGCGGCTTAGGCCTCTGTCGGTTTAGTCCCGCCGGTCCGCCGCCCCGCCGGCACGGCTGCCGCAGGCCGAAAACGTCCCCGCAGGTTCCGAGGGCGGCAAGGCGGTCTGTCCGGTTTCCCGACATGAAGGCCCCGCGTAAATCCGCCTCCGCCCTGAGGCGGTCTATCGACAATTCCATCAACGACATGCCGCGCGCGAATATCGCTTTTCCCGGCGCGGGCGGGGCCGCAATTGGTTCGTTCATCGCGGTTCCGGAGAATCTTTGAACCGGCGTTATTCCAGTATTGCAATTAATAATCATTCGCATTATTGTCGCCTCTCTATTCGCAGTCACCCAGCCCATACCGCCAGGCATACAGCGAACTTGCCTGACATAAATTACTGGAGACTGCGATATGAGAAAGCTCACATGCATTCTGGCATTGGCCGTTACGGCTGCGGCTCACCCGAGCCTGGCGCAGGATGCTACGCCCCCCGATGCGCCGCGTACGACGACCCTCGACCGGGTCGTGGTTACCGCCGGTGAAGAAAAAATCGCGATCGAAACGCCGCAATCGGTAACGGTCATCGATCAGGAAGATCTTGAAAGCGCCCAGCCGACGACCATCGGCGACGTCCTGACGGATATACCCGGGGTCAAGGCCGTCGGGTCAGACCGTGTCATGGGCGAAAGCTTCAACATTCGCGGGATCGGCACCCTGGGATCGTCCGATGAATACCGGATCATCGTTCAGGTCGATGGCGCAACGAAATTCCACGAACAGTACCGCATGGGTTCGTTCTTCTCGGATCCCGAACTTTACAAAAAGGTCGAGGTCCTCCGGGGGCCGGCGTCGTCAACGTTATACGGATCCGGCGCGCTTGCCGGGGTCATCAGTCTGACCACCAAAGACGCCAGCGACTTTCTCCGGCCCAATGAAACTGTCACGTTCCGCGAAAAGCTCGAATTCAACGACAACCGGGGCGGGTTTCTGACATCCTCGATCCTCGCGGCGGAGCCGGTGAAAAACCTGGAACTGCTGGGGTCCTTCAACTATCGCCGGTCCGACAATTTCAGGCATGGCGGCGGCGATATTATATCGGGGTCGGCTTTTGCGGCGCCTTCCGGCCTGGTCAAGGCAAAGTACAGTTTCGGGATGGATAAGGCTCATGCGGCCCGGCTGTCCTATCAGCACTGGACGACCGAAGCGAGCGGCAGCGACCTGTCCCAGACCGGCACGCAGTCCGGTTTCGGCGACATCGATCGCGAGGTGGTCGATCAGACCGTGGTCGCCGGTTACACCTATACGCCGCCGTCCAATCCTCTTGTCGATCTCGACCTGTTGTTCTCCTACACGAACACCAATGTCGAGCAGACGAACGCATCCAACCAGGGAGCGTTCGGCAATTCCGCAATCTTCGAGCCTGTGACCTACGCCTATGAAAATTACCAGGCGCGTGCCGAGAATACGATGGAGGTGTCCGGCGAGACCTACGTAAACTACCTCACGACGGGTATCGAGTACGCAAAGCAGGTGCGGACAGCGGATAAAGCGGCCCGGGCGGGAAGCCCCGGTAACGGCGTTACCTTTCACCCCGGCGGCGAAAGCGAGCGGGTCGGCGTCTACATCCAGAATGAGTGGATTTATAACGACCGCCTGACGCTTATTCCCGGTTTCCGCGCGGACTGGCAGACCCTGACGCCGGGCGATGCGGTAACAGTCACCCAGGAAGAAGTCTCGGATGTCGGCGTTTCGCCAAAGCTCGCCACGTTCTTCAAGATCGACCGGAACTGGGGTGTTTTCGGCTCCGTCGCATATACGGAACGGTTGCCGGTTATCGACGAAGCCTACGATAACAGCAGTTCCAACGTGAACCTCGAGCCGGAAATTTCTGTTAACTACGAAGCCGGCGTATCTGTTTCCTTTAAAGACATCGCCCTCAAACAGGATGCCGTATCCGCCAAGGTCACTTTGTTTCACAACGACATCGACAACCTGATCGAACGGCAAACCCAGACTTCGACCTATCGCAATGTCGGCGAGGCGACGATCGAGGGCGTGGAATTCGAAACATCCTACAATTCAAAATTCGTCTTTGCGCGGGCGGCCTTCACCATGATCCGCGGCATGGATACGGAATCCGGCGAAGACCTGAATTCCATACCCGCCGACGAACTGGCGATGACTATCGGCGGACGCGCGCCTTCGGCGAACCTGGAGTTCGGCCTGCGCAGCGTCTTTGCGCGGGCACAGGACCGGGTATCCGGAACGGGGGAACCGACCGGCAGCTACGGGATTCACAACCTGTACGCAACCTGGAAGCCGGATGACGGCTATCTGAAGGATGCGGAGTTCCGGTTCGGCATCGATAACCTCTTCGACCGTTTCTACAAGGAACACCTCGCGGGCGACCCGGCCAAGGGGCGCACATTCAAGGTGTCCGTCGCCAAGCAGTTCTAACCGGGTACCGGTCAGTCCATCACCGCACAAAGGAGAAAAAGACATGAGGGATATCGTTGCTGCCATTCTCGGCATCGTTCTGCTCGCCGGAACGGCCCAGGCCGACGGCCCGCCACAGCGGGTGGTTTCGGCGGGCGGGGATCTTACCGAGATCATCTATGCCCTGGATGCACAGGACAGGCTAGTCGGCGTCGACAGCACGTCGAACTACCCGGCGACGGCGAAGGACCTTGCCCAGATCGGGTATGTCCGGCGCGTTGCGCCCGAAGGGATCCTGTCGCTTAAACCGGATATGATCCTTGGCGCCTACGATATGGGGCCGCCGGCCGCGATCGGGCAACTGAAAGCGGCGGGGGTCAAAGTGGCGCTGGCCCCGCGCGGCGATCTGCCGGGCGGCATCCCGGCCAAGATCCGGTTCGTCGGCGAAGCCCTTGGACTTTCCGCCAAGGCAGAGATGCTCGCGTCGAAAGTAGCGGCCGATCTCAAGCGTGCCATGACGCAGTACGGCAAGGCGGGACCCGGGCCAAAGGTCATCTTCATCCTTTCGCTCGGCGAAGGCGGGGTGCTGGTCGGCGGGCGCGGCAGCTCGGCCGAAGCGATCATCCAAATGGCCGGCGGACGAAACGCCGCGACGGGATTCGACGGCTACAAACCGATGTCACGCGAAGCGATTCTGGCGTCACAGCCCGAGGTATTGCTGATGATGGAATCGTCGGTCCAGCGATACGGCGGCATCGAGGCTGTCCTCAAACGCCCGGAACTGGCGTCGACACCCGCCGCGCTGAACGGGAAATCCATTGCCATGGACGGCATGCTGCTGCTGGGCTTCGGGCCCCGCACGCCTTCCGCTGTCGCCCGGCTTGGCGAATATCTGCATCGCTAACAGGCCCGGAACGTGCAGCAGATATCGGCACCGCGGTTGTTAGACCGTCTGCGACCCGTCGGGCAACCGGGAATTTTCCTGGTTCTCGGGGCGCTGGTTGTGGCGGTTGCGCTCGCGGAACTGTCCTATGGCCCGGTGCGTCTGAGCATATCCGAAATTGGCCGCGCGCTGTTCGGTTGGGGGGATGTGGGTACGACGGCGATTGTCGCCCAAATCCGGGCGCCGCGGCTCCTGCTCGGGATCGCGGTCGGTGTCGGGCTTTCACTGTCCGGTTGCGCGCTTCAGGGCGTGCTCCGCAACCCGCTTGCCGATCCCGGCCTGATCGGGGTCACCGGCGGGGCGTCGGTGGGCGCGGTAACCGTTATCGTGCTGGGCGGGACGCTTGCCACCGGGCTGCCGCCGGCAATCCGGCCGTATCTTCTGCCGGTTGCCGCCTTCGTCGGCGCCGCCGTTGTCACGGGATTCGTTTTTCGTGTTTCCCGCCGGTCCGGTACGACTTCCGTGGCGACCCTGATTCTGGCCGGTGTGGCGGTGAACGCAATTGCCGGTGCTGCCATCGGTGCGATGGTCTATATCAGCGATGACCGGCAACTCCGAGACCTGACATTCTGGACCATGGGCTCGCTCGGCGGGGCCAACTGGCTGCCCGTGATTGTCACCCTCGCAATCGTCGCCGTTGCGGCGATTTCACTGGCCCGCATGGGACGCGCACTCGACCTGTTTCAGCTGGGCGAACGCGCAGCGTTTCATGCCGGTCTCGACGTCGAACGCACAAAACGCAAGGCGGCGATTCTCACCGCGATTGCCGTGGGGGGCGCTACCGCCGCCGCGGGGCCGATCGGTTTCATCGGACTGGTCGCGCCGCATATGGCGCGCCTCATTGTCGGTCCGAACCACCGGGTCGTTCTGCCGGCTTCCGCCCTGCTCGGCACGGCCTTGATCCTGGGCGCGGACCTTGTCGTCCGCAATGTCGTGCCGCCGGCAGAACCGCCGATCGGACTGGCGACAAGCCTGATCGGGGGGCCTTTCTTTCTCTGGCTGTTGCTGAACCGCATGCAGAGGGGCAGGGGAAATGCTTGAAGCGATGGATCTGACCGTGCGGTTCGGGGCGTCTACGCTTGCGGTCAATAACGTGTCGATCGCCGTCAAACCGGGAAAGGTGCTGACGTTATGCGGGCCGAACGGGGCCGGAAAATCGACGCTACTGGCGGTGCTGGCGGGCGATCTCAAACCCACTTCGGGCGAGGCGTTACTCGATAACCAACCGGTCCGGTCGCTCGGCACCGAGGTATTGGCAACCCGGCGCGCCGTTCTCGAACAAAGCCCGAGCCTGTCGGCTGCGTTTTCGGTGAGGCAACTCGCCGGACTCTCCATCGGGATCGAGGTCTCGCCGCGCGATACCGATGCAATCATCGCGGACGTTGTGTCGGATGTCGGTCTGAGCCCGCGGATTAACGATCGCGTCGATCTGTTGTCCGGCGGTCAACGGCACAGGGCCCATCTGGCGAGAGTGCTGGGCCAGCTTGCCGCGGCGGGCGAACGGAACGGGCAGTATCTCCTGCTCGACGAACCGACAGCGAGCCTGGACCTGGTTCACCAGATTGCGGTGATGAAAGTAGCGCGGCGTGCGGCTTCGCGCGGTGTCGGCGTTCTCGTAATTTTGCACGACCTGAACCTGGCGGCTGCGTTTTCGGACGAGGTTGCGCTTCTGGCGGCCGGGCGTCTGGTCGATTCCGGCCCGCCTGCCGCGGTATTCACATCGGAACAGCTTAGCGAAATATACGAGGCGTCCATCGACGTGGTTTCCGATCCGTCGAGTGCGCTGAGAATTTTCCCGGTGTTCGAGCCCGTAACCGCGTGATCGTTTCGGGCCGCGCCAAGTCGTGATCAATCAGGAGAATCCATCATGTTTATTGCAATGAACCGTTTTCAAATCGTACCGGGGTCGGAACCGGCATTCGAGGAGGTCTGGCGGGCGCGTGATTCCCGGCTGGCCGATGTTCCGGGTTTCGTCGAGTTCCGCTTGCTTCGCGGCGCCAGCAACGATGAAGCGACGCTGTATGCCTCTCATACGACCTGGCGCGACCGCGATGCATTCGAGGCCTGGACCCGGTCCGACAATTTCCGCGAAGCCCATGCCAATGCAGGCGACAGCAAAGGCCTGTATCTGGGGCGGCCTCAGTTCGAAGGTTTCGACACCGTTCTCGAGGGTTAGCGGATGGATTTCGCACGCAGTATTCCCGTATTGCCGTCGCTCGCTATCGCCGAGACCGGATCTTTCTATATGGCAAAACTTGGTTTTCAGCGCATTTACGGGGAAGACGACTATCTCATTGTGCGACGGGGTGAAATGGAACTTCATTTCTGGCGAACCGATGATCCGTCATTGCCCGAAAACACGTCCTGCTACATCCGGGGCGGCGAGATCGAGACGCTCTATGCGGAATACAGCGCTGCCGGGGTTCCCGGCCTCAGCGCGTTCGAAGTGCGGTCCTGGAACATGAAGGAATTCTATATCCACGACCCCCATGGAAACCTGCTGCGTTTCGGCATGGCGCCGTAAGGAGCGGGGATTCAGTCCGGCGGCTGCGCCGGAAGGACGACGCCGGTATCGCCGTTATTTGGTCATTATCAGTTTGCCTTTTGCAGTTCGGCGGAGTCGATATATCTGGTCTTCGTGCAGGATCGTTATTTCGTTTCGTCCCCGCAGAAGGATTTCGCTCGATATCGGCGGCGGTGCGTCTTCGGGAAATCCGGCGCCGCTTTTGTCGTTTGAATTCATGTCTGGTTTCCTGTCTTCTCCGCCTGAGCGTCTGTCTGTCGACATTGCGGTCTACCGTATTGAAAATTCTATCGGCACGAGCAGCTCAAGCCGGCTTTGCTCGAATTCGCCGGGTATCGGCGGAAGCGGTTGCGCCCGGCGGATCATGTCTTCGACCTCGCCGTCGAGAATCTTGAAACCCGAACTGCGCCGAATCCGGTAGTCGAGCACTCTGCCGTCGCGCGCCATGACAAAGAACAGCATCGCCGTCCCCTGTTGGCGTCGCCGCTTGGCCCGGCGCGGATATTCCTTGTGTTTCTCGAGCCATCCCCGGAGGAGCGCATAGTAGTTTGCGGCAACCGCCCCCGATGCACCGCTTGGCCCGGTACTGGCAAGCTCCGTCTCCTGCGAACCCCGGTCGGCGGAACCGGAAACGCCGCCGGCACCGGCGACCGAAGCGGCTGATTGTTCGGCCGGGGGACGAACGCCGACGGGATCCGGCAGCGCGGCGGTCTGTTCCGGGGCGGGTGCCGGCGGTTTGCGCTGCGGCTTCGGTGCGGGATGTGCGACTGCCTGTGGCGGTTTAGGCGGAGAGGCGGTTTCAGTCGGCGGGACAGGAACGGCCGCCTGATTTACAGGTTCGGGTGTTTGCTCGGCGGGCGGCGGTTCGATCGCCGCCGCGATCTCGGTTTCGGGGATTGCCCGGTCCTGGGATGCCAGGGCAACCGGCGACGGGACGTTTTCAGCCGGAATATTTTTGGCAACCGCTGCCGCCTCGGGGGGGGGAATGGCGCTCGCCGCTTCCGGGGTTGCTTCCGGGGGCGGGTCGGCTTCTTCGGGTGGGGACGGTGCCTGTGTCGCGCTGGCGGTTGCCGCCACGGAATCGACTGATCCCGCCGCAGCCGAAACGGACCCGAGGGCGATTTCTATTCCATGTTCACCCGCACCTGTTCCGGCTGCGGGCGGCGGGGTGATGTGCCAGCCCAGCGCGGCGCCGATTCCGGCATGAAGGAGGACAGCAAGCGCGAGCGCGCCGAGCCGGTGTCGCCACAACAGGGTCATAGAGCCCCCTGCGCCCCCGTTTTTTGCCGGTTGGCCGTCAATTCCATATGCTTGCTTGCCGTGCCGGCGATCATATCGGCCCCAGGTCCAAGATTGAGAATCATTTGCATTCTCAGTTCATAAAACTACAATTCGCCCTGATCGTCGTCAAGCATGGTTGCCATCGGACATCGCGAAAATTCCCGGGACGGTTTGCAGTCTTTTCCGGTCCGTATCGGAGCCGGTTATGCGCGCCTAGTGTTTGACGGCGACGAGATTGAGCAGGGTTTCCTCACGCGTGGCGGGCGGCCTGGGCCCGAGCAGTTTTTCGACCAACCCCAGATCGGCGCGGCTCCACCAGAGATAGGGGTAGGACGTCGCATTCGCCGCACAGTCGAACCCTGCCTGTTCGATGAATTCGCGGTATTCTTCTGCCGATTTCTGGACGTCCATGGGATGGCGGAACAATAGACGGATAATCCATGAATGGATGAACGCCCGCGTCGATTCCGCGAACAGCAACAATCCGCCGGGTTTCAGCACCCGGTGAAATTCAGAGATCGCACGTTCCTGATCTGCGAGGTGATGAAATGTCTGGTGACAGAACACCATATCCACCGTTTCGTCGCCAAGGCAGAGCGAAGCACTGGTGCCCCGGATCAAGGTCACCGGTATATCTATTTCACCTGATTGACTGGCTGCCAGGCTGAGCATCTCGGCATCTATGTCGATCCCGACAATAAGCTCGGGTGAAAACCGGGCCCGCAATCGTTTGAACGACTGCCCGCCGCCGCACCCGACATCGACAATTACCGGATAGGCCGTTGCACGGTTTGCGATCAGGCGATCGAGATCGCGCATCGCGACGTCCAATACGCGCGTCTCCCATATGTCCGTTCGCAGGAACCATTTTCCGAACCGCGACTCGGCTATGTATGCTGGCCGTTCCGCCGCCATGATCCTCAACCATTGTGACTGACATACGATGCCTGACCGGTGGCACCGCCGAAATTAATACAAACTCCCCGGGCGGTTGCAAGAACCGTTGCCCGTATAGGGCTTCTCGGGCATTGTCGGCGGCGTACTGCTTCTGACAACTACAATGCGATGGCCAATCCCATGATGGCACGACAGTCCGGCTTCGTCTTCGCCATCTCATTCGCGGTTTTTCTGGCCTGGCACGGCCCTGCCCATGCATATCTCGACCCGGGGACGGGCAGCATGATCCTGCAGGGTATCATCGGCGCAGTGGTCGGCGGGCTGATAGCGCTGAAGCTGTACTGGGCCCGGCTCAGAAATTTCCTTTCGTCGCATCGCCCAGGTCGGTCATCGGATAACCGGGACCGCCATCCGGACAACAATTGATCGACGTAATGCAACGGGACGGCGGCTCTTTTCGCGATCCGGCCGGTAATGTCTATCGCGGGAACGGCCGGGTGTTTCGCACGGTTTCCGATGCAGGCGCCGCGGATTACGAATTCGCCCGCGATAGCGGTTTTCTGTCGGCGATGACCGCGAAAAACAGTGTTATCGAAATGACAGAAGTGGCGCCCGGCATCCTCGGCGGGGTCGCCGAATGCAGATATGTGCTAGAGCATCCGGTCCTGAATTTTGTCTCCTATCCCTATGAATGGTGCTTTTCGGCCCTGCAGGCGGCTGCGTTACTACAACTCGACCTGATCCTGGAGGCCCTGGACCATGACGTGATGCTGTCCGATGCGTCGGCCTATAACGTGCAGTTCCGGGGCGCGCGGCCCGTCTTTATCGATGCCCTGTCGTTCCGGCCCTATCGGGAAGGTGAATACTGGGCGGCCCATCAGCAGTTCTGCGATCAGTTTCTGAATCCCCTATTGCTGAGGGCACTGGGAGGCGTGGATTTTAACGCCTGGTACCGAGGAAACCTCGAAGGTATTCCGTCGGCGGATCTCGACCGGCTGCTGCCGTGGTTCAGGAAGTTGAGCTGGCGTGTGCTGACGCATGTTACGCTGCCGGTGAAACTGCAATCCGGAACACGGCAGAAAACCGCAAGTCGGCTCGACGCTGCCGCGGCGCGGCGATTGCCGCGTGCCTCGCTCGGCCATTTGGTGCGCGGTCTGCGGACGTGGATTGCCGCCCTGTCCCCGCCAACGGGCAAACGCAGCGCGTGGAGCCTGTATGAGTCCGAAAACAGCTATGACGGTGATGCGAAAAGTCTGAAGCAGGACTTCACCCGACGATTCGCTGCGGCCGCAAAACCCGCCATCCTGTGGGATATCGGCTGCAATACCGGGATATATACCGAGGCGGCGCTCGAGGCGGGTGCCGGCGAAGCTATCGGATTCGATACGGATACAGGCGCGGTGGAAGCGGGATTCGCGCGTGCTGCAAAAAACGGGACACCGTTTCTGCCGCTTGTGCTCGACGCAGCGGACCCGAGCCCCGGAAAGGGCTGGCGCGGACGCGAAAGAAAAAGCCTGTTTGAGCGCGCGAATGCCGATGGCCTGATCGCCTATGCCCTCGTTCACCACCTTTCGATCGGCCGGAATATCCCGCTCGCCGACGTGATCTCCTGGCTGATCGGGCTCGCGCCCCAGGGCGTGATCGAATTCGTGGAAAAAAACGATCCCATGGTGCGGCATATGTTGCGGCTCCGGGACGATATCTTTGACGACTACAACCGGGATGTCTTCATGAAGGCCATTCGGCAGGACGCCGATATCGTGGAGACGTGCGAGGTCATGGAAGAACAGCGGGTCCTGGTATGGTATCGCCGCCGCGCGCCATGAAACGCCACGAATTGCCCGGCCCGCGAAAACAGGTTCTGTACGACTTCCTCGCCTGTGCGATCGTCATCCTGTTCCATTTCACGAATTACGTGGTTTATACCGAATACGACCGGATCTATCCCGATATTCTCGTTGTGGCGGGCGGTTTGTGCGCGGTCGCGGCCGGCCTCACCGCGCTGCTGCGCATTCCCTCGGCGGTGTTCCGGGCGGCAGTGTTTTCCGTCCTGATCACGGTCGTCCTCGGCGATGCATTATTCGAGTTCGGGACAAAGGACGATATCAGCCTGCGATTGATCGCCCTGTCCGGGGTCCTGGTACTGGCGCTTGCTGTCATGTTTTTTCTGCGGGAACACGCGAACCTGGTCCTGATCGGCGGATTTCTTGCAATGTTCGTGGCGACCGTCGGTATCGGACTTCTGGCGGCCCGGAAAGACGGCCCCGATCTGGCTTCCGGCAGCGCCGCAACGGCAGACCTGCCGGTGGTCGTTCATATCGTTCTTGACGAGCATATAGGCCTCTCCGGCCTGTCATCCGCAACGCCGGGCGGCGCCGCTACGTCCGCAATATCGCGCCGGTTCTATACGGATGCGGGGTTCCGTGTCTTCGCCGGCGCTTACAGCCGGTTTTTCCGCACGGAGGCGTCTCTTGCGGGTGCGCTGAATTTCGACGGGTCCGCGCAGGCGACCCGTTTTCTGACCCGGAAACATTACGGGTTTTCACTGAACGAGAATGCCTATCTGAAGGCCTATGCCGACAAGGGGTATCGAATCCGTGTGTATCAGTCCGATTACTTCGATCTGTGCAAAAGCCACGGCATTGCGTTTGCCGGGTGCGCTTCCTACCGGCCGGACTACCTTTCCCGCACGGCAATTGACGGCTTGCCGGGGCCGGAACGGGCGCGTCTGCTATTCGGTATGTATTACAGCTCGATCGCCGTGATCAAAATCGCCAAGCTTGCCGGGAAACAGCTCGACAGGTGGGCTAAGAATCAGGGGGTCAGCCTGCCGTCCCCGGGACTCTGGCATGGCCGGGTCGGCCCGCTCGCGGTGGTGCCGACCTTCAACAATCTGATCCGGGATGTCTCGCGCGCAGCAGGGGGAACGGTCTTCTTCGCGCATCTTCTGATGCCGCATTACCCCTATGTATACAATTCGGCCTGTGCCGTCCGGTCGCCGATCTCCGCATGGCGTCTGCGATTCGACGGGAACCTGGAAAATTCGCCGGAATCCCGCCGACGGAGCTACGCCCAGTATATCGAACAGGTGCGATGCGTGGAAAAACGCCTGACGGTGCTGTTCGCCGCCCTGAAAAAGGCGGATACCTACGACCGGGCCACGATCGTTCTCCATGGCGATCACGGCGCCCGCATCGGATTAACGGACCCGGCGTCGGCCACGGTCTCGTCGCTGACCCCGGCGGATTACACGGATGCGTTTTCAACCCTGTTTGCCGTCAAGGCGCCGGATATCACGCCCGGGGTGGACCCCCGGATGCTGCCGCTGACATCGCTGGTGCCCTATGCTCTGGACCGGGACGAAGATCTGCTTCGCGCGGCGGGCGACCCGACGGTTTATATCGTCGACGGGAACGGAAATGCGTCACCGCATGCGCTTCCGGCGTTTCCGTCCTTGCCGAAGCAATTGAACTGATCCGGGCAATCCGGAAAAAACCGGCAGGTGCCGCGGACTTCCGACCGGTGGGTTGCATGTTATACTAGAGCAGGGTTTGTGGGGTACAACGTCTGGAACAAGATGCTGCGCCGCAACGCACGAACCGTAGTGACGAATGGCGGCAGAATACAATGCATGACACTCCCTCCCCATCGTCGGTATCGCTGACTGTCGGCCGGTGGGCTGCATGGGCGCCGGGTGTGACGGACCGGGACGCCTGGCAGGCCTGGGCGAGGGGAGATGCGGCGATTTCCGGCCCGGTCGACCCGGATGTAAAATTCGTTGCGCCTATGATGCGTCGCCGACTGAGCGGCCTCAGCCGTATGGCGTTCCGGGTTGCGGCCGACTGCCTGGACGGTGCCGGGGAAAACGGCAATTCCCCGGCTTTCGTGTTCTGTTCGCGCTATGGCGAATATGCCCGCAGCTTCGGCATTCTCGGAGGGTTTTCGAGCGGCGATCCCGTCTCCGCAGCCGCTTTCAGCATGTCCGTCCATAACACGGCGACAAGCCTGTATTCCATTGAAACAAAGGACCGGTCCGCCGCGACGGCCATGGCCGGCGGCGAAGCGACGCTCGAAACCGGTTTTCTCGAAGCGTGGAGCCTGCTCGTCAACGGCGCGGCCCCGTCGGTCCTGCTGATTTACCACGACGAATGCCTGCCGGATCTCTATCGCGACCAGGCGACGACCGTCGCCCATGACGCCGCGGTCGCCCTGCTTCTGAAGCTGCCCGGCAGCGGCGGTGCGGACGATGCAGACGGAATGGGGCTGACGCTCGAATGGTCGTCGAACCGGCCTGCCGCTTCCGGCGCGAAGGCGGCACCCGACCCGGCGCTCGAAGTACTGAGGCTGCTCATTGACGGGGGCGGTTCGTTTGCGCTCGACGCCGGGCGGCTGGTCTGGACATGGAAGGCCGGGCGTGTCGCGGATTGACTACTCCTGGCGGGTATTTGCGACCGGGGCCAGTTTTTCGGTTTTCGGTCTCGGGGCGCTGGTTATTACGCTCACGGCGTTTCCGGCGATTCACCTGTTGTCCTTCGACCGCCGCCGCGCGCACCGGGGGTGCCAGTATGTCGTTCATCTGTCGTTTCGCGCGTTTATTCGGATGATGAAAACACTTGGCGTTCTCACTTACGAATTCAGGGATATCGAGAACCTGTCGCATGAATCCGGTCATCTGATTATTGCCAATCATCCGACCCTGCTCGACGTTGTCTTCATCATTTCGCTGTTGCCGGTGACTCAATGCGTCGTCAAGAAATCCGCCTGGTCGAATCCGTTTCTCGCCGGGGTGATGTGGGCGACCGGTTATATTCAGAACGACGATCCGATGGTCCTGATCGAAGACTGCGTTCGAAGTCTCGAAGAGGGCAGCAATCTGGTGATTTTTCCGGAAGCGACCCGCTCGGTGCCGGGGCAGAAGATGCGGCTTAAACGCGGGGCGGCGTCGGTCATTGCAGCCAGCAGAACGCTGTTCACGCCATTGATAATGACATGCGAACCGTCCACACTTACCAAAGGGAAAAAATGGTTCGAAATTCCAAGCCAAAAAGCGCATTTCCGGATATCGGTCGGCAAGCCCGTGGATCCGGCGACGCTTTTGACGGACGGGGAACGGCTGAGCAAATCGAATCGCCGCATCAACAGCGCGATAGAAGAATTATTTGTCACGGGTATTGAGAAACATGGACGATCTGGCTGAAGAATTGAAAAAACTGTTGATCGAAACCCTGGACCTGGAAGAAATCGGACCGGAGGATATTGAAACCGAGGCGCCGCTGTTCGGAGACGGCCTCGGGCTCGATTCAATCGATGCGCTGGAACTGGGCGTGGCGATACAGAAACGCTACGATATCAAGATCGACACCACATCCGAGGATATCGGTAAATGGTTCCACTCCATCGAATCGCTGAGCAAATTTATCGCTGAAGGCAGACGGTCGTGACCCAGATGGATTCGAACACCACGCGGGAAGAAATTCTGGATCAGTTGAAGGCGATTTTTGTCGAGCAGTTCGATATTGCCGCCGCCGATATCGTTCCGGAAGCGCAACTCTATGACGATCTCGATATCGACAGCATCGATGCCGTGGATCTGATGGTCGCCCTGAAGGAAAAATCCGGCAGGAAACTGGATCCCGAGGTGTTCAAACAGGTGCGCACCGTTGGCGATATCGTTGACGCGGTACACGATCTGCTGACCCGATAGTCCGTTTATGACCGGGGCCAGGATCGGATTCGCCGCTGTCGTCATCGCCTATCCGCTGATCGTCTATTTCGGTCTCAAGCATTTCGATGCCCGGCTTGTGGCGGTTCTGCTGATCGGTCTGGCGTTGTTGCGGCTGTTCATGGTGCGGAAGGCGGATAGTCCTTCTGCGGCGATGCCGCAGGCCCGGCTGGTTATTTTCGCCCTGCTGCTGTTCGGCGTTCTTACCCTGGTGTCGGACATTCCCGTGCTTCTGCAATATTACCCCGTGGCGATGAACATTTTTATGTTCACACTGTTTTTCGGCTCGTTGCTCCGCCCGCCCTCCATTATCGAACGGATCGCCCGGCTGTCGAATCCCGACCTGCCCGAAACCGCGGTCGCCTATACGCGCAAGGTGACCATGGTCTGGTGCGCCTTCTTTGTCTTCAACGGTTCGATGGCGCTCTACACGACGCTGAGCACCAGCCTGGGTTTCTGGGCCGTCTATAACACCCTGGTATCCTATTCGCTGATGGGATTTCTTTTCGCGGGGGAATTTCTCGTTCGGCGTATCGTCAAGCGGCGGCATGCTTTGCAGGCCGCCGCTGGGGGGGATAAGTGATGTCGCCCGCCGTCATCGCGCTCTCCGGGTTGCTGACCTCCGACGGTGCAGGGGACGATATTGTCGCGACCGGGGCAAACGGCGTCCGAAGCCGCCGCGAATTCATCCGTGACGTCACCGCCCTGGCAGGGCGGGTGGCGGCCGCCGGCGGCAAACGCTGGCTGATCGCGGACGGCGATGCCTATGCCATCGCGGTCGGTGTATTCGCGGTCCTCCACGCCGGCGGGCAGGCGGTCCTGCCGGCGAACCTCCAGGCGGGGCATCTGGCGGATGTCGCGTCGACGGCGGATGGCGTGTTGACCGGCGGACCGGGAGGTCCGGCGGCACCGCGGGCCATGTCCCTGTTCGACCGGCCGGATGCGGATGCGACCGTCGGGCCGCCGCTGGCACCGATCGATGCGGATGCGGCGGAAATCGTCCTGCATACGTCGGGCACGACCGGCGCCCCGACATCCATCTGCAAGCCGCTCCGGTGCTTCGAAGCCGAATTGACATCGCAGAGCCGTGTATTCGATCCGGTGCCCGGCAAAACGGTAATCGCAACGGTGCCGCCCTATCATATCTATGGACTGTTGTTCCGAATTCTGTGGCCGCTCGCCACGAACCGTCCGTTTTCGACGGATACGGTGTCCTATCCGGAAGATCTGGTTTCCGCCGCCGAGGCCGCCCCCGGATGCATGTTCGTCTCCAGCCCGGCATTCCTCAAACGTGCCTTGCAGGTTCTCGATCTCGACAATCTGCGCCCCTGTCTGGGCCCGGTGTTTTCGTCCGGCGGTCTCCTGCCGCCGCCGGTGGCCGCCGCCTATAACGCAACGCTGACGCAAGCCGTTGTCGAAGTTTTCGGCAGCACCGAAACGGGCGGTGTCGCTTATCGCTCGGTGTTCGATGCGTCGGCGCCGCCGCATTGGCAGCCGCTGCCGGGTGTCGAGGTCGCCACCGATCCCGAAACGGAAGTCCTGACCGTGCGGTCGCCATTCATGCCCGACCCGGTGTGGTTTCGCGCCGGCGACCGGGCGCGGATAGAGCCCGATGGCCGTTTCGTGCTCGGCGGCCGGGCGGACCGTATCGTGAAGGTCGAGGAAGAACGGGTATCGCTGCCCGAACTCGAACAGCGCCTGGCGGATAACCTTGCCGTTGCCGCGGCCCGGGTCGTTCTGCTGGCGGACGATGACGGGAAACGCCAGGTTATCGGAGCCGTAATCGAGCCGTCCGACGCCGGCTGGGCGGTATTGTCTGTCGAGGGCCGGCGGGCCTTACGCACCGGTCTTGTGGATGCATTGCGGCCGCATCTCGCTGCTGTCGTGTTGCCGCGCAAATGGCGTTTCGTGACGCGCATTCCCGAAGACGACCGCGGCAAGACGAGCGATGCATCCCTTGCCGCCCTGTTCGCCGACAATATGGACCGCCAGATCCTGCCCGCTATACGGTCTCAGGAAACGGCCGGCGACGAAGCGATCTTCCGCATACACTTGCCCCACGATCTGTTTTATTTCGACGGCCATTTCGACGATGCGCCGATTCTGGCGGGCGTTGTTCAGCTCGACTGGGCCGTCGAATTTGCGCGTCAGCACCTGTCGGTTTCCGGCAGTTTCGAACGTTTCGAAGCGCTTAAATTCTTCAATGTTCTGATGGCCGGCGACGACGTCACGCTGACCCTCCGCTACGACCGCGATTCGCGGCGGCTGACCTTCGATTACGTCAACGGCGATATCCGGCATTCGTCGGGCAGGGTCGTCTTCGGGACGGCGTTATGACCTTCCGGCCCTGTATTGTGGTGCCGGTGTTTAATCATGGTGACGGTGCCGCGGCGCTGATGGCGCATTTCGCGCCGCTTGATTTGCGGGTTTTCTTCGTCAATGACGGCAGTGCCGACGATACGGCGTTGCGGCTCGCCGAAATTGAAAAACAGTACCCGGCGGTGCGGGTCGTCGGTCATGCGGAAAACCGCGGAAAGGGAGCGGCGGTGGTCAGCGGCCTGCGTGCTGCCCATGACGAGGGGTTTTCCCACGCGCTTCAGATCGACGCCGACGGACAGCACGACGCCGGCGATATTCCCCGGTTTCTGGCGCTGGCGGAACGAAATCCGGGGGCCGTGATCGCGGGGCAGCCCGTATTCGATGCCAGCGTCCCGACCGGCCGTCTGATCGCCCGGTACCTGACCCATGTGTGGATCTGGGTCGAAACCCTGTCCTTCGCGATCCGGGATTCCATGTGCGGATTTCGCGTCTATCCCCTGGCGCCTGTCATTGGGGTGGCCGACCGGACACGGCTTGGCCGCCGGATGGATTTCGACCCCGAGATTCTGGTCCGGCTTCACTGGGACGGTGTGGCGATCATGTCGCTGCCGACGCGCGTGATTTACCCCGAGGGCGGCAGTTCGCATTTTCGGCTGTGGCTCGACAACTGGCTGATCACCCGGATGCATATACGGCTGGTTTTCGGCATGCTCTGGCGGGTCCTGCTTTTCCGGACCGGGAAGTTCGGCGGACCGGGTGCGCGCCGGAAAGCCGCCGGATGACCGCTCCGCAGGATGCCGGGCCGAAATCCGGCCAGGCGCCGCAGGCCGCAACCCACTGGGCGCGGATCGAGGAGCGCGGCATGTATGCCGGTCTCAGCATCATGCTGGCGACACATCGGTTGTTCGGCCGCCGCGTGTTCGGTCTGCTGCTGTACCCCGTCATCGCATATTTCTTTGTGGCCGGGCGGTCGGCCCGCCGGGCGTCGATGGCGTTCCTGACGCAGGTTCATCGCCATACCGGGGCGGGTTCTGCCGGCACGGGAATCGGAACGCCGGGCTGGCGCCAGTCTTTCCGCCATTTCATGGCTTTCGGCGACGCGCTGCTCGACAAGCTCGAAGCCTGGTCGGGCCGGATCGGGGAAGAGAATATCGTCTATCACAACCCGGAAATATTCGAAGCGCTCCGGCAATCGGGGCGCGGCGGGCTATTGATCGCCTCCCATCTCGGCAATATGGAAGTATGCCGCGCGCTCGGCGAAAAGTCGCTCGGGCTGAAACTCAACGTTCTGGTCCATACCAAGCACGCCGCCAATTTCAACCGTTTGCTGCGCCGCGTAAGTCCCGATTCGAGCGTTTCGCTGATCCAGACGACCGAGGTCGATCCCGGCACCGCGATCATGCTTCAGGATCGCATCGCCCGCGGCGAATTTGTCATTATCGTCGGCGACCGGATACCGGTCACGAAATCCGGCCGGACAAGCCGGGTACCGTTTCTCGGCCGTGTCGCGCCGTTCCCTCAGGGGCCCTATATTCTGGCGTCGCTTTTCGGCTGCCCGGTTCAACTGATTTTCTGTCTCAAGCGCGGTGGGCGCTATCACATCATTTTCGAGCCCTTCGCAGATGCGATCCGGATCCCCCGCCGCGACCGTAACGCGGCGCTGGCAGACTGGACCGGCCGCTATGTCAGCCGTCTCGAACACTATTGCACTACCGACCCGTATCAGTGGTTCAATTTTTTTGACTTCTGGGGGCAGGCTGAGACAATGCCGCCCACCGAAAACAAGAACCCAGCACCGAAAGGTTGAACCAATTGCCCGCTCAAAACCACCGTTCCCATGCTCGATAACGTCGCACTCGAAGATCCCGGGCAGGTATCCTTCGGCGAAACCGCGCTGACGATTGAGGACGTCCTCGCCGTCGCCCATGCGCGGGCGCCCGTTCGATTGAGTCGATCGCCCGGCTATGTCGCGCATATCCGCTCCGGCGCCGCTTTCCTCGACCGGGTCCTTCAGGAAGACGGCGTTATTTACGGTGTCACCACGGGCTACGGCGATTCCTGCACGGTCGATATACCGCCGGTGCTCTTCGGGGAACTGCCGCTGCATCTGCTGCGGTTCCATGGCTGCGGTCTGGGGGCGCACCTGTCCCCGGAAATGGCCCGCGCGGTAATGGCGGTGCGGCTGGCGTCCCTGTCGCGGGGATATTCGGGGGTGAGCTGGGAACTGATCGAACGTCTCGAAATGTTGCTCAATCACGATGTCACTCCCCTGATCCCGGAAGAAGGATCCGTAGGGGCGAGCGGCGACCTGACCCCGCTCTCCTACGTGGCAGCGCTCCTCGTCGGTGAACGCGATGCCGTCCATAATGGGGCGGTCCGGTCCGCGCAGGACATCCTCGCCGATCTCGACCTCGCGCCCCTGCGGCTGAGACCCAAAGAAGGTCTCGCCATCATGAACGGCACGGCGATGATGACGGCGCTGGCCTGCGATGCCTTCGCCCGGGCGGAATATCTGACGCGGCTGTGCACGCGGCTGACGGCGCTGTCCTCGGTGGCGCTGCAGGGCAACAGCTATCATTTCGACGAAAAACTGTTCGCGCTGAAACCGCACCCGGGACAGGGGCAGATCGCGGCCTGGCTCCGCGACGATCTCGCCACCGGCGACACGCCGCGCAATTCGGACCGGTTGCAGGACCGGTATTCGGTTCGATGCGCGCCCCATGTCATCGGGGTCCTGCGCGACAGCCTGCCGTGGATGCGCGGTTTTATCGAAACCGAACTGAACAGCACGAACGACAACCCTGTCATCGACAGCGTCGACGAACAGGTATTGCATGGCGGCCATTTTTACGGTGGGCACATTGCGTTTGCGATGGACGGGCTGAAAAACTGCGTAGCGAATCTCGCCGACCTGATGGATCGGCAGCTTGCCCTGCTGGTGGATACCAAGTTCAGCAACGGGCTGCCGAGCAACCTGTCCGGCGCCGGCGCGGATCGAGCGGCGATAAATCACGGGTTCAAGGCTGTTCAGATCGGCGTTTCCGCCTGGACCGCCGAGGCGCTGAAACAGACGATGCCGGCGAGCGTGTTTTCCCGGTCGACCGAATCCCATAACCAGGACAAGGTCAGCATGGGCACGATCGCCGCCAGGGATTGCATCCGGGTATTGGAACTGACCGAACAGGTCGCCGCTGCACATGCGATGGCGTCGGCGCAGGCGGTCCGGCTGCGCCGGCAGATCGATGCCGGAACAAAGTCCCCGCGCGCAGGCGGCGAAGTGGACCGGTTCGTGGAAGCCGTGTTCGGCGATGTCGAATTTCTGACGGAGGACCGGGCCCTGGAACAGGACCTTCGTGCGATCGTGGATATCATTCGCACCCGTAAATGGGGACTGTATGACTGACCCCGGATCGCCATTGCCGAATGCCGAGGTCGTGGTCGAGATACCGTTTCACGACGTCGATATGATGGGTGTGGCGTGGCATGGGCACTACGCCAAGTATTGCGAGATTGCGCGTTGCGCCCTGCTCGATACGTTTGCCTATAACTACCGCGAAATGGAGGAGTCCGGCTTTTCGTGGCCGGTGATCGAATTCAAACTGCGCTACGCGCACCCGGCCAGGATGGGACAGAAAATCCGTGTCCGGGCATCGTTGCGGGAATACGAACTGCACCTGAAGATCGACTACCTGATTACCGATGACGCAACCGGAAACCGTCTGAGCAAGGGGCATACGATCATGGTGCCGGTCGATCTGGAAACCGAAAAAATGCTCTTCGGATCGCCGCCGGTTCTATACGAAAAGCTCGGTATTGCGCCATGAGACGGGTGTTTTCGGCGCTGCTTTCCGCGACCTTCGTATTGGCCGCCGGCCAGGTTCCTGCGGCGGGTATTGCGGATATCGGCAAAGTGCTGACGCCGGCGCCAATGATCTGCGGCGCGTTCACGCAAAGCAAGTCGCTGAAGGCGCTGGCCCGGCCGCTGGTGTCGCGCGGACGGGTCGTCTTCGTTTCGGGAACGGGCGTGTTGTGGCAGATAACTTCGCCGTTCCCGTCGCGGCTCCTGTTCAAAACAGAGGCGGTCATCCGCTGGGATGAAAACGACGTTCCGAAACCTACGGGTTTCGCCCAGTTCCCCCAGTTCCGGGCCCTTTCCGACGTTTTTTTTGCGGTTTTTGACGGCGATACGAGCCGCCTGGCGACGGTGTTTGACGCGTCCGCCACGGTTGGCCCGGACACCTGGACGCTGACGCTCAAACCGCGTGACAAGGAATTTGCGGCCCGCATTTCGGATATCGACGTTTCCGGCGGGCGCTATGTCGAAGAATTGACGATTACCGAGGGACAGGGCGACCGGACGGCGATACGGTTCAGCGGACTGACTGCCGACGGTTGCGTGCTCAGCACTGCCGAGAAAGGCTACCTTGCATACTAGGCTCATCGCGTTGCTTTGGGTTGCTGCGCTTTGCCTGTTGTCGGCATGGCTGATTGCGGCACGCGGCCCGGTCGTCAATACCAACCTGATGGCGCTGCTGCCCAGCAGCGATCGCGACCCGGTCGTGCTGGCCGCGGTTGACCGGGTTCAGACAAATTTTGCGCGTCATCTTGCGGTCCTTGTGGGCGCCCCGGACTTCGCCGGCGCCAAGGAGGCCGCGGAGCGCGTTGCGACGCGCATGAAGGCGTCCGGGCACTTCCGGAAATTGCGGGTAAACGACTATCACGACCTTGTCCGTCATTCGGTTGCGTTCTACCTGCCGCAGCGGTTTCACCTGCTCGGCACAAGGGGACGCGCACAATTGACGGCGGGCGACCTTGCCGGTTTCGAACGCGACGTTCTCAAACGTTACTACGCGGCGCAATCGACCGTCGGTTCCGGGCTCGTCGATCGCGACCCGCTCTTGCTTCTGCCCGCTTTTCTGGAGGAAAGAACACAGCAGGCTACCGGCAAACCGGAACTCCGCGAAGGATACCTGACGGTCCGGGAAAAGGGCCGTATCTACATAGCCCTGATTGGCGAACTGTCCGAGACGCCGTTTTCGAGCTCGGTGCAACAGGCGCTTATGCCGGAATTCGACCGGCTTCGGCGCGTTCTGCCGGAAACGGTCGCCGACGCGGACCTGCTCATCGCCGGCGTGCTGCCGCATGCAGCGGCTGGGACGCAAAGCGGCATAGACGAAATTTCGACCGTCGGGCTCGGCTCGATGCTCGCCATCGTGATTCTGCTGATTGTCATGTTCAGGTCCGTCCAGCCGTTTCTGCTCACCCTGTCGACGATCGGTCTCGGCTGTGTCAGCGGCTTTGCCGCCTGTCTCGCGATATTCGGCGAAGTGCATCTTATTACCCTGATCTTCGGGTCCAGCCTTGTCGGTATATCGGTGGACTATTCGTTCCATTATTTCTGCGAACGTTTCCGCCTGCAGGACAAATGGTCGCCGGTTGCCGCCCGCCGTCACGTTCTCCCGGGGATTACGCTTGGGCTATTGACCAGCGGGATCGGTTTCGCCGGTCTTTTTTTCGCACCTTTTCCAGGCATGCAGGGCATGGCGGTGTTTTCCGTCGTCGGTCTCTGCGTTGCCTATGGATGCGTGATGCTGTGCTATCCGCCGCTGACGCAGCGACCGACGCCGACGCGAACCGTGCTGCTGCTGCGCTGGATGGAACGGTATAGCGGGTTGTGGCGCCGCAAATGGACATGGCATGGCTATGCCGTCGCGGGCGGCCTGGTTATTGTCGCTGTCATCGGATGCCTGCGTCTTGCCGCCAGCGACGACGTTCGCCTGCTGCAGACGCCAGACGCCGCGGTTATGGAAGAAGAACTTCGGATCCGGAATCTGATCGGGCGCAATCTGGCAAGCCAGTTCCTCCTTGTCGAAGGGCGGGATGCCGCCGATTTCCTGGTCCGTGAAGAGGCGCTGACCGGAAAGCTGAAACAGCTGCAGTCCGACGGCAGGCTGGAAGGGCATCTTGCGATCTCGGACTTTGTCGCGTCGCCGCAGCGCCGGGCGGAAAACCGGGCATTGTTGAAGCGTCTGGTTTCGGGCGAGGGCAGTATCCTGGACAGGGTTGCGCAACGGGTCGGGCTGCCCGATGTGACACGCGCCGCTTATGTCGCGGCATTCGAGGCCGCTTCGACAGCGCCGGCCGCCGGAATTCCGGAATGGCTCGCCCATCCGGTGTCCGAACCCCATCGTCACCTCTGGCTCGGAAAGAGCGCGCGCGGCGTCGTCGGCGCGGTCGGTCTTCGCGGTGTCCACGATATCGGCGCTATCCGCGCGCTGGCGGGGGACGATCCCCAGATTCATTTCGTCGACCCGGCAGGCGATATCTCAGACCTGTTCGGCCAGTATCGCCGCCAGACCGTCTGGCTGACCCTTGCGTCCTATGGTCTGGTGCTGCTTATTCTGATCCTGCGATACGGGTTGTCCGGCGGGCTTCTGGTAATGGCGCCGCCCGCGATCGCGGCCGTCGTCAGCCTCGGGGTCCTGGGATTCGTCGGCGAGCCGGTCAGCCTGTTCAATGTCATGGCGCTTCTGCTGGTGCTTGGTATCGGAGTCGATTATTCCCTGTTCTTCCGCGAAACCGGCGCCGATAACCCGACGACCTTGCTGGCGATTGCGTTGTCGTGCATCACTACGTTGCTCGCCTTCGGCCTGCTGGCGTTTTCTGCGACAACCGCCATCCACGCCTTCGGTCTGACCGTTCTCGCCGGTATACTGGCGGCATTCCTGCTGTCGCCCATGTCCGGCTGGCGGCGGCCGGCGGGCGGATAGGCGGATGATGCGCCGGATCGTCATTCTTGCCCTGTTTCTTGCCCTGTTTCTTGCCCTATCGGCCTGTGCGGCGGTCGATCCGCGGTCGCCGACGGATACGGACCGCCCGTATTTTCTGTCTCTGACGCCGGAAAGCCTTGGCCGCAACCTGTCGCTGAGTCAGCTTGTTACCGGGGAATATGACGGAAATACCTATCGCGTGCGCTACGAGGTTGAAATCGTCGGCGACCGGTTGACAATTGTCGGCCTGTCGCCGGTCGGCATCACCCTGTTCATTCTGGACCAGATGGGCGATACCATTACCGTCGATACCCGGCTCCAGGAGGCGGCCGGATTCGATCCGCGCTATACCCTCTTCGATCTGTACCTGACCTACTGGCCTGCAAGCATCGTTCGGGCCGCCCTGGACAAGAACGGCATGACACTCGACGAAGATCCCCTCAACGGCAACCGGACCGTACGCGGCGCCGACGGCCGGAAGGTTGTAACGGTGACCTATCCGGCCGCCGGAAATGCCGGTGCCGGCACGGGCGATGTTACGGCGATCGAACATTTCGACCCGCCTTACCGGCTGCGCATTACGCCGATTAAGGCAGCGGACGGCACATGACCCGCCGTGACGTCGTGTATCTGCCGGCACTCGGGATTGTCAGCGCGCTGGGACGTGGCAAAGACGCCGTAAGGCATCATTTGTTCGCGGGCGAACGGCCCGGCGTCGTATCCCGCAGCGATCTTCTTATCGACGGGTCGCCGGTTTTTGTCGGCGCCGTCGGCGGTGCGCTGCCATCGGTTCCGGAGGACCTGTCGGCGTATGCCAGCCGGAATCTGGCTCTGACGATCGCCGCCGCCGATGAAATCCGGCCGGACATCGAAGATGCTATTTCCCGCTACGGGAAAGGGCGGATCGCGGTCGTGATGGGCAGCAGCACATCGGGAATATCCGAAGGCGAACAGGCGGTTGAACATGCCCGTTCTATCGGTTGCCTGCCGGCGGATTTCGATATGCGAAAACAGGAGCTGGGCAGCACCGGCGAGGCGCTTGCGCGCTATCTCGGCCTCGAAGGGCCGGCCCTGTCGGTATCGACCGCCTGCAGTTCGGGCGCCCAGGCCCTGGCGATGGGCCGCCGGCTTATCCGGTCGGGACTGGTTGACGCGGTCGTCGCCGGCGGCGCCGACAGCCTGTGCCGGCTTACGGTCAACGGCTTTCATGCCCTGTCCGCCCACAGCGCCGGTATCTGCAATCCATTCAGCCGAAATCGCGACGGGACGATGATGGGCGAAGGGGCGGCCCTGTTTCTGATCGATTCGGCTGAATCCGAGATTGCGCTACTGGGGTCCGGCGCGACGACCGATGCCCATAGCATGACCGCCCCCGAGCCCGACGGCAGGGGCGTGGAAGAGGCCATCCTGCAGGCACTGGCAGATGCCGGTCTGTCGCCGGAGGCCATCGATTATGTCCACCTGCACGGAACCGGCACGCTGCATAACGATCCGGTCGAAAGCAGCGTGGTGTCGCGGCTGTTCGGCGCGGATATGCCCAGCAGTTCGTCGAAGGGGCAGATCGGTCATACGCTCGGCGCCGCCGGTGCGATGGGTGCCGCCCATTGCTGGCTCGCGGGCCATAGCGGCAATTCCAGCCGTTTTCTGCCGCCGCACGTATGGGACGGCGCGGCCGAACCGGGCTTGCTGTCGGATTCGCTCGTTTCCGTCGGCACGCGGCTCGGTTCCGGTGCGAGGGGGCTGTTTCTCAGCAACGCCATCGCCTTTGGCGGCAATAACGTCGTGCTGGTTCTCGGCGGGGCCGCGTGATGTCGCTTGAATGGCCGCTTCCCGGTTTGCTGCCCCATAGCGGGCCGATGGTGTTGATCGCCGACCCGGCCCGATACGGCGACGGCTGGGCGGAATCGTCGGTGCGGATCGGCGAGGACAGTCTGTTTTACAAAATGGGGGCAGGGGTGCCATCATGGGTTGGGGTCGAATACATGGCGCAGACGATTGCTCTTTATGCGGGTATCCAGGCGCGGAAAGACGGCGATGATATCAGGATCGGACTGCTTATCGGCTCGCGGCGTTATACAGCGATGACCGACTATTTCGCGCTTGGAAACCGGCTTCGAATTCGTGTCTCGGAAGTCTGGCAGGACGAACAGATGGCGGTGTTCGATTGCTCGATCGACGCGGACGAACAGGTTGCGGAAGCCCAGATCAATGTCTTTCGCCCGGTCGATCCGGCACGGTTCCTGCAGGAATCCAGGCCGTGAGCCGCCAGGTTCTGGTCACGGGCGCAAGCCGTGGAATAGGGCGGGAAGTCGCCCTGACGCTGGGAGGCGCGGGATTTGACGTCGCCGTCCACTACAATGCGCGCAGCGATGCGGCGGAAGACGTCGCCGCTGCCATCCGCAGTGGCGGCGCCGGGGCCCGGTTGCTGCAATTCGATATCGGGGACCGGGATGCCGCCCGGGAGGCGATCGAGGCCGATATGGATGCACATGGCGCCTATTACGGCGTTGTCTGTAACGCTGGTATTGCCCGGGACAGCGCCTTTCCGGCAATGGAACCGGACGCCTGGGACAGCGTCGTCCATACGAACCTGGACGGCTTCTATAATGTCCTGCATCCCGTCATTATGCCCATGGTGCGGAAGAAAGCCGGCGGCCGCATTGTCGTGATGTCGTCCGTCTCCGGTGTGATGGGGAACCGGGGCCAGGTGAACTACAGCGCATCGAAAGGCGGGCTGATCGCAGCGTCCAAGGCGCTCGCGGTCGAACTGGCAACCCGGCGCATCACGGTGAACTGCGTGGCGCCCGGGCTGATCGAGACCGATATGACCGAAAACGTGGACGCGGAGCGGGTGCTCGATATGATCCCCGCCCGTCGGTTCGGCCGGGCGGAAGAAGTTGCCGGCCTTGTCGGTTATCTGTTTTCTGAGAATGCGGAATACATCACCCGGCAGGTGATCTCCGTGAATGGCGGGATGTCATGACGAAACGCGTGGTGGTCACCGGGATGGGCGGCCTGTCGCCGCTCGGCCTGAACTGGGACGAGGTCGAAGGGAATCTTCGTGCGCGCCGTAGTGCCGTCCGGCATATGCCGGAATGGGATATTGTTGAAGACCTCAATACCCGTCTTGGCGCGACGGTCCCGGAATTTGACCTGCCGGCCCAGTATTCCCGCAAGCGGACCCGCAGCATGGGCCGCATCGGTATCCTGGCGACACGCAGCGCCGAATTTGCACTCGAAGACGCCGGGCTGATCGGCGACCCTGTCCTGTCGGACGGCCGCACCGGGGTCGCGTTCGGATCGTCGTCCGGATCGCCGCCGGCGCTTGCCGATCTCGGCAAGATCCTGCTGACAAACGATATGGGGTCGATGAACGCGAACACTTATATCCAGATCATGCCCCATACGACCGCGGTGAACGTGTCCGTGTTTTTCGGCATCTGCGGCAGGTTGCTGCCGACATCGAGTGCCTGCACGTCCGGCAGCCTCGCCATCGGCATGGCGTATGAAGCCATCCGGCACGGCCAGCAGACGGTGATGGTTGCAGGCGGGGCCGAGGAAATTTCGGTCTCTCAGGCTGCCGTGTTCGATACGCTGTTTGCCACCAGTACTCTTAACGACACGCCGACCGAAACGCCGAAACCGTTCGACGCAACCCGCGACGGCATGGTGGTGGGCGAAGGGGCGGGAACGCTTGTCCTCGAGGAACTGGAACACGCCCAGGCGCGGGGCGCGACGATTCATGCGGAAATCACCGGGTTCGGCACCAATTCCGACGGCAACCATGTCACCCAGCCGACGGCGAAGACGATGGCGGCGGCAATGCGTGCTGCGCTGGATGTAGAAGGCCTCTCCCCCTCCGAAATCGGTTACGTCAACGCCCATGGCACCGCCACCGATCTTGGCGACGTCGCCGAATCCGAGGCCACCCTGGATGCACTGGGTCACGCAGTGCCGATCAGCTCGCTCAAAAGCTATATGGGGCACACGCTGGGGGCGTGCGGCAGTCTTGAAGCCTGGATGACGGTCGAGATGCTCAAACGGGACTGGTTCGCGCCGACCATCAACCTGGCCGAAATAGACCCCCGCTGCGCCGAACTCGATTATATCGTCGGCGACGGGCGCGATATGAACGTCGAATACGCCATGAACAACAATTTCGCGTTTGGCGGCGTGAACACGTCGCTTATCTTCCGCCGTTGGACGTGACGCCGGCGCCCGACGCGCCGCTGCTGCCCGCTTCCGGGGAAATACATCTCTGGTCTTTGCCTGCCGACCCCGCGTGGCGCGATGAATTCCGAGCCGCGGGACGCCGCCTGCTTTCGTTAGCTGAAACGGATCGCCTGGCCGGGATGAAACGACCGGGACCGGCGGCGCGGTTTCTCACCGGGCGGATTCTGCTGCGGACGGTTCTGGCCCGTTACCTGTCTCAGGATCCTGCTGCGATCGGGGTGGCGCTCAACGCTGCCGGGAAGCCGACGCTTGGCGCCGGAGCCGGTCACCGGCCTGCGTTCAGCCTGTCCCATGCAGGCGAAGAGACGGTTCTGGCGGTCGCCCGCGACGGGGATATCGGGGTCGATATAGAATCGACGGACAGGGCGGCGGCGGTTGACCGGATTTCACGCCGTTTTTTCCCGGAGGCCGAGTGCCGGTATCTCGACCGGTGCGGCAGCGACCGGCCGGAGAAAGCGCTGACGCTCTGGACCCTCAAGGAAGCGATCATCAAAGCACGGGGAGATACCGTCTGGGAGGGGCTTGCCGGGGTTTCTCTGACGATCGATGGGCCGCGACTGGCCTGGAACAATCCCCCGCCGGGTGGCGACGGGTGGAAACTGGCGGCCGGGCCTTTGGGGATCAGGCACATTCTCGCCGTTGCGCACCGACGGCCGGCAGGCCGCGGACATCCTCCCGTTTTCCGGCATTACGACGCCGCCGGAACGCCCCGGGCCGAATCCTGTTTTATGCCCGTCTATTCGACGTAATGGGATTAAAACCCGGCAAGTCTGGTGTCGATCGCCGCGCGCAGTTTACGCACCCATGTGTTGTATCGTTTGTGAATATTGCCGTCCTCGTAGGACAGCTTTCTGCTGTCCTTGTATCGGATTGAGTATCGCTGCGGCGAATAGTCGATCGTTACCACGGCTTCAAGCGTACGATGGATTAAGCGCGCCTCAATGGTGTCCGGATCGATTTCCCTGATTGTCCAGGTTTTGCTTATTGCGCCCTGGATGACGGCCTGGCGGACCTGTGCGTGTGTCGGGGGCTTGCCGGATGCCGTGAAGACCTGGGCGTTCTCAACCGTATAGATCGGCGCCGTCATGCAGCCTGCGAGCAAAAAGACGAGAATAGAGAGGGCTACGAAACGAACCACCTGACAACATCCTTTGGGTATAAACGGATCGTCAACTTCTCAACCAAGGCAGACCCTGTCAAACGTGCGGTCGGGTTCAGTTCAACGGTATCGAATAGGTCAGACTTAGCGCTTCCGCGCCCGGGTTCTGGTCATCTCCGAGGCCGGCATTCGAGATGTGATAAAACATAAGCCCGATGCGTGAACGGTCGTCGAAACGGTAGGCGACTTCCAGGGCCGAGCGGATTTCGAACACGTGACCCAGATCCTTGCCACCGCCGCGCAGATACGGACCTGCGCCAACGCTGGGCGACAGGACGATGCGCTTCCCGAAATAGAAATCCGACAACACCCCGGCATAGGGAAAGACTGCGCCATCGGTTGTCGCCGTGACGCCGGCAAAGGGCTTGAACAGCCACCAACGGTACCGGCTGCGATATTCCATCCTGAACTCAGCGGAATCCGCGTCATGCAGGAGATCGTAATAGCCCGCGCCGATGGACAGGAAAGACGGATCGTCGGCACGGCTCGGTCCCGCCGAAACGGTTACGGCGAAAACCAGTGCGAGGACCGGGAAAAAGCAGCGCATCTAAATACCCATGGTGACGGGGAACGGACATTCATCCGGAATTCGATCCTGATTCATACCGTGGGTAGAACACGCCGTCCATGTTCTCCATAAAAGGCATCGTCAACGAACCGACCGGTCGCCACCTGAACTATGTCGCGTCTTTGGTTTTCCCCGGCGGCGCAGATGTGACAAAAGAACGGAAACGAAAACAGGGAAACGTCTATGTCAGAGAATGAAACCAGAACGGTCAATGTCACCTATGAAGTGCGCGGCAGGTCCGTCGGGAAGATGCGCAACGAAATCACCGGGCGGCAGGTTGAGCCGAGCGTGGAGCCGGAATTTCACATGGCCACGGACGAGGCCGGCTTCCACGGCGGCGAAGGAACGGCGCCGTTGCCGCTCGCCTATTTCTGTACCGGTCTCGTTGCCTGCCTGATGACGCAGATCAGGGCTTTTTCCAAACGGATGCGGATCCATCTTAAAGGTGTCGATGTTCAGGCGACGATAAAGTGGAAAGCCGTCAGCAAGGGGCGCGACCCCTATGAATCCGCGCCGGTCGGGTTCGAGCTCGATGTCGACATGGATTCCGATGCGTCGTTCGAAGATCAGACGCGCCTGCTCGAGGCGGCGAAGAAGGGCTGTTTCATCGAAGCCACGCTGGCGAATCCCATCCCGGTTCATCACCGCATCAAGCAGGACGGGGAATTCATCGCGGTCGATTAAATGTGCCGCTATCCGTTTCCCGGCACCCGGTCTGCGCTTATGCCGAGTGACGGGCGCGGGCCGATGCTCTAAAAGTAGAGGCAGATTTGAACAGGTGCCGTTTCGCCCGAATCCAGACTCGGCACGCACAGGGGATTCATGCCGCAACCACTTTGTCTCGAATGCATAAGGTGCGGTCACGAATACCCGCTTACCGCGCTGGACCGGAACTGCGGGGCCTGCGCGGCGGACGAAATCGCCAGCAACCTGACCCCCCGTTATCCCGAATCCGGTCCGCCTGACAGGGACAGTCTGCCGGACAAACACGGCTCTCTCTGGCGTTATGCCGATTTTCTGCCGTTGGATGCGGCCGATGCCGTCACCCTGGGCGAGGGTATGACACCCATGGTGACGGTGGAGGGCTTCGGTCACGGCGCTATCGGCGTAAAGGACGAATCGCGTAATCCGACCTGGTCCTTCAAGGACCGGTTGGCGACGGTGGCCGTATCCTGGGCGCGCAAGATCGGAGCGCCGGCCATCGCGACAAGTTCGACCGGCAATGCAGGTGCTGCCGCCGCGGCCTATGCCGCCCGGGCGGGGCTGCCCTGCGTGGTGCTGACCTACAAGGGCGCGGCCGGCGCCATCGTTTCCCAGATGCGGTCCTACGGGGCAATGGTGCTGACCGTGCCTGCCATGGCGGACCGCTGGCATGTCCTGTCGGCGGCGATAAGGGAATTCGGCTGGTTTCCGACATCGCCGTATTTCGGCCCGGCAATCGGCAGCAATCCCTTCGGTATCGAAGGCTACAAAACCCTCGCCTATGAGATTGCCGAACAATACGACTGGGCGCCGCCGGACTGGTGCGTGCTGCCGGTATGCTATGGCGATGCACTGTACGGCATGTGGAAAGGCTTCGAGGAGATGCGGCAATGGGGCTGGATCGAAACCGTCCCAAGGCTTGTCGCTGCCGAAACCTCCGGTTCCCTGACCGCCGCTGGCGAACAGAATGTCGACATGCCGCCCACGGTTCCGCGCAACAGCAAAAGCATCGCGAATTCGATCTTTATCGACCGTGGCACCTATCAGGCCCGGCACGCGCTGAAAGAATCGAATGGCACAGCGGTCACGCTCGACGACGAAACGCTGATATCGGCGCGGGACCGGCTTGCTGCGACGTCCGGCCTGTCGGTCGAATTGTCTTCGGCGGCGGCCTTCGCCGCTGTCGATGCGCTTAGCGGCGCAGGCGTCATGAAGCCCGGCGAAAGTGTCGTCGCCATCGCGACGGCGTCGGGTCTGAAGGATTTCGGCGTGCCGGGCATTCCCCAATTGGGGGCGCCAGACGTGGCGCCTGACCTGGATTCTGTGCTGCGCGCCCTCGATGAGAATTACGGTTACCATGTTTGATCTTGGCCTGGCGATCGACGGGTTTACCCCTGCGGGCGATATCGTCGAACAGGCACGTGCCGCGGAAGCGGGTGGCGCCGATACGATCTGGATCGCGACCCATCTTTTTCTGCGCGACCCCGTCGCTCTGGCGGCAACGGCACTGGCGGCGACACGGACGCTCAGGGTCGCGCTGATGGCGGTCAGCCCCTATGCGATGCATCCGATCCACGCGGCAATGGGCGCCGCGACCCTGGACGAGCTGTATCCGGGGCGCGTTGTCCTGTGCCTCGGCGCCGGCGCGCCGGGCGATATGGTCGCCGCCGGAATCGACCGCCCGCGCCCACTCGCGACGCTGCGCGAGGCGATCGAAATCTGCCGTGCGCTGTTTTCCGGCGACATCATGGATCACGCGGGCGAAATCTTTCAGGTCAGCCAGCGACGGCTCGTCAATGCGCCCCGGGAAATTCCCATCGTGCTGGCGGCTTCCGGCCCGAAAATGCTCGAACTGGCGGGCAGCCAGGCCGACGGCGTGATCGTATCGGCGGCGACATCGGCGCCCTTTGTGCGCTGGTGTCTCGACCTCGTGGAAAAGGGCGCACAGGACCGCAAGGTCCTGAATTGCGGCATTGTCTATACGCGCATCGACGATAACGACCCGGCGGCGGCCATCGATCCCGTGCGTCGCACGCTCGGTTTTATCCTGCGCGGACAGCATCATGCGGCGAATGTCGGGATGGGGGGCGCGGTGCTCGACCAGGAAGCGCTGCGCAACGCCTATGCGGGGGAAGACTGGGAGGCGGTCGACCGGCTGGTCACCGACGATGTTGCAGCCGCCCACGCGGCGTGCGGTGCGGCGGATCAGGTCCGTGCGCGGCTCGGTGAATACCATGCTGCGGGGCTGGACCATGTCATTGTCAGCGGACTGACCGAGCCGCATGAAATCGAAGCGACCCTGAAGTCGGTTAAACCTACCGGTCGGATCTGACGCAGCGCCCGACGCCCGATATTATCTAACGCAGCCGGGGAACGACTTCCTCCGCGAATATCTGCATCTGGTCGAGCAGCTCCGATAGATCGTTGGCGGCGAAATACAGCCCGAGGAGGTGGGTAACGCCGGCTTCGCCCAGCAGGTTGGCGCGTTCCACCACGTCATCGACGGTGCCGATCAGGTTGATGTCCTCGTGGCCCAGGTCTCCCTGTCCTTTCAGGGTCGACTGACGCAATGATGTCAGGTGCGCGCACATCTGCGTCTGTTCGAACCGCGCCAGCGCCGCTTCGCGGGTCTTGCCGATATGGACGATATATTGCGGCGCGACCTCGATCTTGCTGAAATCGCGGTCCTCGGCCTCCGCCAGTTCGCGCAGCGTGGCCACGTTCTGGCGCATCTGGTCGACATGGATGGCGGCGGGAAGCCAGCCGTCTCCCCATTTCGCGACGCGCTGCAGGTTGTTGGCGTTATTGCCGCCGATATAGAACGGGACATGGTTCTGTTTCGGCTTGGGATAAAGCTCGACATCGCGATAGGCGAAATATTCGCCGTCGAAACTGGCGACCCTTTCCGACAAAAGCGCCTGGAGCGCGGGAATTCCTTCGTCGAGAATTTTGCCCCGCGGCGTCTTGGTGCCCGGCTGGAGGGCGAGAAATTCCTCGCGATAGGCACCGATCCCGACGCCGATTTCCAGGCGTCCGCCCGAGAAATGATCGAGCGTGACCAGCTGCTTGGCGGTGACGACGATGTCGTGGCGCATCGGCAGGACGAGTATCCCCGTCCCGAAGCGGAGCGTCGTCGTTTCCGCAGAGACGAACGCATAGGTGACGAGCGGTTCCCAGAAACGCGGCGGGGTGTCGAACTCGGCGCGGACATAGTTCTGCGTGGTCATGTGGTCGTTGCCCCAGACCGAGTGATAGCCGAGTCGCTCGGCGTGTTTCGCGATCTGAATCAACGCTTCCGGATCGGAAAACGGGATCGGATAGGTTAGCCCTTCCATCCCTGTCGGCAGGCCTGCACTCACACGCATGAAATATCTCCCTTTGAATTCACTTGTCTGACCGGAGCGCGTCGGTCGCGGCCTCATCGACGTCGCCGTCTGCGTTCAGGACCACGCCGTAAATCGCCCGCCCCGCTGCCGCGGAAACCAGTCCTGCGCGCAGGTCCGCGGCAACGCTGGCCGGATCGCGCTGCGTTGCGGCGCCAAGGCCGCCGCCGCCCGGCATTTCGATCACCACCCGTTCGCCGCTCGGAATCGTCTGTGTCCCCTTGCCGTTGAGACGGGCGCCGGATGCCAGCCGGATCGTGCCGCCGGCACCGTCGGATCCGCTGTCGCGGCCGCGCGGCGGATAATCGATACGGTCGAACAGCGCGCTGAACGCGAACGGCGCGTCTTCCAGCAGGCTCAGCTCCATGACCTGGCCGAGCCCGCCGCGATAGGTTCCCGCGCCGCCGGAATCCTGGCGGTATTCCTTGCGCCAGACGACCAGCGGCGAAATCGCTTCGGTCACTTCCACCGGCACGTTCTTGACGCCGCTTGGAAACGCGGTGGCGGACAGGCCGTCCATGCCGGGGCGTGCCCCGGTCCCGCCGGAATGAAAACTCAGAACCGTGAACGTTGCCGCGTCGGCCAGCTCGCGGGGGGATGCCTCGACGCGGCCCGGTCCGCCATAGGCATAAAGATTCCACAGGCACGACGTTCCCTCGGCAGGGACCGCATTGCCAAGCGCCTTGTGAAGGCAGCCGAAGACGACGTCCGGCAGCATCTGCCCCGTAACGTGGCGGACCGAGACCGGCGCCGGGTGTTCGGCATTGAGGATCGATCCCTTCGGGGCGGTAATCCGGATCGTTGCGAGCGAGCCCGCGTTATTCGGTACATCCGGCGCGACGATGCATTTGACGCCGAACGTCGCGTAGGCCTCGGTGTAACAGAGCGGCACGTTGATGCCGTAGGACGATATCCCGGACGAACCGGTGAAATCGACGTCTATACCGTCTGCGCCGATGGTCATTTCTGCCACCAGGTCGACCGGCGATTCGAGACCGTCGATACGCATTTCGTGGCGGTAAACCCCTTCGGGAAGTTTCCGGATCGCGTCGAGCGCGGCTGCTTTCGAGCGGTCCAGGATATGGCCGGCAATCCGGTCGAGGTCGGCAATCGCGAATTCGTCCATCATTTCGCGCAGGCGGCGGCAGGCGAGATCGTTGCAGGTTGCGAGCGAATGCAGGTCGCCGATTACCTGAACCGGTTCGCGCACGTTGGCGGTGACGATATCGATCAATGTCTGGTCCGTCCGGCCGGCATGGGCAAACCGCATCGGCGGAATGTAGAGCCCTTCTTCGTAGATGGTCCGGCCGTCCGACGTCATGCCGCGGCCGCCGATATCGACCACATGACAGGTGCTGGCGAACAGCGCCACGGCCCTGCCGTCGCGGAAACAGGGCGTCAGAAAGGTGAAATCGTGCAGATGGCCGGTGCCCTTCCATGGATCGTTGGTCAGGAAAATGTCGCCATCCGACATTTCGTCAACCGGGAAACGGTCTAGGAAATGCCCCACCGAGCGGGCCATGGAATTCACGTGCCCGGGGGTGCCGGTGACCGCCTGGGCCAGCATGTCTCCCGAAATATCGAATATACCGGCGGACAGGTCGCCGGCTTCGCGGGTCGATGTCGAAAACCCCGTCCGTATCAGGGTCAGCGCCTGCTCTTCGACAAGGGCGATCAGGCGGTCCCACATGATCTGCAGGCGGATCGCCGAAAGGGCGTCGTTGCTGGGTCCGGTCATCACGCTTCCCATTTCAGGACAATATAACCGAGCGCGTTGATCCGCGCCGTAAAGCCGGCGAGCACGATGGTGGTGGTTTCGTCCTCGGCGATGATCGCCGGGCCGCCGATCACGGCGCCGGGCGCCAGTGCGCTGCGCTGGTAAACCGGGACGCTGCTGAACACTCCGGTATCGGGATCGAACATGTCCCGCATCCCCGATGGGTCCCGGGCGACTGCCGCCGGATCGGGCGGACAGGGCGCCGGAGCTTCGATTTCAGCGGAAAGGCGCAGGGTCCAGTTCATTGCTTCCACATCGAGGCCCGGAATACGGCGGGAATAGGTTTCCGCATAGGCCTGATTGAACGCTTCGCCCAACGTGTCCCGCAGGGACCGGTCATAGGGGCCGGCGGGCAGATCGACGGTGATTTCATGTCCCTGGCCGCGATACCGCATATCGGCGGTTCGCTTTTCGACCAGAACGGCGCCCGGTGCGGCGGCGGCGACGATTTCTTCGGCTTCGGTGCGCATCTCTCTGAAAAGCGCGTTCAGCCCGTCCGGGTCGAACGAATCGTCGAGCAGCGCATAGCGGCTGCGCACGACCTCATAGGCGACCGGCGCCTGCAGAAAGCCGACCGCGGAGCCGACCCCGGCCGCCACGGGCAGAATAACCTCTTCGATTTCGAGCTTGCGCGCCAGCCGCGCGGCGTGAAGCGGGGCCGCGCCGCCGAAAGCCACCATCGTCCGTCCGCGGACTTCCTTGCCGCGCTCCACCGCGTGCACGCGGGCGGCGTTTGCCATGTTTTCCTCGACCACCTCGACGATGCCGAATGCCGCATCGGTTGTCGAAAGCGAGAGGGCTGCGCCGACGGACGTATCGATTGCCGTTGCCGATAATCCGGCGTCGAGCGTAATGGTGCCCCCGGCGAAGGCAGCTGGGTCGATCCGGCCGAGCCGTACATTGGCATCCGTGATCGTCGGCGCTGTACCGCCTTTGCCGTAACATGCCGGGCCGGGGGCCGCCCCGGCGCTTTCGGGGCCGACATGGATTCGTGACAGGGCGTCCACCCGGGCGATCGAGCCGCCGCCGGCGCCGATTTCGACCATCTCGATGACCGGTATGCGAAGGGGCAGGCCGCTGCCTTTGAGAAAACGGTACTGCCGCGCGACCTCGAAACTCCGCGAATGCTGGGGTTCGCCGTCATCGATAAGGCAGATTTTGGCCGTCGTGCCCCCCATATCGAAGGAGAGAACCCTGTCGAGACCGCATTCCTGTGCCAGCCGGGCCGCCAGGATCGCCCCGCCGGCAGGGCCGGATTCCACGAGGCGGATCGGGAAACGCCGGGCGGTCTCAAGCGATGTCAGCCCGCCGCCCGACGTCATCAGGTTGAGCGGGCAGGTGAACCCCATCCGGCCGAGTTCATCCGACAGGCGGCCGAGATAATTCGACATCAGGGGCTGAACATAGGCATTGGCGGCGGTGGTCGACCAGCGTTCGTATTCGCGGATTTCCGGCGAAACCTCGCTCGAGAGCGAGACAAGAACCCCGGGCAGTTCGCGCGTGAGAATCTCGGCGAGCTGCCGTTCGTGATCCGGCGCGGCATAGGAATGCATCAGCCCGACCGCAACCGATTCAATATCGTTATCGCGAAGTGCCTGCAGGACGCCGTCGAGCGATTCCTCGACGAACGGGATCAGTACGTTTCCGCGCGCATCGACGCGTTCGGTAACGCCGAACCGGAATTCCCGGGGAACCAGCGGCAGCGGCTTGTTCAGGAAAATATCGTATTGCTCGAACCGGTTTTCGTACGCCATTTCGATCGCGTCGCGGAAGCCGTCCGTCACCAGCATCGCTGTCTTCGCGCCCTTGCGTTCGATCAGCGCGTTCGTCGCGAGAGTCGTGCCATGGACGATCAGCGCAAAATCTGCCGGACCCAGGCCGGTTTTTTCCATCGCCTGGCGGACGCCCCGAAAGACGCCTTCTTCCGGCGCATGCGGGGTTGTCGGAACCTTGCAGGTGTACAGCTCGCCGCGGTACGTGACGGCAATATCGGTAAACGTACCGCCAATATCTGCGGCAAGACGGGCTTGTGCCATATGATTCAGGTTTATCCCTTGGGGCCGGGCCGATTGTAGCCTTTCGGCGGTTGCGCGGTAAGGGCCAACGTACCGGAAACCCCGGTTTCCCGCCTGAATTCCCTCATTTGTCCCTGGAGTTGCGGAGCGACGGGCGCCGCGCCGTTCGGGGTCGATAAAATGATTCTAGACGAGAGCGGCCGCCTGTTCCGTTTGCCAGACATCGCGCAGCAGCCGCCGGTCGGGCGTTATTTCGCGACCCTGCCGGTATACCATGGCAGGTACGAGCCTCTCATCGACGCTGAGGATTTCGCCTTCGGCGTCGGGCAGGTCCCATTTTCCGGCGACCGGGTCCAGCACGGTAATATCTGCGCGGGATCCGATACCGAGCGTGCCGATTTCGTTTTCTTCCTGCAGGATCTTGGCCGGGTTCACGGTCACGCGGCGGATCACGTCTGCGAGCGGCATGCCCAGTGCATTCAGACGGGTCATCGCGCCGCACAGGCTGTAATCCAGCAGGCTGTCGTCATGGTAGCTGTTGAAATCGGCATGGACGTCGCTCCCGATCGTGTTCGGGAACAGTTTCGCGGCCATCATGGCGCGCGCGATGCGATAGCTGAAATTGACGCCGTAGCCGATATCGAAATGGACGCCGCGCTCGTAGGCTTCCAGCACGACGTCGGGGACCTTGTCCCCCGGACCCATGATCCCGTCCGGCATGCAGCTATAGACGTGGGCGACGGTGTCGCCGGGACGGACCAGCGGTAATACACGTTCCATCACCGTTTCGGGACGCGGCCTGTTGGGCTCGTCCACGGGAAACAGTTCGCCAGTGTGAATGTATAGCGGCAGGCCGGTCACGTCGCCCGCTTCGACCGCCATCTCCAGCACATCGGTTTCCCAGAACGAAAACCCGCCGGATTCGCCGTGCGATTTGATGCCTTTGACGAGGTCGGGATAATCGGCCTGTGCCTCGACAATCGCTTCGACGCGCATCATGCCGGGATTGTGGAGCACCGTCCCTTCCATGCCGCCCATGAGGGCGCCCGCGAGGTTGGCGGAAACGAAACTGCGCACGTCGGTTTCCGCAGGGTCGGCGATATAGGCCTTGAACCCGCCGACGGTCCACGGCCCCGCACTGCCCTGGTCTATGATCGTTGTCGCGCCGGAATGCACGCCGGCTTCGTCCGCGGGGAGCCCGAAATTGGTGACCCATTCATAGACATGAACGTGCATGTCTATCAGGCCGGGGCAGACGATTTTGCCCGTCGCGTCGTATGTGTTCTTTGCCTGGTGCGCCGGCAACTCCGTCGCGACGGCGGCAATACGGCCGTCGGTCACGGCGACCTGCGCGGGACCGTCCAGTTCGCCGGCGGGGTCGATGACGCGGCCGCCGGTAATCACGAGATCGTATAGAGGCATGGTCATCGTCCGACCCTTCGTTGGTTCGCTATCGGTCTTCGCTGCTGAAGATGTAATTCATAATATATTCCACCAACATCAGGATGAGGAACAAAAGCATACCGACGGCGAGAAGGAAGACGATCGCCGCGAGCGCCAGGGCAGTTTCGAGGCTGGAGGATGCAAAGCTGATCAGGTAGCCGATACCCGACTGGGCCGTGACGAATTCGCCGACGATAACGCCGATAATCGCCAGGGTCAGGCCGATCCGCATGCCTGTGAAGATGTGCGGCAACGCAAAAGGAAACCGGACCCGGAACAGGATCTGCCACCTGGTCGCCGTCAGCGAATCGCATAGCCGGACGAAATACGGATTGGTGTTCATCAGACCGGTGGAGGATGACACGACGATCGGGAACAGCGACAGACACATGGCATAGGCCAGGCGCGATTCGGACCCGAGGCCGAACCAGAGGACGAAAAGCGGCGCCAGTGCAATCGTCGGAATCAGCTGGAACAGGACCAGGTTTGGATACAGCATCTCCCGCGCGATGCGCGAGACGGTGATGAGCATCGCGAGCCCGACCCCGCAGAACGCGGCGAGGGCGAATCCCGCCAGGCATTCGAAAAACGTCTGTTGGGCATGGCCGTACATGAAGCCGCTTTGCATCAACAGCATGTCGAGGACATCCGACGGCGGCGGCAGGACGACGCTCGGAAATATCTTCGCATCGACAACGTAGTTCCAGCCCCAGAGCACCAGCAGGAGGGTTCCGACCGGCAGCGCGATTTTGCGCATCACGACGGCGCGCTCCTGCACGCTGCCAAAGGCGGAACCGATGCCGGCGATCAACGATGCGCTGCGGGGTATGCTTGCCATGTACAGTTACTGCCCGAACCAGCGTTTGACGAGCCATGTGCCCAGTTCCACAAGGCCATAGAAAATCAGGCCGATGAAACACAGCATGAGCACGGCGGCCAACATCAGGTCGATGTCGGAACGCCCCGCCGAGATCAGAATGACATAACCCAGGCCTTGCTGGGATGTGATGAATTCGCCGACAATCACGCCGATCATGGCCAGCGTGATGCTGATTTTCATCGCGCTGAAAAGGTAAGGAAGCGAATACGGAAAACGTACATACACCAGCATTTGCCATTTGTTTGCCGTCAGCGCCCGGCAGAGTTTCAGCATTGACGGGTCGGTATTGGAAAGCCCGGCGGTCATGCTGATGATGATCGGGAAAATGCTGATAAAAGTGGCAAAGCCGAGCCGCGATTCCATGTCGATACCGAGCCACAGAACGAACATCGGCGCCCAGGCGACCTTGGGCACGATCTGGAACGCAATGATATTGGGATAGAACGCTTCCTTCAGGGAAAGCGACCATGTCATCGCGACCGAAATTGCAATACCGGCGATCAGTGCAATGGCAAATCCCCCCAGTGCCACGCCTGCGGTCGCGGGTACGTTTTCGAGCAGAAGGATACGGTTTTCGACCAGCGAAACCAGAATTGCTGTTGGTGCTGGCAATATCGACGGCGGGTAATTCGTCACCCAGACAATAAATTCCCACAGCGCGAGCACGGCAAGACCAAATGCCGCCGGCAGAACAAAAGGGCGAATCTGCTGGAACCGGCCGGCAAAACCGGAAAAGGCCGGAGGGATGGCGTCGGCGGGCGAGTTGGTTGCGGGGGCGCCGGTATCCGCGACGGCCGACCGTACGCCGGGACTGTCTTCGCCGGAACGGGCTGCCGGCGTGTCGGCGGCTAGGGTGTCGAGATCCGAGACGGTGATGGCGTGGGTGTTCATCGGTTGACCATATTAGGCGGCTTTGGCGCCCGCGTTTTCCTGCTCGCTGATCTTGTTTCTCAGGTAAGCGCAGATTTCGTTAAATTCGGGGCTGCCCGTAATGGCGAAATCCCGGGGACGCGGGAATGGAATTGTCAGGTCGGCGACGATGCGTCCCGGTCGTGCGCTCATGACGAGCACGCGGTCGGACAGAAAGACCGATTCACGGATGCTGTGGGTCACGAACAGGCCCGTCTTGCGGAATTCCTGCCACATGTCGACCAGGACCTCGTTCATTTCGTCGCGGGTAATCGCGTCGAGCGCGCTGAAGGGTTCATCCATCAGCAACAGCGACGGATCGTAGACAAGTGCGCGGCAGATCGCGACGCGCTGGCGCATGCCGCCGGAGAGCTGGCCTGGCTTCTTGTCGAGAAAATCGCCCAGGCCAACGCGGGTCAGAAGATTGATCGCGGTCTCGCGATACTCTTCGGCGGGCCTTTTTAAAATCTTGATCGGAAACATGACGTTTTCGAGGGTCGTCTTCCATGGCAGGAGAGTGGAGTCCTGGAACATCAGGCCGATATCTTCCCGTGTTCCCTCCATCGGTTTTCCGCCCACGTCGATCCGGCCGGTCGTCATGGGTTCGAGCCCCGCGACCATCATCAGCAACGTGCTTTTGCCGCAGCCGCTGGGCCCGAGAAGCGAGACGAACTCGCCTTCCCGGACCCGGCAGTGTACTTCAGACAGCGCTTCTACCTGTTTCGGTCCGGGATTGTATATCTTCCGTACACCGTCAACGTTCACATAGGCGTCTGCCCGTGAAATGGTAGAAGTCGTCTGTGTCATACTTTTCGTCCTGCTGAGTTTAAATGCTCACCGTTTTACGAAAGCACGGCCGCATAGCTTTTGGCATATGCGTCGACCTTGGCCATTTCCTCCGGCGTAAACTTGAACCGGTTGGTGATATGCTCAAGGTGAAGCATCGAATCCAGCGCCGGCGCCTTTTCGCCGGGTTTGGCGACATACTTCATGATCATTTCGGTCATCTTCTTGTAGGAGTCCATGTTGATGCTCCCCATGCCCGTCGCGGCGACTTCAGGCCGGTTGTTGACATGCGCGAACAGCCCGGTTTCCAGCTTCAGAGCTTCTTTCTTGCTCTTGGTCAGACCGGCTTCCGGGAAGGCCCGGATGAAGATTTCGTTGGCTTCATCGGGGTTCAGCATCGTGAACATGATGGCTTCGACGAGTGCATCGGTAACCGCGGCGCACAGGCCCGGATCCTTGGCATACATTTCGGGCTGCGTGATCAGCATGTAGCCATAGAACGGCATGTCGTAATTGTCGTACAGGAACCAGCCGACGTCATATCCCTTCGATTTGACATCGGGGGCGACCGACGACGCGAAGCAGGAGATGCAGTCCACTTTCTTCTGCAGCAATACGCCGGTGCGGATCTTGTTGTCGACCTGGACCACGTTGACCTTGTCGAAGTCGAATCCCGCTTTTTCGCCGAACAGCGGCAGGAAGGGGAATTCGCCGGATTTGACGACGGAGCCCATTTTCTTGCCTTCGAGGTCTTTCGGCGACTTGATGCCCGAAGACCGGAGATAGCCGACGCCCATCGACGAACTGTAGCTCAGGCAGGCGAGGTGGGCGAGCCCGAGGCCCTTGACGACCTGGAGATAGGCGGCGGGCGCAGCCGAAATGCCGAAATCGAACTTGCCCTGTCCGACGGCCTGCGCCGACGCAACGGAGCCGAAGCCGCGGCTGCTGGTCGCCTTGATCCCGTGTTTCTTGAAAAAACCCTTCGCGATCGCGACCTGGACCCACTGGCTGCCGCCATTCGGAATCCAGGACTCCGTAAACGTGATGCTTTTCTCGCTCTGGGCGGCAAACACCTGCGACGCCGATCCGAAGGTCGACGCGGCGGTCGCCGCGATCGCCGTGCCTGCTGCCGATTTGACGAAAGACCGCCTGTCGAGCGTGCTGCTGAACTTCGACTTATCCGTTTTGCGTGTCATCCGGAACTCCTCTGTTAAATACATCGGCGCCAGATCCTTCCGGTCGCCGTCGACCGGTGGCCTGTGCTCGATCGTTACTACGCAATTTTCGTGCCAACTCAGCTGAGAGCCTGAATCCCGCCGATTCCGATTTGGACGGTCCGGTGCGGAAACGCAAAGGCGTGCCGAACTGCACAGAAAATGCGCGTTCGCCGCTCAATTAGGCAGGCGCTGCCCGTAAATCGTCCGGTATTCGGCGGCGGTGGCGGTGGAAACGAATGGTCCAGGTGGCATGGTTATTGCAAGCCTTTCCCGGGTCGCCGCCATTCCGGGATCGTCCGGTATCCGCGGCATTATCCGGAGTATCGTCATGTCCAGTCAGAATGCCGGCGCCGACACGCTTACCTGCCTGGCGGGCGGCACCGTTTACACTTTCGACGGGGAAAGCCGGGTTATCGAGGGCGGCGAGGTCTGGATGTCGGGCGCGCGCATCGTTGCGGTAGGGGCGGCCGGAAGCTTTCCGGCGCCGCATGACCGTGTAGAGCGCATCGACGTTTCGGGTCGCATGGTCATCCCGGGGCTGATCAACGCCCACACCCATTCCTATTCGGCATTACTGAAGGGCTCGGTCGAAAGCGAGCCGCTGGATATCTACATGTTGTCGGTCATTGCGTCCGGCGCGGCGATGACCCCGCGGGAAATCTATGTCAGCGCGCAGCTCGACGCGTTGGCGATGATGCATACCGGGGTGACCGCAGCAATAGATCACTATTCGGAACGGCCGGCTCTGTCCGCCGACGGTCTGGGCGCGGTATGCGCGGCGTTCGAGGATATAGGCATGCGGGCAACCGTCGCGACGATGTTCGCGGACCGGCCCTATATCGATACGGTGCCGGTCGACCGGGACGCCTTGCCGCCGGAAATCGTCGCCGCTGCCGCAGCCCATGCAGCGCCCGACGCCGCTGCCTATTTCGACATCATGGAAGCCGCCGTGTCCGGCGAGAAGGAAGATGCGCGTGTCCGGGTGATCCTGGGGGTCGACGGCCCGCAACGCTGCTCCGACCTGTTGATGGAAATGACCGGCGACTTTCAGCAGCGGCATCGTTGCGGCCTGCATACCCACATGCTGGAAACCAAGACCCAGGCGGCCATGCGGTCCGCCGGCGGTCCCGGTTTCGTGCGGCGTATGGCCGATCTCGGCATCCTCGACGACAAATCGTCTCTCGTGCATTTCGTCTGGTCGGACGAGGAGGATATCGCCGCTGCCGCCGATTCCGGCGTGACCGTCGTGCACTCGCCTTCTTCAAACGCCATGCTCGGCGCAGGCATAGCACCTGTTCTGCGCCTGCGGGCGGCCGGCATTCCCGTCGCCTATGGAACCGACGGTTCCAATTGCGGCCCGCCGGCGCTGCTCGAGAGCATGCGCCTGGGCTGTTATCTGATGCGTCTGACGGACCCTGAATTCGAATCCTGGCCCGATGCCCGCACGGTTCTCGGCGAAGGGTATGCCGCCGGCGCCAGGGCGGTTGGCCGGGCGGGGGAAATCGGCGTCCTCGAGGCGGGCGCACGCGCCGACATCGCGGTGTTGAAGCCGGTCGATTACTGGCACCGCCCGATGGGCGATCCCTACCGGCATTTGCTGTACTACGAAAACGGCGCATCGACCGAACACGTTTGGGTCGATGGCCGGCAGGTGGTGGAATCGGGCCGTGTGACGACGATCGACGAAACGGCCCTGATCGCCGAGGCCACGGAAATCGCGGCGCGTCGGCGGAGCGGGACATCCGCCGCGGCAATGGCGGCGGTCGATGCGCAATACCCCGCCTTCCGGAAGATGATCCTGGACAACTTCACGAACGATATCGGGATCGACCGTCGCGTCACCCTTGGCTAACGCCGGTTTTTGCCGGCACGCCTGTCACGATTGCGTGGCGGCGCGGATTTGCGCCATGCCATCGACGATATGCTCTGCGAAGACGGCGGGTGCGACCGGCAGGTTGCGCCCCCGCAACTGGCCGAGCACCAGGTTTGCCGCGGGTGTGTCGCGCCGGTCGATGGCCCGCACGACGATGTCCGAGCCGACCCCGGGCGCCACGGCGCCGACTTCGATCTGGAAGGATACAAGGCCCGAATGGATCACCGAGCGGCGCAACATCTCGAACGAGTTCGATTCGACCGCGACCTGAAACTGTATGCCGGTCCGGGCCGAAAACGCTTCCAGCAATTGACGTCCGCCGGTCGAACGGTCGGGCAGGGCTGCCGGAAAGGCCGCGCAACGGCGCAGACGCAGCGGCGATTCGGCAGCGAGCGGATGGTCGTGCGGTACCAGCGCGACAAGGCGTTGCTCCAGCGAAGCCAGTTGCTGGAACTGCATCAGTGGAACCGGGCTGAAAACGAGTACGAGGTCGACTTCGTAGGATGCGAGCGCCCGCTCCGCCTGTTCGTGGTCGACGACGCGGACTTCGAAATCGACCAGGGGGTAGTCCCGCCGGAACCTGCCGATCGCTTCGGGCATGAATTCCAGGGCGACGGCCTGGCTGCAGGCAATCCGGACGTGGCCGCGGCGCAGGCCCTTCAGGTCTTCGATCCCGGATCGGAGCCGTTCGGCCTCGGCAAGCTGGTGGCGGGCATGTCCGACAAAAAGCTCTCCGGCTGCGGTCAGGCGCATGCCGCGTGCCGTACGTTCGAACAGTTTTGCATCCAGCTCCGCTTCGAGATCCTGTATCCGCCGCGTTAATGCCGATGCAGTGAAATTCAGCTGTTCCGCCGCCCGTCGTACCGATCCGGCGCGCGCGACGGTATCGACCAGTTCCAGAACCCGCATATGGCGCATGCGTCTCTCCTTGATTGCTGAATGCCATGAAATAGAGCGTTGCTGTTTTGGCAACGCATTGGAAGAATTATAGCATTAGGAGTCATCTCCTTGCATTCCTAGAATTACCGTCGCCGACGCATCTGATCGAAGGTGTCCGAGGTGGGTAGTGCCGTGTATTTCTTATTATTATCAATATATTAGAGGAATCGTCGGAGAATGTCCGACCAAGCCGATCGCCATATGAGTTTTGTCCGGCCCCTTCCGGTGCCCCGGCTGGCGACGTTTGCGGCGGATCCCGCGCCGGTCGATGTCGATCTCGCCCGTTCGGCGCTGGTGATCGTCGATATGCAGAACGATTTTATTCATCCCGACGGCTGGTTTCCGGCAAGCGGGATCGATCCCGCGCCGCTATCTGCGGCCGTCCCGGCGGTTGCCGTCCTGGCGGATACCGCGCGCCGTGCCGGTATGCCGGTCGTCTGGGTCAATTGGGGCGTGCGTCCCGACCGTGCCAATCTGCCGGACAGTTTCGTTGCGCGGGCCGCGAATGACGGCGCCCGTCCGACATATGCCGATCCGTCTCCGGCGGGGCAGGGACGAATCCTCGTTCGCGGCGACTGGGGCGCGGACGTCATAGACGAATTGCCGGTCGGCCCCGCGGACCTTGTCGTCAGCAAGCACCGCCCCAGCGGGTTTCCGGATACGGAACTGGACAGCGTGTTGCGCCTGCGCGATCTGACCACGCTGTTTTTCGCCGGTGTGAACATCGACCGCTGCGTCCTGGCGACCCTGATCGATGCGAGCGCGCGCGGCTATGACTGTGTGCTGGTCGCGGACGCCTGCGCCACATCGTCGCCGCCGCATGTCACCGATGCCGTCTGCCACATCGTCCGGCTGCTCTACGGCGTGACGGCCAATTCATCCGATATCTGCCCCGCCATTGCGGGCGCGACAGCCGGCAAAAGTTAAACGACACGAACGGGAAAACGAAAAGCATGGATCTCAATCTGAAAGACCGGGTGGCCATCATCACCGGCCCCGCGAAGGGCATGGGCGCCGCGGTGAGCCGGCAGTTCGCGGCCGAGGGCTGCAGGCTTGTCCTGATCGGCCGCGACACGGCGGCGATCGAGCCGGTTGCGGACGAGGTGCGCAGCAAAGGCGGCGAAGCCGTGATCGGCGCCTGCGACATTACCGATTCCGACGCCTGCGAACAGGCGGCGGCCCTTGCCCGCGAGAGCTTCGGCGGGCGCATCGACATCCTCGTCAATATCGCCGGCGGGTCGGGGCCCATCGGCAAGACCGGGGCGGAAACGACCGCGGCGGAATTCGACGAGATCGTGACGCTCAACGTCAATGGCTGCTTCCATACCATACGCGCCGTCGCGCCGACGATGATCGACCAGAAATTCGGCAAAATCGTCAATGTCGGCGGCACTTTCGGGATGCGCGGGCGGGCCGGACGGCTCGCCTATTCGTCGTCGAAATGGGGATTGCGCGGCGTCACCAAGAGCTTCGCGCTCGAACTCGGGCCGAGCAATATCAACGTGAACTATGTCGCGCCGGGCATGGTCGACGGCCCCCGCTTCCGCGACAAGGTGTGCGCAAACATGGCGAAGCAGCGCGGTATCACGCCGGAAGAAGCGGCCGCCATACATGCAGAGGATTACGCCCTGCGCCGCATCACCCAGGATACGGATGTCGCGAATGCGTGCCTGTTCTTCGCCAGCGATGTATCGCGCCAGATCACGGGCGCGGATCTCGCCGTCGACGGCGGCTGGGCGTCTCTCTGAAAATCCGGGAAGGAAACGAATTATGACGACGACTGCGGATCTGGTTATTTCGGGCGGCACGCTGGTTTTCCCCGATTCCGAGGTGACGGCGAGCATTGCCGTGAAAGACGGCAGGATCATCGCGATCGGCGCGGCGGACGCCATGCCGCCTGCCGATGACAGGCTCGATGCGACCGGTATGCATGTGCTGCCGGGTGCTATCGATTCCCATGTCCACTTCCGGGAGCCGGGATATACCCACAAGGAAGACTGGGGGTCCGGCACTGCCGCCGCCGCGATGGGGGGCGTGACGACGGTGTTCGAAATGCCCAACGTCAACCCGCCGACCGGCACGGCCGAAACGCTCCGTCAGAAGCACGAACTTGCGGCAGAGAAAGCCCATGTCGATTTCGGCATATACGGCCTGCTGTCCGAACAGAACCTGGACGACCTGCCGGACCTGATCGCCGGCGGCATCATCGGGTTCAAGTGTTTCATGGGGAATACCTTCGGCGATCTGCCGGCGCCATCGACCGGCGCCATGCTCGAAGGGTTCGAATATGTCGCCCAGCACGGCTATCGCGTTGCGCTTCATGCCGAGACGGCATCGATCATGGCGCGGCGCCAGACCCAGCTTGAAGCGGCAGGGCGGACCGACCCCCTGGCGCACCTTGCCGCCCGCCCGGCGGTGGTCGCGATCGAAGCGGTCGGCCGCGCCGCCGTGCTGTCCGAATGGACCGGCGCGCGCATTCACATTCTGCATATTTCGTCCGAGGACGAACTGCGCCCGCTGCGCGAAGCGAAAGCCCGCGGCGTCGATATCAGCGGCGAGACCTGCCCGCATTACCTGCTGCTGGATTCGGACGATTACGAACGGTGCGAAGGCGTCATCCGCGTCAACCCGCCGGTTCGCGAGCCGCATCACAAATCGTCGCTATGGTCGGCGCTTGCCGACGGCACGATCGACATGATCGCCACCGACCATGCGCCGCATGTGCCGGAGGAAAAACAGCGCGACAGCATCTGGACCTGCGATTGCGGTTTCCCGGGGGTCGAAACACAGATGCCGCTGATGCTGAGCGAGGTTGCCGCCGGCCGTATATCGATTCAGGACTACGTGCGCTGGACCGCCTACAACCCTGCCAATCGCTGGGGCCTTTATCCGCGGAAGGGCGCGCTTCAGCCCGGCGCCGAAGCGGATATCGTCATTGTCGACCTGAACCGCGAGGAAGTCATCGTCGATGAAAGCCTGCATTCGCGGGCGAAAATCACGCCGTGGGACGGCCGTCCGGTCAAGGGCGTGCCCGTGCATACGCTGGTGCGCGGACGGTTCGTGATGCGCGACCGCGTGCTGAACGACGCGGCGCGCGGCTGGGGCCAGTCCGTGCATTCGATCCAGAAGATGCCGCCGCCGGAGCCGAAACATACAGACGAAACGATCGCGGTACAGACCGGTCCCGGCCCCTGGTCGGTGTAGGCCTGCCGTGAACAGTCCCACGCCGAAATTGTCATGCCGCTAGCCCGTATCCACCGCATTGCCGCCGCGGCACCGGACGACATGTCGGGAATCGAGGCGGCCATTGCGTCCGGCGGGCTCAACCCGGGCGGGGTCATCGCGGTATTCGGCAAGACCGAGGGCAACGGCCTCGTGAATGATTTTTCACGCGGTTTTGCCGTTCAGTCGCTGCGCCTGCTTTTCGAAAAGTACCTGGCCGCCGCCGATGCAGCGGCGATCTGTTCGGTCATGTCGGGCGGGACCGAAGGCGGGCTCTCGCCGCACTGGCTGGTGCTGGAACGGATCGATGGTCCCGGCGATCGCGCCGATACTGGACCTGCCCTTGCCATCGGCAGAGCGCATACCGCCGACCTTGCGGCGGAACATCTCGGGCGCCCCGAACAGATCGACTTGGTCGCCGCCGGCGTCGCCGACGCGATGCAGGAAGCCGGAATCGCGGATCCCGGCGAAGTTCACTTCGTCCAGATAAAGTGCCCGCTTCTGACCGCCCGGCGGATTGCCGCCGCCGAATCCCGGGGGCGGACCGTCGCGCTGCGCGACACGCTCAAATCGATGGGCGCGTCGCGCGGTGCCAGCGCGCTCGGTGTCGCCGTCGCGCTTGGCGAAATCGACCGCGCTGAGATAACGCCGGACCGCATCGTGAACGATCCGTCGCTGTGGTCGGGCCGCGCCAGCACGTCATCGGGCATAGAACTGATGAACCATGAAATCGTGGTCCTCGGCATGTCGGCCGCATGGTCGGGGTCGCTCGCGATCGACCACGCGGTGATGGCGAGCGGAATAGATACCGAACCGGTCCGCGCGGCGCTGGGCCGTCTCGGGCTGAACACTGACGGACAGCTTTCCCCGGCCGACCGGTCTCGGCTCGTCGCGCTGCTGGCCAAGGCAGAAGCCAGCCGCAACGGGTTGATCGGCGACAGACGCCATACCATGAACGACGATTCCGACATTTCATCGACCCGCCACGCGCGGGGTTTCGTTGCAGGCGCCCTTGGCGGCCTTGTCGGTCATACGGAAATTTTCGTTTCGGGTGGTGCGGAACACCAGGGCCCGGACGGCGGCGGGCCGGTCGCGGTAATCGTCGATAAATCCGGAGGAAACGAACATGACTGATTCCATCGCCGCCTTTCTCGACGCCGAGCAGGATCGCCAGACAGGCTTTCTCGCCGAACTGGTGAAAATCCCCACCGACAATCCTCCCGGCGATTGTGCGGCCCATGCGGAACGCGCCCGGGCATTGCTGCAGGATTTGGGTTTCGAAGTTGAAGCGCATCCGGTTCCCGAAATGAATGTCCGTGCGGCAGGCATGAAATCCGTAACAAACCTGATTGTCCGTCACCGGTTCGGCGATGGCCCGACGATTGCGCTCAACGCCCATGGCGATGTGGTGCCGCCCGGGCTCGGCTGGTCGCACGATCCCTATGGTGCCGAGATCGAGGAATCGGAGGATGGAAAACGCATGTTCGGCCGGGGCGCCGCCGTCTCCAAGTCTGATTTTGCGAGCTACGCCTGGGCGCTGCTGGCGCTTCGGTGTGAAGCGGAACAGGGCGCAGAATATGCAGGGACCGTAGAGCTTCACTTCACGTACGATGAAGAAATCGGCGGCACGGTCGGCCCGCAATGGATACTGGAACAGGGGCTCTCGGAGCCGGACTATGTTATCTGCGCCGGGTTTTCGCATGCGATCATTACCGCCCATAACGGGTGTCTGCATCTCGAATTGACGGTGACCGGAAAGATCGGTCATGCCGCCGAACCCGATAGGGCGGTCGATGCGCTGCAGGTGACGAATTCGGTGCTATCGGCCCTGTACGACCATCGGGACGAACTGGCCCGCATCCGCTCGACGGTGCCTGGAATCGTCTCTCCGACGCTGGTCGTCGGCACGATCGAAGGCGGAATCAATACGAACGTCGTTCCCGACCGGGTGACGCTGCGCGTCGACCGGCGGGTGCTGCCCGAAGAATCGATCGACGTTGTGGAACAGGAACTGGGCGATCTTGTGCATCGCGTGGTCGGCATTTATCCGGGCGCGGGCGTGTCGGTCCAGCGCATCATGTCGGCGCGTCCTTTGTCGCCGCAGCCCGGCTGGGAGAAAATCGCCGAGGCCCTGCGCCGGCACGCCGCCGCTTTGACCGGCGAAGAGGTGCCGTATGTCGGCGCAAAGCTGTTTACTGATGCCCGTCTCTATTCGGAGAAAGGGATACCGGTCGTGCTCTACGGTGCCGGCCCGCGCACGCTCGGCGAGGCCGGCGGGCATAACAGTGATGAAAATCTCGATCTTGCGGACCTGCGCCTCGGAACCGAGGTTGTCGCCCGGGCGGTGGCCGACCTGTTGACGCCCTAGTCGGGCTGACGGGCCGTCAGGGCGCGTTTCAGCAGGCCGAAAAGAGACCGTAACAGCAGGGAAAACCCGCCGATAGTCGCGGTTCCGAGGTCTTCGGGAAGGTCGGCGCCGGTCGCCCGCGCCGCCAGCGCAACGGAAATATCCGCCAGTAACCGGTCGGCGATTTCGGCGACCAGGGCCGGGCGTCCGAACTGGGCGAGCGGCCCGTTGAGCCGGTAAACCATATTCAGTTCGAGCGTGGACCGCCCCGCCCGGTTTTCGGTAAGCGTGAAATCGAGGCATCCTTCGAGACTGGACCGGCTGAGCGCGTCCTGTCCCCTGCCCACGACCTGTCCCGTCCGCGCCGCATCATCAAGCGCAAGCGCTGCCGTCCCCCGGAAGGTCGCCTTCATCGGGCCGACGTGGACTTCGCAGACCCCATCGAACATGCCGTTCTTCGGCGATGTCTCGAGCCTGGCGCCGGGAATGCAGGAAACGACTTTTTCCGGATCCTGCAAAATTTTCCAGACGTTATCGACCGGCGCGTCGAGGTCAAGCCGGCGTGGAATCGTAACGCCGGTGCTCAACGATTCGCGGGTCGGCAGGGAACCGTCGGTCGGCGCTGCCGGAGACGTGCCTGCATGAGATTCGGCTGAAACTTGGGGCTTCCCCACGCCGGCAGGCCCTGTAGCAATCGGCCGGTGTCGGCGCGGGGCCGGTACGAGCTGCGCCGCCGGCGGGTCGTTCGCCAGGACCTCGGCGATCGCAGCGACAATCCCGGCATAGCCGGTGCATCGGCACAGATTGCCCGACAGTTCGCGGCGGATGGCCGCTTCGTCCGAATCGGGCGCGCGGCGGACGATATCGTATGCGGTCGCCAGCATGCCGGGGGTGCAATACCCGCATTGCAGCCCGTGCTTGCTTGAAAACGCCTCGCGAATACGCGTCATGAGCGGATCGTCGCCGAATCCCTCCACCGTCCGGATATCGGCTTCCTGGCAGGAAACCGCCAGGGTGATGCAGGACCGGACGGGCCGGCCGTCGATCATCAGGGTGCATGCGCCGCAGACTCCCTGTTCGCAGCCGAGATGTGTGCCGGTAAGCAGCAGTTCCTCGCGCAGGAAGTCGGCGAGGTGGGTCCGCGGCTCGGCGCTGCCGGTCACGGTCCGGTCGTTCACGGTAAGCGTAATGTCGGAATAGCTCATGCGTCCTGTGTCTCCTCGCCATGGGCGCGCGCCAGGGCGCGTTCGAGTGCCGCGACATGCATCGCGGTCGATTGCAGCGGCCGGCCCGCGAGCGCCTGCGCCACGCTGTCCGCCGCACTGACCCGTCCTTCGATCAGGCCTTCGGGGTCGGGCAGAACGGCGGGCGGCCCGCCGAGCGCGCCGAGCGCGCAGCGGTACCGCCTGTTTTCGGGGTCGATCAGCACGGCGGCGCTGGCCTTGGCGAATTCGCCGACCTGGCGCATGAATTTCCAGTATCCCCATTGTGCGGACGGGCCCGGGCGCGGCACTTCGACGGCGACCAGCAATTCCCGTTCGGCGAGATCCGTGGCGTAGGGGCCGGTAATAAACCGGTCCAGCGGAACGCGCCGCTCGCCGTCCGGACCTGCGACAATCGCGGTCGCGCACAGGCCGGTCATCACGATGACCCAGTCCGCCGCCGGGTCCGCATGGGCAAGGCTGCCGCCGATAGTGCCGCGGTTGCGCACGGCGCGGTGGGCGATGTTGCGCGCTGCGGCCTGCATCCAGCCACTCGTGGGGTCGGGCACCTCGCCGTCCTCGATCTCGGCATGGGTGGTGGCCGCGCCGAAACGGATATGATCGGGGCTTTCGGTGATCGCCCGCAATTCCGGCACGGTTGCGATATCGATCAGCCGGGCGGGCCGGGCAAGCCGCAGGTTCATCATCGGCCCGAGAGACTGGTTGCCGGCCATCGGCTTGTCGCCGGGTTCGGGGAGAAACGCCTGCGCCAGGGTATCTGCGCGCGCGAAGTCGAATGCAGCTGCTTTCATGACGTCTGTCCTCCGGTGCCTGCTTTTGCGAGCGCTTCGAGAATGCGTTCCGGGGTGAGCGGGATGTCCGACACCTCCGCCCCGAGCGGGCTGAGTGCATCGTTCACAGCGTTGGCGATGGCCGCCGGCGGGCCGATCGCGCCGCTTTCGCCGATGCCTTTCTGGCCGTAGCGGCTCAGCGGCGACGGCGTTTCCATATGGATGATCCTGACGGCCGGAATATCGCCAGCGACCGGCAGATGATAATCGGCCAACGTGGAGGCCAGCGGCTGGCCCGATCCGTCGAACGGCATTTCCTCGAACAGCGCGGTGCCGATGCCCTGTACCGTTCCGCCGTGGACCTGGCCGTCGACGACCATCGGATTGATCATCGTGCCGGCATCCTCGACGATAACGTAGTCGAGCAGTTCCACGCTTCCGAACCGCAGGTCGACACTGACTTTCACGGCGTGACAGGCATAGGAGAACGTGCCGGTATCCTGAACCGTCTTGTACCCTTCCGTGACCTCAAGCCCGCGCGGATCGACATCGTCGGGCAGGAGTTGCGGTTTCAGGTACCAGGTCTTCGCGACCTCCTCGACCGAGACGGAACTGCTGCCGAAATACGCCATGCCGTCGCGCAGGGTTATGTCGTCGGGCTTGGCCTGCAGCAGATGCGCCGCGATATTGCGGATGCGGTCGCCCAGCGCCGCGCTGGCGGCGGACACGGCGCCGCCGGCCATAACGATGCAGCGCGATCCCCAGGTGCCGGTGGAATAGGGCGTATAGGCGGTATCGCCGTGGACGACTTTCACCCTGGCGGGGTCGATCCCCAGTTCCTCGTAGGCGATCTGCGCCAGCGTCGTTTCCAGGCCCTGGCCGTGGCTGTGGACGCCGACCCGAAGTTCCAGGCCGCCATCCGGCGTCAGGCGCGCGCCCGCCTGCTCGAAGCCGGGAACCATGGGAATGCCCCAGCCGTGATAAACGGACGTGCCGTGGGCGCCCTGTTCGCAGAATATCGACAGGCCGACGCCGATGCGTTTGTCGCCGGTCTGTTCCGCCTGTTCGGCCCGGATCTCGTCGAGGCCGATGGCTTCGACGGCGCGCGTCAGCGCCTCCGGGTAGTTGCCGCTGTCGAAATACTTGTTGGTGATATTGGTGAACGGCATCGCCTCCGGTTCGACGAGATTGCGGCGGCGGATGGCTTCGGGCGTGATCTTCAGGTCGCGGGCAAGGGCGTCGACCAGTACTTCGAGCGCGAAGCACACGCCGGTACGCGCGACGCCGCGATAGGGCAGGATGGGCGGCTTGTTCGTCGCGACCGACCAGGTTTTGCAGCGATAACCTTTCAGGCGGTACGGGCCCGGCAGAATGCTTGCGACCTGCGCCGATTCCAGGCAGGCGGAAAACGGATAGGTGGAATAGGACCCGGCATCGACAATGGCTTCGCAATCGACGGCCAGCAGTTCGCCGTCGGCGGCTGCATAACCGGTCACTTCGTAATGATGCTCGCGGCAATTCGCGCTGCCGGTCAGATGTTCGCGGCGGTCTTCGAGCCAGCGGATCGGCCGGTCCAGTTTCATCGCAAGCCAGGCGGCGCAGATTTCTTCGGCGAGCAGCTGGCTTTTGAAGCCGAACCCGCCGCCGACATCCGGGGCGATGATACGCACCTGGCCGTGATCGAGGCCGAGACAGCCGGCAAGTCCCGTGCGAACGATATGCGGAATCTGCGTGGCGGAATGAAGCGTCAGCATTTCGAGATTCCGGTCCCAGACCGCGACGACGCCGCGGCCTTCTATCGGCGCCATGCATTGCCGGGCGGTTCTGAACGTCCGCTTGACGATACTCGCGGCGCCTTCGATGGCCGCTTCGAAGCCGATGTCGACGGCGCTTTCGAGAAAGACGTTTTCATCCCAGTGTTCGTGGACCATCGGGGCGTCGGTATCGCGCGCCCGGGTCATGTCGTGCACGGCGGGCAGCTCTTCGAAATCGACCGCGATTCGTTCCACGAGGTCCTCGGCATGCGCCCGGGTGTCGGCAAGCCCGGCGGCAACCAGTTCGCCGACATAGCGAACCTTGGTATCGGCAAGGATGGGCTGGATCGAGCTGCGGAAACCCGGCAGGCCGGAATCGGCCTTGATCCCGGTCACACCGGTCAGGTCGTCCGCGGTAAAGACATGTTCGGAATTATCCGACGGTTTGACGATGTCGCCGATGCGGGCATGGGCGACGGGGCTGCGCAGAAAGGCGAGTTCCAGCATTCCCTGCATCCGGATATCGCCGACATATCGTCCGCGCCCATGCAGGTAACGGTCGTCTTCCTGGCGCTTCAGGGAACTGCCGATGCCTTTTCCGTCCGGCGTTTTTTTGACGTCTGTTTCCATTGGCGGCCTCATTCGGGACGGGGTGCTGTCATTTCGCGTTTCGTTTCGTCGTGCATGCGGCGGGGATCATGCGTCGGGAAGCGTCTGGGCTGCTGCCGTCGTGCTGTTGACCTTCATCCGCCTGTACTCGCCCGCCGGTACCGGGTCGTATTTCGCCGGTTGGTTGTCGGAACGACATGTTGGCAGACATTCGATCACTGCATTGGGGTTCGGATAGGTGAAAAATGCGATCGATAACCGCGCCCCCGCGCTTTCGTCGCACGGCGGATTGGCGACCCGGTGCAGATTTGAATGCCAGCGGTCGTTCGTCCACATTTTCATCATGTCGCCGATATTGATGATGAACCCGTTTGCGGGCGGCAGGGCATCTATCCAGTCGCCTGATTTCGTCAGCACCTGAAGCCCGCCCGGCGAATCATCGGCAAGGAGGATCGTGTGCGATCCGAAATCCGTATGCGCGCCGCAGCGCAGTTGGCCTTCTTCGGGGATGTCGGTCTGCCCGGGATAGTGGAGAATTCTGACCACCGACGAGTGGTCGCGGAATTTCGTTTCGAAATAGTCCGGCGGCAGGTCGAGGGCCGTCGCAAATATCTCCAGCAGTGTTTTGTTGAAATTCGCCACCGCGGTGTAATAGCTGCGGAATGCGTCCGCGACGTCCGGAAGCGCATCGGGCCAGATATTCGGCTGGTAGGCGTGGGCGGCGGCGGTGCCGGGCTGGATTCCTTCGGGCAGCTCAAGCGGACCGAAGATGTACCCTTCTCTGAGGTCGGCGGCGGCATTCGTGCCGGCCGACGCCGCATTGTGCTCTTCGGCGTAAGGGGTGTAGCCCCGGTTCAGATTATGCGACGGGTCCAGATAGGCCAGTTTGGCACCCAGCGGCAGGCCGAAAAACGTCCATGCACTTTCCCGTACCCGGTTGATCAGCGGGACCGGCACACCATGGCCGGTAATTGACAGGAAACCGATTGTCTCGACCGCATGCGCGACGGCGGCGGCTATCTTCTTTCGGTCGGTATCGTCGCCATGGCTGAACGCGGCGATGTCGATGACGGGAATCCCACCCATACAGTCACACCTTCTGTCGTATCCGCGCCACGCTGCCGCAACGATAACATTGATTCGAGATGCAATGCACCAAGAGAAATATTGCGCTGCAATATATACTTTCCGACGATGCTCTGATCCGCGGCCGTGCAATATCCGGGCGACGGCATGCAATTCGCGTCCATGTGCCTCAATTTTGGTCAGTCGTCCAAAGAATGCTCATGTCGATCAATTTCCGGCGGGACGGCACCTGCCTGCCCGGACATCTTCCGGCGCCAGTCCGCAAGCGAACCCGTTGAAACCTATCGATAAATTCATGCGCCGCCCGGACGTCGCCGAGTTGGCATGGATATTGCACTGCACAACAGCGAGCGACCCTCCCTTTACGGGGTTGGCCGTTGCGGAACGACAGGGACTAAGGCTCGCGACCGGATCGCCGCCGGCCAGCCGGCACCGGATTCGGTGCTGACGACGGCCCGATCCTTGGCTGCTTGGTACACAATCAATGGAGAAGAAAATGCGGAATTCTGTGAAGACGCTGACGATCGCGATGGCGGCGATCGGGTTTGCGACCAGTGCGGTTGCAGCGGACGCCAAGTACGATCTCAAAATGACGACGACCACGCCCGAGGGCACGGTCACCTGGAAGATGTTCGCTGAGGACATTGAGAACAAGATCGCCATTGCGACCGACGGTGAGATGAAGATCCGGGCATATGGTTCGGGCGCGCTCGCGGGTCTCTTTGAAGGCCACAAGGCGGTGGCCGACGGCCGCGCGGATCTCGCGCATCAGTATCCGGCTTTTGAAATCAATCAGAGCCCGGCTTCGGCTTTCATCAGCGACATTCCCGGCGGGATGGCTCCCGATGCAAAAATCATGTGGGTGCTGGCCGGCGGCGGCAAGGACCTGTGGGCAGGCTATCGCCACAGCCAGGGCCTTCACGGCATGATCTGCGGCGCGATCGGCTCGGAAGTCTTCGCCCATTCGCACAAGAAAATCCAGACTCTGGCCGATCTGAAGGGCTTCAAATACCGTACGGCCGGTGCAAATACCCAGGTGATGCGCAAGCTTGGTGCGGCGCCCACGCTGGTTCCCGGACCGGAAGTGTTCACGCTGCTGGAGCGCAAGGGTGTCGATGGCGCCGAATATCTGGATCCCTACGGCAACAACTCGCTCGGCTTCCCGAAGATCGCCAAATACGTAATCCTGCCCGGCATTCATGCCCCGGGCGCGCTCTATGAAATGCTGATGAAAAAATCGCTCTGGGACAGCTTTCCCAAGTCGATCCAGCAGAAGATGGAAATGGTCTGCGATTCCGTGCTGATCAATTCGTATGCCCTGACCCTCGTCAATAACGTCAAGGCGATGAAGGCGATTGCCGCGAACACGACCAACGAAATCGTGACGCTCGACAAGGAAGTCGTCGACGCGATCCGTAAAGGCGGACGTGAGTGGGCCGCGGAAAAGTCCGCATCGGAAGCCAAAAAGGGCAACCCGTGGATGGGCAAGCTCGCCGAGAGCTACTACGCGTTCCAGGATGAATGGAAAGCCAACTCCGCCTACCAGGTGATTGACGCTCAGTCCAAATAGGACGATTGCGGGCGGGCCGCGCCAAGGTGCGGCCCGTCTACCATCTTATCCCCGAGACGCCGCCGAAAGCGCATACAATGTCCTATATTTCGCGGTTCTGTCTTGCGACAGAAAAACTGGTTCGCGTGACGGTCCTGTTCGGAGCCATTCTCTTTCCTGCCCTGATTATCGTCTGCGTATACGAAGTCGTGGCGCGGTATCTTTTCAACGCCTCTCAGATCTGGGCGTTCGACATTACCTTCATGCTGCACGGCGCGTTGTTCATGCTGAGCGGTGCCTACGGGCTACAGAAGAAGGTGCATGTCCGCATCGATGTGTTTTCCGACATGCTGCCGAAACGGGTACAGCATTTTATCTACGCTTTCATCTATCTGGGCTGTTTTCTGCCGGCGATCTGGATGCTGGGCGAAGCCGCGACCCTTCGGTCCTGGTCGGCCTACAGGACCGACGAGGTCGAACTGGTCAGTGCATGGGGGCCGCTTATCTGGCCGTTTTATACGGCGCTGGCGCTCGGGACGATCGCGCTGCTGCTGCAGACACTTGTTGAAATAATTCGTCATGTTGTCGGAATTTTCGTCGTTGACGGCCCGGCAGGCCATGACCCGGCCCTGGGGGTTTAAGGTATGGTTGATATTCCGGCGCTCTGGATGTTCCCGGCCCTGTTTGTGCTGGTGTTCCTTGGTTTTCCTGTCGCCTTCAGCATGATTGCCCTGTCATTCGTGTTCGGTTTCTGGTTCTTCGGCGATACGCTCGGCCCGCAGATGTTCAGCCAGCTGCACAGTGTTGCCACCAATTACGTGCTCACCGCATTGCCGCTGTTCGTCTTTATGGGTGCGGCGCTTGAACGGTCCGGCATTGCCGAAAAGCTGTTCATCGCGATCCAGCTCTGGATCGGGAAACTGCGCGGCGGTCTTGCCCTGACCTCGATCTCCATGTGCGGCGTGTTTGCCGCCTGCTCCGGCGTCGTCGGTGCGGTCGAAACCGTTGTCGGCATGATGGCGATTCCGCCCATGGTCAAGCAGCGCTACAAACACGATCTGATTTCCGGCACGATCTGCGCCGGCGGGTCTCTCGGGACCATCATTCCACCGACCGTGGTCGTCGTCGTCTACGGCTCGATCGTTGAACAATCCATCGGCGACCTTTTTGCCGGGGTTGTCATCCCCGGTCTTCTGATGACCGTGCTGTTCCTTGGCTACATCATTATTCGGTGTTATCTGCGGCCCGAGGATGCGCCGGCGGTGGACGACGGCAGCCAGGAAGATGTTTCCCTGGGCCACAAGCTGTCGGCCACGATGATTGCAATCGTGCCTGCCGTGGGTCTGGTTGTCGCGGTTCTGGGTTCGATCCTGGCTGGCATCGCCTCGCCGACCGAGGCCGCGGCTGTCGGCGCGCTCGGCGCCGTCTTGCTGATTGCCGCCTATGGGCGCATGTCCGGTGCCGTGTTCGCCGACGTGTTGACGCGTTCGATCAAGATCAACGCGATGGTCATGTTCGCGGTGATGGGCGGTGTCATGTTCTCCAGTATTTTTCTGGTCAATGGCGGTAATGACCTGATCCGGGAATTTCTCGCGACCTTCAATCCGTCGAAGACCCAGCTGACGATCCTGATGCTGGGGGTGATCTTCCTGCTCGGTTTCATTCTCGACTGGGTCGCGATCGTTCTGATCTGCATGCCGATCTTCACGCCGCTGATCCGGGCTGCCGAAATAGACCCGATCTGGTTCGGCATTATGGTCTGCGTCGTCATCCAGACGTCCTATCTCACGCCGCCGGTGGCGCCGTCGATCTATTACCTGCGCGCCATTTCGCCGCCCGAGATCAAGCTTGTCTCTATGTTCAAGGGGGTTATTCCATTCATTATCTGTCAGTTGATCGTGCTGTTCGTCGTGGCGATGTATCCGCCGACGGCCCTGTGGCTCCCCGAACTGATTTTCGGCAACTAGTCGCGGTTCGATCGCGAGCGGCTGATAAATGATCGGGAATGTAATCCGGCAAAAAATTCTGATTCGCGGCGGCCTTGTCGTCACGCTGGATCCGGAGGATCGTATCCTGACGTCCGCCGATGTGCTGATCGAGGACGGCATCATCACGGCCGTGGGATCGGTCGGGCGCGACGTCGACGCGGGATGCGACCGGGTTATCGATGCGACCGACCGGCTGCTAATGCCGGGACTGGTGAACGCACACACGCATTCGCCTCTAAGCGTGGTCCACGGGGCATTCGACCTGTTGAACCATCGCGCATCGATGTGGCTGTTCCAAGCCTATACGGCGAACCGGACGTCGCGCGAAGTATATGTCAGCACGATGCTGAACTGTATCGAGATGCTGCTGACCGGGACGACCGCGACTCTCGACCACTTTCCCGAACAGGCTTTCGGCCCCGACGACGTGACCGCCGTTGTCGCGGCTTACCGTGATTCGGGGATGCGCGCCCATGTGGCGCTGCGGATTTTCGACGGCGAATATACCGACATTCTGCCGCCGGACGGCACGTTGCCCGACGAATTGCAGCGCGAGGTGGAACGCCTCAATCCCTATCAACCGCGCTCCGTTTCCGAGTTACGCGACCTCTGCACCGGCGCGATTGAAGGCTGGCACGGCGAAGCGGGCAGGATCAGTGTCGGACCGGCACCGTCGAACCCGATGCGCTGCAGCGACGACCTGCTCGATATGTGCGTACAACTCGTGGACCGTTTCGGCGTCGGGGTGCATACGCACCTGCTGGAAACCGAAATCCAGACGCATATCGCCCAAAACCTGTACGGATCCACGACGGTGCGCCACCTCGACGACCTCGGGTTGCTGACGCAACAGCTCAGCTGCGCTCATACGATATGGATCGGCGGTGACGATATTGCGCTGATGGCCGACCGGGGCGCATCCGTGGTCCACAATCCTGAAAGCAACCTGTTGACGGCAAGCGGTTTGGCGCCGATTCCCGAGATGCTTGCGCAGGGCGTGCGGGTGGCGCTCGGCAGCGACGGTTCCTGCAGCAGTGGCGATCAGGCTATACATCGTGCGATGAAGCTCGCGACTGCCATTCACCGTGTCGGTGAGACGGATCGGCATCGTTGGGTCAGCACCCGCCAGGCGCTGGGAATGGCGACCGGCGGCGGCGCGGCGGCGATGTTCGCCGACGGCAAATTCGGCGCAATTTCAGTCGGGCAGGTGGCTGACCTGGCGCTCTATGATCTGACACGGCCGTGGTGGTGCCCGGTCAACGATCCGATCCATCAATTCGTCCAGTCGGAGACCGGTGCGGGCGTCGATACGGTGATTGTCGATGGCTGTGTTCTGGTGGAAGGCGGAAAAATTACGGCGTTCGATGCCGACGAACTCGTCGCGGAGGCCCGCGAACTGGTTCCCGCCATGAAAAGCCGCAACCGCGCCCTGTTCGATATGGTGGAGCAGGTCGGCAAAGCCGTCATATAAAAACCCCTGCCGCTGAATCTCAAATTCTGTAAACGCCCCCACTTGACGGAGAACAGCTTTCCTCCGAGTGTTGAATCGGGTTCCCGCAGAGGGACCGATCGGGAGGAACAGTGGCACAAAGCGAAGAATCGGGCGAAAAAACGCGCCATATTTCAGGGCCCGTGGGTGTTGCGCATCAGGCTATTCTGATTTCTCTGGCCTTGCTCGGTGCCGTCTGGTCGCTCGAAATCCACGCGGATCTCGGGATCATTATTTTCAAGGAACAGTTTCTCGCCCTGATATTTACGCTTGGCATGGTCGGCGTGTTCCTTTCCGTACCGGCGTCGAAGTCGGGGCCTTCCGAGACCGCGCCGCCCTGGTACGACTGGGTGCTGGTCGTTGCCTCCGCGGTGGTCGGCGGTTATGTCGTTTTCGGCTATCCGGTCATCAGGAACGATCTCGGCCTGTTATCGACCGAACGGATCGTGCTGGGCACGGTTGCCCTTGTCGTGGTGATGGAAGCGACCCGAAGAATCGCCGGCTGGGCGCTTGTGCTGATGGCGGGGTTCCTGATTTTCTACGCCGCGTTTTCCGATTATTTCCCCGGGTTTCTCGAAGCCCCGTCAGAAGGCTGGGACCGGCTCAGCATCTATATGTATCTCGACAGCAATGCGCTGTTCGGGCTGCCGCTGTCGGTCACTGCCAGCATGATCATCGCATTTATTCTGTTCGGCCGGATGCTGTATGCGGTCCATGGGGCAGAGGTCCTGACGGATTTCGCGATGGCGGCGATGGGCGGCTATCGCGGCGGTCCGGCAAAGGTCGCCGTGCTGGCGTCGAGCTTCTTCGGCACGATATCGGGCAGCGCCGTCGCCAATGTGCTGATGGACGGCCCGATCACGATTCCGATGATGCGCAAGGCCGGCTATCCCGGCCATCTCGCCGCCGCGACGGAGGCGGTCGCATCCACCGGCGGGCAGATCATGCCGCCGGTCATGGGCATTACCGCCTTTATCATGGCGGAATTCCTGTCAGTGCCTTACGGCGAGGTCGTGCTGGCGGCGCTTATTCCGGCGTTGCTCTATTACGTCGCCTTGTTCGCCCAGATCGATATCGAGGCGTCGAAATACAAGATGAAAGGGCTGCCCCGCGATCAGTTGCCCCGCATGAGGCTCGTCCTCGGCCGGGCGTGGGTTTTCGTTGTCCCGATTTTCATCCTGGTCTGGACCCTGATGATCGAGCGCTGGCAACCCGGTAAATCGGCGATGACAGCCGCCATCGTCACGGTGGTTATCGGGTTCCTGCACCCGTATACACGCCCGACCCTGGCGCGGCTCTACGGAGAACTGCGCGAGACCGGCCGCATCATCCTGGACCTGATGGTCATCACGGCCGCCGCCGGCATCATTATCGGCCTGTTGCAGCTTACCGGGCTCGCCTTCAATGTTTCGCTGCTGCTGACATCCGCGGCCGGCGGCAATTTGCCGGTCCTGCTTATGCTGACGGCGCTGGTATGCATCGTGCTCGGCATGGGGATGCCGTCAGCCGTAATTTATATCGTCCTGTCGGTGATTGCCGCGCCCGCACTGGTCGAGGCCGGTGTTGTCGAAATGTCGGCCCATCTCTTCCTGTTCTATTTCGGGATGCTGTCGATGATCACGCCGCCGGTATGCCTTGCGACGATTGCGGCGGCATCGGTTGCGGGAACCAATTTCTGGCAGACAGGTTGGGCCGGCATGCGGCTCGGATTCGTGGCTTATCTGGTACCGTTCCTGATCGTTTATTATCCCGAACTGATCTTTGTCGGCGCGCCGAGCGAAATCTTCGCGGTTTTTGTAAAGTCGATCGTCGGCGTCATGGTACTCAGCTGTTGTGTGTCGGGGTTCCTTTTTGTCCCCCTGGGCAGTGTCGTAAGATTCGTGATCGGAGTTGCCGGTCTTGCCCTGCTGGTTGCGCCCTACGATACGGCGCCGGGCCTCGTCGTGATCGCTGTCGCCCTTTGTCTGGTGGCGGTTCTTTTTGTTCGAGGGCGTGCCCGCGGGAAAGCGGAGGCGGCCTGAACGCCGCTTTTCGTTTGACCCGATTTTGTCTTGATCCTACGCTGATCCGGAGTCTTGGACGCAGACTATGACAACAAAAACGGCGGTTTATCTGCCATTAATCAATCGATAGGGAGACATTCTATGAAGACGATAGCAGCTATTCTTGCCGCCACGGGTGCATTGACGCTCGCCGCCGGTGCCGCTGACGCGAAGACGCTTATCATGGCCCTCGATCGCGCCGGCACGTTGTACAATGCCAGCGGATCCGGTGTCGCAAAGGTGGCGTCGCAGCATTCCGGGCATCGCGTAATCGTTCGGGCGTTCGGTGGTCCGGACTCTTATTTTGGCGCGCTGAACGACGGCAAGTACGATTTTTCGACGGTTTCGTCCTCGACCGCCTGGTTCAACTACCACGGCAAGAATTCAGCCAAAAAAGAATACAAGAACGTCCGGATTATCCGATCGGGTTCGGGTGCGCTTCGGCTGGGCTTCGTCGTTTATGACGATTCCCCGATCAAGAAAATATCGGACCTGAAAGGCATGCGCGTTGCGTCAGATTTCGGCGGGCATTCGGTTATCGGCCCGATGGTTGCGGCATCGCTTGCGGTCGGCAACCTGACCTGGAAAGACGTCCGGGCCGTGCCGGTCACCGGCGCGCTCGATTCGCCGCGTGCCCTCGGCGCGGAACGGACGGATGCCAGCTGGGCGTCGCTCGGTATGCCGGCGGTGCGTGAAATTCACGCGAAACGCAAGGTCCGCTACCTGTCATTCGGCGCCGATCCCGCGACGCTGAAAAGCATCCAGGATGCTACGTTCCCGGGTGTGCGGATGTCGAAGCTGCCGCCGCTCAAGCATCTTGGCCTGCCGGCGCCGACGCACCTGCTGACGTACGATTCGTATGTCATCACGCACAAGGACCAGGATCCGAAGATCATCCGCGCTGTGCTGGAAGGCCTGTGGAAGGGCACCGAGGAAATCCGCAAGGCCCATTTCTCGCTTCGCGGTTTTACGCAGAAATCCGCGGCGAGCGATCTGCCGATGATCCCGCATCACCCGGAGGCCATCGCTTTCTACAAGGAAAAAGGCATCTGGACGGATGAGATCGCAAAAGCCGATGCGATGCTGAAATAGCAATGTCCCGGTGGCACGGAGGCCCTGTCGGGGCCTTCGTGCCGCCTTCGCGGCATGGCCGTCCCGAGACCGGATAGGAATTCATGATCGGCGTCAGCCTCCGGCGGCTCGAAGTTTTCAAGACGGTTGTCGATATCGGCAGGTTCGGCGCGGCGGCTGATCATCTTGGTATCGCCCAGCCGTCCGTCAGCGCCCATATCAAGGCGCTCGAAAACCATCTCGGGCAGCCTTTGTTCATTCGTCATCGCGGCAGGCCGCCACGCCTGACGACAATGGGCGAAACCTTCTATACCTACGCCGCCGATGCGTTATCGCGCGCGTCCGATATCGGAACGACGCTCAGGGCAGCCGGCGAGGCGGAACCCGGCCGCTTCAGCGTGGCCGCGCAGCGGAACCTGGCGAACCTGATTCTCCCGGGGCATCTGGCGGCTTTTCTGAAATCCCATCCGGGTGCGAAAATCGTTTCCTATAGCGAGGTCCAGGAAAAAGTACTGGCCATGATTCGCGATGCCGAGGTCGACCTGGCACTGTTTCTCGCCATCGGGCCGGTTAGCGGAATCCGGTCCGAACTGATGGGGCATCTCGACCTGGTTCTGGTTGTCTCGCCGGACCATCCCCTTGCAGGGCGGCGGAAAATAGCGCCCGAAGAACTGGCCGGTCAGGCTTTTATCGGCGGTATCGAGGAATCGAATTTCGCCCGGATGATCGCAGTCATGCTGCGCCGGGCGGGAATCAGGGACTACGACGTTGTCCTGCAGTTGCAGGATGGGGTCGCCGCAAAGCAGATGGCGCAGCTTGGTGTCGGGTTTACGTGTTCGCTGCGCTGTGCGGTCGAGCCCGAAATCGCGGCCGGCACGCTGGTGCCGCTCGACCTTTCCAGTGGTCCCGGTCCCCTGCAGGTTCGTTGGGCCTATGCCGAGAACCGGGAAATTCCCGAAATCGCCTTTACCCTGATCCGGTACCTGAATGACCGGCGGCCGTTTTCCTGACAGCCGTATAGCACATAGCGCGGGCCTGAATTTTGCGGATAGGCGTTTTGACCCAAATGGAACAAGTCATAGTTAAAAAGCTATGACATAGAAGTCATATCGACCATTGCCGCGGCTGGCCTGCGGGGCCATGATCGCCGCGAAGAGACGAATTGAGAATTGCCGTCACCTTGAACGCAGGGTGCCCGGCCAAAAACAGCGTCCCCGCAAACGGGGACGAGACGAACATAATAATCCTGGGAGTGAAACGATGAAACGATTTACGATGACAACCGGTGTCGCACTGGCAATGGCCGTGGCCCCGTTCGCGGCCGCCTCTGCCGATTCGGTGTCGGATTTCTATAAAGGCAGAACCATCAAGTTCCTGTCGGGCGGCAGCGCCGGGGGCGGGTTCTCGTCCGTCGCGCGCCTGCTCGCGAAACATATGGCACCGCGTGTTCCCGGCCAGCCGAACATGATTGTCGAAGCCATGGCCGGCGCCGGTGGCGCCAAGATGATGTCGTATATGGGAAATGCCGCCGCAAAGGACGGTACCGTCCTCGGCGCGGCGCTGCCGATTGCGGTGAATGCACCGTTGCTGCGCAAGGTCAAATTCAACCCCGCCAAATTCCAGTGGCTCGGGTCGATCACCGCGATGACGGAAGTCAGCACCGTCTGGCATACTGCGCCGGCAACGACGCTGGAGGGCGCCAAGAAAACCGAAGTCGTCATGGCGACGTCGAGCAAGCTGTCATCGGCCTATCTGATCCCCGCCTTTATGAACGCGGCGCTCGGCACGAAGTTCAAGATCGTACCGGGCTATCGCGGCGCAGGGCCCATGAACAAGGCCATGGAATCCGGTGAAGTTCATGGCCGCGGCAGCTTTTACAACAGCTACGTGACCACCAAGCCGGGTTGGATCAAGGACAAGAAGATCGTCCACCTGGTTCAGGTCGGTCCCGGCGAAAAGGACCTTGCCGGGGTGCCGAACCTGCGCGATCTGGTGACCACCGCCGATCAGCGCCGGATGCTCGACTTCATGGAAGCGCCGGCTTATGTCGGACATGGTTTCTTCGCCCCCGAAGGTGTGCCGACCGACCGCGTGACGGCCCTGAAGAAGGCATTCGTCGAGACGATTGCGGATCCCGCCTTTCGCAAGGAAGCGGCGGAACGCCGGATGATCGTCAATCCGATTACGGCGGAGAAAATCCAGTCCGTGATCGAAACCGCCATGTCGACGCCGCAACCGTTGCTCGCGAAGTTCCGCGAGATGGTAAAAATTGCCGCGCCGTCGGACGGCAAGAAAAAGTAGCGGATCGACGGTACGAACGGGCCGGGTGTCGCACCCGGCCCGATACCTTCACAGATCGCGGGAAGCGCATCCCATGCATATTATAGATTCCCATTTTCACTGGTGGCCCCGGTCCTTCATGGAACATCTGGGCAAACGCCCGGGTTATCCGAGCGTTACCGTCAATGACCGCGGCGGGTACGCCTATCAGCGGCGCGAAACCAGCATCGATACGCTGAACAGCTGGAAGGAATGGTTCGATCTCGAGGACCAGCTCGCGCATATGGACGGCCTCGGCCACGAAGTCGACGTCGTCTGTTCGATCGGCCCGCTTTCCGTCCATTTTTCCGATGTCGAAGCCGAAAAGGGACGCGATGACGCCCTGTTCTGGAACGAGGAAATGGCGGGCGCGCAGCGCCGGTTCCCGGGCCGGGTATGGGCAAGCGCCGCAATCCCGATGCTCGATACCGGGATCGCGATCGAGGTCCTCGAAGATGCCGTCGGCCGTCTTGGCCTTATGGGCGCCAACCTGCCCGGCAGCATCGGGGCGGACCCCCGGATCGACGCCGAAAGGCTCGAACCCTATTACGCCCGCGTGGCGGAGCTCGGTATTCCGTTGTTTCTTCACCCGACGGACGCCGTTTTTCAGGACGCGCTGGACGGATATGACGGTGCGCTGCATCTCAGCCTTGGCCGGGTAATGGAAGTCAGCGTCGCGGCGTCGCGGCTGGTGCTGTCCGGCATTATGGCCCGCCATCCGGACCTGAAAATTGTCATATCCCATACCGGCGGAGCGTTGCCCTACCAGTCGGGCCGCATGGACAAGAACGGCAAGAAGGCCAAACTGCCCGAAGAGCCCAGCACCTATATCAAGCGGATGTACAGCGACACCGTGTCTCCGCATATGGAAGGCATCAAATTCGCCATCGAATATTACGGCGCCGACCATGTGATGTATGGCAGCGACTACCCGTGCTGGAGCCCGGCGGATGCGCTGAAATTCCTCGGTGAGACCGGAATATCCGCCGAAGACCAGGAAAAGATTCTTTACAGCAATGCGCGGCGCATTCTCGGCCTGCGCGACCCGAAACCGACGGAAAACCGGCAGGATGCCCTCGATCCGGCGACCGTCTAAAACACGTCCGTGCGCCGCGCGGACAGAGTAAGAAAAACATGGAACGCGTTGGAATTGATATCGGCGGGACGTTTACCGATCTCGTCGGGTTGCGTAATGGCGAAATCGTCATCGACAAGACATCGACCACGCCGGACGATCCCACCCGCGGCGTTGCCGACGCGCTGGCGGGGGTCGATACCGATATTTCCGCCATCCGGGATTTTCTGCACGGCACCACGATCGCCATCAACACCGTGCTCGAACGCAAGGGCGCCAATACGGCGCTGATCACGACGAAGGGCTTTCGCGACGTCTATGCGATGGGCCGCAACAATCGCCCCGAAGCCTTCAATCTGGAATTCCGCCGGCCGCGCCCGCTGGTGCCGCGGTCGATGACCTGGGAAGTCTCGGCGCGGATGACGGCGAACGGCGGAATTCTCGATCCGCTGGACGATGCCGAGGTCGAGGCGATCGGCCGCGAGCTTCTCGCCCGGGACGTCTCGTCGGTGGCCGTCTGTCTGATCCATGCCTATGCCGACCCGGTTCACGAACAGCGCATCGGAGAGATTCTGAACCGGGTCTGCCCGGGAATGTTCGTTTCCCTGTCGCACGATATCCTGCGCGAATACCGGGAATACGAGCGGACATCCACAACGGCGCTGAACGCCTATGTCGGCCCCCGCGTGCGGGGCTATCTCGACAGGCTCGAAGGATTTCTGGCCGACGGCAGCTTCGCCGGCTCGATCCAGATCATGCGCTCGAACGGCGGCACCATGTCGCTCGGCCAGGCCCGCGTTCAGCCGGTGACGATGATGGAATCCGGCCCGGTCGCCGGCATGATCGCCGCCGGCCGGATCGCGGAAATCCTCGGGCTCGAACAATGCATCGGGTTCGACATGGGCGGTACCACGGCCAAGGCCAGCCTGATCACTGACGGCGCCCCCGAGGTCAGCGAGGATTACTATATCGGCGGATACTCCCGGGGCCAGCCGATGCAGCTGCCCGTGGTCGATATCGTCGAAGTCGGCGCCGGCGGCGGCAGCATTGCCTGGACCGATGCCCGCGGCGGCCTCCATGTCGGCCCGGAAAGCGCCGGTGCCGATCCCGGCCCCGCCTGTTACGGCAAGGGCGGCGATGTGCCGGTCGTGACCGATGCCGATCTCGTCCTCAAACGCCTGAATGCAGGCCGGTTCCTGTCGGGCCGTATGGGGCTCGATCCCGCTTTGTCCGAAGCCGCAATCAAGGCGAAGATTGCCGATCCGATCGGACTTTCGGTGCCCGATGCCGCGCTCGGAATCGCGAAGATCGCCGATGCCTCTATGTCGCTGGCCGTCCGCACCGTGTCTGTCGAACGGGGCTGCGATCCCCGCGATACCGCGATGATCGCCTTCGGCGGGGCGGGGCCGTTGCACGCGGTCGCCATAGCCCGTGAAATTTTCATTCCGCGGGTCATCATCCCGCGCTATCCCGGCAATTTCTCTGCGCTCGGCATGCTGCTGGCGCCGTGGCGGCAGGACTTTGTACGGACCTTTGTCGGCGATCTTGCCCATATCGACGACGCGGCTGCGCGGGCGGCATTTGACGAACTGCGCGATGCCGGAAACGACCGGATCGCAACCGAGGGATTCGGCGGCGAAGAAACCGAGTTTCAGTTTGCCGCCGATCTTCGCTATCGCGGCCAGGAACATACGATCCCCGTGCCGCTGGACGGGGCGACCGACCTCACCGGCGGCGGTTCCGACGCGCTGCGCCGGACCTTTGACAGGTTGCACGAGCGCCGGTATGGCCACGCCGCCCCGGACGAAAGTATCCAGATCGTGAACCTGCGCCTGATTCTGCGCGCCGTCGGGGCCGATACGTCGTTCGACTGGATGTCGGAAACCTACCGGCCCGTGGATGCGCAGCCGGACCAGACGCGGGATGTGATCTTCGACGATCCGGCCGCGCCGCTTGCCAGCCGCATCGTATGGCGGCCGGGTCTCGCACCGGGCGCGGTCGTCGAAGGCCCGGCGGTGATCGAAGAACCCAATTCAACCACCCTGATTTTCCCCGGCGACGTCGCGACGGTGACCGAACACGGCCATCTCGATATCGCGATCGCCGGCGAATCATAAGCGAGGCTATGGCATGAACGTTCATCCGGTCACTCTCGAAGTCGTCCGCAATTCGCTGGTCGCCTATTCCGAAGACATGGCGACGGCGCTGTGCAAATCCGCCTATAACATGATGATCTACGAAGTCCGCGATTACTGCTGCGGGCTGATCGATCTCGAAGGGCGGATGATCAGCCAGAACAAGGGCGGTCTGCCGATTTTTCTGGCCGATCTGGGTGCCGCCGTCATCGACGGGATCGAACGTTACGGGCTCGACGGGTTCGCGCCGGGCGATGCGATCATCATGAACCACGCCGAAATCTGCGGCCAGCATCTCAATAATATCTGTATCTATACGCCGTGTTTTCACGACGGCGAACTCGTCGCCTTTGCGGCAAACCGTGCGCACTGGGTCGATATCGGCGGCACGCGGGTCGGTTTCGGATCCTACGCAACCAACGAGATTTTCCAGGAGGGGCTGCAGCTCCGCTCGATCAAGATCTACGAGGCCGGCAAGCGCAACGAAGCGGTGTGGCAGATCCTGACCGATAACCTGCGTTTCCCGGAATCGTCGCTTGGCGATCTCCGGGCGCAGATCGCGTCCTGCCATCTTGGCGAACGGCGTCTCGGCGAGGCGTTCGGCCGCTACGGGGTGGATACGGTCAATGCCTGCATCGCCGAAATCTGGGACCAGTCCGAAGCCGAGGCGCGGGACGTCGTCGCCGGCATTCCCGACGGGGTCTACCGCGCCGAAAGCGTGCTCGACAATGACGGGCGCACACTGGACAAACCGCTCGACGTCAAAGTGACCGTCACCGTTGCCGGCGACGAAATGACGGTCGATTATTCCGACATGAACCCGCAGGTGCCGACGCCGCTCAATTCCGGGTTTTCCGGCGGCCTGGCGGCGGCCCGCGTCGCGTTCAAATGCCTGACGATGCCGGACGCGCCGGTGAACGAGGGCTGTTTCCGCTCGCTCAAGCTGATATCGCCCGAAGGCACGATGCTCAACGCAAAGCCGCCGGCGGCGATCGGCCTGTGGTCGATCATGCTGCCGACCGTTATCGACACCATCCTGAAAGCGCTCGCCGCCGCCATGCCGGACAACGTGCCGGCGGCGCACAAGGGCGACATGGGCGGTGTGTCGTTTTACGGCTATCGGGAAGGGGATGGGCGGCGTTTCCTGCTGATGAATATTTTCGGCGGCGGCTGGGGCGGTCGGCCCACCGGCGATGGCGAAAGCGCTGCGGTGTCCATCTGTCAGGGCGATGTGCGGAACGTGCCCATCGAAGTCCAGGAAACCAATTTCCCGTTCATCGTCGAGGAGTTCGGCCTCCGCGCCGATAGCGGCGGCAGCGGCAGGTATCGCGGCGGTTTCGGGACCGTCATCACCTATCGGTGTCTTCAGAAGACGTCGGCGAACATCAATCTCGAACGCATTGTCGAGCCGCCCTGGGGCATCCTCGGCGGCGGCGACGGCGACTCCAACGTCGCGATCATCCACCGCGTCGACGGCAGCGAAGAACGGGCGATGAAGGAAACCAACATCCAGCTCAATGCGGGCGACAGAGTGACGTTTCTGACCGCCGGCGGCGGCGGGTACGGCGATGCCGGCGACCGCGATCGTGCCGAAATAGAGACCGATCTCCGCGAAGGGCTGATTTCGCCGGACGCGGCGCGGCGGCAATACGGTTATGTGTCGCCGCGCGAGGCGGCGGAATGACCCCGGTTCACCAGGAGCGCCGCCGCCGCCTGATGGCGGCGATGGCGGAGGCGGGCTGCGACGCCGTGCTGGTCTATGGCAATGCGTGGCAGTGCGACTATCTGCGATACGTCACCGACTTTCCGCCGGTGGAGGGCGAAGCGCTGGCGCTGTTTTTCAGCGACGGCGAAACCCGGTTGTTTGTCGAATCCGCGGCCGATGCCGCACGGGCGCGTGTCGAAACCCCCTATGCGGATATCGTTCAATGCGACGACCTGACGGAAACGGTATGCACCGAGATCGGCCGTCTCGGCAATCGCAAGGTGGCGTCGGCGCCGGCAACGCTGATGCCCTACGGGATAATTCGTTCGGACGCGGCGAAGGATGTCGAAGACGGCACATCGCTGATCGACCGGTTGCTGCTGGTGAAATCGCCCATCGAGATCGAGGCAGTGCGCCGCGCGGCGGTGATCGCGGATCGCGGCTACGAAGTGTTCATGGACGCCTGCCGGGTCGGCCGCGCGGAATACGAACTTATTGCCGATATCGAAACCTATTTCCGCGAAGCGGGTTGTCCGGAAAATTTCATGATCCTGGGATCGGGCGGGGTCGAGGTGCGCGGCATGCACCCGCCCGGCGAACGGCGCATCCAGGCGGGCGATCTGGTGACGACCGAACTGACCCCGGCGGTTGACGGCTACTACGCGCAGGTCTGCCGGACTCTCGTTGTCGGCGAGCCGAGCCGCGCACAGCTCGATGCCTTCGATGTCTATATCGAGGCCGTCGAGGCGGGGAGCGCCCTCCTGAAAGCGGGCGTGACCGCGGGGGAAATCGCCAAGGCTGAGAACGACGTGTTCCGGAAATACGATCTCGGAATTTACTGCACCAGCGAATACACGCGGGTGCGCGGCCACGGGGTGGGGCTGTTCGTCGACAACCCGCCGCATATTCTTGAAGATGTCGATACCGTGTTGCCGGCCGGCGCGACCCTGATCGTGCATCCCAACACATATCACCCGGAGGTCGGCTATATGGTCCTGGGCGAGGCCACGGCGGTGACCGAGGACGGATACGAAACCTTCAGCACCCTGCCGCGCAAGCTTCTCTCGGTGGCGGCATGAGACGCGGACTTCTCGCCTGGGACGCGGGCGAAGTACCGGCCGCCGTTCTCGACGCCCGTGTCGAAAAAACCCGTGCCGCCATGATCGCCACCGGTTTCGACGCGTTGCTGCTCTATAACAATTTCCCGCGCCCGGCGGCCGTGTCGTGGCTGACCCATTTCGTGCCGTACTGGTCGCAGGGCGTATTGGTACTGCCCGCCGTCGGCGCCCCCGAATATTTCGTCAGCCTGTCGAAGCGGGTGGCGGGATGGATCGCCGAGACATCCCATATGGGGGAAATCGTCTCCACCCCGCGACTCGGTGCCGATCTGGCGAAACGGCTCGGCGGTGCAACAAAGATCGGCGTGCTGGAACTGAACAGACTGCCCGGCGGGATCGCGCAACCCCTGATTGCGGGTTTGCCCGCCGCTGCGCTGGACGACGCAACCGATCTCTTCCGTGCTGTCCGCCATCCGGCGGATGACACCGAAGTCGCAATTTCCCGAAAGGCTGCGACCCTGGCGCGGGACTGCCTGGATGGCGCGTTCGAGAATGCGGATTACAGACAGACCGCTGCCCTGACTGCGGCGATCGAAGGTCCGGCCCGGCTTGCCGGCGCAGAGGAGGTGATCGTCGAATTCGCCCCCGATCTCGCCGGGGATACGGCGTTGCGGCGGATCGATGGCGATATTGCGCTGGGCGACCGCTATGCGGTGCGTGTCTCCCTCGCCTGCAAGGGACACTGGATACGTCTCGGCCGGACATACGGCGCCGAACGCCTCGATGACTGGATTGCGGGAAGCCTCTCCCCGATTCTCGACGGTGAAAGCGTTCCCGGGCTGGGCAGCCCCGCCGTCACGCTCGAAGCCTGTATGGGCTCGGCGCCGCTAACGGCCGTGACGGAGCTTCCCGCCGGCGCCGTCGGCACGGCGAACCTTGCATTGTCGGTCGGCGGCGACGTTCACCTGGTCAGTATTCCGGTGCTCAGCGAGGACGGGACGGTTTCGCCGCTGATCTAGGCGATGGCGCGCAGATGCGCGGTCAGCGGCGACAAATCCCGCAACGATAAGAGTCCCTGCACGCCGTCAATGATTGCATTCCGGGCATCCGGCGAAAGCCGGTCGCGGCTATAGGCGTGGAAACGGTCGATGGTCGTTGCCATGTCCAGCGGGGAATCGGGGTGACCCGGCGGATTCCGGACTTCGTTCTCGAAGACACCTGCCGCTGTCGAAATCCGGACGCGCGCCGGCCATGCGGCGGGAAACGCTTCGTCGAGTCCGGCGGCGTGCGTGACCGAAATTTTATGCGTCAGCGCAACGATATCGCTGGATATCCGCCCCTCGTCGCTCATTCGTTCGGGCAGGATATCGCCGTCGCAGATCAGGGCGGCCGTCAGAAACTGCAGGCTCGCCGCCGCCGCAAACCGGGAACCCGGCCGGCCGGGCCGGTCGACGATGCGGCGCATGGCTTCCGGCAGGCCGAATTCGACAGCGTCGATGGCCGAGGCGGATATATTTTCCGCCGCCATCGTATCGCGCAGGGCGGCGAGCGCGGATTGCGCCTGCAACGCACAGGGAAACGCTTTCAGGCTGGTTGCGGCGATTTTCCAGTCCGTGCCGAGATTGTGCAGCAGGCGCCCGGGCTCGGGCGCGAACCCGAAGGCGGCCAGAAACCCGCGGTCGCCGGTCAGCGGATCGTCCGGTCCCTGGAGCCCGGCAGCGGCGGACCGGGCGGCTTCGACGCCGATGCGGATTGTGTTGGCGGCGAGCAGGTTTCGCGATTCCGGCGCTTCCGCCGCGCCGGTGCCTATGCCGCCGGCCTGTACGACGGCGAGCGCGACGGCATGGTGCGTCCGGTCGGCGTTCAGGCCCATCGCGCGCGCTGTCGCCGCCGCGGCGCCCGCGCCGCCGAGAACCGCCGTCGGCCACCAGCCCTGCCCGAGAAGACGCGACGATCCGAGCGCTTCGCCGATCCGGATTGCCGTTTCGTAGCCCGCCGTCACGGCCGCGATTGCCGTCGCGCCGTCCGGGCTGAACATCAGCGCCGGCGGTACTGCGATCAGACCGGCGCACAGGGTCGTGCCCGAATGGATCGGGTCTGATTCCGCGGCATGACACTGCATGGCCAGCCGGCCGCAAAACGCCGCCGGGCCGTCGGCGGTCAGGGTCGCGACCGAAATCGCTTCGGGAATGCTCAGGCCTGCATGAAACCCGGCGAGAACGTCGAGCACGTGCTGAGAAACCAACGCACCGATGGCGGGCGGCAGGGCATTGCCGTCCAGTTCGGCTGTGAATTCTGCCAGTTCCGATGTCATTGAAGGCATGACCGTTGGTAAGACATCGACTCCTCCGGAACAAGTGCCCGGATCGCAGCGAATACCGCATACAGGGCGTTCGCTATCCCGGGATGGCCCCGTGATAGAAGAAAATGCCCAGCCCCGACGCAAACAGCACCTGCCCCGCGAGACTGTGGAGTATCCACACCAGCGGAAAGGACGACGTGCGGACATAGGCCCAGGCGAACGCTAGGCCGCCCGCGAAAGACAGGACGATTGCGACCCAGTTCGCGAAAAACCCGTGCGCCAGCGCAAAGACAAACGCACTGGCGATAATTGCCGTCGTATCGTTGGGAAACAGGACGCGGTATCGGCGGAAAAACAACAGCCTGTAGGCGATTTCCTGTCCCAGCACCGATAAGAACGGATAGAGCGCAATCACCAGCGCGAAACGTTCCGGATTGTAGAGCGGAAAACTGAGCAGCCGTTCGGGGATCAGCAGGAAGGTCAGCCCGAACGTCACAATCGCACAGGCGGCTATCGCCGCAACGATCAGCGGCACATGGCGCCCGATACCCCGGAAGTCCAGGATTTCAATCCATCTGAACCCCGGCGTCACGGCGAGCAGCAGCGCCGAGACGACAAAAACCGCCGCAAGCGGGGCGATCGCTCCCAGGGTGCCGAAGAAAAAGAGCTGGGCCGCCGGCACGACGAGAAACAGCACGGAAAACTCGGCCCGGAGACGAAAGCGGCTCAACGCTGCACGCGTTTCGGGCCGGGCGGCGGCGGCGCGTTTCCGGAACATGGTGGGATGCATTTCATGGATGATTCGCTATCAGCCCGATACGCGTCCTGCAAGCGCAATCCTGTATAAAGCTGACGCGTATATGCGTCTGTGGTACTAAAAAATCATGACAGATTTACCGGATACCAGCCCCGTCGCCGCAACCAATGCCGGTTGTGCCCTGCAATACGACGACCTGCGCGACTGGCTCGCCGCGGTCGAGGCCAATGGCGATCTTCAGGTCGTGAAAGGCGCCAACTGGCATACCGATATCGGCCAGGTTGTCGAGGTGATGTGCCACGACGAAGGCACGCCGTCGGTGCTGTTCGACAATGTCGAAGGGTGCCCCGAAGGGTTTCGTATCCTCGTGAACTGGTTTACCGGGACCCGCAAGAACCTGACCCTCGGGTTTCCGGAAAGCTTCAACAAGCTCGATTTGTCGCGCGCCTATGCGGGGCACACGAAAAACCTGAAACCGATCCCGCACGAGATCGTGGAGGACGGCCCCGTTTTCCAGAACGTCCTCGAAGGCGACGATATCGACGTGACGAAATTTCCCGCGCCGTTGTGGAACCCCGACGACGGCGGGCGTTATATCGGAACAGGTTGTTTCATCATAACGCGCGACCCGGATACCGGCTGGATCAACTGCGGCACCTACCGGATCATGATCCACGACGAAAAGCGGGTCGCGCTTTACATTTCGCCCGGCAAGCACGGTCGTATCCACCGCGACAAGTACATGGCGCGGGGAGAGCCGATGCCGGTCTGCATCGTCGTCGGAACGGATCCCTTGTCTTTCCTCACGTCGTCGACGGAAGCGCCGGAAGGCATGTGCGAACTCGACATGATGGGCGCCTATCGCGGTCATGCGGTCGAATGCTTAACCGGTAAACATACCGGCCTGCCGTTCCCGGCGTCGTCCGAGGTCGTTATCGAAGGTTTCGTGAATCCCGGAAATACCGCGCCGGAAGGGCCGTTCGGCGAATGGCTCGGATATCAGGGCGGCGCGATGGAAGCCGAGCCCTGGGTGGATATCTCCGCGATTTATCACCGCGACGATCCGATCCTGCTGGGGGCGGCCCATATCCGCCTGCCCTATGAATACGCCCGCTACCGCGCCATCAGCCGCTCCGCGATCCTGAAGGAGAATATCGCGCGCGCCGGCGTGCCCGACGTGACCGAAGTGTGGGCGCACGAGGTCGGCGGATCGCGCCTTTTTCTGGCGGTTGCCATCAAACAGCGTTATCCCGGCCATTCCGTGCAGGCGGGCCACATTGCGGCAATGTGCCATGCAGGCGCCTATCTTGGCCGGTTTGTGGTCGTCGTCGACGAGGATGTCGACGTCTCGAACCTGGAAGAAGTGATCTGGGCGGCCTGCACGCGCTGCGATCCCGCCGAGAATATCGCTTTCATCCGGGGAGCATGGTCGTCGTCGCTCGATCCGCTGATCCCGCCGGAAGACATCAAGGAAGGCAAGCTGTACAACAGCCGCGCCATCATCGATGCCTGCCGCCCTTTCCACTGGAAGGACGACTTCCAGAAGGTCAACGCCCCGTCGCCCGAAGCGCGGCAGGAAGCATGGGACCGCTGGGCATATCTGCGGGAATGAGCCAGGCGGTGACGGATTCACGTTCACCCGCCCGTGTCTGCACAGATGCGTAAACAGAGGAGACGCGATATGCGGCGATGGTATTTGAGTGTTCTGGTAATCGGTGTGCTGACGATGGGCTCTGTCGGTGCGGCATTCGCCCACCACGGGTGGCGCTGGACGACCGGCGGAAATATCGAACTGACCGGCATGATAACGGCGGCCCGGCTTGGGAATCCCCATGGCGTGCTGACGGTGGACGCCGAGGGGCAGGTCTGGCGGGTCGAGGTCGGCCAGCCGTGGCGCAACGAACGCGCCGGTCTGAAACCGGGAGACCTGAAAAAGGGCGTCGAGATCCGCATCGTTGGCGAACCGTCCGCCGATATCAAGGACAAGCGCGTCAAGGCGGAACGCCTGTATATCGGGCCCAAAGAATACAAGCTTTATCCCGAACGCGACTGAGTATGACGGAAATCTGGTCGGCGCTGCAGGCCAGCGATCTTGCGGTCTGGATCAATTATTCGCGTTGGGCCTATGCCGCCGTGGCAACGGTGCATGTGCTTGCGATCGGCGCGCTGATCGGCTCGATCCTGACACTCGACCTGAGACTGATGGGGGTCGGGCGGTGGCTCGACCCGCACCAGCTCGCCCGATTTGTAGTGCCGGTCGCGGGAACGGCATTTTGTTTCGCCATCGTCAGCGGTGTGGTTCTGTTTATCGGCCGGGCCGGTGAATATGCGGCGTTCGGCACGTTCCGGATCAAGATTGCCCTGATTGTCGTCGCCGTTGCGATGATAGCGGCGGCGCATGTCCGCTATGGAATGCGGCTGGAACGGGCGAGCGACCGCCAACGCTTCCACCTCGGTCTGGCGTCGATTCTCCTGTGGCTCGGCGTCGCCGTTTCCGGGCGCATGATCGCCTTCGTACACGGGTGATCTTCCGGCGCCGCCGGTTCGAATTTGACCCCTGGGACATTTCTTTTCTTGCAGCGATTCACCCGGCTGATCATACTCCTCTCCTGTGTTCAACAATCGAAAGGAGGTGATCGAGTGTCTCATTGTCTAAAGGTGCGGCCTTCGGCTGCCAGGATCTGGATCGTCACCTCTGCAGAGGCTTGCTTCGACTGACGTGATGTATTCATGGTCCGCTCCAGGGACCGTGTCTGACAATGGAAGGGTCGCCCGATCGGGCGGCCCTTCGTCTGTTTGGGCTTTCCCTTCGCCGGAATTCCGCCGCATACTGGCAACAGAATAAAAGGGAGAAAAAACATGCCGATGGCAAAAGTGCGCGGACTGAACATCAACTACGAAATCGTCGGCCAGTCGGGACCGTGGGTGGCGCTGATCACAGGCGGACGGCGCGGTTACCAGGAATTTTTGCCTCTGGCGGGAAAAATAGCCGCGAAGGGGTATCGCGTGCTGCTGCACGACCGGCGCAATACGGGTTCATCGGATATCAAGCTCGAAGCGCACGAGGTCGAGGAAGCGACCTGGGCCGACGACCTGCGGGAATTGCTGACCCAGCTCGACGCCGCGCCGGCGTTTATCGGCGGTTCGTCGTCGGGCGCGCGGACGGCGATCATGTTCGGGTTGCGCCATCCTGATGCGACACGGGCGCTGATGCTGTTGCGCGTCACCGGCGGCGCGTTTCCGGCGAAGCGCCTGCCGGAGATGTATTACGGACAGTTTATCAAAATTGCCCAGGAAGGCGGCATGGCCGCCATCTGCGAGACAGAGACCTGGGCCGAGCGGATCGAGACGAACCCGGCGAACCGCGAAAAACTGATGTCGATGGATGCCGACGAATTCATCGCGACGCTCAGCCGCTGGAAGGAACTGTTCGAGGCGGGCGCCCATCTTCCCGTCATGGGCGTCACGGAGGACCAGCTCGGCAGCCTGAAAATGCCGACCATCGTGATTCCGGGCAACGACAACACCCATTCCTCGGAAAGCGGCCGGACCGCGCACCGGATGATCGAGGGCAGCGAGATGCACGACCTCGGGCTCGAAGACGAAGACGTGCCGCTCATTCCCTATCCGGACTGGGCGCCCTACGAGGCCGAAATCACCGACGTTCTGACGGGATTCATGGCGCGAAACTAGGGTCGGCTAGAGAAGGCATTTGCCGCCGAACCGTTCGAGAAATTTCGGGATCGCCGCTTCGTTGACGACGTGACGCGGAATTTCGCCCCGCATCGCGGTCATGGCAGCATTGATTGCCCACGGCACGGCAGGTTCCAGGCTGGCGCCCTTGTTCGCGCTTACCATATGCGGTGACACCAGCACCTTGTCGCCGAGGCCGCGCAGCGGCGATTGCAGGTCCAGCGGTTCGTCTTCGAATACGTCGAGCGCGGCGCCTGCGATGGTGTTGCGGTCGAGCGCGTAGAACAGGGCGTCTTCGTCGACAATCGGCCCCCGGGCGGCATTGAGCAGGATCGCCGTCGGTTTCATCATCCCGAACTGCGCCTCCGATATCAGGTGTTCGGTTTCTGCCGTCAGGTTGGAATGGATCGTCACGACATCGGATTCGCGGAGCAGGGTTTCCAGGTCGACCGCGCGGGCGTTGTGATGGGCGAATTTCGATTCGTCGACATAGGGATCGTGGGCGATCAGCCTTACCCGCCATGGCGCCAGCAGGTCGCACAGCCGCGACCCGATCCGCCCGAGCCCGATTATGCCGACCGTTATGCCGTCATATCCATCCTGGCGCGCACCGAGATACGTGCCGGTAAGGGAATCGTCCCGCCAGCCGCCGTCGCGCACGTGGCGGTCTTTTTCGCGCGTTTTCTTCAGCATCGTCAGCATCATCGTCATCGTGCCTTCGGCAACGCCGCCCCAGTTCGCTTCCGTCGGCGAGTGGGTGACGAGGATGCCGAGATCGGCGGCGGCATCGATATCGACATCGTCATAACCGATGGTCAGCTTGGCGATGATCCGCATCTGCGGCAGCCTCGCCATGAAATCGTGGGTAAAGGTGAAGCCGCGCATGACCGCGCCGATGATCGCATCGCGTCCGTCCGCCAGCGGAAAGACGTTACTTTCGTCCGCGCCGAACGCCCGCCGCCATTCGGCGTTTCCAAATGTGACTTCGCAGCCCGCGTCTTCGAATTCGCGGTATTTCGCGTCCACATCGCCCATCGGCGTGTAGACCAGTACTCTGGGATCGGCCATTTCGGAATTCTCCCTGTTGTCTTGGTCGCATAGAAAACCCCGGCCGGTGGAACCGGCCGGGGCCTGTTTGCAGATGATCGGCCTATTTCTTATTGAGGCCGAGCGCTACCCGCATGCGGTCGATGGTGGCCTGGTCGGTATCGGTGATACGTACCGCCGCAGCCTGCATTTCCTGCCAGCTCGCGGATTCCCAGGTCATTTTTCGCTTTGCAGCGCCGGCGATGACTTCCGGGTCTTCGATCGCACTCTTGAACGCCGCGCGCAGCGCCGCAAGCCGGTCCGCGGGAACGCCGGGAGGGGCCAGCCAGCCGCGACCCAGGACCATGTTGCCGGCCATGAGTTCGGCAATCTTCTTGTCGGCCGGATCGGTTACGAGATCCTTGAGCAGCGGAACGTCGGGACGGTCCTTAAGCGGGGTATCAGCATTGGCGGCAATCACGTTGAATTTTTCAATCATATGCGGCCGGGCGATCTTGTATCCCGACCAGGAAGACTGGAAGCCTGAAACTTCATTCTTGTCCAGCGCGATGTAAATTCCACCCATGCCGCGATAGCCGGTAATCACCTTGAATTTGGTGCCGAGCATCGCATTCACCAGCGTCGGCACGACATAGGTCTGTGAACCCTTGCCGGTAGACCCGAGGACGACCTGTGTCTTCTTGGCGTCATCCATCGATTTCACGCCCGTGGACTTGTAGACGATAAATGCGCTGCGCGGTTGATCCGCGCCGCCGAGGAATTGAAAATTCTTGGCGACGTATTTTACGCCGGTGGTGCGCAGACGCGATGCCAGTGGCGTGTCCGACAGCAGGACGCCGATCATCGTGCCGTCTTTGCGGCCTTTCGAATACAGGAAATTCGCGGCCTTGGTGCCGCCGGCGCCGCCCATGTTCTGGACGATGATCGTCGGGTTGCCCGGGATGCGTTTTTCGAGATGGGGGGCCAGGTACTGGGTGTATTGCGTATGTCCGCCACCGGGACCGGCAGCGACGACGACCGTAATGGTTTTGCCTTTATAAAAGTCGCCGACTGCATCGGCGGCGACAGGCGCTGTCACGCCGGCGGTCAGGATGGCTGTGGTCGCCAGCAGGGGTAGTGAATGCCGTATTATCATTGAAATCGTCTCCCTTGATTGGTATTGCCGCAAAGTATGGCATATCGCCGCGGTCTTTGGCGAATGGCGTTTGGGGCCTATCCCATCGTCAGAATCAGCTTGCCGCGCAGATGCCGGGTTTCGCTGACCTTTTGCGCTTCCGCGGCGTCTTTCAGATCGAACAAGGTCAGTTCGGGAACGGTTACGGCGCCGGCATCGTAGAGCTCGACGATACGCTCCATATAGGACCGAGCCCGCCCGACACTGGGACGAAGCGAAACCACATCGTCGCGCGGCGCTTCGGGCGCCTTGGCACCGGAGGCAATGAACGCGGCCCGCCCGCCCGGTTTCAGCACCTTGAAGCCTTCGATTGCGACGTCGCCGCCGACCGTATCGAACACGGCGTCACAGTCCGATACGACCTGTGTGAAATCCTGGACGTTGTAATCGATGATTTCATCCGCGCCGAGCCCGCGCACGTAGTCGTGGTTGCGGGCACTGGCTGTCGTGACGACATGTGCACCGATATGCTTTGCAAGCTGGATGGCAAAACCGGCAACGCCGCCGGCGCCGCCCTGGATCAGTATTTTTTCGCCGGGCTGCAATTTCAGGGATTCTTCGAGGGAGATAATCGCGGTGAGCCCGATCAGCGACAGGGCATTGATATCCACGTGGGAGATATGATCCGGCTTTTTCGCCAGAACCGCCGCCTTGGTCGCCAGTTTTTCGCAATAGGTTCCTTCCTGGCCGACCGGCAACACGCCGAACACGGCATCGCCGATAGCCAGATCGGTTACATCTGCGCCGACTTCGCTGACGACACCGGAAAAATCGCGACCGCAGATATAGGGAAAAAAGGCGGTCGGGGCATAGGAACCCGCGCGAACCTTCCAGTCGGCGCCGTTGACGCTGGCCGCGCGGATATCGGCAACGATTTCGCCGGCCCCGGCGACGGGATCCGGCAGGTCGCCGTATTTCAGTACGTCGGCACCGCCATTTTCTTCGAAATATACTGCTTTCATCGCTGTTCCGGCCTTTTGTCTGATTGCTGTCTGATTGTATGAGCGCGGAGTTTAGCCGTTTAAGGCGATACTGTGAAAGTGCATCCGCCGGATTGAGTCCGTCGCCATATTGGCCCACAATCCGGTCGTTATCCGGATTTACCGAAATTTAGCAGGGGCATGGCCATGACCATCGATATGCACTCCCACTGGAGCCCGCCTGAACTGATCGATATCTATCGCGCACGCAGCGAAGCGCCGATGATTTACGTCAATGAAAACGGCGAGGAGATCATCAGGACGCGCCGCGGCGAACAGCCGTTTGGCGGCATGTTCGACGATCTCGATGCGCGCCTCGCCGAAATGGACGAACACGGCATCGATACCGCGGTGCTGTCTCTCTGGGGGCCGCATCAATGGATCGAACGCCTGCCGGTGGCGGAATCGCTGCCCGCGGTCCGGACATATAATGACAGCGTATCGGCACTCTGTGCCGCTCATGAAGGCCGTTTCGCCGCCTATGCATCCCTGCCGATGGCCGACATCTCTGCGGCGGTCGCGGAGTTCGACCGGGCAATCGCATTGCCCGGCATCATCGGCGCCATCGTGCCGGGCAACGCCTTCATGACGGAAGCCGATCTCGAACCCTATCTGCCGATCCTCGAGGCCGCGAACCGGCACAAGGCGGTCCTGTTCATCCACTGGGGGCCGCGTCCGGACGATGCCTGGCCCCGTGTGACGCCTGACACGGACAATTTCATCCGCCGCATGGGCACGCTGGACATGCAATCGAGCCTGTCGGCCTGCACGATGACCCTGACGATGACCGACGTGCTCGACAAATATCCCGATGCCCGGTTCCATATTCACAATCTTGGCGGCAACATCCCGTTCGAGGTTGAACGCTTGGATCACCGCAACCTGCTGGACTCGCCGGACGAGCCGATGCCGTCGACGCGGCTGCGCAAACCGAACCTGTGGCTCGACTGCAATTCCTTCGGCGCGAAGGCGATCGAGCTCGGTGTCGATGTTTACGGTGCCGACCGTATTGTGTTTGCGACCGACGGTACGGGCTTCGGATGCGACTGGACCAACAAGGCGATTGCGGCCGCCGAGCTGACTGAAGACCAGCGCAACATGATCCGGTCCGGCAACGCGGTGGACATGTTCGGGCACCTTGCGACGGTTGCGGTGACAGCCCGGGCCGCGGAATAGGGCGCTTTTCCATGACGTTCGAAACCGGCGTCGTCACCGACAGGGACGTACATCAGACGATGCGCGCCCAGATGCTGCAGATTCTGGAAGATTCGGACATGACCGAGGAACAGAAACAGCAGGTGCTGGTCGCGATGAGCTGCCCGTGCTGCGGCGGCAGCGGCATGTCGCTGACTATCCCGCTGGACGGCGCCAAGCCGGTTTTCTGAGCCCGCCGCCCTTTTGTCATCCAGGCAGATGATCGGAGGGATGCAAGACAAGAGGGATAGCGGTATTGACCGAAACGAACCGGATTGGGCCAGGTACGCCGTTCCTTATCGTATCGGATGTTTCGCGATCCGTGAAACACTACACGGAAGCATTGGGCTTTGAATGCCGATTTTCAGCGCCGGACACGGATCCGATCTTCGCGATCGTGGGGCGCGACGCGGTGCAGATAATGCTAAAATTTGTCGGCGACGAGGTGCCGCCATCGCCGAACAATCAACAGCATGAATGGGCGCGCTGGGACGTCTTCGTTCACGTTCCCGACCCGGATGTGCTCGCAGGCGAATTCGAGCGCCGTCGCGTTCCGTTCCATCAAGTGCTCGGAGATACCGAGGATCAGTTGCGTGGGTTCGAGATTGCCGATCCCGACGGATATGTCTGCTTTTTCGGCCGGCCGCTGTAACCGGTCTGTCCTTTGAAATCTGCCCGAATCCGGGCGTTTGCCGGGCAGGTCGGTAGCGTATTTATTAAGGTATTAGTAAGGCACGTCGCCTTCTATTCCGATGCGGCGCAACAGGCGCCTTTCGGAGGACGGAAAATCGGTGCGGGCGTGCTGCGTGCAGCGGTTGTCCCACATCAGCAGGTCGCCGGCCCGCCATTCGTGCGCGTAGATATGGGCCGGGTCTTCCGCATAGTCGAACAAAGTCGCCAGCAACGCGTCACTGTCCGCTTCGTCCAGCCCGACCAGTTCCTCGGTCATCAGCCGGTTGACGTAAAGCGACTTGCGGCCGGTTTCGGGATGAGTGCGGACCGCCGGGTGGACGGCCTGCGGCGATTTCGACCGGTCGAACCGTCCGCTGCGTACCTGGGTCTGGTAATCGAAGATGTTCATCGCCCGAAGCGGCGCTATCCGCGTGCGGATATCCTCAGGCAGCGCGTCATAAGCGGCGTACATATTGGCGAACAGCGTATTGCCGCCGGTCGATGGGACTTCTTCGCCGTACAGCATCGCCCCCATCAGCGGTTTTTCCAGATAGACCGAATCCGAATGGAACATCAGCTCTCCGTCGGGGAGCGCGCCGATGGCCTCGCCGTTTTCGCGGATGTTGCTGATGAGCATCAGACGCCTGTCGCCGCCGTCGCCCCTTTGCTTGTCCCGGGCGCCGATGGTTTCGCCGAAACAGGCGGCGAAACGTATCTGGTCGTCCTCGCTGATCGGCTGGTCGCGGAAAACCAGTACGAGATGTTCGAGCCATGCGCTGCGCAGCCGGTCTATCGTCGCCGGGTCGAGCGGGCGGCGGAGGTCGAGACCGCGAATTTCCGCGCCGAGGGCCGGCGCAAGGGGATGAATCGTGAAATCTGTCATAGCGGAACCATATGCCTCGATTGCCGGATGGATCAAGCGTCCAGCGCCGCGGCGCGGATGGCATCCGGCGTGAACGGCATCCGCCGCAGGCGTATTCCCGTCGCGTTACAGACCGCATTGGCGATGGCGGCGCCCGCCGGGCCCGAGACGGCTTCGCCGGCACCGAGGAACGGCACGCCGGGGCGCTCGATCAGCACCGTCTCGATCTCCGGCACGTTGTCGAACCGCAGGATCGGATAGCCTTCCCAGTCGCGGCTGGTGATGCCGTCCCTGTCCCAGGTGACCTGTTCGTGGATCGCCCAACTCGCGGCCTGCAGGAAGCCGCCGTCGAATTGCGCGATCAGGCCGTCGCGGTCGACAATTTCGCCGGCATCGCCGACCAGGACTGCCCGGTGCATCACGATCTCCGCGGCGTCGTTGACCTCCAGTTCCACATAGACGGCGGCATAGGCCTTCAGGTTCTTGTACTGGGCGAAGCCGATGCCGCGTCCGCGCTCGTCATCGGCCGTCAGGTCGATATGTCGGGCGAGGGTTTCCAGCACCTTGCGGCCGCGCGGGTCCTCGAGGTGGTTGAGGCGGAACGTGACCGGGTTGATTCCCGCGGCTTCTGCGAGTTCGTCCATGAAGGATTCGAGCGCGAACACGTTGCCGAACGCGCCCAGCGTGCGCAGCGCCGATGTCCGCAGCGGCAGGCCGCGCACGAGGTTTTTGACCAGCCGCTTGTTCGGAAACCTATAGAGCGGGTCGAGATTGCGGTGCAGACCGATATGTCGGGCGATGGATGGCTGTGCAACGAATGGCGGCGGCGGGTTTTCCGTGAACCGGCTGGACAGCAGGCGGGCGGCGCCTGCCATGTTGGGCCCCGACCGGGGCCTCATGCTGAACGTGTCGCCATAGCTTTCGTGGCTCCATGCCATGACCTTGCCGTCCGCATCCAGGCTGGCCTGAAGTTTAAGCGACATGGCCGTCGCATAGGGCGCCCAGGAATGTTCTTCCTCGCGCGTCCATTTCAGCAGGATCGGCGTGCCGGGCAGGGCACGAGCGATCAGGGCCGCGTCGAAGGCTGCATCGTCGGCGCCGTTATGGCCGTAGCAGCCCGCGCCGGGAACGTGTTCGATCCGTATGAATTGCTCGTCCTGTCCGAACGCCTCGGCGATGGCGCTGCGCAGGAAATAGATGCCCTGGCTGTGCGACCAGACCTGCATTCCGTCTTCCTGCCACAGGGCGGCGCCGGCAGACGGGCCGATGGACCCGTGGGAATGATAGGGCTTGTCGTAGCGCGCGTTCAGCGTGTGGGCGGCGCCTTCCGGTTCTTCGAGCGGCGGCACGGGCTTGTCCTGGGGCACGCCGTCGTTTTCCACCGGCAGGCTGATCCGTTCGTTGCCGGTTATGCTTTCGAACAGCTCGGCCTGGGTAATGCCGTCGGCCGTATCCCAGTCGCATCCGGCGAACAGGCGTTCCGCGGCGCGGATCACGGCATATTCGTCCGCGCCCGCAACCGCGAGATAGCTGCCGTCCCGGACGATACGGATCCCGCCGTCGCGCAGGCGGTCGGCGAGGGCTTCATCCATCCCGCGCAGCCGGGCGTGATAATGCGGCGGGCGGACGACGCGGGCATGCAGCATGCCCGGCATCTTCATGTCGTGCAGATAGGTGTATTTCCCGGCAACGATATCGGACAGGCCGAGCGGCGCGATATGCCGGCCGACAAGCCGGTGGTCGCCCGGCGATTTCACCGCAATATCGGGATCGACCTCCAGCCCGAACGGGATGCCGCCCTGCAGTTCCTGATAGGTAACACTCTGGTTCGTGCCGCGCGACTGGATCAGGCCGTCGTCTGTTTCAAGCGTGTCGATGTCGACGCCGAGACGGTCCGCGGCCCTGGCCAGCAGGTGCGCCCGCGCCGTCGCCGAGGCGAGCCGCACGGCGCTGCCGGATTCCATCATCGAATTGCTGCCGGACGTGATGCCCTCGTCCGGCGCTTCGCCGGTAACGGTGCGGATCACGTCGATACGGGACATGTCGACGTCCAGTTCTTCGGCGGCGATAATCGCCAGCGCCGTGGAAATCCGCTGGCCGATATCGACCTTGCCGGTGTGGATGGCGATACGACCGTCTTCGCCGACGGAAACCCATTCGTCGAGACCGGGATGTTTCTTCAGGCTGGTGCTGGAAAACGCGCTAGGCATTCGCGGTCTCCCCGGCGGCGCGGTGGATCGCGGCGATCACCCGGGCATGCGATCCGCAGCGGCAGAGATGTTCGGACAAGGCCGCCACGATGGCCGCGCGGTCGGGACTGGGGTTCCGCTTGAGCAGCGCCGTCGCGGCAACCACCAGCCCGGTCGTGCAGTAGCCGCATTGGGCAGCGCCTTCCGCCACGAAGGCGCGCTGAACGGCGGCGCCTGTGCGGTCGCCCGCCAGTGCTTCGACCGTCACGATATCCTTGCCGGTAAATTCACCGGCGGGCCGGCTGCAGCATAGCGTCGCTTCGCCGTCCACCAGGACGGCGCAGGCGCCGCATTGTTCCAGTCCGCATCCGAGTTTCGATCCCGTGAGGTCGAATTCGTTGCGCAGGATGTAAATCAGCGGCGTCGCCGGGTCGCACTCGACCTGCCGTGCCGCGCCGTTAACCGTCAGTGTCAGGGAGTCCATGGTGCCTATTTGCCGAACTGTGGGAAAAGTTTGAGAGCGTTGTCGCGTTCGATGCCCTGCAGGATATCCGGGTCCAGGCCCATTTCCTGCAACGATTTGATCGAGCCCGTCATGGTCGGTTCCGGCGCGAACGGATAGTCGCTGCCGAACAGCACGTGATCGGGCGCGACCAGTTCGAACAGGCTGCGGAAGGCAAGCCAGTTGGCTGACAGGGCGGTGTCGTAATACAGCCGTTCCAGTTCCGGGATGACGCCGTTGGGCACATGTTCCTTGAAACCGGGGCGGCCCTGCAGCCGTCCGATACGTTCGGCCAGGAACGGGATCGCCCCGCCGGCATGGGAAAAGATGAAATTGATGTCCTGGCAACGCGCAAAGGTGCCGTTGAACAGCAGGCTGACGACCGCACGCGTGGTGTCGAAGGGAAAATCGAGCGTGGCCGCCGGAATTTCCGGCTGGCACTGGTTGCACGGCGCGTTGGTCGGGTGGAAATAGACGGTGGCCTTGCGGCGGTTGAGCTCGTCGAAGACCGGGGCGAAGGCCGGATCGCCGGGATAGCGGTCGCCGTAGCTGGTCAGCAGGCCGATGCCGTCCGCCTTCAGTTCGTCCAGCGCGAAGGCGATTTCCGCCAGGCTGGCATCGACATCGGGCAGGGGCAGCGATGCGAACACGCCGAACCGGTTGGGATGGTCGCGGCTGATATCGGCGGCGTATTCGTTGCAGTGACGGCACAGGTCGATGGTTTCCTGGCTGTCGCCGAACCACAGGCCGGGCGCCGAGATGGATGTCAGCGCCGTCTGGATGCCGTTGCGGTCCATCGCCTCGATCGACATCTGCGGCGTCCATTCCGGCGTCTTGCCGGCCAGGATCAGCGGCCCGATGCGGTCGTCGCCGACGATTTCGACATAGTTCGGCGGCAGGATGTGGTGATGCACATCGATACGGTGGCAGTTTTCCATGGGATGCTGTCCTTAAGCTTTGGTGTAGCCGTCGATGAAGTCTTCGAGAACGATGTCTTCGTTGCCGGGGACATGGATTTCGGCCGGGTAATTGTCCTTGCGCGTCGCGTCGATGCCCATCTTTGTCACCAGGTGCGAGCCGCCCTCCGGATCGTAGGACGCCGGGTCGAGCGGCGAGCCCTTGGCATAGGTCACCATGAAGGTGTCCCGGTCGGCGCGCACACGGGTGGCGATGGCGTGCATGACTTCTGTGTCGCTGGTGATGTCGACATCGTGGTCCACCACCACGCAGAATTTCAGGAACGGATCGGTGACGAAGGCGGCCATGGCGGCGGCTTTCGCCTCGCCCTCGATCTTGCGGTTGATGGCCACGTAACAGACAAAGCGGAAACGGCCGGAGCGCGGCATGTGGACGCCCGTAACGGTGCCGCAGGCAATCTTCACGGTCTCTTCGATGGCGGTGGACCGGATCACGCCAGACAGCAGCAGGTTGTCGGGGTGGCCTACAAATGCGTTCTGGTAGATCGGATTCTTGCGGTGGGTGATCGCCTTGATCTCCAGCACCGGGTTCATCCGTTCCGGCCCGTAGGTGCCGGGAAATTCGCCGAACGGCGCTTCGGACCGGCGTTCCTTGGGCCGGATGATGCATTCGATTACGATTTCGGCGTCGGCGGGCACATCGAGCGGGATGGTCTTGCAGGGCACCAGGGGCACCGGACGTTGCAGAATGCCGCCGGCGACATGCAGTTCGTTCGAATCGATGGGCGTGTAGCTGAGGGATCCCAGAAAAAACGCCGGATGATGGCCGATGACGATGGCGATCGGGCAGGCCTCCCCGCGTTCCTCGAATTTTTTCCAGATCACGTTTCCGTCTGCGGTTTCCGACAGCTGGATGCCGAGCTCGTTCCGGCTGTGGACCTGGTGCCGGTAGATACCGATATTGTCGATTCCGGTATCGGGGTCGCGCATCAGGGCAAGGCCGGCGGTGATGAACTTGCCCGCGTCGAGCTCGTGATAGGTACAGATCGGCAATTCCTCGACATTGATGTCGTCGCCGGTTTTCACGACTTCCTGAACCGGGGCCTCGGTCGCCATTACCGGCGGAATCGGGTTCGCTTCCAGCGCGGCATAGGCCTTGAGGAAGGACTTTTCGTCGCCTTCTTCCATGCCGATCGCATAGCGCAACCGGGCGAAGTTGCCGTGCATGTTGGCGACCAGCGGTATGTCGGATCCTTTGACATTCTCGAAAATAACGGCCTGGAAATGGCCGTCCTTCTCCAGCCGGTCAAGAATGCCGGTCACGCCGAATTTCGGATCGACCTCTTTCGAAATCCGGATGATCTCTTCCGGGTGTTCCTTGTCGAGATATTCGATAAAACCGCGAAGGTCCGGCGTGTAGGGCTGGTTGGACAATGTGTCCATGGCGTGTACCTCTTTAAGTGTCTTTTGGGGGGTCGATGGGGCCGCCCGCCGCAATCCAGGCGTTTATGCCGCCTTCGAGATGGGCCACCGGCGTCAGTCCCATGTCCTGCGCGGTGCGTGCCGCCAGCGCCGAGCGCCAGGCGCCTGCGCAATAGAAGATGAATTTTTTGTCTTCGGCGAAAAAGTCGCGGTGATAGGATGTGTCCGGGTCGATCCACATTTCCAGCATGCCGCGCGGTACGTGGCGCGCACCGGTGATGCGGCCGGTCTTGGCGAGCTCGCGGATGTCGCGGATATCGATGAACAACACGTCGTCGCGCCCGACCAGCTGCCTCGCGTCGGCAATGCTGATTTCCTCGACATGTTCGTTGGCCTCGGCGACCATCTGTTTCACCGAGCGTGTTATGTTGAGCGCCATCGGTTCAGTGTCCCTTGTGATCGTCGCCCGAATGCCCGCCGGAGTGATCGTGCGGGCATCTGTCCGGATATTCGGACCAGTACCATTTCGCCATCTCCGAGAAAACTTTCATGGCGCTTGGCGGGCGGTCATTGCCGTCGAATTCGCGGTACAGGCTGTTCACATTGATAAACACGCGTTCGCGGTCGATCCAGTCGTTAAAGAAATCGGCGACGATTTCCTCCGATGCGGCGACCCAGTCGAGCCCTGCGTCGTAGCGTTTGCGCGCTTCGTCGCGGAGTTCGGTCAGATAGCTGCGCAGCGCACGAACTTCGGTCTTGCCGCTGACCGGCCCGTGCCCGGGCACGACGATATCGACATCGAGGCCGAGGATATGGTCGCAGGCGCCGATCCAGTTGCTTACTGGACCTGCCCACATTACAGGATGACCGCCGACGAACACGATGTCGCCGGTATAGACGATTCGGTCATCGGGGACGTGCACGATCACGTCGCCCCGGGTATGCGCCGGGCCGACATTGGTCAGTTCGACGCGTTTGTCGCCGACCTGCAGGGTCATCGATTTGTCGAATGTCCGGGTGGGCAGGGTGTTTACGATGCCGTCGAAATCGAACTTGCGGCCCATCAGTTCCCAGATGATGGCGCCGGCATCGCCCATGTCCTGCCAGGCGTTCACCCGGCTGATAAAGGCTTCGGGCGGGCGGATTTCCATTTCGTCGGCGCAGGCCCGGGACGCGACGATCTCGGCGCCGGTCACAAGCTGGTTTCCGTATGTATGGTCGCCGTTCGCATGGGTGTTGACCAGGGTGTCGATCGATTTTGCAGCGGGCGCGGCATCGCGCATCGCGGTCAGCATGTCCGCGGTCAGCGGCAGGTCGAACAACGTATCGACGAGCAGGGATTCGCTGCCGTCGGTGATCAGTCCCGCGTTGCTCCACCCCCAGCCGCCATCCGGCAGCAGGTAGGCCCAGCATCCGTTGCCGACGTCATGCAGGCCTTTCGTATATTTCCAATCTTGCATGGGTACGTTGACCCTCCCTTCGCAAACCTTGTACCTGTTCCTTGCACGGACGAAAAGCGGTACGGAAGGCGTGGGTATGACGATACGGTTTGACGACATCGGCAACCGGTTGAAGGCGTTTCGCCTGGCGTCCGGACTCAGCGCCGACGAAATTGCGGCCCGGCTCGATATTTCGAGGACGGCGCTCTACCGGTTCGAGAAGGGCGAGGTCGCAAAGATCGAAACCCTGGAAAAACTGTCCGATCTGCTGGAAGTGTCCGTGCCGACACTGCTCGGGGTGGGGGTCGAATACATTTCGTCGGCCGTCGCCTTTTTCGAGCGCCTCCGCCAGATCGAGGAAATCGCCGAACACATCGTGGTGCTGGCAGGCCCGGTATCGTTTCTCCTGGCGTCCGACGCGTTCGGCGAAACCCTTGAGGAGGTGCTGGCGGAAAGCATCCCGGAAGGCACCGCGGGCCAGGACCGTGCCCAGGCGACCGTGGGCGAACTGATCCCCATCCTGCGCCGCCGCAAGGAAGCTTGGCGCAAGCGCAGGCCGGGTATCCTGAACCTTATCTCCGGCGCCGAAATCGACCGTTTCCTGCGCAACGGCCTGGTCGGCCGGCTCGACCTGCCCGAAGAAGTCCTCGCGGAACGACGGACGCGGGCGCGCGCCGAGGCTGAGCACCTGATCGGGTTGATGGAACAGGAACCCATCGGCGTGCAGATCGGCATCGTGCCGGGCGCCCTGCCGCATAACAGTTTCCAGATATTCCGCCAGGCCGACCGGAAGATTCTCACGCTCAGCCCGTTCCGGCTTGGCGAACAGCCGAACGTCCATGGCGGGATCGCGATGATAACGTCGGCGCCGGAAGCACTGGAACTGCATGAACGCACCGTCGAAGACATGTGGCGGCGGGCGCATAAGGGACAGGCGGCCGCAGCATTCATGCGCGAACTGATCCAGAAACTGCCGGAATAACGTGACCGCGGACCTTTCAGACCTGTTGCAGGATGCCGGGGGCCATCAGCGCGCCGGACGGATGTCGGCGGCCGAGTCCGCATACCGTGCGGCACTGCAGCTGGACCCGGCGCATCCCGGCGCGCAGAACAATCTCGGGGTGCTTGTCGCCCGGCGCGGAGATGCCGCAGGGGCACTGGATATTTTCGACCGATTGCTGGCGTCGGAGCCCGGCTATGCGTCGGCCCATTTCAACCGCGGGAACGCGCTTCGCGCGCTGAACCGCCGGCACGAGGCGATCGAAGCCTTCCGTATCGTGGCCGCGCTGGAGCCCGACCATTACGACGCGCACAGGGCGTTGGGGTTTCTGTGGCTGGCGGTCGGCGACCGCGACCGGTCGATGGATCATTTCGCCCGGACCTACGCCCTGCGCCGGGGCGAGGACCGCACCGGGATCGCGAACGAATCGTTGCGCACGGCGAACCGGTCGAAACTGCAACACGATGCGGCGCTGTTCCGTCACCTGCCGCCGCGCGTCCGCGACGGGGGACGGTTCGAGCTGCTGGCCCGTATCTATGACAGTGTTGCGGCAGACCTGCCCGATTCCGATACCGTCGTCGCGCTTTCGGACGCGCAGCTTGAAACCCTGGGGCCGGATTACAATGCGCCGCTTCACCATGTGGATATGCCTGAACTGCCGGGCGGGGCGGTGAATCCCGGGCTCGACCCGGCGGCGATCGCGCAGAACTATCGCGACACGGCGCCCGGGCTCGCCTGGTTCGACGGCCTGCTGACGCCGAAAGCGCTCGCCCTGCTGCGTCGTGCCCTGACCGAAAGCACGATCTGGCACGATTTCACCCATATCGGCGGTTATGTCGCGACCTATCTCGAGGACGGGCTGGCATCGCCGCTTTTCCTGCAGATCGCCGACGAATTCCGGGGTCTGCTGCCGGACCTCCTCGGGCCGCATCCATTGACCCAGGCGTGGGCGTTCAAGGGACTGCGCGGCGATCAGCCGATCGACGTGCATGCCGACGATGCCGCGATCAGTCTGAATTTCTGGATTACGCCTGAATCGGCGAACCGGAACGCGGATGCCGGCGGGCTGGTGGTGTATCGCGAAGCGCCGCCCCGCGACTGGCCGATTGTCGATTACGACGCGGACCGCGCGCGCATCCGGTCCTTTCTGGATACCCACGGCGATTCGGCCGTCCGGGTTCCATATGGCGAAAACCGCGCGGTTTTATTCGATTCCCGTCTGTTTCACGGGTCCGACGCCCCCGATTTTGCGCCGGGTTATGAAAACCATCGGGTAAATATTACAATGTTGTTCGGCACGGCGGGTGAATTGTAACAAAAATGGAAATTATCTTTATTTTATTACATTCCTCGGGTATAACCTGCCCTCTGCAATCTGATCGAAAAGCATCGAGCCTATGACCGATTTGGAATCCAATCACAATTACACGAACTCGGCGATACCGGTGGGCGGGACCGATCCCTATCCCGACAAGCCGAGCGGCGAATTCCTGACCAATGTCGTTTCCAACGACTGGGTAAACGGCGAATACAAGCTGCTGGTGCTCGAATCCGCGCCGAAAGCGCTGAACGCCTATGCCGGTCAGTTCTTTCACCTGCTGTGCCCGTCACCGGACGGCGCGGAAGTATGGATGCGCCGGCCGATGAGCGTCTACAAGATCGACCGCGACGCCGGTCAGATCGAATTTCTCTATAAATGCGAAGGCCGCGGCACCCAGGGCATGGCGATGCTGACGGCCGGCGATACCTTCAATATCGCAGGTCCGCTCGGGATCGGCTTTTCGCTCGACCCCGCCTGGAAAAACATCGTCGTCCTCGGCCGGGGCGTGGGTCTGGCGACCCTGGCGCCCTTGTCGCAACTGGCGGCCGAAAACGGCGTCGGCGTCACCGCCGTATTCAGCGCGCGCAAATCCGAGCTGGTCATGTCCGAGGACCTGTTCCGGGCGCATGGGGCGGCGACCGTCTCGGTCGTTGACGAAGACGGCAGCAGCGACGTCGCCAATGTCGAAAAGATTCTTGAAGGCCTGATCGCCGAGGGTAAGGCCGATGCATTCTTCACCTGCGGTTCCAGCCGCCTGCTGCGCCTTATGCAGGATCTCGGCCGGAAACACGGCGTTCCGGGGCAGGTGGCGATGGAACAGATCATGGTGTGCGGCATCGGCGCCTGTTACGTCTGCATGCGCACCTTCGAAGTTAACGGCGAACAAGTCCTCCGGCGGGTGTGCCGCGAAGGACCGGTATTCAACATGCAGGAGGCAGTGGGATGGTAGATCTTTCCGTAAAGATCGGCGATTTGACGTTTCAGAACCCGATTCAGCCGGCATCCGGCGCGTTTTCCTGGGAATATAACGAAGTCATCGATCTCAACCGCCTCGGGGCGCTGGTCGCCAAGACGATCTGCCGCGAACCGCGGATCGGCAACCCGACCCCGCGCATGGCGGAAACCGAGGCCGGGATCATCCAGTCCATCGGCCTGCCCGGCAAGGGGATCGAATATTTTCTCGACCATGTCGTGCCCGAATACGCGAAGTTCGAACCGCCCCTGGTGGTCAGCGTGTCTTCGGAATCGGTCGAGGATTTCGCGGCGCTCGCCCGCGAACTCACGGTGCCCGATGTGGATGTGATCGAGTGCAATATTTCCTGCCCGACCCGCAATACGACCGGCGGCAACTTCGCGCTTCAGGAAGAGCACACGAAGGAAGTTATGGGGGCGATCCGGGCCGCGACGGACAAGCCGGTCTGGGCAAAGCTGTCGCCGAACGCGGGCGATATCGTTTCCATCGCCCTGGCGGCCGAAGAAGCCGGCGCCGATGCGCTGGTGATTGCGAATACGTTCCTGTCGCTGAAAATCCGCACCGACAATTTCCGCCCGGCGCTTGGCAACAAGTTCGGCGGCATGGTGTCGCCAGCATTGAAGCCGATCGTGCTGCGCATGGTGTATCAGGTCGCCAAGGAAGTGAATATTCCCGTCATCGGCGTCGGCGGCGTGACCAAGGCCGAGGACGTTGTCGAATACATGCTGGCCGGCGCCCACGCGGTCGGGATCGGCTATGCCGGGTTCCGCAATCCGACGGCGCTGACCACCATCATCGACGATCTCGAAACCTGGTGCGACGAACGCGGCATCGAGAAAGTCACCGACCTGATCGGCGCGGTAAAGGACGACGATATGGAAATGGATACTCTGGTCGCCGCATCGCACGGCGTCTGATCCGCCGATGGCTGTCACGCCGACCCTGCCGCCCGATGATGCGACCGTAAAGGAATACTACGCGTCCGGCGCGTGGCAGGCGCAGACGATCTACGACATCGTTGTCGCCCATTGCGCCGAACGGCCCGATGCACCGGCGGTGACGGACAGCTTCCGGTCTTATGCGTGGCGGGAGCTTGTCGGTCTGGTCGATGCCTTCGCGGCCGATCTTGCGCGCCGCGGTGTTGAACGGGGCGACACGATCTTTGTCGGCGCGCCCAACCGGATAGAGACGATCATCGCGCTTCTGGCGGCATCGCGCGACGGGTTCGTGTGCTGTCCATCGCCCCATCGCAATCATACGATTTCCGAAATCGCCGACATGTGCGCCCGCGCGTCCTGCGCCGTCTATATCCATCAGCCCGGTCACGGCGCCGACGCGGACGGGGACGAAATACTGCCGCTGATCCGGGCGATCCCGTCTGTGCGCCATGTTTACGAACTGGCGGCGGATTCGGCGGGCGATCCCTTCGGCGGGTTTTCCGGACAGCCGGCCGCGCCGGCATCCGGCAATCCCGATCTGGTGACCTATCTCGCGTTTACGTCCGGGTCGACCGGAAAGCCGAAGGGCGTGATGCATAGCGACAATTCACAGCTTGTCGCCGCCCGCGGTATCGCCGGCGCCTGGGGGTTTGGGTCCGATACCGTGACCCTGTCGCTGAGCCCGTTCAGCCACAATCTCGGCTGCGGCACGTTATGGACGTCGCTGGTCGCCGGCGGCGCATTCGTTCTGCACGACTGGCCCCGCGGCGAAAGCCTGCTCGACCGGATCGCGGCGGCGGGGGTGACCTATCTGGTCGGCGTGCCGACCCATGCGATGGACCTGCTGGCCGAACTGAAGGCGCGTGGGATCGAACGTTACGGCCAACTGAAAAGCTTCCGCGTATCGGCGGCCGCCTGTCCGGAGCACGTCGCCGCAGACCTGTTCGACTGCGGAATCCCCGTACAGAAGGGGTACGGCATGACCGAAACCAACGGCCATCAATACAGCCTGCCCGGCGATTCCCGGGATATGATTATCGGAACATCGGGTGTGTGCTGTCCCGGGTACGACCTGTGCATTTTCGATGCCAACGACCCCGATCGCGCGCTTCCTGCAGGGGAAGCCGGCCTGGTCGCGGGCAAGGGCGCATCGCTGATGCTGGGCTATTTCGAAGATCGCGCTGCGACCCTCGCATCGATGAACAACTGCGGCTGGTTCCTGACCGGCGATCTCGGCACATTGGACGAGAACGGCTATCTGCGGCTGACCGGACGCAAGAAGGAACTGATCGTCCGCGGCGGGCACAACATCAACCCGAACCTGCTGGAAGACCTGGCGCTACGCCATGACGCGATCGACCTGGCCGCCGCGATCCCCGTTCCCGACGACCGCCTGGGCGAACGTGCCTGCATGGCGGTGATGTTCGAACCGGGACGGTCGGTCACGGCGGCGGAAATGATCGCCCATCTCGCCGCCGAGGGGCTTTCGCGATACGATATGCCCGAATTCTGGCTGCCCTTGGCCGATATTCCGCTGATGCCGAACGGCAAAATGGAAAAACTCGAAATCATTCGCCGGGTCCGCGACGGGGCAGTCACCCCGGAACCGATCACACCCGCTTAAGCGGGGACGCAGATTTAAACGGAGGCTTCCCCATGCACGCTGTCGTGCTCGATGAATATGGCTCGCTCGACAATCTGTCGTGGCGCGAATTTCCCGACCCGGTTCCCGGACCGGAAGACATTATCGTCGATGTCCGCGCGACGGCGGTGAACTATGTCGATCTGGTCATGATCAGCGGCACTTACCAGTTCAAGCCCGACCCGCCTTTCGTCCCCGGGAAAGGCCCTGCCGGCATCGTCAAGGCTGTCGGCGACAAGGTGACCGGCTTCGCCCCGGGCGACCGCGTGCTCGCGATGGCGGAGCAGGGCGGGTATGCCGAACTGACGCCGATCCACCAGAACAACTGCTATCGCCTGCCGGACTCTCTGTCTTTTGCGGATGCCGCGTCGATGGCGCTTGTTTACGACACCGCGTGGTTTTCGCTGGTCGAACGGGGGCGTTTCCAGGCCGGCGAAACCGTTCTCGTGCTCGGCGCGTCCGGCGGGGTCGGCCTGGCGGCGCTTCAGCTGGTCCGGGCGCTTGGCGGCACAGCCCTTGCGGGGATCGCCAATCCGGACAAAGCCGATCTGGTGCGCGATGCCGGCGCGACGGCGATCGTCGATCTCGCCGCCGACAACCTGCGGGACAGCCTGCGCGATCAGGTCTTTGCCGTCACCGACGGGCGCGGCGCCGATGTGGTTATCGACCCCCTCGGCGACGATATATTCGACGCGGCGCTGCGCGCGGTCGCGTGGTGCGGCCGGATGGTCGTGATCGGCTTCGCCGCCGGGCGGATTCCGTCGCTGAAGGCGAATTACCTGCTGGTCAAGAATATCGATGTCGGCGGGTTGCAGATCAGCGACTATCGCCGCCGCCGCCCCGACCTGACGGCGAAATGTTTCGCCCAGATTTTCGAGCTGTACGAGGCCGGAAAGATATCGGCACTGCCGACCGTAACGCTGCCGATCGAACGCTTCGCCGAAGGTTTGCAGGACGTGCAGGACCGCAACGTGCGCGGCCGGATCGTGCTGACCCAGGACGGGTAATCGCGAAATCGCTCAGGTGTCGTCGTCCGCCCAGTAGCCGTCGCGCATGCGCTCGCCGATATCGCAGCCTTTTGCATAGGTATAGCCGTTCGGCGACGGCCGGATGTTCGGTGTCGCCGTGACCTGCGCGCGAATGAACCCGGTCCGGCGCGGCGGGGACAGGTCCGAAATTTCCAGTACCAGTTTCCGGCGTATCGCGCGGGCGAAATCCTTGAAATCCCGCGCCACCACCAGAAACGCGCCCGGACCGCCGATCACGCAGCCGCGGTAGTAATTGTCGAGGTCGGGCAGGCTATAGCGGCTGAACCCGGCGTCGCGGTCGTTTATGATCGGCAGGCCGTTGATCGTAATCCGTCTGCCGATCGTTTCGTCGCGCACCGCGTCCACGCCCCGGCCTGCATTATTGGGCCCGTCGCCCGATACGTCGATCACACGCCGCGTGCCTTCGATGTCGTTTGTCTCGATCAGGTTGCGCGCCTGTTCCAGGGCATCGCTGATCGACGTGCGGCGCCCGAATGTGAGCGGTGCGTTCAGGAGCGTGTCGGCAAAGGCATAGGCGCTGTCCCGGTCGCGGACAATCCGCCAGTCGATCAGCAGTTTGTTCCAGTCGCGGCTGGAATAGTCGATATAGGCGACGGCGATGCGTTGCAGCACGCCGGACTGAATGGCATCGATGACCTGCTGGCTGCGGAAGGCGGCGGCAATTCCCTGGCGCTGAAGCCGCGCTTCGTCGCCGTCGATGCTGCGGGATACGTCGGTGGCGATCACCAGTTCCAGATCGACATATTCCTTCGCCATGGCGGGCGTGGAGGCGATTGATATGACGGCCAGTACCGAGAATAGCTGCTTCATCACCGGTCCCCGTGGTCTGAGTGCGCAGTTTACACGCTTTTCGCGATCTAATCCGCTGTGTTTCTGTCGCCCCTGCCAGCCGCCACTATCAATATGCCCGGCTTTTGCGGTAAAACGCGGCAGCGACAGACAAAAAGACCAAAACGGGAATTCCAGATATGAGCGACAAAGCGTCACCGGTATCCGCAAAAGCACAGAACGAACCGATCCAGGATCTACGGCAGTGGCTGGAAGCCGTGGAAGAGATCGACGAGCTGGTGCGGGTCAGCGAGCCCGTCAGCCGGGATCAGGAAATGAGCGCGATCGGTTATCTTTTGGCCAAGCAGCAGCCGTCCCCGACGGTCATGTTCGAAAAGACGGTCGGTTTCGATGAAGACGGTATCGGCGCCCGTCTGCTCTGGAACCTTGCCGGGCCGAGCCTGAAGCGCATTGCCATCACGCTCGGTGAATCGCCGGACATGTCGGCGACGGACCTGATCAAGAAGGTCAAGGTCAAGCTGACCAACCGTATCCCGCCGCGCGAAGTGGAATCGGTTGAAGCGCCGGTGTTCGAGAATACCCTGGTCGGCGACGATATCGATCTCGACCTCCTGCCGATTCCGATGCACTGGCCGCTGGATGGCGGGCGCTACCCCGGTACGGCCGATTGCGTGATTACCCGCGATCCCGACAGCGGTTACCTGAATGTCGGTACCTACCGGATGATGCAGCAGGGCAAGCGTCACGCCGGGCTGTACCTGTCGCCGGGCAAGGACGCGCGCCTGCATATCGAAAAGGCCTGGGAGCGCGGCGAATCGATCGAGGTCGCGGCGGCCTGGGGCGTCGATCCGATCTTCATGCTTGTCGGATCGCAGGGTTTCCCGAAGAACATTTCCGAATACGAATTCATCGGCGGTATTCGCGACCAGGCGGTGTCCGTGGTGAAAGGCAAGACGACGGACCTTCTGATCCCCGCCAATGCGGAACTGGTGATCGAAGGCGTGCTCAAGCCCGGCTCGATGAAGGGCGAAGGGCCGTTCGGCGAATTCACCGGGTATTACGGCAAGCCCGAAGGCGAAGCGCCGCTGGTGGAAATCACCGCGATGCATTTTCGCAACAAGCCGATCATGACCAACGCGCTGATGGCCGATTACCCGTCCTGCGAACAGAGCGGGTTCTTCGCCATCATCCGGTCCGCCCGGGTGTGGAACGATTTCGACCGGCTCGGCATTCCGGGGATCGAAGGCGTCTATTGTCATCCCGCTGCCGCCGGCGGCTGGGGCATGACGGTGATCAGCATGCAGCAGCTCTATGCCGGCCATGCCGCCCAGGTCCTGGCGCTGGCGGCGCAGGTGCCGGGCGGGGCCTATTACACCAAGTGGATTATCGTCGTCGACGAAGATGTGGACCCGTGCGATATGGACCAGGTGTTGTGGGCAATGGCCAGCCGCAGCAACCCGATCGACGATATCGATATTCTGCGCAACACGTGGAGCACGCAGCTCGATCCCGCCCAGTACCCGCCGGAAAACCGGCCCTATGGGTCGAAGGCGCTGATCAATGCGTGCAAGGATCACAAGAACCTGAAGAATTTCTCCAAGCGCACGATGCTCAGCAAGGAAATCTACGACAAGGTTTCTGCCGACTGGGAACGTCTGGGTCTGCCGGGCGACGTGCCGAATGTGAAAAACTTCGAACCGGGAACCTGACCGGTTCCTATAACGCTGGTATGCCTCAGCCGGCCGGAAACGCGTTGCGGGTCCGGTTGGCGAAGGCGACCAGCGACAGCATGACCGGCACCTCGACCAGCACGCCGACAACGGTGGCAAGCGCGGCGCCGGAATTCAGCCCGAAGACGCTGATGGCCACGGCGACGGCGAGTTCGAAGAAATTCGACGTGCCGATCAGCGCGCAGGGGGCGGCGACATTGAACGGCACCCGCCACGCCCACGCGGCCCCGTAGGCGATAAAGAAAATTCCGTAGGACTGGATGATCAGGGGGGCGGCGATCAGCGCAATCAGCAGCGGCCGGTCGAGAATGACATTGCCCTGAAACCCGAAGAGCAGCACCACCGTCGCGAGCAGACCGATAACGGAAAACGGCTTTATGCCGCCGACGAACCGGGCAACGGCTTTCTCGGCATCGTCGTTCCGGCGCGCATGCCGGACAAGCTGCCGCCGCGTGATATAGCCGGCAACCAGGGGAATCACGACATACAGCGCGACCGACAGCAGCAGGGTTTCCCACGGTACCGCGATATCGGTCACGCCCAGCAGCAGCGCGACGATCGGCGCGAAGGCAAAGATCATGATGACGTCGTTGACCGAGACCTGCACCAGCGTATAGGTCGCATCGCCCCGGGTAAGCTGCGACCAGACGAAAACCATTGCCGTGCAGGGCGCGGCGCCGAGCAGGATCAGCCCGCCGATATATTCCTGCGCGTCCTTCGGCGAAATCATGTCCGCGAACAGCACTTCGAAAAACAGGACCCCGAGCGCCGCCATCGTGAACGGTTTGATCAGCCAGTTGACGGCCAGGGTAATGACCAGCCCCTTTGGCCGGTCCCCGATATGGCGAATGCTCGCAAAATCGACATTCACCATCATGGGATAGACCATCGCCCAGATCAGGACCGCCACGACCAGATTGACCGAGGCATATTCCAGCCCGGCCAGCGTGCCGAAAATGCCGGGCGCGGAATTACCGAGCGCCACGCCTGCAACGATGCACAGGGCGACCCAGACGGACAGCCATTTTTCGAAGAAACCGATTCCCCCGGCAGGTTGGTCGGCAGGCGTGTTCGGGCTGTCGGATGGAGACGATTCGTTGGTCATTTAACAGGGTCCGGGGCAGGGGCGCCGACAGGCGCGTTTGGTGGTGAAGCGGCGCTGGGTATTTCAGGTGTACCCGGCCGGTTTGTCACATTCATGACAAACAGCTTACTGCGCCGGGATCGAATAGTCTTCGTCCGGCGGTTCCAGATCTTCGCCGTTTTCCGCCGTCGCGCTACCGTCGCCGGATTGCCGCTGCTGGCGGTTCCACAGCGCCGCATAATGCCCGTCCAGTGCGAGAAGCTGCAGGTGCGATCCGCGTTCGCGAATCTCTCCCGCTTCGACAAACAGGATCTGGTCGGCATCGACGACGGTGGACAGGCGGTGGGCGATCACCACGGTGGTGGATCCTCTCGACACGTCGGTCAGGCTTTTCTGGATCGCCTGTTCGGTATGACTGTCGAGCGCCGACGTCGCTTCGTCGAACAGGAAAATCCGCGGGCGTTTCAGCACGGCGCGGGCAACCGCGACCCGCTGTTTCTCCCCGCCTGAAAGCTTCAGGCCGCGTTCTCCGACGACCGTGTCGAACCCGTCCGGCAACGAGGCGATAAAACCCGATATCTGCGCCATCCCGGCGGCTTCGATCACGTCGTCGCGGGTCGCGCCGGGCCGCCCGAAGGCGATGTTTTCGCCGATTTTTTCGTTGAACAGGACGGTGTCCTGCGGCACCACGCCGATGGCGGCGCGGACCGAGTGCTGGGTTGCGTTGCGGATATCGTGGCCGTCGATTTTCACGGTGCCGTCCGCCGGGTCGTAAAAGCGGAACAACAGGCGCCCGATGGTCGTTTTCCCGCCGCCGCTCGGCCCGACCAGTGCGAGCTTCCGGCCGGCTTCGACCTCGAAGCTGATGTTCTTCAGGATCGGCCGGCGCGGATCGTAGGCAAAGGACACGTTTTCGAACCGGATCGTGCCCCGCCCTTCGGGCAGGACCGGCGCGTCCGCCGCGTCGGTAACTTCCGGTTTTTCCTCGAAAATACGGACCATCTGTTCCAGGTCGATCAGCGCCTGCTTGATCGACCGGTACAGGTTCCCGAGCCGTTCGAGCGGACGGACGAGCTGCAGCAGGTAGGTATTGATCAGCACGAACGCGCCGATGGTCATCGCGCCCGACGCGACATCCATACCGCCCAGAATTACGATCGCGCCGGCGCCGATGCCCAGCAGCGTCATCTGCGCGACGCCCAGCAGGCTGCGGAAAACAAGCGACCGCACGGTCAGGCGCTCCGCCTCCGCCAGTTCCCCGTCATAGCGGTCGGAAACGTATTGTTCGTTCCCGAAATACTTGACGGTCTCGTAGTTGATCAGGGTGTCGATTGCCTTGCCATGCGCCTCCGACGCCTTGATCACCGCGGGACGCTGGTAACGCCGCAGGATTTCCGAGCCGAAAACGACCGCGAACAGGAACAGCGAAAGCGTGGTTCCCATGATCAGCGCGAAATGTGCTTCGAACCGCGCCAGCACGACAGCGGTGATGATGACGATTTCGGTGATCAGCGGCGCGATGACGAAGACGAGGTTGAATAACAGTTCCGCCGTCGCTTCGAGTCCGCGTTCCTGGACCCGGCTGAGCATTCCGGTGCGCCGGGACAGGTGATAGCGCAGCGACAACGTGTGCAGGTGATCGAACACCGCGAGGCCGAGTCGCCGCCTTACGCGCTGTTCGAGAGGGCCGAACAGGATCCAACGAAGTTCGTTCAGCGCCCGCGAAAACCAGAATATGAAACCGTATCCCAGCAGCAGGGCGACCGGCGCGACCACAAACATCGATGTCCCGTCCGGTGTCAAACGGTCGATCGCGACCGCAAACAGCACCGGCAGCAGCGCGTTGAGAATAGCCGTCAGAAGAAGGATTGCGAATGACAGCACCACCCGCCAGCGCATACCCGGATCGTCGCTGGGCCAAAGATAGGGCATTACCGCGCCCATCGCCTTGAGGTCTGCCTTGTGTCCGGCTCGGATATCCGGCGCGACGGAGGGGAGAAAACGCGACATTATGCTTAAGTGCTTTCGTGGCCGGTGCGTTACAGGAATAACAGTTGTCTGAGTATAAGTGATTCACGCATCGTGTGCGCCGTCGCTATGATTGTAAAAAACAGGGAACCGGAGGATACAGAAATGGATGCCCGTAAATATCTGCGCAGCCTGTTGGAGTACAATACCTGGGCCAATGCGGAACTCTACGCCAAGGTGCGCGAATTGCCGCCGGAAGAGGTCACGAAAAAACGCAAGACGCTGCTGGAATCCATCCATGTGAGCATGAATCACCTGCTGTCGGTCGATATGATGTGGCATGCCCATATGGAAAAGCGGCCGCACGGCATCAGCCAGTTGCGCGCCGTTCAGCATGAGGACATGGACGATCTGTGGGAGGCCCGCCAGGAGATGGACAGGACGCTGCTCGCCTATCTCGACGGGCTGAGCGATGCCGACCTGGAAGAGGTTGTCGATTACGAGCTGATCGGCGGCAACAAGGGGTCCCTGTCGCGGGCGATGTGCCTGACCCACCTTGTGACCCATGGCAGCTATCATCGCGGCTGGATCGCCGACATGTTCGGCCAGGCCGAAAGCCCGCCGCCCATCATCGATATTCCGGTCTACGAGCGGGCCGTCAAGGCGAACAATCTGAACCCGTTGCCCTGAAGACGGGAGTGGTTCAGATGCGTACTCCCAAAGTCGCCGTCATTGGCGGGGGACTCGGCGGCGCCGCGGCGGCTCTTGCGTTGCACCGCCGGGGTGTTGAGGTCGAAATATACGAAAAGGCGCCGGAAATTTCCGAAATCGGCGCGGGACTGAATGTCAGCCCCAATGCGCTCAAAGCCCTGCGGTATCTCGGGGTCGAGGACGCCGCCGTCGAAATCGGCGTTCAGTCCGTCGAACAGGTTATCCGGAGCTTTCGCAGCGGCCGGGTGATTGCCCGCCCGAAGCGGGCCGGCGATATCGAAACCCGCTACGGCGCTTCCTTTCTGACCATTCACCGGGCCGATCTTCTGGACACGCTTCTGGCGCCGTTGCCGGAGGACATGATCCATCTCGACGCCGCCTGTGCGGCCGTGGAAAGCGGGAAGGACGGCGCGGTCGTCACGTTCGAAGACGGACGCACCGTCGAGGCGGATGTCGTGATCGGCGCCGACGGCATACATTCGGCGGTCCGCGACAGTCTGTTCGGCCGGATCGAGCCGCGGTTTACCGGCTGTATCTGCTGGCGCGGGCTGGTCCCGCGCGAGGCGTTGTCGGACCCGCGCTATGCCGAGGAAATGACGGCGTGGTGGGGCCCGCACGGCCATGTCGTGCATTACCCGGTGCGGCGCGGCGAACTCGTGAATTTCGTCGCCCATTTCGACAGCGAGGGCTGGACCGAGGAATCCTGGCTCCATGAATGCGACCGGTCCGAATTGATGGAAACCTATGCCGGGTGGCACCGGGACCTGTTGACGCTCTTCGAGGCGAGCGAGAAATACTACAAATGGGCGCTATACGATCGCGACCCGCTCGAAAGCTGGACCGATGGCCGGGCGACGTTGCTGGGCGATTCGGCGCACCCGATGCTGCCTTATCTCGGGCAGGGCGCCTGCATGGCGATAGAGGACGCCTGCATCCTCGCGGAATCGATCGGCCGCGCGCCGGACGACCTGTCGGCGGCACTGGCGGACTACGAACGTCTCCGAAAGCCGCGGACGACCCGTGCCCAGTTGGGGTCGCGTTTCCGGGCAAAGCAAAATCACCTGGTTTCGCCGTTCGCCCGTCTCAAACGCGATATCCGCATTGCCTATAACAGCCGCTTCGGCGCCGACAGCACGCCGGGCCAGGCCGCGGCCTTTTACGAATACGATGTGGCGGCTGAAACCGGCTACCGGGTGCCTGCCGACCCCGCTGCCCTCCACGCGTGAGGTAGGTCCGCCGTTAACCTTTGATTAACCATGACGCCATCAAGATGTAGGGGTTTGAGACATCGGAAGTGCATTCCATGCGATATATCAATTCCCTGGACGAAGCCTTGGAGATCCTCACGTCCGAGGATTTACAGCGGTCCTGCGTCATCACCGATCCGACCCAGCCTGATAATCCGATCGTTTACGTCACCTCGGAATTCGAACGCCAGACCGGGTACCCGCGGGAAGAAGTGTTGGGGCGCAACTGTCGTTTTCTGCAGGGCACGGACACCGACCCCGCAACGGTCGCCCGAATCCGGGATGCGATCGACCGGATGCTGCCGCTCGACGTCGAAATTCTGAACTATCGCAAGAACGGTTCGCCGTTCTGGAACAGGCTGTCGCTCCGCCCGATGTTTTCCGAAGTCGGAAAACTACAATCGTTCGTCGCGTCGCAACGCATCCGCGAAGTCGGTGAAAACCGCTACGACACCGACCCCGACACCGCTACCCGGCGAATCGGGGAAACAGTGCTTCTGCGTTATCCCGGTTTACGGCGGCACGGGCTGGATCGCTTAACCCGTCCCATGCGTCGAAACCGTTCGTCTCATCCGTGACCACATCGGGCGATATGTACGGATAGTCCGTACCGAACAGGATACGCGATGTATCCGCAACTGACGTCAGACCCGCCAGCGGCACCGGGTCGCCCGATAGCGCCGTGTCGAACCAGAACCGTTTGATATAGGCCAGCGCGCCGTCGGGATACTTGTCCTGGAACGGGGTCGATTTGTCGAAGACCGATACCCGGTGGGCAAGGAACGGCAGCGTTCCCCCCGAATGGGACAGAATGAACCGGATATCGGGATACCGTTCCATCACCCCCTGGAAAATGAGATTGACCGCCACCCGCGTGGTTTCGAACGGGTAGTCGATCAGCATGCGCGGGATATCCCAGCCATCGGCCTCCGTGCCGGGCGGATAGCAGGGGTGGATAAAGACAACGGCTTTCCGGCGGTTCAGCTCCGCATAAAGCGGCTCGAATGCCGGGTGGCCGATATATTTGTCGTCGACGCTGGTCAGCAGGGTAATGCCGTCGAGCTTCAGATCGTCGAGCACGCGTTCGGTTTCCGCCAGGGCCGCGTCCATATCGGGCAGCGGCAGGAACGCAAACCCGCCGAACCGCCCGGGATAATCGGCGGCGAGGGAAGCCAGAAAATCGTTGCATTGCCGCGCCAGCGCCTTGGTCTGGCCGATATCGCCGAACCAGATGCCGGGGGATGTAAACGACAGCACGCTTGTCGCGATGCCCTCGGTTTCCATCACCGCCAGGCTGTGCGCCGGCGTCCATTCCGGAAAACCGCGATAGGCGGACCCGGTAATGCCCGCGCCGCGCTGCGCCTCGATATAGAATTCCGGCAATACGTGGTGATGTACGTCGATCCGTCCTGTCGCGGTCATGGCGGTGCCTTTTATCTGTTTGTTCGTTAGGGCGGACTTTAGCGGTCGCTCGGCTATCCCGTCGAGAGCGTCGATCTGGTATCGTTCGTATGCAAACAAGGAGAAGAAAAAATGCCGACAGCCAGCGGGATCGAAATCATTGCCCTCGAAGAGCACTACTGGGACAAGGTGATTACCGACACCTTTACCGGGCGTAATTCAACCCGGCGCGGGGCGCTGCTCGACCGGCTCTACGACGTCGGCGAATTGCGGCTGAAGGAGATGGACGCCGCCGGGGTCGATATCCAGGTGCTCAGCCACGGCGCCCCGTCGGGCCAGCGGCTCGACGCCGAAACCGGCCCCGGCATCGCCCGCAAGGCGAACGACAATCTGCATGCCACCGTCCAGGCCAATCCGGGCCGTTTTGCGGCATTCGCCGCCCTTGCGACCGCGCACCCGGAATCGGCGGCGGACGAACTGGAGCGCTGTGTCCTGGATCTCGGCTTCAAGGGCGCGATGATCCACGGGCTGACCAACGGCAAGTTCTGCGACGGCCGGGAATTCTGGCCGATCTACGCCCGGGCCGAGGCGCTGGACGTGCCGATCTATCTCCATCCCGGCTATCCGCACCCCGATGTGGTCGCGGTTTATTACGAGGATTATCTGGCCGATTTTCCGGCCCTGGCGACGGCGGGGTGGGGGTATACGGTGGAAACCGCGACCCAGGCGATCCGCATGGTGCTGTCCGGCGTGTTCGATGCCCATCCCGGCCTGCAGATGATTCTCGGCCATATGGGCGAAACCCTGCCGTTCCTGCTGTGGCGGGTGAACCAGGCGCTGTCGCGGGTCGAAAACGCGCAGACACGGTCGTTCCGCGAGATTTTCGAATCCCACTTCCACGTCACGACCAGCGGCAATTTCTCGAACCCTGCGCTGCTCTGCACGGTGCAGGAAATGGGGGTCGACCGGATCATGTTTTCGATCGACTACCCGTTCGTCGAAAACCGGCCCGGCACCGACTGGGCCGAACAGATTTCGCTGTGCCGCGAGGACCGCGAGAAGATCCTCAACGGAAACGTGCGGAAGCTGCTGAAACTCTGACGACCGGAAACGGAGGGAAGATGAACGGTAACGAGACCAATCTCGGATATTTCAACCGCCAGGCCGCGCAGGATCACGGCGACCGGGTCGCCATCGTCGATCTGTCCGGCCCCGACCCCGTCAATGTCTCCCATGCGATGCTGGACGACCGCATGGACAGGGTGGCGGCCGCCCTTCAGGGGTTCGGTCTCGAACCCGGCGACCGGCTGCTGCTTGCAACCGGAAACCGCTTCGAGTTCATTGAGGTTTTCTTCGGCGCGATGCGGGCGGGGATCGTGCCGATCCCGCTCAATCACAAGCTCGGCGCCGACACCATCCGTTTCGTCATCCGGGACGCGGATGCCCGCGCCGCAATCGTCGTTCCCGGGTGTCATCCCGATATCACAGACATCGTCGAAGACGCAGGGTTGTCGCCGCGTATTTCCATCGGTATGCCCCGCGACGGCTGGGGCGCCTATGAAGACGTCCTGTCCGCCGCCGATCCGGACGCTGTCATTCCGCCTGAGATCGCGCCCCGGCAGACCGCCTTTCTGCCCTACACGTCGGGCTCGACCGGGGTGCCGAAAGGCGTTCTGCTGCCCCATGACGGCATGCTGTGGGGCATACGGGCGGCGCAGAAATACTGGCCCCAGTCGCCCGGCGACCGGGCGCTTATCGCGGGTCCCCTGTTTCACAAGAATGCCATGCGGGTATCGGTAAAGCCGATGCTGCGGGTCGGCGGCTCGGTCGTTATCCTGCCCCGGTTCGAGCCGAAAATGTTCCTGCAGGCGCTGGCCGGATACGAATGTACCCATGCGGGCGGCGTGCCGGCGATGTACCGGATGGTGCTTGCCGAGCGGGATCTTCTGGCGTCGCTCAGCTTTCCGCATCTGAAGAGCCTCGAAATGGGATCCGCCGTCGTCGGCGCCGACCTCATCGATGCCGTCGAAACCGCCTTCGACACGCCGGTGATCGAGGCCTACGGCCTGACCGAGGGCGGCGGGCCGCTGCGGGAAGCGACCGACCATTCGCCCGCGCCGCGCGGAAGCTGCGGCCGGGTCGCGCCCGAGGTCGAGGTGAAACTGGTCGGTGCGGACGGAGACGCGCATCCGACCGACGGCGAACTCTGGGTCCGCTCGCCTGCCGTGCTGACCGGGTATAACAACCGGCCCGAGCTGAACGACGAACGCCTGATCGACGGGTTCCTGCGCACCGGCGATATCTTCCGGCGGGACGAGCAGGGCTACTTTTATTTCATGGGCCGCACCGACGACCAGTTTTCCTGCGGCGGGGAAAACATCAATCCGAAGGAAGTGGAACTTCTTCTCGTCCAGCATCCCGATGTCATCGACGCGGTGGTCGCCCCGATCGCGCACGAGGTAAAGGGGCTTTCCCCTGCCGCGCTGGTCACGGTCAGGGCGCAGCCCGGCCCCGGCGAAGAGGCGATCAAGCGGTTCACGATCGAAAACGGGCCGGCCTATGCCCATCCGCGCCGGGTGTTCGTCGTAAACCAGATGCCGTTCAACGGCGCCGGGAAGATCGACCGGGCGCTTGCCCTGGCGGAAATCGAATCCCGCATCGCCGCCGGCGAATAGACCGGCCCCGGTTCAGGGGGTCACGACGATCTTGCCGAAAAAGCCGCGGTCTTCCAGAAGCGTTTCCGCCTCCCCCAGCTTTTGGAGCGGAAACCTGTGGCTGATCACAGGTGCGATCTCGCCGGACGCCGCGTAGGCGACGGATTTGGCGACGTCTTCCTGGGAATAGGAATTCGACCCGAGGATATCGAGTTCGCGGACCCAGAGGAACCGCAGGTCGGTCTGCGGATCGTGCCCGGCCGTCGCGCCGCAGGTCAGCACCCGGCCGCCGGGGCGGGCGGCCCGGAACGACGGCACCCATGTGTCGCCGCCGGTGAAGTTCACGATCACGTCGCAGCCTTTCTTGCCGGATATCTGCCAGGCGGCCCGGCTGAAATCCTCCTCGGCGTAATTGATGACGTGATCGGCGCCAAGCTCAAGCAACCGGTCGCATTTTTCGGCGCTGCCCGCCGCCGCGATCACGGTCGCGCCGATCATTTTGCCGAATTGCAGACTGGCGAGGCCGACCCCGCCGCTCGCGCCGAGGACGAGCATGGTTTCTCCCGCCTGCAGCCGCCCGCGGGCGAACAGCATGCGGTGGGCCGTGCCGTAATTGATCGGAATGGCGGCGGCGACGTCGAACGAAACGTTATCGGGCAGCGCGACCAGGTTGACGGCCGGGACGCAGACAAGTTCCGCCAGCCCGCCGATCAGTTCCTCGCCGATCATCCCGTGATCGGTTTGCGGGTTCATCGTGACCCGGTCGCCGATATTCCAGCCGTCAACGCCTTCGCCGAGCCGGTCGACGGCGCCGGCGATATCGCCGCCGGATATGAACGGCATCGGCACCGGGAAGCCGGGCATGCCGCGGCGAACGAAAATGTCGAGATGATTGAGACCGCAGGCGGCGACGCGCACGATCACCTCGCCGGGGCCCGGCGCCGGATCGTCCCAGTCGCGATAGACGATATTTTCGACACCGCCCTGTTGTTCAATCACAGCCGCTTTCATTTCCGAATCCTTTTCTAGCCCAACGCGTTCTAGCCCAACGCGCGGGCGATCAGCGCGCGATAGACCCGCGCCATGTCGACCATGTCCGATATCCGCACGTGCTCTTCTTCCGAATGGAACTGGTCGATTTCGCCGGGCCCGAGCATGACGGACTCGATCCCGCGATGCCCGAAATATCCGGCATCGAGCGCAAAATTACAGGTCACCGTGTCGGCATCGCCAAGACCGGCATCCCTGTAAGCGTCCCGCAGCAGCGTCATCAGCGCGCCGCTATCGTCGATATCGTTGGGATACATGAACGGGCCGCGCGCGCAGCGGACGGTCCATGGCCCGCCGGACGGCAGCGCCGCGCGGATGGTCTCGAAGGCGGCATCCGGGTCCTCGCCGGGCAACAGGCGGCGGTCGAAGGTCATCCGGACCGTATCCTGCAGCGTGTGGGTCGCGTCCGGACCGCTCCGGATCGCGGTCGGCGTCAGGGTTGCGGGGCCGAATTGGGGGCTCGCGGCGACGCCGAGGTCGAGCGTTTTCAGGGCGTTGAGACAGTGACGCGCGCCGTCAATGGCGTCGATGCCGGCCGATGGCGTGCTCGAATGCGCCGACCTGCCCCCGACCGTGACGTCGATGTCGAGACGGCCCTTGTTGCCGGCCCCGATCCGGTTGTCCGTGCCGAGGCAGATAACGGCGAAATCCGGAGGCGCCTCGAGCGTGCCGCCGACGGACTCGATGGCCGTGTGGCGCCCGGTTTCTCCCGCCGACAGGACCGTGAACAGGACCCGTCCCCGCAAACCGTCGCGATGGGCCTGCGCCACGGCGCCGAGCGCCGCGGTCATTGCCGTTTTCTGTTCCGCCACGCCGCGCCCGCGCACCGCGGGTCCGCCGGGGGTGTCGATGACGGTCGCCGAAAACGGATTCGTCATCCGCGCCGCCGGGTGGGTCATCGCGTAGGTCGCAAACAGGATCGATCGTTCCGCCGCTGCCGGGCCGAGTTCCAGAACGAGGTTGCCCATCGCATCGTAACGGCCGGGACCGAGCCCCAGCTTTTCGATTTCCGGGGCCACGCAATCGGTGATGAAGGCTTTTACCCGCGGGTCGTCTTCCTGAAGGCCGGTCTGTTCGCTCGGATGCCGGACCAGACGCTGCAGCAGCGGGACGAGCGTTCGTTCGGAAATTAGGTTTTCGGCCATGCCGGCAGGCTTTGTCCCCGGATTATGTGCCGAACACTATATCCTGCGGGTCCGGGGCGAACAAATCCCGCCATGCCGCGAAAAAACCGTCTGGCCGCGCTTGCAAAAATCTGTCCGGTCGAACACTCTCGCCGCCCGGATCGAAAGGCACCGGCAAGCAATCAGGGGAGACTTATGCTTACGCTCGAAAAATCCAACGCCATTATCGAAGCAATCCTGAAAAAGGGGCGCGAGATGAACCTGCGGCCGCTCTGCGTTGTCGTGACCGACATCGGCTCGAAAATCCGCGCCGCCCAGCGCGAGGACGGCTGTTCCCAGGCGCGTATCGAGATGGCGCAGGGCAAGGCGGTCGCGTCGCTGGCGCTCGGCAGGTCGTCCGCTTTCGTGCGCGAGCGTCAGAAAATGGGGCCGGAATTCGTCGCCCAGGTCCAGAATTTCGTCGATCACAAGATGTTCATGGTCGGCGGCGGCGAACTGATCCGCGACGACGAGGGCAATATTCTCGGCGCGGTCGGCGTTACCGGCGCCACCGAAGAACAGGACGAGGAACTCGTCGCGTTCGGTATTCGGGCTGCGGGTTACAAAACCGACCAGGACCTCGGGCATCTCGGCGCGGCGATCCGGACGGAATGGCAGCCCTGACCGCTTCTGGCGGACCGCCGTCCGTTGACCCCTGCGGCGTTTGCTGCGTAGGGTTCGCCTAATAAAAGAAAAACAGGCGGAGGGAGCGGCAGGCGGAATGGCCTATATCGAAATCGAAGGTGTGAGCAAGGTCTACCAGGCCGATACGCCCGACCCGATCATTGCGTGCGACCGTGTCGATCTGGATATCGAACGCGACAGCATCGTGACCATCGTCGGCCCCAGCGGGTGTGGCAAGAGCACCCTGCTGCACATGATCGGGGGATTTATCACGCCGTCGTCCGGGGAAATCCGGTTCGGCGGCGAGCAGATCGTCGAGCCCGGTCCCGACCGGGGGGTCGTGTTTCAGCATTTCGCCCTGTTCCCGTGGATGACCGTGCGCGGCAATGTCGAATACGGCCTTGCGGAAAAGCGCATGCCAAAGGCGCAGCGGCGCGAGGTGTCGCAGCACTATATCGACATGGTCAAGCTGACGGGCTTTGAGGATTCCTATCCGAACCGGCTGTCCGGCGGCATGCAGCAGCGCGTCGCCCTGGCGCGGATGCTGGCCTGCGATCCCGACACGCTGCTGATGGACGAGCCGTTCGGCGCGCTCGACGCGCAGACGCGGATGATCATGCAGGAAGAACTCCGCGAGATATGCCGGGCATCGAAGAAAACCGTTCTTTTCGTCACCCATGACGTGCGGGAAGCGGTTTTTCTCGGCGAACGGGTGGTCGTGATGACGGCGCGCCCGGGCCGTATAAAGGCGGTGCTCGACATCGACCTGGCCGATGACGCGCCGCGGCTCGCGGTCGATGAAAAGGCCGACGAAATCTGGGATATCCTGCGCGACGAGGTCATCAAGGCGGTCGTGCCCGGCGCGAGCTACAGTGAACGGGCGGCCGGATGACCGCTGTCCGGTTCTACATCCCGCTGTTTCTGATCGTCGCTTTCTGGCAGATGGCGGCGATGGTGGGGATGGTGGACGTGGAACTTCTGCCGTCGCCGCTGGCGATCGGCAACGGGCTGGCGCATCTGGCCACGGCGGGCGACCTGATGCTGCATGTCGGCGTATCGGTCTATCGTCAGATGGCCGGGCTGATTCTCGCGGCGATCATCGGCGTCAGCCTCGGGATCGGCATGGCGCATGTCGCCTGGGTACGCGACGTGTTCGAACCGATCGTGCGTCTCACCTATCCGCTCCCGAAATCGGCGCTTATCCCGCTGCTGATCCTGTGGTTCGGGATCGGCCATAATTCGAAGATCTTCGCCGTGTTTCTCGGCTGCCTGCTGCCGGTGGTGGTCAGCTCGTTCAACGGCACCCGCGGCGTCAACACGCAGCTTGTCTGGTCGGCGCGCAGCCTGGGGACGCGCGGGATACGGCTGTTGTGGAAAATCTATTTCCAGGCGGCGTTGCCCGAAATTCTGTCCGGCCTGCGTATCGCCCTGGCGCTGTCCTATACGCTGCTGGTCAGTTCCGAATTTCTGATTGCGCGCGCCGGGCTCGGTTTCCTGATCCAGAGTCTCGGCGAAGCGGGGGATTACCCCGGGATGTTCGCGGGCATTCTGATCGTCGCCCTGATCGGTTTCACGGCCGACCGCCTCTATGTAAAATGGATGAACTGGATGCTCCGATGGCAGGAACAGGCGTAGCCGCCGCGCCGCGGCAGACGGGCAGTCTGTGGTCGCGGCTGCCGGGTTTTATCCGGCGGTCGGTTTCCATCGTCGTGCTGCTGCTGACCTGGGAAGGCGTCGCGCAGGCGGGGTGGGTGGATCCCTTCCTGCTGCCCGGTCTCAGCGACGTGCTGCGCCGCGGATACGAAGAGGTCGGCAGCGCCGGGCTGGTCTATCTGACCGGGCTTACGCTTTACCGCACGTTGTTTGCCTTTGTGCTCGCGTCGATCATCGGTGTTTCCATCGGGGTGGCGATGTCGGTTTCGAAAACCACGCGCTGGTTCTGCGATCCGCTTGTGTCCTTCATGTTTCCGATTCCAAAGATCGCGCTTCTGCCGATATTCGTTCTGTGGTTCGGCGTGTTCGACGTGTCGAAGATCACGATGACCACGGTGGCCTGCATTGTCCCGATCATCAGCGCCACGCATCTCGGCACGCGGAATATCGACAAGTACCTGATCTGGTCGGCCCGCGCCCTCGGAACGAGCCAGCGCAAGATGTTCTGGAAAATCGTTGTGCCGGCGGCATTGCCCGCCATCCTGACGGGATTGCAGATCGCGTTTCCGATCACGCTTATCGTGTCGATCGTGTGCGAAATGCTGACCGGCGGACAGGGGCTCGGCGGTTACATGATCTACGCCGCGCGTTTCGGGGAATCCGACAAGGTGTTTCTCGGAATCTTTTTCACGGCGCTGATCGGCTATGTGCTTATCGAAGGCTTCGCCTGGCTCCGCCGCAGGCTTCTGGTATGGCACACGGAGACGTCGGGTGCGGTCTGACGGGCAATCGGCAGACAAGACCGATATCGCGGACCGGGATAACCGATGCGAATACGAACGACCACGTCACCAACGACCGGAACTATCGTCGTAATCCGATAAAGGGAGGAAACCAATGATCGGACTTTCAAGAAGCGGCAGAGCAATCTGCACAATGCTGACCGTCGCGGCCGGCGTCGCGCTGGCCGGCCAGGCGGCCGTGGCCCAGCAGAAGATACGCGTCGGCTATTCGGTCATACCGATTCACCTTCAGCCGCTGGTGTTCAAGAAGGAATACGGTATTTCCAAGAACGAAGGGGTCAAGTTCTCATCCGAGATGATCCACTTCCGGGGCAGTTCGGCCCAGTTGACGGCGCTGGCCGCCGGCGAGCTCGATCTCGCGGTTCTTGCGTTCTCGACCTTCGCTGCGGGTATCGTCAATGCGCGCCAGGATATCGTCGCACTTGCCGATGTCGCGCGGGACGGACCGCAGTTCTCGTCGGTTTTCGCCGTCAATCAGGACTCGCCGATCAAGACGGTCGGCGACCTGAAGGGCAAGGTCCTTGCGATCAACGGCAAGGGCGGGGCGGTCGATATGGCGGCGCGGACCGTGCTGCTGAAAGCCGGCCTGAAACCCGGCCTCGACGTCAACATCGTCGAAGCCCGTTTCGGCGCCATGGAAGCCATGCTTCGCCAGAAGAAGACCGACGTCGCGGTGTTCGTCGCGCCGTTCTGGGCGCGGGCGCAGATCAAGGGCGGCTTTCGGCCGCTGTTCTATCAGCGTGACGGCCTCGGCACGACGCAGTTCCTGCTGTTTGCCGCCAAGAAAGACTGGGTCGCAAAGAACCGCGCGGTGCTCGTCGACTGGATGGAAGACTATGTGCGCGGCGTGAACTGGCTGCTGGACCCGAAAAACCGGACCAAGGCGACCGAGTATGCGGCGGCGTATTCCAAGCGCAAGCCGGGCCAGCTTTCCTGGGCGTTCCAGAAGGAATCGGACTACTATCACGATCCGAAGGGCCGGCTCGACGTGCCGGCGTTCCAGAGCAACGTCGATACGCTTCACAAGCTGGGCGTTCTGCGGCGGACGATCGACGTCACCAAATACATCGATCACTCGGTCGTCGATGAAGCGGCGGCCCGTATCGGCAAGTAACCCGCCCCGAATGCAGCGAAACAGGGCCGTGCCGGCAGCAATTCCGGCGCGGCCCTGTCGTTTTGAACGTTTTCTCTCCGTCAGGGCAACGCCGGCGTTGTAATCCGCCGCCCGGCATGTCAAACCGCGCGCCATGTTACAGATCGAAAACCTCACCTACCGGATCGGGCCCCGGGTTTTGCTCGACGAGGCGTCGGCGGCGATTCCGGCCGGCCATTGCGTCGGGCTGGTCGGGCGGAACGGTACCGGCAAGACGACCCTGCTGCGGCTGATCACCAGTCAGATCGAGGCCGATGGCGGCAGCATCTCGATTCCGCCGCGCTGGCGTATCGGGATGACCAGTCAGGAAGCGCCCGAAGGCCACGGCACGCTTGTCGATTCCGTGCTGGCGGCCGATACCGAGCTGACGGCGCTGAACGCGGAGGTGGAAACCGCCACAGATCCCCAGCGGATATTCGAGATATACGAACGTCTCGGCGAGAAAGAGGCCCATAGCGCGCCGTCGCGGGCGGCCCGTATTCTGGCGGGGCTCGGTTTCGACGAAGCCGCCCAGCAACGCACGCTCGGCGAATTTTCCGGCGGCTGGCGGATGCGGGTCATGCTCGCCTCGCTGCTGTTTACCAAGCCGGACCTGTTGCTGCTCGATGAGCCGACCAACCATCTCGATCTCGAAGCCGCATTGTGGCTGGAGGACTATCTCCGCCGGTATGACGGCACGATCCTGATCGTCAGTCACGACCGCGGCCTGCTGAACCGGGTATCGCGGGAAATCCTGCATCTCGAAAACAGCACGCTCACCCTGTACCAGGGCGGGTACGACCAGTTCGAAGCGACCCGGCGGATGCGGCTCGAACAGAACGAACGGGCGCGCGCCAAGCAGGATCTACAGCGCGCCCATATCCAGAGTTTCGTCGACCGCTTCCGCTACAAGGCGAGCAAGGCGCGCCAGGCGCAGTCGCGGCTGAAAATGCTGGAACGGATGGAGCCGATCGCCGAATACAGCGACGGCGCGCCGGTTACGTTCAATTTCCCCGATCCCGATCCGCCCCTGTCGCCGCCGCTGTTCAGCGTTCTCAACGCGTCGGTCGGCTATGACGACAAGGCGGTGCTGAGCAAGCTGTCGCTGCGCCTGGACGAGGACGACCGCGTCGCCCTGCTCGGCGCGAACGGCAACGGCAAGTCGACCCTGATGCGGTTGCTGGCAGGCCGGCTCGAACAGATGTCGGGCACGCTGACCACCGCGCCGAAACTGCGCGTCGGGTATTTCGCCCAGCACCAGACCGAAGAACTGGACATGGACGCGACGCCGGTGATCGAACTCAGCCGCCGCCTGCCGGAACACCGCGACGTGCAGCTCCGCAGCCAGCTCGGCCGGTTCGGGTTCAGCCAGCAGCGCGCGGATACGAAAGTCGGGAACCTGTCCGGCGGCGAAAAGGCGCGGCTTCTGTTCGCGCTGATGACCTGCGAGAAACCCCATATCCTGCTGCTTGACGAGCCCACCAACCATCTCGACGTCGATTCGCGCCAGGCGTTGATCCAGGCGATCAACAGTTTCGCCGGGGCGGTCGTCATCGTCAGCCACGATCCGCACGTCATCGAACTGACCGCGGACCGGTTCTGGCTGGTCGCCGATGGCGGCGTGGCGGCCTATGACGGCGATATGGACGCCTACCGGTCGCTGCTGCTGTCGACCGACCGGAAGAAAAAGAAGGACGCGCCGGCGGCGGCCGTCGAGCCGGAAGCGGCACCCGTCGTCGAAGCGCCGCCGGTGGACAAGCGCGAACAACGCAAGCAGGCCGCCGAATCGCGTCAGGCCCTTGCGCCGCTGCGCAAGCAGATCCAGCGGATCGAAAAAAACATCGCCAAATTCCAGACGGAAAAAGCCGAAATAGAGGCGAAAATGGCCGATCCTGAATTGTATGGCGGCGACAGCGCCCGGCTGGTCGAACTCCAGAAAGACCTCGGCTGGGTATCCGGCCGGATCGCCGAAGCCGAAGGCGTCTGGCTGGGCCTGCAGGAAGAATTCGAACAGGCCTCGGCGCAGGCCGGTTGACCGTTCCGTGCGGCCCGGCCATCGCCCGCCGCGGGGATATATGTTAATCAGTCCTTCAACGTGACAGCGCCCGCCGCGGGCCTTTTGAGGGGATGACATGATCGATCTGTACGCCGCACCGACATCCAACGGCCTGCGCGCCAAAATCATGCTCGATGAAACCGGGCTGGACTACACGCTGCACAATGTGGACCTCGCGGCCGGCGGCAACCGGTCGCCCGAATATCTCGAACTGAACCCGATGGGCCTGATCCCGACGATCGTCGATCCCGACGGGCCTGCCGGCGCCGACGGAAAGCCCTTCACGCTGTCTCAGTCGATCACGATTCTCATCTATCTTGCCGGCAGGTCCGGCAAGTTCCTGCCCGATCAGGCGACGATGGACATGATTTTCTGGCGCGACGTCATGAGCATCGCCACCGATATGACCGGCGTGCTGGCGGCGATCTTCAATATCGGCCGCATGCCGGATCCGCATCTGCCGACGATGAACGATTTCGGTGCCCGGTTTAACCGCTACATGAAATACTGGGACGGCCTGATGGCCGACCGCGAATTTGTCGCCGCGGGCGAAGTGACTATCGCCGATTTCGCGTTCTATCCCGTGGTTTACCGCGCCAAGGCGGTGACGCCGCAATTCACCGAAGGCTGCCCGAATATAGACCGCTGGTTCGCGGAAATCGGTGCGCGGCCCGGTGTGCAGAAAGGTATCGATTTCTCCGCCGGCTGATATGCCGGAAAATCGCTGACATACAACCGAACTATCAAGGAAGCAGAAAACATGAAACTCGCCGTTCCCGATCTGATCTCCAACTCGTACATGCCTGCGCCCGCCGCTGTCGAACTCGGTTTCTTCGAAAAGGAAGGGCTCGACATGACCTACGAGCTGATCTTCCCCGTCGATGACGCCAACCGGGCCCTGCGCGACGGCACCGTCGATTTCGTCGGCGGCTCCGCGCATTCGACCCTGGCGGCGTTTCCGGAATGGGAAGGCGCGAAGCTGGTCTGCGCCTTGTCGCAGGGGATGTACTGGCTGCTGGTGGCCAGAACCGATCTGAACATCGCGCTCGGCGATACCGATGCGCTCAAGGGACTCAATATCGGCGCGGCGCCCTGGGTCGAACTCGGCCTCAAACGCCTGCTGACCGAAGCCGGTCTCGATGTCGGGAAGGACGTGAATATCCAGCCGATCCCCGGCACGATCGCGCCCGGCGTATCCTTCGGCGTGACCGCGGCGAAGGCGCTGGAAGAAGGCCGGATCGATGCGTTCTGGGCAAACGGCATGGGGGCAGAAGTTGCCGTGACCCGCGGCGTCGGCACGGTCGTGCTCGATCCCCGCCGCGGCGTCGGCCCGGCCGTATCGTTCAACTACACGCAGCCGACACTGGCCACGACGCAGAAAATGATCGACGAGAACCCGGACGCGGTCGCCGCTGCCGTGCGCGCCATCGTGGCCGTCCAGAAAGCGATCAAGGCGGATATCGGCCTCACGACGGAAGTCGGCCGGAAAAGCTTTCCCGAGGCGGAAACCGCGCTGATCGCCCAGGTCGTCGAACGCGATCTCGACTATTACGACGCAAGGATCACCCCGGAATTCGTTACCGGCATGAACGCGTTTTCCCGCGACATGGGGCTGATGACCGGCAATCCGTCCTACGAGGACGTGGTCGCCACCCAGTTCAGCCATCTTTGGTAGCTGCCGCATAGACGGCATGCCGGACGTATACAGGGGATAGGATAAGATGTTTCGCGATAAGGCACTTGGCACCACCGTTCCGGTCACGCCGGTCGAGACCGCCGTGTTCGACGCATGGCTTAAAAAGGAACCCGCCGCCGTACAGGCATGGGTGAAATCCGCCGGGTTCAAGGCGCAGCCGGGCCAGGTCAGTCTTGTCGCCGGCAAGGACGGCAGGCTGGCGCGCGTGCTGTTCGGCGTCCGCGACCATGACGGGTTCTGGGATTATGCGTCGCTGCCGACCGCGCTTCCCGAAGGATCGTACCGGATCGATGCCCGGCTGGGCGCGACGGGGGCGACGGCCGCCGCGACCGGTTGGGCGCTCGGCGGATACCGGTTCGAACGCTACAAGTCGGCCAAGGGCGGCAAGCTGCCGACCCTGGTCTGGCCGGCCCGTGCCGACAAGGCGCGCGTCAATGCGATGGCCGATGCGATTTCACTGGTCCGCGATCTGATCAACACCCCGGCGGAAGACATGGGCCCGTCCCAGCTTGCCGCCGCCGCCCGCAAACTGGGCCGCGGGTTCAAGGCCGATGTCAAAGTCATCGCCGGCGACGCGCTGCTGAAACAGAATTACCCCACCATTCATGCGGTCGGCCGGGCGAGCGACGACCCGCCGCGGCTGATCGACCTGCGCTGGGGTCGCAAGACGGACCCCAAGGTGACGCTTGTCGGCAAGGGCGTTTGTTTCGATACCGGCGGTCTCGACCTCAAGGCGGCGTCCGGCATGCTTCGGATGAAAAAAGACATGGGCGGCGGGGCGCACGCGCTCGGGCTAGCCAGCCTGATCATGGCGCTTAAATTGCGCGTGCGTTTGCGCGTGTTGGTGCCGGCGGTGGAAAACAACGTGGCGGGCAATGCGTTCCGGCCGCTCGACGTGATCACCACCCGCAAGGGCGTGACGGTCGAGATCGGCAACACCGATGCCGAGGGACGGCTTGTGCTGTGCGATGCGCTGGCCGAGGCCGACAGCGAAAACCCCGACATGATTCTCGATTTCGCCACCCTGACCGGCGCCGCGCGGGTCGCGCTCGGCACCGACCTTCCGGCGCTGTTCTCCAATAACGACGACCTGGCGGCGGATCTGGCGAAGGCCGGCGAAGCCGTGGACGATCCCATGTGGCGCCTGCCGCTGTGGCGGCCCTACCGGCAATTGCTCGAAAGCAAGGTCGCCGATATCAACAATGTCTCCGAAGGCGGGTTCGGCGGCGCGATCACCGCGGCGCTCTATCTTCAGGAATTCGTGCGCGACGAAACCCCCTGGGCGCATTTCGACATGATGGCGTGGAACCTGGCTGCCAAGCCGGGGCGGCCCGCGGGCGGCGAGGCGCAAAGCCTGCGTGCGGTGTTCGCAATGCTGGAAAAACGCTACGGCTGATAAAGACGCTTAAAGCCAGTCCGGCGCGGGCAGTCCTTTTTCGGCAAGAAATACCGGGTTGAACAGTTTCGACTGATAGCGCTGGCCGCCGTCGCACAGGACCGTGACGATGGTGTGGCCGGGCCCCAGTTCTTTGGCGAGCCGGATGGCGCCGGCGACATTGATGCCGGACGATCCGCCGAGGCACAGCCCTTCGTGCTTCAGCAGGTCGAAGACGATGGGCAGCGCTTCCGCATCGGGAATCTGAAACGGCAGGTCGACCTTCGCCTGGGCGACATTGCCGGTAATCCGGCCCTGGCCGATGCCCTCGGTGATCGAGCTGCCTTCGCTCGCCAGCTCGCCGGTCTTGTAATAGCTGTACATCGCAGCCCCCATCGGATCGGCAAGGCCGATTTTCACGTCCGGGTTCTGTTCTTTCAGATAGGTCGAAATGCCGGCCAGGGTGCCGCCGGTGCCCATGGCGCAGATGAAGCCGTCCACCTTGCCGTCGGTCTGGGTCCAGATTTCCGGCCCGGTCGACCGATAATGACCCTGCCAGTTCGCCGGGTTGTCCCACTGGTTTGCCCAGAGTGCGCCATTGGGCTCCTTCGCCGCGTATTCGGCGGCGACGCGCTCGGATTGGCGCACGTAGTTTTCCGGGTCCCTGTACGGTTTTGCCGGGACCGGCATCAGCTCGGCGCCGCACAGCCGCAGCATGTCCATCTTTTCCTGGCTCTGGGTTTCCGGGATGACGATCACGGTGCGGTAGCCCCGGGCATTGGCGACCAGGGCAAGCCCGATGCCGGTATTGCCCGCCGTGCCTTCGACGATAACCCCGCCCGGTTGCAGGGTGCCGTTCTTTTCGGCATCGAGAATCATGTACAGCGCGGCGCGGTCTTTCACCGATCCGCCCGGGTTCAGGAATTCCGCCTTGCCGAGAATGTCGCATCCCGTCAGTTCGGATGCTTTCTTCAGCCGGATCAGGGGGGTGTTGCCGACCGACGCCGAAAAACCGTCGCGAATATCCATTCCTATAGTGCCTCCGAAAAACAGGGTGTGTCAGCGGACGTCGGTCATGCAGGGGTCGTCGGAGCCCGGACCGGGTTGCGATTCCGGGTCCGGTTCGCCGCTCGACAGTTCGTCGACGCGGGCCCGCAGGGCCTGAATTTCGCTCATCATGCCGTCGAGCGCCTTCGACACGGGGTCGGGCAGGTCGCCGCTGGGCGTGCCATAGGCGACGAAGGCATCGGTCCCGCTCCGGTCGCGGGGCATCACCTGCCGGGCGGGAATGCCGACCATGGTCACCCCGGCGGGAACATCGGTCAGGACGACAGCGTTGGCGCCGATAAGCGCTTTATCGCCGACCGTGACGGGGCCGAGTATCTGTGCGCCCGATCCGACCACGACGCCGTCGCCGATGGTGGGGTGGCGTTTTTCCTGCTTCAGACTGACCCCGCCCAGGGTCACGCCGTGATACAGGGTGACGTCGTTTCCGACTTCCGCTGTCTGGCCGATCACCAGGCCCATGCCGTGATCGATGAAAACGCGGCGGCCGATTTTTGCGGCCGGGTGAATCTCGATACCGGTCAGCATCCGCCCGATCTGGGAAATAAAGCGGCCGATGAATTTCAGATTGGCGTTCCAGGCCCGGTGGGACATCCGGTGAAACAGCAGGGCGTGCAGTCCCGGATAACAGAACAATACCTCGGCGCGGGACCGTGCCGCCGGATCCTTTTCCATGATGACGCGGATATCTTCGCCGATCCGCCCGAAAGCCGTACCCGTAGCAGCCATGCCAAGGCCCCGTCCCTTATTGAAGTACACCCGACATGACCCTTCGCGCGGAAAGGGTCAACGCCGCGATTGGAAAAAGATTTTTCTGTAAAACGCTAAACGGCGCGAAAAATGACCCAATCGGCCCGAATTGTCCATTCGAATAGATGAAATTTGCGCCTATGGGTCTCCGAGACGATCTTTTTCGAATTCCTCTATGTCGGCCAGCAGGCCCGCCGAGGCGGTCTCGATCATGTCGAAGACGCGGGCAAAGCCGTCTCCCGCCCCGTAATACGGGTCCGGCACATCGGAAATTCCCAGTTCCGGCGCATAGTCCATGAACAGCTTTATCCGCCCGGCACGGGCATCGGGGCAGTTCCGCACCAGGCTTTGATAGTGGCTCGAATCCATCGCGAGGATCAGGTCGAATTGCTCGAAGTCGTCGGGGCGGACCGTGCGCGCCCGCTGGCCGCTGATATCCACACCGCGTCCCTTTGCGGTTTCCTGGGACCGCCGGTCCGGCGGATCGCCGATATGCCAGGATCCGATGCCCGCCGAATCCGCCTCGATACGGTCGGCGAGACCGCGCGACCCGACCAGATTGCGGAAAACGCCCTCTGCCGTGGGCGACCGGCAGATATTTCCGGTACAGACGAACAAAACGCGGAACATGGAATGGCCTCTCTGTCGGCAAGGCGGGTATACTACACGTTTCCGGCCCAGAAAGTGTCATGTCCTCCGATCTCGAAACGCTTTTTCGCGATATCCGCGCCTGCACCCATTGCGCCGAGCACCTGCCGCTGGGGCCGCGGCCGGTGGTGCGCGGTTCGGCGGCGGCGCCGGTCTGCATCGTCGGACAGGCGCCCGGCATTCGCGTCCACAAATCGGGCATTCCGTGGGACGATCCCAGCGGCAGGCGGCTGCGCGGCTGGCTCGCGACAGACGAAGACACGTTCTACGACGAAACACGGTTCGCCATCGTTCCGATCGGGTTCTGCTATCCCGGCACGATGGAAAACGGCGGCGACTATCCGCCGCGCCGCGAATGCGCGCCGCTCTGGCACCCGCCGCTGCGCGACGCGCTGGCGAATGTCGAACTGACGCTGCTGGTCGGCAGTTACGCCCAGGCCTATTACCTGGGCAAGGCGCGGAAAAAGACCATGACCGAAACCGTCCGGGCGTGGCGCGACTACCTGCCCGACAATATCCTGCCGACGCCGCATCCGAGCTGGCGGACGACCGGCTGGCAGAAAAAGAACCCGTGGTTCGACGACGAAGTCCTGCCGGAGCTCCGCCGCCGCGTGAAGGCGCTGACCGGATGAGGGCGCCTGCCGCCTATACCGTGCTGCCGGCGCCGACCCGCGGCGTGATCCTGATGTTCTGCTCGGCGATGTGTTACGCGCTGACCTTCGCGACCGTGCGCCAGCTGACGGAGACCTTTTCGGTCTACCAGCTCGTCCTGTTCCGGACGGCCATCGGGACCGCGGTGATGCTGCCGTGGCTCTGCCGGTCCGGAATCCGCACCCTGCATACGTCGCGCTGGAAACTCTACGGGATGCGGGCGCTCGCCGTGTATACCGGCAACCTGTGCTGGTTTTACGCGCTCGCCCATATGGCGCTCGCCGACGCAACGGCGCTGTCCTTCATGATGCCGCTGTTCTCGGTCGTCATTCTCGCCGTCTGGCTGCGCGAATCCCTGACCGGGTCGCGGCTGGTGGCGCTGTTTCTCGGCCTGGCCGGCGCGATGGTGATTGTCCGGCCCGGCTTTGCCGAAATCGGCCTTGCCACGATCGCGATGCTGTACACCTCGGCGGCCTATGGTGCGGCGACGGCGTTCACCCGGTCGCTGACCCAGACCGACAATTCCGGCAGCGTCGTGTTCTACATGTTCGCGCTCAACATTCCGCTGGCGCTCGGACCGGGGCTTGTTCACTGGACCAGCCCCGCCTGGGTGGATGTCGCCTGGATCGCCGCCTTCGCCGTCCTCAGCCTCTATGCCCAGATATTCATGACCAAATCGCTGGCCCTCGCGGAATCCGCGGTGGTCATGCCGAGCTACTATCTTCAGCTTCCGTTCGTCGCCCTGTTCGGCTTCGTCCTCTTCGGACAGGTGCCGGATATCTGGCTGATTCCCGGCGCGATCCTGATTATCGGCGGCAGTTATTATTCGGTGTGGAGCGAAAGCCGCAAGCGGCGGCGCGCCGCAGGGGATCGGCCATGACGGGTGCGAAACAGTCGGCGGCGCTTACCGGGCTGCTGTGGATGACCGCCACCGCCGCCTGCTACGCGGCAAGCTATGTCATCATGCGGGTGCTGCTGGACGATATCAGCATCTACGAGCTCACCTTTCTGCGCTCGGTGGTCGCGTGCCTGTTCCTGGGGCCGTGGATTCTGGCCGTCCGGCCGGCGGCGATCCGGGTGACGCGCTGGACACTCTACGGGTTCCGGTCGGTCGCGACCTATGCGGCGATGATGTGCGTGATCTACGGCATCGCCCATGTGCAGATCGCCGACGTCACGTCGCTGCTTCTGGCGTCGCCGCTGTTTACGGTTCTGTTTGCCGCCGTCTTCCTGAAGGAAAAGGCCGGGCTTCACCGCTGGCTGGCGCTGATTGCCGGGATCGCAGGCGCCCTGCTGATCATTCGCCCCGGTTTTACCGTCGTGACTTTCGCGAGCTTCGCCGGTCTGGTCGCGGCCTTCGGCTACGGTCTCGCCAATGCCGGAACCAAGGCGCTGACCGCAACCGACCACCCGGACGCCGTGGCGTTCTGGATGTATGCGCTGATCATCCCGCTATCCGTCCTGCCGGCGGCCGTTCACTGGACCACCCCCGTCTGGTCGCATGTGCCGCTGATCGTGCTGCTCGGCCTCCTGACGATGCTGTCCCAGTATTTCATGGCGCGCGCGTTTCGCGCCGCCGATACCAGCGTCGTGCTGCCGGCGCATTACCTGCAAATGCCGTTCGCCGCCGGGCTCGCCTTCCTGTTTCTGGCGCAGGTGCCGTCGATCTGGGTGTGGCCGGGTGCCGCGATCATTGCGGGCAGCGCCTATTACACGGTCGTTCGCGAACGCCGGCGCGGCGGTTAGGACGTCTCGGTTTCGATGCGTTCCATGTCGTCGTCGGACAGCCCGAAATGGTGGCCGATTTCATGGATCAGCACATGCCGGACAAGGTCGGTCAGGTCTTCCTCGGTTTCGCACCAGTAGTCGAGCAACGGGCGGCGATACAGGAAAATCATGTCGACGGCGGGGACGGCGCCGGAGTCCTTGTCGCCTACCGGGACGCCGCTATACAGGCCCAGCAGGTCGAACGGGCTTTGCAGTCCCATTTCGCGCACGGTGTCGGAATCCGGGAAATCGTCCACCCGGAAGACAATACCTGTCGTCAGCGCGCGAAACGCCTCCGGTAGAGCATCGAAGGCGGTGCTGGCGATCGTTTCGATATCGTCGAGCGACGGGGCGGTGGAAAATTCACGGGTCATGGGAGCATCCATACCCGCCCTTGATCGTCCGGCCAAGCCGCTTCACTCTGGGGGCGGCAAAAGGGGAAAGTGCATGGTTGAAAAACTTACCGGACAGGCGCGCCGAAAAGCCTTGGGGCCGCTTAAACACTGGAAGAAGGTCAAGGGCCGCGATGCGATCGCGAAGGGCTACAAATTCAAGGACTTCAACGAGGCGTTCGGCTTCATGTCACGGGTCGCGCTGAAGGCGGAGCAGATGGACCATCACCCGGAGTGGTTCAATGTCTACAATCAGGTCCTTGTTACCCTGACGACCCACGATGCCGGCGGGGTTTCCCCGCGGGATGTCGAACTTGCGAAGTTCATCGACAGCATTGCCGCCCGGAAGGCAATCGCCGCGCTGCCGAAGAAGAAATAGGCCCCGTCGCGCTCCTCGTCCCGGCCACCCGGGGGATCATCCTTATGGGTGGCCGGGAGGGGGAGCGGGCAGGCGCGAATCCGCGCAAGCGGAATATGCCCTAAACGGATTTCTTCCGCGCTTCGTGGCGGGTGATATAGATTGTGGCGGACACGATGATCGCGGCGCCGACCCCGGTCCAGATATCGGGAATTTCCGAGAAGATGAAATACCCGGCAAGGGCGGCGAAAACCAGGCGGGTATATTCCATGGTTCCCATCAGGCTGGATTCGCCGACCGAAAACCCGCGCACGAAAAAATTCATCCCGATCGCGGTGGAGGTCGCGATCAGGCAGAGCTGCACCCATTCCAGCGGGGTCGGGTCGACCCAGACATAGGCGGCGGGCCCGGCGAAGATCAGGACGCCGAAAATGTGGTACCAGAACAGGATGGTGCCCGGCGGATCGTCGCGCCCGAGAACCCGGATCATGATCAGCCCGGCAGCGAACAGGAACGCCGTGAACAGCGCGACGCCCCAGGCGATATCCACTTCGCCCCCGAACGGGCGCATCATCACGATCACCCCGGAAAACCCGATGACGGTCGCGGCCCAGCGATGGGATCCGACGACCTCTTTCAGGATCAGGATCGCCAGGATCGTCAGAAACAGCGGGCGGGTGAACGTCATCGCCGTAGCGTCGGCCAGGTGCAGGTGGATGACCGCGTAATAGACCCCAGCCTGGCCCACCGATGCGATTATGGCGCGGAAAAAATGGAGTTTCAGACGCTTGGTCTGAAGCCTCGCGCGTCCCGTGCGGATGAACAGCGGCGCCAGGAGGACGAACCCGATTCCGTAGCGGAACAGCGACATCTGCGCCGGGTGAATGCTTTTGCCGGTGAATTTCACGACGATATCGGTCAGCACGAAGAAGAACGTGCCGCACAGGACCAGGACGGCGCCCTGCATGTTCGGCGGCAATGCATGAAACTTCTGGAAAAGTCCGTTCATTCTATATCCTGTGCTCAGGTCCTGCGTTGCCGGGTCAGCCAGACCGACGCGATAAAGATGACCGTACCGCCGATCCACGTCCACATGTCCGGAAACTCGGCAAAGAATATCCAGCCGAACAGCGATGCCCAGACGAGGCGGGTAAAGTTGAACGGCATGGCGATGGAGATGTCGGCCGCCTGAATGCCCCGGTTATAGGTACGCTGCAGGATAACGCTCGTGAAGCCGATAAAGGCGAACAGGCCCCATTGTTCCGCGGTGGGCATGCGCCAGACCAGTATCGTCGGCACCAGCAGGATCAGCGTCTGGGTGACGAACAGCCACGCCGCGATGGTATCGGGCGGGTCGGTGCGGACCAGTGTCTTGATCATGATCGATACCAGCGCGCCCGCGACCGCGGATCCCAGCGCATAGGCGATCCCGAGATTGAATTCGGCGAATCCGGGCCGGACGACCAGAACCGCGCCGACGAATCCCATGCCGATGGCGAGCCAGCGCCGCCGGTCGGCGACCTCGCCTAGCACGAACCCGGCGAGGGCGGCGCCGATGACCGGCTGCAGAAAATTGATCGCCGACATGTCGGCAATCGGTATCAGGGCAACGGCGGCGAACAGCAGGGTCACGTTGGTGGACGACATGAAGCCGCGCAGGATGTGCTTGCCGATCTGGTTCGTGCGCATGGCGCCGATGCCGACGCCCATCAGCCAGGGCATCATGAACAGGATGGCGAATGCGTTGCGCAGAAAGGCGATCTGGAAGACTTCGATATCGGGCGCGAGGTAACGCCCGATCGCGATCGCGATCACATAGGTAATCGCAGAGACCGACATCCAGATACCGGACCGGACCGGCCCCGGCAGGGACGAAAAACGCGCAGTCAGGCCGGTCGGGCGCATACTATTCCTGCGCCGATGTCGACGCGATGCGGCTCCGGGATTTCCGGGCCTCGCGCTGGGCGATATAGACGGTGGAGGTGAAGATAAGCATCCCGCCGATGGCCGTATAAACCGACGGTATTTCCGTGAACAGCACGTAGCCGAATACGGCGGCGATGATGAGCCGCGAAAAGTCCATCGGCAGGATGATGGACGCGTCGGCCGCCGCATATCCGCGCGACATGGCCCGTTGCCCCAGCGTGCCGGTAAGCCCGGTAAAGGCGAGCCAGCCGACCTGTTCCCAGGTCGGTGTCTGCCAGACGAACAGGGCAAGGGTCAGCATCACGGGCGTCGTAAACAAAACCATGTACATCGTGATGGTGTCGGGCGATTCCGTCCGCGACAGGTAACGGATCAGGATCGCCGCCGCCGCGCCCGCGATGGAGGCGACGAAAACGGCGGCGAGGCCGAGATTGATGACCTCGAAGCCGGGCCGCACCATCACAAGCACCCCGAGAAACCCGAAGCCGAGGGCGGTCCAGCGCCGCCGGCCGACGATTTCGCCGAGAAACACGATGGCGAAAACCGTCCCGTAGAGCGGCCGGGTAAACATCACCGCGACCGCATCCGCCAGCGGTATCTCGCCGAGCGCATAGAAAAAGCCCAGGGAGGCCACGGTCGTCACGACGGCGCGCAGGGCAAACCACGGCGTTTTTTTCGTCCTCAGCCCCTTCAGGCGGGTTCTGATCAGCCACGGCGCCATAAACACGAAGCCGAGCCCGATACGGAAAAAAGCGATGATGAAGGTATGCACGTCGGACGACAGATGGCGCACCGTCGCCGCCATGGCGGTCAGGCAGACGGCGCTGATCAGAATCCATATGGTCCCCCGGACGGGCCCGGTCAGACCGTCGAACCACGTTACGACGCCGGACCGGTTCACGGCTTTCTGGTCCGGTCGCGGCGGGATTCGGACCGGCCCGCGAAGATCGACGAACAGAAGATCACCACGCCGCCGACGATCGTCCACAGATCGGGAAGCTCGGAAAAGACGACGAAGCCGATGGCGATCGCAAAGGGCAGCCGGGTGAAATCGAACGGCGCGATAGAGCCGACATCCCCGGTGGCGAAGGCGCGGGAATACAGCCGTTGCGCCGTCGTCGACAGGGCGCCCAGCATGAATCCCCAGAACCATTGTTCGGGGGTCGGCCATTGCCAGACGAAGACCGCGCCGACCAGGGCGAAGGGCAGCATGTAGATAGACTGGTAGATCGCGGCCTTGTCCGGCGTATCGGTGCGCAGCATGACTTTCAGGATCATCGCGGAGAACGCGATACACACCCCGCCGCCGATCACCATGAACACCCCGATATTGACCTCCTGGAACCCGGGACGGACGACGATCACGGTGCCGGCGAAGCCGACCAGCAGGGCCAGCCACCGGGTTGCATGCGCCTGTTCCTTCAGCAGAAGGACCCCGGCAAGCGCGATGAACAGCGGAAACGTGAATGAAATCGCGGTCGCGTCGGCCACCGGGATCAGGCTCAGGCTGCCGAACCAGCCATACATGGCGGCGGTGCTCAGAAATCCGCGTGCGACGTATTTTCTGGTATGCGGCGTATGCAGGACCCCGATGCCGACCCGCATCAGCCAGGGCAGCATGATCACGATCCCGAACAGCGCCCGGAAGAACGAAATCTCGATAAAGTGGAGGTCCTTGGACAGGTATCGCACGATTCCCGCCTGCGCCGCGAAGAAGACGGCGCTCAGCGTCATCCAGATTGCGCCCTGCGCCGAGGGCGGCAGGAGGGTGAAAGCGGACTGGACTGATTTGATCATTGGCGGGCCATGAAACGGAGTACCGCACGGAGGGGATGAATGTCGATGCGTTTTCGCGACTCGGCGCTGCAGATGACAGGTGCGCCGCCGGCCGCCGCGGAATTCGAGATCGCGAAATCGTGGTGCAATGCTTGCTAATGTCCCGACGGTGAGTCAATTGAATAGGCCGTCGCACGAAGTTACCCACAAACAAGGAGCATCACCATGGTCAGCGATCACAGGGAATTCGCGAAGGAAGTCGACGGCAGGGCGGCGAACCTGTTCAAGGCGGCGCCGGACGCGATGCGGGCGTTCCGCGGCCTGATGGAGGTGGCGGGCAAGGACGGCGCGCTCGATTCCAAAACCAAGGAACTGATGGCGCTTGCCGTCGGGATAGCGGTTCATTGCGAGGGCTGCATCAATTTTCATACCCGCGCCGCGATTAAAAAGGGTGCGACGCGTGAAGAAATAGCCGAAACCGCCGCCGTCGCGATCGAAATGGGGGGCGGCCCCGCGGCCGTTTACGCCGCCCAGGCGCTGGACGCGTTCGACCAGTTGTCGGGCTAGGGGATCTAAGTTTCCATGGACCGGAGATTTGTTTTGACCCGGAACCGTTCCGGTATCATTTTCCCGACAGGTTATGGACGTTCATTTCGTGGAAAACAGCGGCTTAGCGCTTATTGGAGACGTTTTTAGGTATGTCTGTAGGGTTTCTGGGGGCGCCGCTGCGGGCGGTTTTTCTTTTCACGGGGATAACGGTTGCCGGCCTGGTGCCTGTGTCTTTTGCCGCCGCGCAGGGCACCGAACTGTCCGGCCGCGCAAAGGCCAGCGATGCCAACAAGAATGGCGTCATCGACCGCGACGAAGCGGGCGGGCCGCTCAAATCGAATTTCGACGAGATGGACTGTAACAGGTCCGGCACGCTCGACGGCGCGGAAATCCGCGGGTTTTTCACCGGCGAGGAATGTCCGAAACAGGCCGCGGCGCCGGCGGCCAGGCCGGCGCAACCGGCCGCGGAACCTGCGGCAAAAGCCGGAACGGCGAAAAAGGGCGGACGCCCGCCGAGCGCGGTGCGCGTCGATGCCGTGATCAGCGAGCCCTTGTCGCAGACCTATCCGGTGATCGGCCGGCTCGTCACCCGGCGTACCGGCGACGTCGCCGCCAGAATCAACGGCGCGGTGGCGAAGATGAACGTTTCCGTCGGCGACCGGGTAAAAAAGGGCGACGTGATCGCGGAACTCGCGACCGAACGTCTGGCGGCGCAGCGCGATAAATTTTCCGCCGCCCTGTCGACCCGCCAGGCGATGGTTCGGACAGCGCAGGCGGAAATGTCGAAGACGGCGCAGGAACTGCGCCGCATGACGAACCTGCAAAAATCCTCCGCCTTTTCCCGGGCGCGTTTCGAGGACCTGCAACGGGACGTCGAGGCCCGCAGGGCAACCCTTACCGAACGCCGTTCGCAGCTGAAGGAAGCCGAGGCCGAGCTCAGCCAGGCGGAAATCGACCTCTATAACAGCGCCATTCGGGCACCCTATAACGGCGTGGTCAGCGAAAAACATACCGAGATCGGCGCCTATGTGAGCGTCGGCGCGCGGGTGGTCACGCTGATCAGCGACACCCAGATAGAGGTCGAGGCCGAAGTGCCGTCCGACCGCATCGCGGGGCTGACCCCGGGGACGATCGTGCGGTTCAGGCTCGACGACGGCAGCGATCACCGGGCGACCGTGCGGTCCATCATTCCGCGGGAAAACGCCCGCACCAGAACGCGCCCGGTGCGCTTCACGCCCCGGTTCGGTGCACTGTCGTCGCAATTCGCCATCAATCAGAGCGTGACGGTGCTGGTGCCGATCGGAAAAGTCCGGCAGGTCGTCACCGTACACAAGGATGCGGTTTTGCATCGCGGGCCGAACCGCGTCGTCAGTATCGTCCGGAACGGAAAAGCATTCCCGCGCCAGGTGAAGCTCGGCGCCGCCGTCGGCAGCCGCTACATCGTCGAGAACGGCCTGAAAGCCGGCGATTTTACGGTTACCCACGGCAACGAAACCCTGCCGCCCGGCGCTGCGGTGCGCGTTCTGCGCGATGCGGCGCCGCGCATGAATGCGGAACGTAACGAGACCAGGTGAGACCAACCAGCCGGCGCGCGGGACCGGCCTGAAGGGAACGGAGCGGCCCGATGAACATAATCCGGCTTGCCATAGAGCGGCCCATCGCCATCGTCGCGATGGTTTTCATGATTCTGCTGTTCGGCTATGTCGCCCTCCAGCGCATTCCCATCCAGATGGCGCCCGACGTTCGCCAGCCGGTCATCATCGTGAAGACCAACTGGCCCGGGGCGGCGCCGCAGGAAGTCGAACGCGAAATCATCAACCCGCAGGAAGATGAACTGAAAGGCCTCGAAGGCGTCAAGAAAATGACGTCGAGCGCCCAGCGCAACCGCGGCGAAGTCACGCTGGAATTCGGACCCGAAATAAACTTCGACCGCGCCCTGCTGCTGGTGGCGAACCGTCTCGACCGTGTGTCCGGCTATCCCGAGGAAGCGGACGAACCGGTCCTGTCCACGTCCGGCACCGAAGACAACGCGATTGCCTGGTTCGTGATTACCCGGCAGGACGGCAACAACCGCGAGATGATCACCTATGGCGATTTTCTCAGCGATGTCGTGCAGGAACGTATCGAGCGCATCGACGGTGTCGCCGGGGTCAATATCTTCGGCGAGACCGAACGGGAAATGTCGATCACGGTCACGCCCGAAAGCCTCGCCCGCTACGGGATGACCGTCAGCGATGTTCTGCGGCGGCTGCGGGCGGCGAATGCGTCGATCACCGGCGGCGATGTCGAAGAGGGCAAACGCCGCTACGTGGTGCGGACCGAGGGCGACCTGAACACCACGCAACTGGTCGAAGACGTGGTTCTGCGCAGCGACGGCGAGGGCGGCAGCCGCGGCGTCGGACGCGTCGTCGTGCGCGATATCGCGAATGTGTCGATCGGTTACAAGAAGGCCCAGGCGCGGCTGCGGATGCTGAACCAGCCGGCGCTGGCCTTCAACATCACCCGCGACCAGGGGGCCAATGTCATCAAGACCATGGCCGAAGTCCGCCGGGTTGTGAAAGAACTGGCCGACGGCCCCGTTCAGCGCCAGGGCCTGCTGGTGGAACAGGTCTATGACGAGACCGACTACATCAACGCGTCCATCGATCTCGTCCGCGAGAACATCCTCTATGGCGGTATTCTCGCGATCATCGTTCTGATGATCTTCCTGCGCTCGTGGCGGCCGACCGCGGTCGTCGCAATGTCGATCCCGGTGTCGGTTGTCGGCTCGTTCGTGGCCATGGCCATACTCGGCCGGTCGCTGAACGTGATCAGCCTGGCCGGCATCGCCTTCGCCGTCGGCATGGTCGTCGATGCGGCGATTGTCGTGCTCGAAAATATATTCCGGTTGCGCCAGGAAGGACGGTCGCGGGCCGAGGCCGCGTATTACGGCGCCCAGCAGGTATGGCCCGCGGTGCTGGTATCCGCCCTGACGACGGTGATGGTGTTTATCCCGATCCTGATCATGGATCTCGAGGTCGGCCAGCTGTTCCGCGATATCGCGGTGGCGATCTCGGTATCGGTCATGCTGTCGCTGCTGGTGGCGGTCACCCTGATTCCGGCGCTGGCGAACGGTCTGCTCGGCGGACAGAAAACGGAAATGGGCGCGCTTCGGATTCCGGTGCTGGACGATATCGCGCGTGCGTTTACGAGATTCTGGACCGGCTATGCGCGTTTCGTCGCCCGCAACAAGACGGTCGCGGTGGCGCTGGTTGCCGCGATCGTGGTCGTTGCCGGGTCGATTTCGATCCTGATCATGCCCAAGCTCGACTACCTGCCGAAGGGCAACCGCAATCTTGTCTTCGGCCTCGTCATGCCGCCGGCGGGCTATAATCTGGATACCAATGAAGGCATTGCGCGCAACGTGGCCGACGCCACGAAAAAACACTGGTCGCGCGGGGTCTACAAGGACCTCAACAAGGCGGAAGACCAGAAGATCGACCGCTTTTTCTACGTCGCGCTCCTCGGGCGGGTCTTCATGGCGGCGACCCATGTAAATCCGCAGATGGCGGGCGAGCTGGAGGCGATCATCGAAGGGCCGGCGCGGGCGGAGCCCGGCGTGTTCGCCTTCATGTTCCAGCCGTCCCTGTTCGGCCGGTCGATCGGATCGGGCCGGGCGATCGATATCGAAATCTCGGGGCCCGATCTCGAAACGATTTACGGTGTCGGGCGGCAGGTGTTTTTCGCCGCCCTCGAAGTCCTGCCGCCGGCCCAGGGCAACCGCGTGCGGCCCAAGCCGGCGCTGACGCTCGGCGAACCCGAAGTCCGGATCACGCCGGACCGCATCCGGCTGTCGGATAACGGGCTTTCGGCGCGCGAACTCGGCGAATCCGTGGATGCCTTCAATGACGGTATCCGGGTGGCGGAGGTCACGGTCGCGGGCAAACGCATCGACCTGACCCTGAAAGGCCCGGAGCCCGCCAAGGAATCGACCCAGGCCATCCGGTCCCTGCCGGTGGTGACGTCCGACGGGCGCATCGTGCCGGTCGGCAATCTGGCGGATGTGCGCGAAACCACGGGGCCGACGGAAATCCAGCGGATCGAACGGTCCCGCGCGATGGTCGTCAGCGTCAGCCCGCGCGACGGCATACCGCTCGAAGAAGCGGCGGAACTGATCGAAGCCAAAGTACTGGCCCCGATCCGCGCCAACGGGCTGCCCGAAGGGGTGCGCTTCCGGCTGGGCGGCAGCGCCGACAAGCTGGCGGAAACCTGGAACCACATGCAGCTCGACCTGCTGATGGCCCTGATCATCGTCTTCCTGGTGATGGCGGTGCTGTTCGAAAGCTTCATTTATCCCTGGATCGTGATGCTGACCGTCCCGGTCGCGGCGGCGGGCGGGCTCGGCGGGCTGGCGCTTCTCAACACATACGTTCCGCAATCGCTCGACATGCTGACCATGCTCGGTTTCGTCATCCTGATCGGGATCGTGGTCAACAACGCGATCCTGCTGGTCCATCAGACCCTGTTCCATATCCGCGAAGACGGCCTCGACGTGAACATGGCGATCGAGACCGCGACCCGCAACCGCATCCGTCCGATCTTCATGTCGACCCTGACCTCGGTGTTCGGCATGCTGCCGCTGGTGGCGGTTCCGGGGGCCGGTTCCGAACTCTATCGCGGCCTCGGCGCGGTGGTGCTGGGCGGGCTGTCGCTGTCGGCGGTGCTCACCATGGCGATCGTGCCGCCCATGATGTCGATTACCGTCGGCGTTATGGAGCGGCGCAGGGCGCGCAAGGCAAAGGATGCAGAACTCGTCGCTGCCGAGTAAACTGGCCCCATGACCGACGAGATTCAGCAGCTTGCCGGGCTGATCGACGAGGCGAAGCGTGTCGTCGTGTTCACCGGCGCCGGCATATCCACGGAATCCGGCATCCCGGATTTCCGCAGCCCGACCGGTATCTGGTCGCAGATGACCCCGATTTATTTCGACGAATACATGCGCTCCGCCGAGGCGCGGGCCGAAGCCTGGCGCCGGAAATTCGAAATCGACAAGGACATGATCGGCGCCGCGCCCAATCGCGGCCACCGCGCCGTCGCCAAGCTGGTGCGCACCGGCAAGGTCAGCGCGGTCGTCACCCAGAATATCGACGGGCTGCACCAGGAATCCGGCGTGTCCGACGACCGGATGATCGAACTGCACGGCAATGCGACCTATGCCACCTGCCTGACCTGCGCGGCCCGCTACGAGCTGGAGCCGATCAAGGCCGCGTTCCTGGCGTCCGGCGTGCTGCCCCAGTGCAATTTCTGCGGCGGCATCGTGAAGACGGCGACGATTTCATTCGGCCAGGCGATGCCGGAAGGTCCGATGGAACGCGCCCGCGACGAAACCCTGGCGAGCGACCTGTTCCTCGCGGTCGGTTCGTCCCTGGTGGTCTATCCGGCGGCCGGTTTTCCGGCCATGGCCAAGCAGAACGGGGCGAAGCTGGTCATCCTCAACCGCGACCCCACCGATCTCGACGGCATCGCCGACCTGGTTCTCAACCGCGAAATCGGCCCCACCCTCGGCGAAGCGGCGAATGTAAACTGACGGTCGTCAGATCCGGTTCGGCGACCGGTAGCCGTCTTCCTTGCGGATCTTCATGTAGGATTTGAATATGTCGCGTCTTTCGGGGTTGCCGTTCGCCTTGTGGGCATAGGGGCAGACATCGACGCAGATGTGGCAATAGGCTTCGTTCAGGCGCGAAAACGGGTAGCATTTCTCCATATCGATCAGCCAGCGCTTGGTGCCTTCGGTGACGATATGATCGGTCGCGATCGCGTCGCCCGGGCAGTTGTTGCGGCACAGGTTGCAGGTTTCGCAATAGTCCTGGACGCCGAATTCCATCGGCGCGTCATAGGCGAGCGGGATGTCGGTGGTCACGAAGGCCGGGCGGAAATTGGCGCTGAGGTCCGGATTGATCAGGCTGCCGTGGCGGCCCAGTTCGCCGAAACCGCACTGGATCATCGCCGGGATCGCCATGATTTCGCTGGCGCCGTTATGGTGCGCCCAGGCCGGATAGCCCATGTCGCGGATAAACGCGGCCAGCGCCGTGGAAATTTCGGCGACCCGGACATACACGTCATAGGTCTCCGCTTCGATCGCGCGCGAACCTCTGAGAACGTTCGCATAGTCCTCCTGGACGACCAGTGAAATCACGCTTTTGTGCGGCATGTCGAAATCGGCGGTGATCATGATCGGCGTCAGTTCGCACGAGCCGACAAGGTCGGCGCCGAGTTCCTTCGCTTTCGCGACGATTTCGGCTGTCACCGCCGCCGCGTCGTTTATCGGGCGTTGCGCCGGATTCAGCGGTCCGTCGCGGTCTTTGCCCAGCGCCATCCAGCGGGCGTTCGCCGCCGAGCGCACATCGTCCTTCTTGGTCCATTGCGGCACGTTGTCGAGGCCGCGGTCGTTCAGCATTTTGATCAGCAGGGAATCGGTGAGGCCCTGCATGCGTCGCCAACTGATGCCTTTCATGGACGGGGCCTCCTGTCAGACGGGTTTTCGAAGAAACATTCTGCTCAAACCATAGAATGAACTGTAGAGCCGGTCGAACCGGGATTTGAAGCCTTCCCAGTCGGGGGCCGCATCCCCGAGACCGGCATGAATTTCCGCGAGCGACCGTGTGCCGTCGATCCGGGCCAGGATCGGGGCCGCGAGATCCGGCAGCGGCAGGGAGATTTTCACGCCTTCCATATCGATGTTCAGCGACATGCCGGGTTTGATCTGCGCGGCCAGCGCGGGGCCGTCCCCGTCCCGCAGCACCGGCACGGTTTCCGGCGTGTCGGCGACGGCCAGGGTATTGTTCCGGTTGTTGTCGCGCACCGCATACAGGATATGGGTTTTCATGTTGCCGGCGAGCAATTCGGCAAAGGCACAGCGCTGGATCCAGTTGAGCGATTGCGTGTGCTGCGCCATTTTCGCGTCGTTGAAATAGACGTTCGGCTCGTAGCGCGCCGGGTCGACGAAATTCACCGGGCGGACGCCGCCCTGCTGCATCAGCCCGGCAAGTTCCGGCACCGAATAGGCCCGGTCGCGGCGATGAAGCAACAGATCGTAAATCCCGGAATCGCCAAGGTCGACATGATCGCCGACATAGGGGTTTCGTTTCAACCAGTTGGATTCCGGCAGATTGGCCAGCAGGTCCCGCGCCGCGGTAATGCGTTCCGGGTCCGGTGCGGCGCCGGCAATCATCTGCAGCATGGCCTGCGCGTGATAGACGCCGGTGCGCCCCAGCGGCGCGTAGACCATGATGCCGAGACCGCCTTCGGGTTTCAGGGCGGCGCGTATGGTCCGGAGCCCCGCGACCGGGTCCGCCAGGTGATGCAGAACGCCGCAGCAGTCGATGTAGTCGAATTCGCCGAGACCGAGCTTCGGCAGGTCTTCGATCGCGCCCTGGACAAAAGCCGTGTTGGTCAGGCCGCGCGCGTCGATCCGCGCTTTTGCGATTTGCGACGATGCGGCCGAGATATCGAGATGGACGACTTCGGCGTCGAGCCCGGCGGCCGCGTGCTGGCTCGCCAGCATGACGGTCGCGTCGCCCGTACCGCCGCCGGCCACCAGGATGCGGAACGGTTTCGATGCGTCGCGGCGGCCGCCGAGAATATGGTGCTCGATCTCGGCAATGTGGCTGGGCGAGCCCGAGACGAGCCGGTGGGCCTCGTCCGCCGGGTCGCGCGGGGGATAGGGGTAGTGTTCGTACTGGTCGCGCAGGTCGTCGTTCATCGATACTTTCTTCCTTAGCCTTGCGCGATTCATCTCCGACTGTAGAATCGCGCGCCATGCGTGGATATTTTGGTATCGGAATCGAGGGCGTCAGCAAACCGATGAATGTCGGCAACCTGATCCGGTCGGCACATGCCTTCGGTGCGAGCTTCGTCTTCACCGTCGCCGCCAATTGCGATCTTTCCGATAGTCCGGCCGATACCTCCGATACGCCTGCACAGGTGCCGTTCTACCCATTCGATTCAATCGAGTCGATGCGCCTGCCCGAAGGCTGCGCGCTGGTCGGTATCGAGATCGACGATACCGCGGTCGATCTCCCCAGTTTCCGCCATCCGCGCCGGGCGGCCTATGTTCTGGGCATGGAGCGGATCGGCCTTAGTCCTGCCATGGTTGCGTGTTGTGATCATCTCGTGAAGATTCCGACGAAATTTTCACTAAACCTTGCGACCACGGGCGGCATCGTTATGTATGACCGCATGTTGTCCGCGCGCAGTTTTGCCAACCGGCCGGTCATGCCCGGCGGCGCGACGGAGCCCCTGGCCGAGCACGTATTCGGTACGCCGGTCATCGGCCGGAAAAAGAGATCTTTGAAAGGAACCTGATGAAATACTTTGCCACCGCCCTGATATGCGCACTGGCTGCGACGGCGTCTCCGGCCCTGGCCAAACAGATCGGCGTCTTCAAGGACTGGTCGGCCCATAGCGACGGCAAGGCCAAATCGCTCACCTGCTGGATCTACAGCGAGCCGGTCAAGGACGAGGGCAAGTACACGAAACGCGGCCGGATCTACATACTGGTGACCCATCGCCCGGGCGAAAACACCGTCAACCAGGTCCAGTTCACTGCGGGCTACACCTTCAAGAAGGGCAGCGCCGTCCGTGTGGCGATCGGCACAAGGAAATTCGAGCTGTTTACCAATGCCGACACCGCCTGGGCCCGCAGCGCGAAAGACGACGCGGCGCTTGTTGCGGCCATGCGGGGCGGCGCCAGGATGATCGTTGTCGGTGAATCGTCGCGCGGGACCAAAACCACGGATACCTATTCGCTGTCCGGAATCACCGCCGCGCATAACGCAATCGGCAAGGCCTGCGGCGTTAAATAGGCGCCTCCGGGCGCTTTGCCGACGCGATTTCCTATCGCGTTTTATTGTTCTAGACTGCCCGGATGGAGATGGCAGTCCCCCACATGAAACGCAACGTTGCGCTCCTGGCGCTGTGTCAGGGCTATGCGCAGACCTGCGTCACGGTCGTTATCAGCGTGTCCGCGCTGGCGGCGCTGGCCCTTGTCGAGGACAAGTCGCTCGCCACCCTGCCGCACGCCTTCATGTGGGTGGCGACAGCGCTGGCTGCGACGCCGGCGTCGCTGCTGATGCGGCGATACGGGCGCCGCAGGGGGTTTGCCTACGGCGCCCTGCTGGGTGTCGCCGGGTGCGGCCTGTGCGCCGCGGGCATCCATTACGGGGAATTCTGGGTGTTCGTCGCCGGTACCTCCTGCATGGGGGCGTTTAACGCCTTCAATCAGTATCTGCGCTTCGCGGCGGCGGAGGCGGCCGACAACACGTTCCGCCCCAAGGCGATTTCCCTGGTCATCGGTGGCGGCATTGTCGCCGCTTTTATCGGCGGCACCCTTGCCGGCAAGACCGGCAGCCTGATCGTGCCGCAGTTTCTGGCGAGCTACCTTATTCTCGCCGTGTTCCCGATATTGCTGGCGATCACGATCCAGTTCATTCGCATGCCGGAACCGGATGCGGCAGTCCGCACGACCCCCGGTGCGGCATCGACCGGCCGGCCGCTCCTGGAGATCATGAAACAGCCGGCCTTTATCGTCGCGGCCACCGGCACGTCGGTCGCGTGGGCCGGGATGATCCTGATGATGGCGGCCACGCCGTTATCCATGAAACTGTGCGGCCTCGAAACCGACGTGCCCTTCGTCATCCAGTGGCATATGTTCGCGATGTTCGCGCCGTCCTTCATTGCCGGTTCCCTGATCGGGAAATACGGTTATCAGAAGGTCGTGATGCTGGGCTTCTTGTTGTTTGCCGGCGGTGTTGTCGCGGGGCTGATGGGCATCGGCGTCGTCCATTTCTTCCTCACGAACATAATGATCGGGGCCGGCTGGAATTTCATGCTGGTAGGCTCCACAGCGCTTCTCGTGACCTGTCATACCGAGGAAGAAAAGGGCAAGGTTCAGGGCGCGAACGACACGATCGCATATATCCTGTCCGCGATTTCGTCGTTTTTCGCCGGTTATCTGCAGATCAAATTCGGCTGGAGCGCGGTGATGATCGCGATCGTTCCGCAACTGCTCCTCGTCGCCGTTGCCGTGTTGTGGATGCGCATGGCAAGCGCCCGGTCCGTCGCGGCGGAATAGTCCGAACCGGAATATCGGTTGCGGCTGCCCGGCGGACGGCGCAGTATTTTTCTCTAAGACAAAAAATCCGAAAAAAGGGAAGAAACACATGAAACCTGTATTCGAAAAACTATCGGTTATTGCGGTCGCTTTCGTTCTGGCGCTCGGGCTTGCGGCCGGTCCCGCCGCGGCGGCGAAGGTGATGATCAAGATCGGTCATCCGCTTCAGCCCAAGAGCGGGCTTCAGAAGTGGGGCGAGTTCTTCAAGGAAGGCATCGAAAAGCGCACGGATGTCGATGTCGGCGTCAGGATTTATCCCGCCAGCCAGCTCGGTGCGATCCCGCGCATGATCGAGGGCGCGCAGCTCGGCACGATCGAGATGATCACGATTCCGCCGGGCTTTTTCACCGGCGTCGACCAGCGCTATTCGGTCCTCGCGGCGCCGGCGTTGTTCGACAGCCTCCGGCACGGTCATGACGTGCTGCACGATCCCGAGTTCAAGAAGGCTTTCTGGTCGATCGGCGACGCCAAGGGTCTGAAGATGGTCAGCATGTCCTGCGACGCGCCGACCGATTACGCGACCGTGACCCCGATCCGCACGCTTGCCGATTTCAAGGGCCGCAAGCTGCGCGTGTTCGGCAGCAAGTTCGAAATCGAAGCCCTGAAGCGCCTGGGCGCGACCGGGGTGCCGATGCCGCTCAGCGAGGTCATTCCGTCGATCCAGCAGAAGGTCATCGACGGCAACAAGGCCGCCATTGTCGTTTTCGTGCCGTTCAGATACCAGACCGTGGCGAAATACGTGTTCGTGCCGCGCGAATCCCTGATCTGCATCAACCGGATGGTCAGCAGAAAGTGGTTCGACAAATTGCCGGCCGGGGTGCAGACCGCGATCATGGAAGAGGCGGAAAAGGCCGATGCGAAAATCATCGGGTTCAGCGAAAAACTCGTCGACTCGTTCTATAAGATCTGGACCAAGACGGGCGGCGTGCTCACCGAACTGAGCGCCGAGGAACAGAAGGAACTGATGCGCCGTCTGGAAGGTGTCGCGCCCGCGGTGCTTGCGGGACAGCCCGACGTGCTCGAAGTCTATAACATCGCGAAGAAAGTGGCGGAGCGCCTGCGCGCGAAATAGCCCCGCCCCGGTTTTCCGCTTCGCCGGGGAGCGAATAACACGGCAACTGGCCGCGGGCGCAATCCTGCAATAATTGCGTCCGCGGCCGGCCGCCCGCGACCGAACCGGTCCGCGCTCAGTGACCGCCTTCTCTTCGGGCAAGCTGCCATGTGCCGAAAAAGATCACGGCAGCGCCGACGATCGTCCATACGCCCGGGATTTCCGTGAAAAAGACATAGGCGGCAAAGGCCGTGATCGGCAGGCGGATGAATTCCATCGGGATGATGACGCTGGCATCGGCGCGCTTCATCGCCTGGGCAAGGCACATATGCGCCGTCCAGGCCGTGATTCCCATGACCAGGATCATCGGGATGTCGCCGGCACGCGGCGTATGCCAGTCCAGCCCCGTCGGGACCGCCGAAAACACGATCAGGTAGATATTGAGATTCACAACGATCAGGCGCGTCGGTTCGGTGCGCGACAGGATCTTGGTGCAGATATCGCCGCTCGCATAGCCGGCGGCCGAGAGCAGCACCACCAGCGCCATGATATTGAACGCCTCCGCCCCCGGGCGCAGGATAATCAGCACGCCGCCGAACCCGATCGCCACCGCCATCCAGCGTGCCCGGGTGATATGTTCGCGCAGGACCACCGCCGACAGGATCAGGCCGATGATCGGCAGGGTAAAATGCAGGGCGACGGCTTCGGCCAGGGGCAGCGCCGCGATGGCGAAAAACCAGGCCGATACCCCGATAAACGTGCTCAGGCCGCGGGTCGCATAGAGCCGGCCCAGCGCATTCGGGCGAAACGTATGGGCGGTTTCGCGCCAGACGCGGATGACCATGGGCAGCCCGATCGCCAGGCTGATGACGCTGCGCAGGAAGACCTGTTCGAAGGGTGGGATGGTGTCCGCCAGGGAGCGCACGGCGATGATCATGGCCGAAAAGCTGACCGTGCTGGCGAGCATCCACAAAAGCCCCTGCATGACGGGCGTCAGCTTCATTTTCCGGCTTTCGGGCGGAAGACGGCGAGACCCCCAAGACTCTGGTTGATCGCGCGTTCGGGGAGCCTATATTGCCGCCATGTCGACAAACGCACAATCCATCATTGAAGCCCCCGCTGACGACCGGACCGACCTTGTCGGGATGTCGCGGGCGGAGCTTGCCGTATTGTTCGAAAAGCTCGGCCTGCCGCAGTTCCGGGTGAAGCAGGTCTGGCACTGGATCTATCACCACGGTTGCCGCGATTTCGCCGAAATGACGACGATTTCCAGGGATATGCAGCGCCAGATGGCGGAATTGTTCGTTATATCCCGGCCCGGGATCGCGACCGAACAGACATCATCCGACCGCACGCGCAAATGGCTGATGAAATTCGCCGACGGCAAGATGGCCGAAGCGGTCCATATTCCGGAATACGACCGGGGCGCGGTCTGCATGTCGGCACAGGTCGGCTGTACGCTGACCTGCAAGTTCTGTCACACCGGCACCCAGCGCATGGTGCGGAACCTGACGCCGGGCGAAATCGTCGGCCAGTTCATGCTGGCGCGCGATTCCTACGGCGAATGGCCGTCCTCGAAGGAACCCCGCCAGCTGACGAATATCGTCATGATGGGCATGGGCGAGCCGCTCTATAACTACGACAACATCGTCCAGGCCCTGCGCATCATCATGGACGAAGAGGGCATCAACGTCTCGCGCCGCCGCATCACCCTGTCGACGGCGGGCGTGGTGCCGATGATCCCCAGGGTCGGCGCCGATCTCGGCGTTCAGCTGGCGATTTCGCTGCATGCGGTGAATGACGACCTGCGCGACGAAATCGTGCCGATCAACAGGAAATACCCGATCGCCGAACTGCTCGACGCCTGCCGCAACTACCCGACGGCCAAGAATTCGCGGCGCATCACCTTCGAATACGTGATGCTGAAAGGCGTCAACGACAAACCGGCCGATGCCCGCGAACTGGTGCGGCTGATCCGGGGCATCCCGGCCAAGGTGAACCTGATCCCGTTCAATGCCTGGCCCGGCGCACCCTATGAATGCTCGACCGACGACGACATGGCGGTGTTCGCCGATATCGTCAACCGGGCGGGCTATTCGTCGCCGATCCGCAAGCCGCGCGGCCGCGATATCCTGGCCGCCTGCGGGCAGCTCAAAACCGACAGTGAGCGGGAACGCAAAACCCGCTAGTCAGCCTTGCCGCGGCGGGGCGAATGCCTATACTCCGCCGCCATCATACCAAAGGACGTGAAATGCCCGGACCAAGACCCGGAGAGGTCAACAAGATCGTGCTCGCCTATTCGGGCGGGCTGGATACATCCGTCATCCTGAAATGGCTGCAGCAGACCTACGACTGCGAGGTGGTGACGTTCACCGCCGATCTGGGGCAGGGCGAAGAGGTCGAACCGGCGCGGCAGAAGGCCG
>CAXBCP010000005.1:0-175535 GCA_963974055.1 uncultured Rhodospirillaceae bacterium
CCAAAATTACTTCCGATACGAATTCGGCGTAATCGCTGTAACAGGACGCGTTTCCCCCGACGCAACAGGTCAGCGGAAGCCCGATGGCGTGACGGCGCTTAGAGCTTGAACAGCTTGCGGGCCGTTTCGCCGAGAATGTTCCGCTTCTGCTGCTCGTCCAGGAAATCGAGATCCCAGATGACCGACGGGACGTCCATATCGGGCAACGGATAGTTCGACGCGTATATCACCTGGTTGCCGGCATCGATGGATTTCATCGTCATCTGAAGCAGATGGGAATCCCCTGCCTCGAGCGGCTGCGAGGTGAAATACATGTCCCGCATGTATTCGCTGGGCAGTTTCTTCAGGCCGGGGACTTCGGAAGACCGCATGCGGTATTCGGAATCGATCCGCTGGATCACCCACGTCACCCAGGCAAGCCCGCCTTCCATCCACAGGACGTCGAGTTCGGGAAAACGCTCGTTCATGGCATTGCACAGCCAGTTCACGCAATGCACGACGTTGTAGAACGGATAGCCGATCGACTGCACGGCAACGAACCGGCTGGGGCTGCCGAAGGTCGGGTCGTCCCAGTCGTACCCGGTGTGGAACGCCAGAACCTTGCCCGCTTCCTGGATGGCGGCATAGGTTTTGGCATAGACGTTTTCGTGCACGGCGTTCTGGCGCACCGAGGTAACCAGAAAACCGACGATGCCGGGGGCATCCTTGAATTCCTGCACGACGCGATAGGCCATTTCGGGGTCGTTGAACGGCAGATAGGCAAACGATTTCAGCCGGTCGGAGCCGGACAGAACCTTTTCGACGAGCCAGCGGTTATAGGCCAGCGCGATCTGCGCCTCGAATTCCGCCTGCGGGTGCATGCCCATCAGCATCATCGGCGTCGGCAGCAGCACGCTGACATCGACGCCCATGGAATCCATACGCTTCAGTGCAAGCTGCACGTCCCGGTGGTTGCCGTCGGATGTCGTCTTTTCCATCTGACGCAGGGGCTCCCGCGTTACACGGCCGCCGACATCCTGATAGCCGACGCGGGAATACGGAAAACCGCGCGATTTGCGCGCCACGCCCAGGGCGGACATCGACAATTGCTTCATCACCGGGTCTTCGATGTAGTCGAGAAGCTCACGCACGGATTCGGTTTCGTAGTGATGCGAATCCGCATCGACGATGAAAACGTCCTTCAGGCCGCGCTCGTCGCGTTGCCGGGCCGCATTGGTCAACAGCTTGGCGGTGTCGAAATCGTCGACTTTCAGTGCGTAGATATCGTCGCTTGATGGCAGTTCCATCGGGTTTCCTCTTCGTTACGTCGCGCTCTTCAGGCGTGTTTTCAGATCTTGGATATATCGAACGTTGACGGCGCAAACAGATCTTCCGGCGTCAGCAGCCTTTCGGACAGGCCGTGGCTGTGCGAATACCGGGCCAGCGCTTCGATTTCGTGGCGGCATTCCTCGACACCGTAACGCCAGAAATCGTTGCCCATCAGTTCGATCGTATCGCGCCGCTCGGCATCCACCCAGGGCAGCGCAACGCTGAGCGCCGCCGTCTTCGCCAGATCCTCGTATGCGATGTCGCGCGACTGCAGCAGCGCCTTGTACAGGCTGCCCGCCAGCCACGGATAGGCTTCGTGCATATCCTTCCGCAGCCCCATCAGGTGCATGATCGGGAACATCTTTGTCTTGCGGTAATATTCCTTCTCGACCTCACGGAAATTGGGCCACAGGCGGTCGATATTCGGCTTTCCGAGGTTGAAGCTCGACGGCGCGCGGGCCGTCATCAGGGCATCGAGTTCGCCCGCCTCGAACATTTCCACCAGGGTGCGGTCCTGCGGAATCGCCTGCAGGTCGAGCCCGGCAGGCGCCTCGAACGGGGTCCGCTCGTCGCGCCCCGCTTCTTCCTGGCCGCCCGACCGCCAGTGAATTTCTTCCGGCTTGATACCGTATTCGTCTTCGAGAATACCCCGCATCCAGACCGGCGCGGTCATCTGGTATTCGGGCAGCCCGACAAGCTTGCCGCGCAGGTCTTCCGGCTTGGTGATCCCGCGGTCGGTACGGATATAGAACCCGGAATGGCGGAATACACGGCTGACAAAAGCGGGGATGCCGACATAGTCGGCCTTGTTCTGCGATGTGACGCGCATATGGCTGGAAAACGACAATTCGCAGCAATCGAACTCGGCATAGCGGAACGCCCTGAAAAACACTTCTTCGGGTTCCATCGGAATAAAGGTGACGTCGCACCCTTCGACCTGAACGCGGCCGTCCTTGATCGCTGCAACGCGGTCCATGTCGCCTGCCGCGATCGTGATGGGAATGTTTTTTGCCATTATCAAGCCCCTGTCTGGTGTTCTTCTTTATCGTTCAGCCGAGTGAAATGCCGTTCATAAGACATCTAACCATCTGCATTCTAGATCGGCGTCCTCATCCGTGCCAGCCTCGTTCGGGGTGGCGGCCCAACAAAAATGGATTGCTCTTCAGGGAATACCCAAATCGCGGCGAAAACGCCACGGGGCCGATTCCCCGGCGCCGGCCGTCGCTTCCCTTCCGGGCGAAGAAGGGAACTGCCCGGAACTATTTTTCCCGCGCCGAGTTGCTATGTAACAATCCGCCACCCATCTTCATCCGACCGGTACGGAACACGGCGAAACGCCGGAAACAAGACCGTCCGTCCGTCGCGGCACAACCAAGCAGAAAGTATCTCCAAGCGTATGCCTGCCCCGTCCGAAAACAAACCCCAGCCCCCTGCCCGGCGCCGCAAATGGCTGCGCCGCGGGGGGGTTTCGCTGCTCGCCGTTGCCGTCCTTCTCGGTATCGCCGTCGCGCTGCTGCCGACGATCGCCGGTTGGCAGATAAAATCCCGACTCGCGGCGCTCGGCGCCCAGTCGGTCAAGGTGGAAGGCCTGTATATCAATCCGGCGACCGGTCATATATCGGTCGACCGCTTTGCCTCCGTCGGTCCGGACGGCGAGGACATCTCCGTCGGGGCGACGAGCCTGACGATCAGCCTGCCGGCCCTCGCCCGCCGTCGCATCGCCATTCGGGAACTGTCCGTCGCCGACGCGGATATCGACCTGCGCCTCGATAACGGCGGAATTTGGTCGGTCGGCGGATTCTCCATCGAAATCGCCAGCGACGAAGCGAAACAGAAACCGGATACGCCGTGGCAGCTCGAAGCGACCGATATCGCCGTCGACAACAGCCGCATGACCCTCGCCATCGGCGAGACGCTTCAGATCGCGATGGTCGAGAAACTTCGGGTCGACAACCTGTCGTCACTCCGGCCGGACACGCCCGCCACGATAGATCTGACCGCACAGGCGGCGGACGGCACGATCCGGATACAGGGCCAGGCCTTTCCGTTCGCGGAACTGCCCAACCTGGCCCTGAAAATGAACGTGGCCTCGATCGACCTGAACGCTCTCAAAAGCCTGATTGCCGCCGGCCGGATAAAGGATATTGCCGGTATCGCAGCGCTCAGCGGCGACCTGACAGCGGGTATGAGCAAATCGGGCGGCGCCGCCGTCACCTATACCGGCTCCGCGACGCTGTCCGAAGCGAGTACCGACACCGCGCTGTTCCGCACCCGGTCGACTGACCTGTCGTGGAACGGTGCCGCCCGTATCGCCTTCGCGAGCCCCGATTCAGAAACCGACGCGCCGCCCGATATCCGCCTCGACGGCGTTGCCGCCGCCGCCGCGTTCAGATTCCGGAACAAGACGACAGGCATGACCCTGGCGGCCGAGACGGCAATATTCGATTTTTCGAAAACCGGCATGACGCTGCAAACGAAACCTGCCGGAAATTCGGCAACGAAAGTTACCGGTCACCTGAACGCACGCCTGACCGGCGCGCTTTTGGAACAGCGCGATTCCGGCCTGAAGGTCGCGCCGCGCCGGCTCACCATCGACGGAAACGTCGACCTGACCCTGCCGGCGAAGACAGCGGCGTTTTCGGCCCTGCTGTCGGGAACGGTCGACACCGATGCGCTGGAGGGCACGCTTGCCTCCGCCGGGATCGATGCGTTGTCGGCATCGGGGCTTCGGCTGACCTATGACGATGCGCGCGTCGAGATCAGCGCCACGGGGGGTATTTCCGTCAAGGCGAATGCGGGGCTCGGCGTTACCGGCCTGAAGCTCGACGCCCCCCGGTTCGGCGTCTCCGCACGCGCCGGGAAGATAAGCGGCGTCGGCCAGAAAATCGCCTTCGACCGTGCCGATAACGGCGCCATCGGGCTGTCGCTGTCGGGGCCGTTTACGGCCGAAGACGTCACCGCGAACGGCGCCGACACACGCTGGCGCGCCGGTCAGAAGAACCTTTCCTGGAACGGCCGGATCGCCGTCTCGGGCACCGGCGGCAAGAACGGCAGTTCGGGAAAACTGTCGGTCGCCGGCGACGCCGCCATGAGCGGGATGACGGCAACGCTGAACCCCGGGGACGGGCCGAACGCCTATGGGATCGAACTGCAGCGCGCAGAGCTGAAGGAACTGTCCATCGAAGACGGCAGGATGGGCATGACGACCGCCGCGTTCGCCGGGATGTCCGCATCGGGCGAAGCGGAGGCATCGTCCCTGCCCCAGGTACGACTGAAAAGCCTGCGCCTTTCGGGCCTGGTCTCGGACGACAGGGACGGGATCGCGGTCGACACCCTGCGCGCCTCCGGCCTGAACGGGCGCCTGACGAAGTCCGAAGCCGGGACCGTCCGGTTTCCGGAGATCGGCGCCGAAAAAACGCCCGCCGAAAAAACGCCGTCCGCCGGGGCGACGCCCGCCCCCGGCGTATCCGCCGCAGCCCCCGCGATCCGCATCGGCGAAGCGACCCTGACCGACAGCAGCCTTGAGTTCATCGACGAGGCGGTGACGCCCGCGTTCTCCATTGCGACATCGCGGCTGCAGGCCTCGCTGAAGAATTTCGACTCCGCGAAACCCGACAGCGATGCCGACATCCGCCTGCTCGTCGGGCTCGGGAAATACGGCCGGCTCGATATGTCGGGCACGCTGAAGCCGCGCTTCGAAACGATTACCGCGGATATCGGTATCGGCTTCAAGGACATGGAGCTGTTCAAGTTCAATTCATTCATCGCCCCCGCGATCAAGCATTCGGTACGCCAGGGCCGTGCGGACGGGGACATCGACCTCGCGCTCCGCGACGACGTCATCAAGGCGTCGACATCGCTGGTGGTCAGCCGGCTGGAGGTCAGGCCGCTGCCCGCCGCGGCGTCCGCTTCCACGGGGAAGACACCCGCGGGCGCGGGCCCGCCGATGGAAACGGCCATCAACCTGCTGCAGAACGACAAGGGCGTGATGAAGCTCTCGATCCCGATATCGGGTTCGCTGAACGATCCCCAATTCGATCTCAGCAATGCGATCGGCCAGGCAATCGCCGGGGCGATGCAGAAAACGATCCTGACTGCGGTCAGGATCGCGTTCCCGCTCGGAACGGTGGTCGCGATCCTGGACAGCGTCGGCAATCCGAAGATCAGGATCAAGCCGATCGAATTCCCGGCGGGCACCACGGAGCTGACGCCGGCGCTCAAAAACCGCGTTGCGGAAATCGCCGCCTATCTGAAGAAGAAAACCGACGACACGCCGTCCGTCTGCGGCCCGGCGACGGCGGCAGACCTTGCGGCGCTGCGGAAAACCAACCCGAAGGCGGATACCGCCGCGGCGGTCAAAACCGCGGAAGCCCGCATCCGGTCGGTACGCGACGCACTGGTCGCGACGCACGGTATTCCGGCCAGGAGAATTTTCGTCTGCGCGCCGGAATATTCCGACGCGCCGGGGCTGGCGCCGCAGATCACCGTCGGCCAGAAGGACTGACGCCGGGACCTGCCTGTTCAGCCCAGCCTTTCGGCAGCCGTCATCATTTCTTGCCAGGCTTCGTCATTGATGTCGATCCCGTCCGCCTGACGCTCGGCGGTGCGGGCGCGTTCGCTGTCGCCGGCGACGACGACCTGGCTTTCCGGGTCCGCCGGGCGGGCGGATTTGACATAGGCGACCGTCTCGTCGATTTCCGCCCGCAGCCAGTCCATATCGACCAGCCGCGCGGGATCGACCAGGATCGCGAACATGTTGTTGACGATGGAATGACGGCGCGGGTTCCCGGGCTGGATCGTGCCGCCGCCCGACAGACCGCCGCCGAGAAGTTCGCACATCAGCGCGAGGCCGGAGCCCTTATGCGCGCCGAAGGGCAACAGCGCCCCGCGCGGGTCCTGATACATCACCCCGGGATCCGTGGTCGGTCTGCCGCCGGCATCGATCAGCAGGCCCTCGCCCAGTTGTTCGCCTTTGGACATCGCGACGCGCGCCTTGCCGAGGGCGATCCGGCTGGTCGCCATATCGAGCAATGTCGGCGGTGTCTTTGCCGTACCGGGTACGGCGATGCAGACCGGGTTGGTGACGAAACGCGCCTCGCCGCCGCCCCACGGCGCGACCGAGGGCGCATGATCGGTCACGTTGACGAAATGCAGCGAGACGAGGTCGTGCGCCATCGCGATCTCGCCGTAAGCGCCGACCCGGCCGATATGATGCGCATTCCGCAATGTCATCAGGACAACGCCGGTATCGCGGCAGCGTTCGGCGGCGGCCTCCATCGCCTCGCCGCCGACGCGGCGCCCGAACCCGCGGCGGCCGTCGAACATCAGGATCGCGCCGTCGTCTTTCGCCAGCTCGACCGCCGTGCCGGGTTTGAGCAGGTCTTCCTCGAAATGGCGGATATACGTGGCGACCAGCCCGACGCCATGGCTGTCATGGCCCATCAGGTTCGCCTTCACCAGCGACGCCGCGACGAGCGCCGCTTCCTCGGGCGGGCTTCCCATGCGCCGGAATATGGTCGCCACCGTGTCGGTCAGCCTGTCCGCCTGGATCAGCATTCGGGTTCTCCGTCAGAAACGTCCGGCGCGGAACGGCGCAAGATCGACGTCGGGCGTCCGGCCGGCGGCGAGATCGGCGATCAGTTTGCCGGTCACCGCCCCCATGGTCAGCCCGAGATGCCCGTGTCCGAAGGCGAGATAAACGTCCTTCCGGCCCGGCGCTTTTCCGATTACCGGCAGGCTGTCGGGGTGAGACGGCCGGTAGCCCATCCAGCGTTCCGCGCCGGCGAGATTCAGCCCCGGCACAAAGGGCGCGGCCAGTTCGCCCAGGATGTCCGCCCGGTTCCAGTACGGCGGCAGGTCGAGCCCGGCGAATTCCGCCGTGCCGACAAGGCGCAGCCCGCCGGTCATGGGCACGACCGCGAAACGGTGATCCCCGACGATGACCGGCCGGCGCATCTCGACCCCCGGATCGGGCAGCCACAGGTGATATCCGCGCTCGGTATCGAGCGGCACGCGGGTGCCCGCCGCCTTTGCGAAGGGCTTCGAAAACGCCCCGGCGGCAATGACCAGCGCCTCGACATCCTGCGGTCCCGCCGCCGTTTCGAGGCGGGACGGTTCGCCGTCATCGCCGGTCGCGATTCCCGTGACGTTCGCTTTCAGGAACGCGCCGCCATTGCGCCGGAAATGCTCGAACAGCTTCTCCGACAGGTGCAGCGGATGAGTGAGCGAATTGGCGTTCGGCGTGAACACGCCGCGATAGAGGTCGTGCGACAGGGCCGGTTCGAGCTGGCGCATTTCCTCGACGGTCAGGTCTTCGAGCAGCGAGCCCCGGCGGCGGCGCAGCTCGTGGGTCGGCTGCGCCGCGTCCCACGCCTCTTTCCGGCGATAGACGTGCAATTCGCCCGACTGGCGCCAGATATCCTGGGCGCTCGCCGCCCGGATCAGCTCGAGCCACGCCTCGTTCGACCGGTCGAGCAGCGAAGCGAGAGCTATGGAAATGCGCTCGACGCTGTCCGGCCGCGCGGCGCGGACGAACTGCAGCAGCCACGGCGCGATGCGGTGTAGATAGCGCCAGCGGACGACCAGCGGGCCGCCCGGATCGAGCAGCATGCGCGGCACCTTGCCGAGAATGCCCGGCGTCGCGATCGGCACCACCGCGTCGATCTGGATCAGCCCGGCATTGCCGAAGGACGTCCCCGTCCCCGGGTCCATGCGGTCGACCAGCGTGACCGCGTGGCCGTCGCGCTGCAGCGAAACGGCGCAGCAAAGGCCCACGACGCCGGCCCCAAGAACGGTAAAATGCTGTTTTTTATCAAGGGCTTCCGACATCGATTCAACTTCTTTGCTAGGTTTGCGCTGAAAATGCCCATATATCCGGGTGAAGTCCAACCGGTAAAAGGTAGAGTAACAGTATGGATATCACCGCATTGATCGCCCTGTCGATGGGCGCCGCCTGGGCCAGCGGCCTGAACCTCTACGCCGCCTGCGCCGTTCTCGGCCTGATGGGCGCGACCGGGTCGATGGAGCTGCCGGCCGGCATGCAGATGCTCGAAAATCCCTGGGTGATCGCCGCCGCCGGCGCGATGTACGTGGTCGAGTTCTTTGCCGACAAGATACCGGGCGTCGATTCCGCCTGGGATACGATTCATTCCTTTATCCGCATCCCCGCCGGCGCCGTGCTCGCGGCGACCGTCTTCGCCGATGCGAGCTCCGCCGAGATGCTGTTTGCCGGCGCCGGCGGCGGCGTGCTGTCCGCGGCGTCGCACACGATGAAGGCCGGGACGCGGCTGCTGATCAACACCTCGCCCGAGCCGTTCTCCAACTGGACGGCCTCGGTCGCCGAAGACGCAACGGTGATCGGCGGCCTGTGGCTTGCACTGGCCCACCCGGCCGTGTTCATCGGCCTGCTGGTCGTGTTCATTCTGCTCGCCATCTGGCTGATCCCGAAAATGTGGCGCGCGATCCGGACCCTGTTCCGCAAAATCGCGAAACTGTTCGGACGGGAAACCGCCGAAGTCCCGCCGCTCGAAGGCGTGCGCGTAACCCTCGGGCGCAAGTCGATCGACGGCTGACCGGGGGAACGCCCGGCTGGTTTTGCCGCCTCTGGCACTGCCCCGGCGGCGGTGATAAACTCGAATCGATGGCGCACTAACGGAGTTTTTATCCATGTCCGCAGAATCGGTCCCAGTCATTGATATCGCGCCATTCCTGTCCGGCGACCCGGCAGGCAAGAAAGCGGTCGCAGAGGCGGTCGCCGCCGCCTGTACCGAGATCGGCTTCTTTGCGATTACCGGCCACGGCGTCAAACAGGACCTCGTCGAGGACCTCCGCGAAGCCGCCCATACGTTTTTCGAACAATCCGAAGACATAAAGCGCAGGACCGTCCATCCCGTAAAGGACACGCCGCGGGGCCTGCGCGTCATGCAGGGCGAATCCCTGGGCCGCACATTGCGCCCCGACGCGACGCCCGACCTCAAGGAATTCTATCACTACGGACGGGAAACCTGGCCGGACGCGCCCTATTACACCTGCCCGGAAGGACAGCAGTATTTCATCCCCAATATCTGGCCGGACGAGCCCGAGTCGTTTCGCAAGGCCTGCCTCGCCTATTACGCGGAAATGGAACGGCTGGTCACCGATCTCGGCCATATCGGGGCATTGGCGCTCGGGCTTCGCGAAGACTGGTTCGAGGACAAGCTCGACCGCCACGTCACCGCTGTCCGGCTGAACTATTATCCGTTGCTCGACCAGGCGCCGCCGCCCGGCCAGATACGGGCCGGCGAACACACCGATTACGGCTTCTTCACGATCCTGATGGGCGAAGACGAAGCCGGTGGGCTCCAGGTCAAAACCCGCAGCGGCAAATGGATCGACGTCGAAACGCGCCCCGATTTCTTCGTGATCAATATCGGCGACCTGCTGATGCGCTGGACCAACGACACCTGGCTGTCGAACCTGCACCGCGTGGTGAACCCGCCGGAGGGATCGAAACCGACCCGCGGCAGGCTGTCGGTCGGGTATTTCACGCAGCCCAATTACGACGCCATGATCGAATGCATCCCGACCTGTACAGGCGCCGACAATCCGCCGCGATACGCGCCGGTGCAGTCGGGCAAGTACCGGGACCTGAAATACGAACAGGGCAACGATATCGGCGATACGGCCGGCGATGCGGTAAGCGACACCGTAAAAGCCTGACCGACGCGACCGACTGGCGGCGCCCCCGGCGGCGTGGCATTGTGACCCCGACCAACCAATGGAGACAGATATGTCCGATCCGATAACGGTGGAGATATTCACCGACTACGTGTGACCCTGGTGCTATTTGAGTTCCGTGAGAATTCAGAAACTTCGCGAAAACTTCAACGTCGACATCAAGCTTGTCCACTTCCCGCTGCATCCCGACACGCCCCCCGAGGGCCGGGAAATGGCCGGGTTCTATGCCCAGCGCGGGCTCGACCCCGACAAGATGTATAACGACATGAAGGAACGCATGGATGCGGAAGGCCTGCCCTATGGCAAGCGCACCCATTCCTATAACAGCCGCCTCGCCCAGGAACTCGGCCACTGGGCCGAGACGGTCGAAGGCGGCGCGGCGCTGCACGATGCCCTGTACCGGGCCTATTTCGTCGATTCCCGGAATATCGGCGAGATCGACGTGCTGCTCGACGTCGTGAAGTCGGTCGGACTGTCCGTGAAGGACGCGAAAGCGGCCCTCGAAAACCGGACATTCGAACAGGCCGTCGACGCCGACTGGCAAAAATCCCAGCAATACGGAGTTACCGGTGTACCGACATACGTTGCCGGCGGTTACGGCGTCGTCGGCGCGCAACCCTACGAGGCGCTGGAACAGCTGATGAACCAGGTCGGCGCCGAGAAAAAAGGCTGAAGCCGCCGAGGCGATAACAACAAGAGACTGACATGACGACACAGGGCTATGACTACATCATCGTCGGCGCGGGATCGGCGGGCTGCACGCTCGCCGCCCGGCTGACCGAAGACCCGGCGGTTTCCGTTCTGCTGCTCGAAGCCGGCGGACGCGACTGGGACCCTCTGATTCATATTCCCATCGGCGTCGGCAAGATCCACGAGCACAAGCTCCATGACTGGGGCTATATGTCCGAGCCCAATGACGAACTTCACGGCCGCCGGATCCATATCAAACGCGGCAAGGTTCTCGGCGGATCGTCGTCGGTCAACATCATGGCCTATACCCGCGGCCATCCGGGCGATTACGACCGCTGGGCGCGCAACGGCGCCACCGGCTGGTCCCACGCCGAGGTATTGCCCTATTTCAAACGGTGCGAAACCTGGGAACAGGGCGCCAGCGCCTGGCGCGGCGGCGACGGCCCGGTCGGCACCCAGCACGCAAAGTCCATCGACCCGATCTTCGACGCCTGGATCGAAGCGGCCCACGCCAAGGGCCTGCCGGTCACGGACGACTATAACGGCCCGCAGCCCGTCGGCTTCAGCAAGGGCCAGTACACCATCCGCAACGGCCGCCGGTCATCGGCCGCGAACGCCTTCCTCAAACCGGCCCGCGGCCGCCCGAACCTGACCGTTCACACGAAGGCCCACGCGGCGCGCATCCTGATGAGCGGCACCACGGCCACCGGGATCGAATATTTCCACCGCGGCCGGACGGTGACCGCGCAGGCCGACCAGGAAGTCATCCTGTCCGGCGGCGTGTTCAACACGCCGCAGTTGCTGATGCTGTCCGGTATCGGCCCGGCCGCGCATCTGAAGGAATTCGGGATCGACTGCCTGTCCGACCTGCCGGTCGGCAAGAACCTGCAGGATCACCTTGTGGTATCGAACTTCTGGACCCGGCCGCAAAACACGAGCCGGTTCCGCGAAGAATTGCGGTTCGACCGGCTCGCCGTCAGCATGATCCGGGCCTATTTCTTCGGTACCGGGCCGGCATCCATCGTTCCCGGCGGCATGCACGCCTTTCTGAAAAGCAGCCCGGAAATGGAGGTCGCGGACCTAGAATTTCTTTTCCGCGGCGCGCCGGTCGATGCCAATCCCTGGTTCCCGGGGATCAAAAAGAAATTCGAGGACGGGTTCGCAATCCGGGCCGGGATCGTCCATCCGAAGAGCCGGGGCGAGGCACGGCTGCGGTCCACCGACCCGCGCGACCCCCTGGTCATGGATTTCCGCTTCCTGTCCCACCCGGACGACATGCGGCTCCTGCGCGAGGGGTTCAAGCTGGCACGCGCCTGCGCAAACGAAGACGCGCTTTCGCCCTATCGCGGCGTCGAACTGACGCCCGGCGCCGACGTGAAGACCGATGCGGAAATAGAGGAATATATCCGCAACACGGTGATGACCATCGAACATCCGGCCTGCACCTGCCCCATGGGGACCGGTCCCGAATGCGTGCTCGACCCCGACATGAAGGTCCGCGGCACGGAAAAGCTGCGCGTGGTCGACGGCTCCGCCCTGCCCGACCTGACATCCGCCCATATCAATTCGGCGATCCTGATGATGGCGGAAAAGGCGTCGGACATGATCCGCGGACGCGATCCGTTGCCGGCGGAACACGTGAACTGAGGCGTACACCGGACAGGTTGCGGAACACGAAATCCCGACAGGGAATACGGGCCGACAGACCGCGCCCGCCAGAGCGGATTGCGCGACGAATGCCGCAACGGAATCCCGCGACTCCCATCGTGGCATATCCGGAGGAAGCGGCCCGGTACGGTTTTCTGTCAGCGGGCGGTCTTCGCCGCGAAGAGAAGACAAGACATGGGAGATGACACATGAAAAATTCGGACAGCCCGTGGCGCGCGGTGCGTCATACCTTCGCAAGCGCCTGCGCGGCTGCAATCGTGCTTTTCCCGCCGCCGCTGGCGGCCGACACGGCGAAACCGGGTACGGGATGGGGCAACCGCGCCCCGCTGATCGAGCCGAACTCGGAAATGGCGGTCGCCCGGCTCGACGGCCGAATCTATGTCGTCGGCGGATACCCGTCGACGCGGATCAGCGTCTCCACCGTTCAGGTATACGATATCGACTCGGATCGCTGGCGGCTGACGACCCCGTACCCGACGCCGATCAACCATGCCTCGGCTGTCGGGATAAACGGGCTGCTTTACGTCTTCGGCGGCCAGACGAATGCGGGCGGGCGCAACGAAAAATCCCGCTATACCGCAGCCGTTTATGCCTACGATCCGAAAACGGAAAAATGGTCGCCCCGTGCATCCATGCCGACGGCGCGGAGCGCGATGGCCCATGACATTATCGACGGCAGGGTCTATGTCGCCGGCGGACGCCCCCCGCGCGGGCACGATTTTGCCATGTACGACCCGAAGACGGACACCTGGACCGCCCTTCCCGACCTGCCGACCGCGCGCAATCACATGGCAGCGGCGGCCATCGGCGGCAAACTGTATGTCGCCGGCGGGCGCTTCGGCGGCGGCTTCCGAAGCGAGATAACGGCGGCACTCGAAATATACGATCCCGCGGCCGGCAAATGGGCGGCGAAACAGCCAATGCCGGAAGCCCGCAGCGGGCTGAACGGCATCGCCGTCCGGGGCTGTTTCCATACCTTCGGCGGCGAGCACCCGACAGCGGGGCCGTCAGGCGTGTTTCCGCATCACCTGGTCTATAATCCGAAAACCGATAGCTGGACCCGGATGTCCGACATGGCGATCCCGGTTCACGGGGTCACCGGCCTCGCCTACGCGAATGACGTCATCCACCTCCCCGGCGGCGGCACGCGGATGGGCGGCAGCAGCGGCGGAACCCATCACCAGGTCGTCCGTCCCGGATTAAGCTGCGATTAAACCGTCTACAGCCCGGCGACGGCCTCGAGGTGGATTCCCTGCGCGACATGTTGCGCGCGCGTCGCGTCGAACATTTCCTTTACCGGCGGCGGCAGCGTGATTTCCTTTTCGATGGCGGGAATGTTTTCCATGCGGGCATACCATGCACCCATGTTCGGATGCAGCCGCGCAACCGGATAGCCGGCCAGCGTCAGCCGGTTGGCATAGATAAACCAGGCTATGTCGAGAACGCTCAGCGCATCGCCGAGCACGTATTCCCGACCGTCCAGCCGGGCGTCGAGTTCGCTGAAAACTTTGCGGAACTTCGCGGCCGCGGCCCGCGCCGTCTCATCCGTGATCCCGCGCTCGGCGAAGTTCTCCCAGAAATCGATCTCGACGCCGACACGGCCGTCTTTTTCGCCGCCGACGGTGCCGGACCCGGTACTGGCATACACTTCCAGATCCTCCGGCGATTTCGGCGCATGCGGCGGGTTGAACACGAAACGGAAACTCAGCGCCCGCAGATCGAGATGCAGGTCGTCTTCGTGTTTCAGCAGTGCAGCGACATCGTTCTCGGAGCCTTCGGGAATCAGCCGGGGTTCCGGGAAAACCCTGTCGAGATAGGTCAGGATATCGTTGCTTTCGATATGCACGTCGCCGTCATGCACCAGCACCGGCACCAGCCCCCGCGGATTGATGCCGAGGAAATATTCCTGAAGGTTTTCGTTCCCCATCAGGTCGATCTCGTGGGATTCCCAGTCGATGCCCTTCAGGGCGAGGAAAATGCGAAGTTTCTGCGAACACGACGAAAAGGGGAAATGGAAAACGTGCAGCCCCTTCCAGTCCAGTACTTCGCGCGTCCTGATGTCCTCGTTCGCAAGCTTGACCAATTTTCATCTCCCTGTATCCGGCATTCGCGCCTTTTTCAGAACGACCGTAGCAGCCCCGCCGGAACGGGAACAGGCATACCGATCGACCCGTCGGCCGGGGTTCAGCCGCCGGTCAGTTTCCGGTGCTGGTCCAGCATGCCGTCTAGGCGTTCCGGCTTGCCCCGCCCCATCCCGCATTCCGCGCCGACCCCGCCAACGGACGTGTATTTTTCGGCGGTCGCCAGTTTACGGGCATTTCCTTCCTCGTCGCCGTGGTGCACGCAGCCGAGATACAGGTCCGTGCCCTCGGGCAGGTTCAGCTTCGCGAGCGGCGCGAAATAGGCGTCGTCGTTGCGGTCGTCGGGAACCGGCATATGGATGTACTGGATCTGCCGGGCAACGCCCGCGCCGATGGCATTGGCGATTTCCACAAGATTTCCCATGTCCTTCGGCAGGATCAGGTGCTCGTCGGCGGGACTGCCGTAGCACAGGTGATAACCGAGATCGACCGCGTCAGGGATTAGACCGCCAAGCCACGCCAGCGACGCCGGGATTTCGGTGCGGAAATCCGGGTGCTGGCTCTGATCGAGATAGCCTTCCCACATCAGCACTTCCTGGCAGACATCCCACTGGTAGGAGATCCGGTCATTCGGCAGTTCGGCCATGATCCGCGCCACCTCGGCCGCCAGGTGATTGCCGTAGACTTCCAGGAAATCGGCGCGGGTACCGGGGGCCACGAACATGTAGGTGATCGCCAGCGGCGTCGCCATGCAGATCTGGTATTTCACCCCCGCCGGGATCGCACCTTCGGATTGCAGCCGGTCGAAGGTTGCGAAATTCGCGATCGCATCGTCGGCATACCCGGTGTGAAAAACCACGTCCGACGGGTTCACCCCTTCCCGGAAACGCAGCTGGTTGACCTCGAAGACGACCTTGCCGTCGAACTGGATGAACTGGAATACCGGCACGTCCGGATCCGGCTCCATATCCGGGTGCTGCATCAGGATATCCTTGACGAAGCTGATCCACATCCGGCGGCGGCCGGTTTCCCCGTCCGGGATACGGCGGACATGGCTGCCCATCTCGCTGCCGAGCTTGCGGAAGACGCTTTCGGCGTCTCCCATCGGTATGCCGCCGACGAAATGGGCGACCGATGCTGATGTATTCATGACGTTTCCCCTGATGCGTTTTATTGGACTCAATGTTTTTGTCTACGATCCGACCCGGATCACGATCTTGCCGAAATGACCGTCGCCCTGCATGCAGTGATAGGCGGCGCGGGCATCGTCGAAATCGAAAATACGGTCGATGACCGGCTTCATTTTGGCGGCGCCGATGGCGGCGTTCATGTTGCGGAACATTTCCCGGCTGCCGACATAAATACCGCTGATACGTCCGGACTTCCCGAGCAACGGATACGGGTTGAGTTCGCCCTGGGTCAGCACGCCGATCAGGGCGATATGTCCGCCGAAGGCCAGCGAAGCGACGGATTTCTGCAACGTTCCGGCGCCGCCGACCTCGACCACGTGATCGACGCCGACGCCCCCGGTCAGGTCCATCACGGCGGTTTCCCAGTCCGGCGTATCGCCGTAATTGATGGTCTCGTCCGCCCCCAGCGCGCGGGCGCGGTCGAGCTTTTCATCGCTTTTGGACGTGACGATCGTGCGTGCGCCCATCATCTTCGCGAACTGAAGGCCGAAGATCGACACGCCGCCGGTGCCGAGCAACAGCACGGTATCGCCCGCTTTGAGCCCGCCGCGCTCGACCAGTCCGTGCCACGCCGTAACCCCGGCGCAGGTCAGCGTGCCCGCTTCTTCCCAGGACAGATGTTCCGGCAGCGGAACAAGCGCGCCTTCCGGCAGAATCGTTTCCTCCGACAACATGCCTTCTTCCGCGCCGCCGAGCGCGCTTGCCATCACCGGCGCCGTGATCCGCCCCGCCGGCCAGCGTTTGAAAAAACAGCTCGCCACCCGGTCGCCCGGTTTGAATTCGGTGACCCCTGCCCCGACGGCGATCACTTCGCCGGCGCCGTCGGAATTCGGGATGCGCGGCAGCGGCGTGTTTCGCGCGCCCGGCGCCAGAACGGTATTCATGTCGCGGCGGTTGATGGACGAAGCGTGAATGCGAACCCGCACCTCGCCGGGACCGGGATCGCCGATATCCATATCCACCAGGTTAAGAGCGTCGATACCGTCGTCGTTTTCGATGCGCCAGGCTTTCACGTTTCGTCTCCCGTCATTGTCCGATTATCGATTTCAGTTTACCGGCTTCAGCCGAGTTTCCGCCACCTGGCCGCGCCGCGATGGGTTTTTCCCGCCATCAGGATCGGCACTGTCGTCTGCAGCAGCAATTCGCCGTCGGCAAAGGATACCAGACGTTTCTGCGTGCCGCCGACCCAGTTCGGAAACAGGCTGTAGGCGATTGCGAATGTAATCGCTTCGCCGTCGAACGACCACGCGCCGCCGAAAGAAACATAGCCGTCGGCGGCCTCGCCCTTTTCCGCTGCCGTCCCGCCCAGAATATCCCCGCTTTCATAGGCGGTCCGGCCCGTGCGCATCATCGTGAACGCGTAATAGCCGTCCGCCCCGAGGACGAGGTTCCCGACCGGGTCGGTCCCCAGCGGATCCACCTCCACCCCGGCTTCGTCGTGAAACCAGAACCGTTGCAGGTCCCAGGTGCCGATCAGTTCCGTCTTGTTCATTGTATTTGCCTGTTCCCGTTGTTCGTCGCAGAATAACCGCCATGAATATCCCGGAAAGCTATATCTCCGCCGACGAAATCGCCAGCCGTATCCCGGACGGCGCGTTGATCGGCGTGCCCAAGGAAGACGGCGGCGTGGCGATGGAGGTCACGCGCGCCCTGGTCCGCCGCAAGGCCCGGAACCTGCGCCTGCTGACCGTTCCCGTCAGTTCTCTCCAGGCGGATATGCTGATCGGCGCCGGCTGCCTGTCGGAAATCGAGACCAGCGGCGTGTCGATGGGGGAGTTCGGCTATGCACCGCATTTCCGCAAGGCGGCGCAGGACGGCGCGATCGTCGTTCGCGACGCGACCTGCCCCGCGATCTACGCCGAATTGCAGGCATCTGAGAAAGGCGCACCGTTCCTGCCATTGCGGGGCATTCTCGGCTCCGACGTGCTCGCCAATCGCGCCGACTGGAAGGTGATCGACAATCCGTTCGCGGAAGGCGGCGGCGATCCGGTCGTGCTGCTGCCCGCCGTCCGGCCCGATTTCGCGATTTTTCATGCCCGGTACGGCGACCGCTACGGCAATGTCTGGGTCGGCCCGAAGCGGGAATGCGTGTTGCTGGCCCATGCATCGGCACAGGCCTTCGTCACGGTCGAGGAAATCTGGGACGGCAACCTGATGGAAGACCAGCGCATGCTCGCGGGCACCATCCCGCCGGTCTATGTCGATGCCGTGGCCCACGCGGAACGCGGCGCGTGGCCGTTATCGCTGGCGGGGTGTTACGACCGCGACGGCGATCACCTTCGGGATTACGTTTCGGCGGCAAAAACCGCGGAGGGTTTCGCCGCCTATCTCGAACGCCATGTCTTCGGCGCACAGGCCGCGGCCTGACCGGACCCATGGAATTCACCCGCGAGGAAATTCTGATCTGCGCCGTCGCGCGCATGCTCGACGGCTGCCGGAATATCGCGGTCGGTACCGCGTCGCCGATCCCCGGCAGCGCCGCCCTGCTGGTCCAGGCGCTGACGAACGGGGCGTCGCGCGCCAGTATCCTCGGCAGCAATATTCACAATCCCTTCAACGACGGCGGGCCGGAACTGTTCGACCGCGCCGGTCAGGGCCGCGTCGACGCGTTCTTCCTGGGCGGCGGCCAGATCGACGGCGAAGGCAATATCAATCTCGTCGGCACCGGCCCCTACCCCGAGCCCGACACGCGGTTCCCCGGCAGTTTCGGGTCGGCCTATCTCTATTTCACCGTGCCCCGCGTCATCCTGTTCCGCGAGGAACATTCCCGGCGTGTGTTTGTCGACAAAGTCGATTTTATCAGCGCGCCGGGCTGGAGCCCGCCCGGCGTTCACCGGCCGGGCGGGCCGCACGCGCTCGTCACGAGCCTGTGCATCTTCATGTACGACAAAACCCGCCACCGGTTCCGCCTCGACGGTCTGCTTCCCGGCGCAACGCTGGAGGAAGTCCGCGACAATACCGGGTTCGATTTCGACTGCCCGGACGATGTCGGCCCGGTGACGCCGCCGGAACCGAACCGGGTCGCCCTGATCCATTCCCGTATCGCCGGGGAAATCGCCGAGACCTATCCCGAATTCGCCCGCAACCGGCTGGGCTGGCAGGGCTGAACCGCGGCACTCGCTTCGTTAAGGACACGCGACCAGACAAGGAGACCCCATGGAAAACGTTTTTGAACTGTATCGCTCCGTCGTGTTCCCGTGGCATTGCGATCACATCGGGCACATGAACGTGCGCTGGTACGCCCATCATTTCGACGATGCCGGATTTCACCTGTGGACGGTGGCGGGACTCAGCCAGAAGGAGATGCACGACAAGGGCATCGGGCTTGTCGTCGGCCAGATAAAGATCAACTACGTCCACGAAATGAAGGCTGGCGACCTGCTGGTGGTCCGCGGCGGGTTCAGCCATGTCGGCGGCAAGTCGATCCGCCATCACCTGCGGATGTACAATGCGGACACGGATGTGCTGTGCGCGACCCAGGACACTGTGGAGGTTTTCTTCGACCCCGAGACCCGGAAATCCGACGTCATGCCGGACTATATCCGCGAAAAGCTGACCCCGCTGATCGTCGATTTCGAAAATTTCAGGGACTGACCGCATGGCGATGCTGAACGACAGAACCGCGATCGTCACCGGCGCCGGCCGCGGCCTGGGCCGGGCAATGGCGCAAGGCCTCGCCGATGCGGGCGCGAACGTGGTGCTGGTCGAACTCGACCGGGATGTGCTGGATGCGGCGGTGTCGGAAATCGGCAGCGGCTGTATCGGGGTGCGGGGGGACGTATCGGACGGGGACGATGCCGCACGCATCGTCGACGAGACGATGGCGGCGTTCGGCGGCGTGCATATTCTCGTCAACAATGCCGGGCTCGGGCCGGAACGGTTCCGCGATACCGACCGGTCGAACGCGAAGATGGTCTGGGAGATCGATCCTGGCGACTGGCGGCTCTATCTCGACGTCAACGCCACCGGCCATTTCGTCATGACCCGGGCCGTCATGCCCCGCCTGCTGGCGCAGGACTGGGGGCGTATCGTCAACGTCACCACCAGCCTCGACACGATGACGAATTACACCAACGGCGCCTACGGGCCGTCGAAAGCCGCGGCCGAGGCGCTGGCGACGATGATCGCCGGCGGCGTCGACGGCACCGGCGTGACCTGCAACGTGCTGATCCCCGGCGGCCCCGCCGATACGCGGATGATTTCGGCGACCGGAGTCTACGGAAACCGCGACAGGCTCATCCAGCCGGAGGTCATGGTCCCGCCCCTGCTCCACCTGGTGTCGGACGAAGGCGCCGCGATCAACAACCGGCGGTTCCGCGCCGCACTGTGGGACACGGCGGCGGACAGCGCCGCCAATATCGCGGCGAGCGGCGCACCCATCGCGTGGCCGCAGCTCGGCGGCCAGGCAATACGTCCCGCGGACGCCCCCCGCGGCAACCGCAATACGGGAGCGGAAAATGGCTGACGGAAAACTTTCGGGCAGGGTCGTGCTGATCACCGGCGCCGGGCGCGGCCTCGGCCGGGCGATGGCCCACGCCCTTGCCGGACAGGGCGCACGGCTTGCGCTTGTCGACATGGACGGCGAGGAACTGCAGCAGGTTGCGGGCGAGATCGCGGATATCGGCGGCCGCGATTCGGTTGTCCCGCTCGGGGCCGATGTCTCCGATCCGGACAGCGGGCCCACCGCGATACACTATACAGTCGAAAATTTCGGCCGGATCGACGTGCTGTTCAACAACGCCGCCATCGGACCGCAGGCGGTTGCCGAGGATCCGTTCGGAAACCCGCCGAAATTCTGGGACCTGAATCCCTATACCTTCGTTCGCATGATGGATGTGAATTCGGCGGGGCCGCAGATCATGGCCGCCGCCGCCGTCCCCTACATGCTGCAGAACGGCTGGGGCCGGGTCGTGAACGTCACGACCGCCCTCGACGCGATGTACGCGCCGGGCATGGGCGCGTACGGTCCGTCCAAGGCCGCCCTCGAAGCGCTGACGGCGATCATGGCCAACGACCTCGACGGCACCGGCGTCACGGCGAACGTGCTGATCCCCGGCGGGCCCGCCAATACCCGCATGATCCCCGATGCGACCGGCATAGCGCGGGATGCCCTGATCCAGCCGGAGGCCATGCAGGCGCCCGCCATCTGGCTGGCCTCGGAAGAGTCCGACGGGCAAAGCGGAATGAGATTTATCGCCGCGCACTGGCACGAAGGGCCCGAAAAGGCGTCCGCCCCCTGCGCCTGGCCGCAGCTCGGCAAACAGGCGATCCTGCCGAACCCGATTACCCGCTGATCCTTCGGGGAAGCTAGTGCCGGTTCGTCCCGCGCAGGAACTTCAACGCGATCAGGAACCCGATAAACAGAACCGCGGACCCTGCCAGATAGGGCGCATTCCGGCCTATCCCCGAAAAAGCCGCACCGGCCAGAACCGGCCCCAGAATCCGGCACAGCGACTGCGCCGATTGCGAAGCCCCCATCGCTGCCCCCTGGTGTTCGTCGGGCGCGTTTCTCGACATCAGGGCCGTCAGTGACGGGGTCGACAGGCCGAAACCCACGGCGATCAGTCCGCCCCCGAAAATGGCGAGCGGCGGCGCGAAAACGAACAGGACCGTTGCAAATCCAACCGACATAAGCAGCGTGCCGAATATTATGAGCTTTGCCTCTCCCAGCCGCCGGGCCAGCGGGCGGACAACGCCGCCCTGAACCACAACCATTATCGCGCCGATATACAGGAAGAATATGCTGACTTCCCGGACGCCCCAGTGAAGCTGGCGCTCGGTCCACAGCGCGAATGTGCTTTCGAGCCCGGCCATGCAGAACGCCACGATGGTCAGGATAAGCAGCGGGTAAAGGACGCCGGGGGTCATGCCTGCGACGGAAAACGCCCTCACGCGGGCTGAAATGCTCCGGGTATCTTCAATAACCACACGCTCCGGCGGTTCGCGCAGGAATATCAATGCCGCAAAAAAGCCCAACAGGCCGACGCCCGCGGCGATCATGAACGCGGTCCTGAAATCGGCTTCGCCGGTCCCGAAACGCGACAGCACCCAGCCGATACCCGGCCCCAGAACGAACCCCGCCCCGAGGGCGGCCCCCATCAGCCCCATGCGCCCGGCGCGCTCTTCCCGCGGCGTCACATCGGCGATATAGGCGTGACCGACGGGAATCGTGCCGCCCATCAGCCCGGCAAATGCGCGCGCCGCGAACAGCATCCACAGCGCATCCGCCTGGCTGACCCAGGCGAAAGAGATTGCCGTTCCCAGCATGCTGAAGCACAGGATCGGCCGACGCCCCCACTTGTCGCTGATCACGCCCCAGGGGAACGACGACAGCAGCGCAAAGAACGAATAGGTGGAGAACAGAAGCGCCACCTCGAACGGCGACGCACCGTACCGTTCGGCCCAGAATGGCGTAAACGGGATAATGATCCCGAAGGCCAGCATATCGAAAAAAACGATCAGCAGAAGTACGCCGATCGCTCCCTTACCGGAGGTCTTGTCATTCATCCGCGCAATCTAACCGGTGTTGCGCGGACTCACCATCTCTCTCAGTTCGAATTTGAGCACCTTGCCCATCACGTTTCGCGGCAGCGATTCCATGAAGATGACGTCATGGGGATGCTTGAACCGCGCCAGTTCACCCTCAAACAGTCCAAAAACCGCTTCGCGTGTCAGATCGACACCGTTCCCCGGCACGATGACGGCCACAGGGACCTCGCCCCATTTGTCGTCTGCCCGGCCGACAACCGCGGCCTCCGCGATATCGCCGCACCGGTCGAGCACCATTTCCAGCTCCGCCGGATAGATGTTTTCCGACCCGGAAATAATCACGTCTTTCACGCGGTCATCGACGTAGAAAAGTCCCGCATCGTCCACATGGCCGATATCGCCGGTATGGAACCATCCGTCCTTCAGCACGTCCGCCGTCGCCTGCGGGTCGTCCCAGTATTCCCGCATGATATTCGGCCCCCGCACCACGATTTCGCCGCGTTCATTCGCGGCCAGCACATTGCCCTGCTGATCGAAAATTGCAGCATCGCAATGAAGGGCCGCGCGCCCGGTCGACCCCTTCGTCGTCCACGCATCGGGAATACGCTGGTGGATCGCAATCGGCGCGGTCTCGGTCGAGCCGTAGACCTGGATGATGGGCACGCCCCGGTCGAGATAGGCGTCGACCAGCGACATCGGAATCGTCGTCGAGCCCGTATTGATCGCCCGCAGCGACGAAAAGTCGATTTTTTCCCAGTCCGCATGCTGCTGGATGGCGGCCATCAGGGCGGGCACCAGGATCATCAGCGTCGGCCTGTCTTCGGCAATGGCGCGGACGGTGGCATCGGGATCGAAGCGCCGGTGCATGACCACCGTCGCGCCGGCATGGAGCGCCGGCGTGGTCTGGATATTCAGCCCCCCGACATGGAACATCGGCAGGTTGGTAAAGACGATGTCGTTGCCGGTCATGTCGTGCATGGCGATCGAATTGATCGCATTGAAGGTGATCGCGTTCTGGGTAAGCACGGCCCCCTTGGGGCGGCCCGTCGTCCCCGACGTATAGACGATCAGTACGGCGTCGTCGGGACCGGCATCGGGGTCGCGCGCATCGCCCGCCGCGGCGGCGGCCAGGGATTCGAATTCATCCGCCATGGCGACAACGCGGCACGACGTCAGCCCGTCATCGATGGTCTTCGTGCCGTCGGCGAATTCGGGTTCGCAGAACAGGACCTTCGCCCCGCAATTCTGCAGAATGTAGAGATGTTCGGGCGGCGCGAGCCGCCAGTTCAGGGGCACGAGAATTGCGCCCAGCCGGGCGCAGGCGAACATCAGCGCCAGCATGTCCGGCGAATTCAGCCCGAGATACGCCACCCGGTCGCCGCGCGAGACGCCGAGGTCGCCGCGCAGAAAAACCGCCACGCGCCGGATACGGTCGTCAAAATCCGCGTAGGCGATATCCGTGCCTTCGAACCGGATCGCCGTCTTGTCCGGCTGGAAATCGGCCCAGCGTTCGATCCAGTGCGACAGGTCCATCAGGAATCGTCCGTCTCACCCGGTTCGTACAGGGTCTCGCGACCGAGCCGGTCGAGGCAGAGTTCCGCCGTCCAGGGCAGCATCAGCGACCCGAGGCGCGAATCCCGGTACAGGCGCTCCAGCGGCAGCGATTTCAGCATCGACTGGCCGCCGCAGGTGCGGATCGCCAGGCGGCACATTTCGTTGGCGTTCTCCATCACCGCATACTGGGCCGCGTAGGCGCGCAGACGGTCTTCCTTCGACGGATCGACGCGGGCCTCAGACGTCGCCTGTTTGAACAATGCCCAGGTCTGCTGCAGCTTGATCCACATATCGGCGACCGTGATCTGCTTGGTCGGGTACATCCGCCGTTTGACCGGTATCCCCTCGATATCGCCGCGCAGATACGCGACGGTGAAATCGTACGCAGCCTGGGCGAGCCCCATATAGGTCGGACACAGGGTCAGGAACATATGCGGCCAGCGGCGCGCCGCCTGGTAATAGACCCCGCGCGGCAGAAGCATCTGTTCGTCGGGAATGAATACGTTTTCGATCAGCAGCGTCCGCGACACCGTCGCCCGCATGCCCACGGGGTCCCACGGCCCGACCACCGAAATGCCTTCGGCATCGGCGGGCACCGCCATGAACAGGGTGTCGCGCACGGACCGGTCCGCCTTGTCCTCGGTGCACAGCACCCCGTAATAGGTCGCCGCCCCCGACAGGGACGCAAAGATCTTCTTGCCGTTGAGCAGCCAGCCGCCATCGACCTTCGCCGCCATCGTGCCGAAGGGCGCCTTGCCGGCGGCGGCGGCCGAGCCTTCCGAAAACGGCTGCGCAAAAATCGCGCCGTTCTCGACGATGCGCGAAAAATGGAGCTCGCGGTTTTTCCTGTGCTGCTTCCGGTCCGCGGCGGACATTTCCAGGTCGTCGGCGATATGGCCGGTCCAGAGCGGCGTACAGGCATGCATGTTATAGGTCAGCGCGGTGGCGCCGCACCAGCGCCCCATCTCGGCGGCCAGCAGGGCGTAATCGGCGTATTCCACGCCGAGACCGCCAAGCGATTTCGGCACCGTCATGGCGAGAATGCCCGCATCGCGCATATCGTCGTAGTTTTCGAACGGAAAGGACGCCTCCTCGTCGTAGCGCTGGGCGCGGCCGATGAATTTTTCCCGGCCGAGCGTGCTGATGACGTCCTTTATCTCATCCGTTTTGCCCGCCATTTTCTGCCATTTGAAGGCTTTCGGTTTCTTCCGGGCGGCGGGTTTCCGTTTCGGCTTGGTCGGGGTGGCCATCTGGATTTCCTCCTGATTCAGCGGGGTTCAGCGGGGCACGGTATCGAGAAACGCCGTCAGCGCGGCATCGAACGCCTGCGGGTCTTCGAGATTTGCGAGATGTCCCAGGTCCGGCAGGCAGACATAACGGCAGCCCGGAATCTTCGCCGCCATTTTCTCCATCATGGGCGCCGGAGCATTTGTATCGTTCGCCCCTGCGAGCGCCAGCGTCGGCACGGCTATACCGGGCAGGTTCGCGCGCTGTTCGAAGGTCACGATGCATTCCACCGCGGCGCGGTACGTGTCGGCGGACATGTTCGCCATGCAATCGAAGGCAAGCTGGCGGCCGTTCGGATCCGCGTCGGCCGACATCATCGTGTCGACCAGTTCCCGGGCAAGATCGGCCATCGTGCCCCCCGCCGCCAGCGGCGCGAGGCGCGCCTCGACGAATTTTGTCTGGAAATCGCCGTCGGGGCGGCCGAATGCCGGGCTGGTCGCCGACAGGGTCAGCGACCGTAACCGGTCCTGACGACCGACAGCGAATTCCTGGGCGACCATGCCGCCCATCGAATGGCCGACAAGGTGAACCTTTTCCCAGCCCCTGTCGTCCAGCAGGGCGAGAAGGGCATCGGCGAGACCGGGAAAGGTCATGCCGCCGGACAGACGGCTTTTACCGTAGCCCGGCATATCCCAGGCCGCGGCCGTATAATTCATCGCAAAGCTGTTGATTTGCGGCATCCAGCTATAGGCGCCGCCGCCGACCCCGTGCAGGAACAGGATGACGTCGCCCGATCCCTTTTCGATGCAGTCGGGAACGGCCGTCATGCAAGATCGCCCTGAAGTTTGCCGTTCTCGACGATAATCGTGTCATCGAGGCCGATCGTGCAGTTCCGCATCGGCAGGTCGAAATGCCCGAGGGTGTAGCGCTTTGCGGTTTCGTTCGCGCCGGTCGAATACAGGAAATTCCCGGCAAAAGCGCGCAGTTCGGTACCGTTGACGTCGCGCTTGTCGTACATGGCGAGCGAATCCCAGCGCGCGGCGGGGTTCATGCCCCAGCCGACATGCGATACGGCATAGGCGTCGCGGTCTCCCCAGGCTGCGATATATTCGCGAAACAGGTCGGCATCGACCCCCGTACCGCCAATCTCGGTGACATAGTCGCTTTCGATTTTAAGCGTGACGGGACTTTCGAGATAGCGCTTGAAGGTCAGGTTCACATCGCCCGCATCCATCACGAGGGTGCCGTTCACGCTACCCGCTTTCGGAAAACACAGCACAAGCCCGCCCGGCCAGTGCGCCACATGGCCCGGCCGGTCGCAGTAGCCCCAGACCCCTGCCCCGCGGGTATCCGCAAGGTCGACGGACAGGTCCGTGCCGGCGGCCGAGCGGACCGTCATCCGCGACGCATCGGTCAGCATCCTGATGCCTGTCTTGACCTTCGGTGTCAGGTCGGGATCCGGCACGAGACGTTCCAGCACGTCGGGGTGTTCGTTGGACACCATCAACAGCCGCGCCCCGCCTTTCAGGATTCGCGGCAGCTCGGGCGCGTGCAGCATGCCTTCAACAGTGCAATCGACAACGATCGTCGCCGCGCCCAATGCCGTAATGACGGGTTCGAGCCCGCGGATGGAATTCGATGCTCCCGTCGAGCGGACCGGAACCGGCGTTGCCTGGGGCGGCGTCACCAGCTTTACGTGAAACGCCTTTACCCCCATCCGCGAAAGGGCAAGTTCGGCGAGATGAACGTTCAGGTCGCGCGACTGCGTTTCCGACAGGATCGCCGCCGTGTCGCCGGGCTCCAGCTTGCAATGGCCGAAGACGGAACAGAACATATCGATCCATTTGCCTTCGATGCGATCATTCAACATGCCCCGGTTTCCCCTGCGTATTTTAGACCCCGAATGTAGCGCAGGATATTTTATATGAAAAGGAATATGTTTTTGCTATCGTCGGGTTATGGCTGACCGTTTCGTCGACGATTATCTCCTCTATCTGCTGGCGCGCGCGAGCAGCGAAGTCAGCGCGCAATTCCATGCGGACCTCAAACAATACGGCCTCCAGGTATCGGAATGGCGGGTTCTCGCCTCCCTCAGCGACGGCGACGGGATGCTGACCGGAGAGCTCGCGGCCCGCGCCCTCCAGCAACAACCGACGATGACCAAGACGATCGACCGAATGGTGCGGTCGGGACTTGTCACCCGCCGCAGGGGGGCGCCGGATCGGCGTCAGGTCCGGGTATACATTACGCCGGAAGGCCGCAGGCGTGTCGAAAATGCGCTGGCGGCCGCGAAACGCCATGAGGCAGAAGTCCTGTCAGAGTACAGCCGGGAGGAAGCCGACCGGCTCAAATCCATGCTGCGCACGCTGATCGAGCGCAACGGCGCGGCGGCACAGGACGATTGATCGAACCGATTACGGGGCTAGAATACCGTTCTCAAACGGAGGATTCAGATGCCCGACGATTCCGGAAGCCATACCGTCACCGATACGTCTTCGCTTCGTCAGATAATCGGCGAGCCCAAACCTGCGATTGCCAACAAGGAAATGCCCGCCCTCGACGGACATCTCCGCCATTTCATCTCACTCTGTCCGTTTCTGTGCATCTCGACCGCGGATGCCGACGGCAACCAGGACGTCAGCCCCCGCGGCGACCCGCCCGGGTTTGTCAGGGTCCTCGACGACCGGACGGTGCTGATTCCCGATCGCAAGGGAAACCGGCGGGTCGATACGATGCGGAACATACTGGAAAACCCCAATGTCGGGCTGATGCTGATGCTGCCCGGTGTCGAGGAAATCGTCCGGATCAACGGCAAGGCCCGGATCACCGAAGACCCGGCACTGCTGGCGGACAGCGCGGTAAACGGCGCGGCGCCGGCCCTGGGTATAGTGGTCGGCATCGACGATGTGTTCTTTCACTGCGCAAAGGCCGTTATCCGCTCGAAACTGTGGGATCCCGAGACGCCGATCCCCCGCAGCGCGTTCCCGACCTACGGCGAAATCGTCCGCGACCAGCGCGACCCCGGTGCCGATGCGAATACCATCAACGCCGACCTGCAGAACGACTACAAGACCCGCCTTTACTGAAAAAGGCCTTTGATTTCAGCGCCATAATGCAGCCTGTGCGTTCAGGTGCAAAATTTCATTGAAACCGGTCCATTCCGCATCCATATCTGGGTGACGGCGCAAGGGGCGGTTCCCTAAGCCTTTGAATCAGAGCCAGAATATGTACCTGGCACGATTATTGCATAGTTGAGTAGCAGAACGAAAAAAGAGCGTAGTCAGTAACAAAATGTATCACTTCCCCTCCCTTTTCCGCGCGATAAAAGCGTCCGCCGGCGGTCTCGCCGCCATCACGGTCCTCCTTGCGATGTCACCTGCGGCGCAGGCGGTACCGACCCTTCAGGTCTATATCGAAGGCGCGACCTATGACGACCAGGAAGAAAGCTGGAAGATCACAAGCCCGTCAAACGCACCTTTGCGTCTCTGGGCGGTCGGCAACGTCGCCGGACCGGGCGGCAAGGGCACGATTTACGACGTGAAGGCGGCCTTCGCCTATAGCTCCGGCGCAGGCGACGTCACCATAAATATCACCCCGTCGACCACGAACGGATATGGCGGTTTCACCGATCCGTCGACGGCGGCGGCGGCTTCGCTGATCGCCGTACATACCGACGGCAGCCAGCCGGTTAAGGCCGACGGCAAGAAACTCGCCAAACACGGCGTCTACGGAAACGGGACCGACTGGCAGGAATGGTCGTTCGGAGATTTCACGTCGACCGATTCGCCGATCGCCGATTTCATGGACGCCTTCCCCGACGCGCCCGTCGAAACATCCGGGCAGATCAACGCCTACGAGATCAATGTCACCGGACTGGGTGCGGACGAGTGGATCCATGTCGACCTTTACGGCTCGATCCTGAACGGCAAGGGCAATGTAAAATCGGTTTTCGCGCCGTTTTCGCATGACGCGGAATTTGCCCTGACGAGCGGCCTCCCCGCTGCATCTACCGAAGTACCCGCCCCCGGCGCTGCCCTGATATTTGCCGGCGGGTTCGTCTTCCTCGCTCGGCGCAGGCCCCATAAAAAGAACGCATGACCGCCGCCCGATGCGCTAATATCGGCGTATGTCGTCGCTCCCCCTTCCTCAGGACTCCGTCGCCGAACTAAGCCTGTCCGGCGTTACGCGCCAGTTCGATGAGACGTTTGCGCTCCGGGATGTCAGCTTTTCCGTGGCGGACGGCGAATCAATCGTGCTGATCGGGCCGTCCGCGTCCGGCAAAACGGTCCTGCTCAAAACAATCGCCGGTTTATTTCGCCCCGATTCCGGGAGCATCCTGATTCGCGGCCGGGAGACGGTCGGGCTCGAAGATGGCGAGCGTTCGGAGATCGCGCGGATCGGCATGCTCTTCCAGCGGTCGGCCCTGTTCGACAGCATGACCGTCTGGGAGAATATTACGTTCCGGTTGAGTCAGACGACGAAATTGTCGAAAAGCGATGCGATAGAGATTGCAGCAGACAAACTCGCAGCGGTCGGGCTCGCCAAGGAAACGGCGCTGCTCTATCCGGTAGAACTGTCCGGCGGCATGCAGAAGCGCGTCGGCATTGCGCGGGCGTTTGCCGACAATCCCGATATCCTTCTGCTGGATGAGCCGACGGCGGGCCTGGACCCCATCATGACCAACGTGATCAACGATTTGATTCTCGAAAACGTTCACAGCCTGGGCGCAACCGTGCTTTCCGTCACCAGCAACCTGGACGGCGCCCGGCACGTTGCCGACCGCATCGTGATGATGAACGACGGCAGCGTGGTCTGGACCGGCCACCCGGACGAACTCGACCGTTCCGGGAATGCCTATGTCGACCAGTTCGTCCATAAAACCGCGGACGGACCTATAGGTGTCGGGCTCGCTTAGCAGTCCCGCCAAAGGTCGCAACGACCCTATCCATGCGCGAAGAACATCGCAGCAAACGCTGCACTACATACGCAATACAACCCATAGTATTTGCAATCAATAATTTTAAACAGTGAAATACTTGATGGTTGAATTCTACCGAAACGCCGCCAAACCACCTATCGAAGTTGATTGATTAAAATTTATACTGTAAAAAAATATTGCCCCATTTCGACGGCATACGAAAATAACAAAAAGACTGCACAATGGCCGACGATTTCAGCGCCAGCAACAACGCCTCAGAGCCGATTTTTCATACCAGTATCGTCGCGGACGGCTATTCCTACTGGCGCTCCAGGACAATCGACGGGCGCCTGCCGAACAGAGCCGATATAAATCCGATCGACATCCCCCGCCTGATGCCGAACGTCGTTCTGCTGGACGTTCGGCGCGAGCCCGAATTCGATTTCAGGTACCGCCTTGTCGGCACCAACGTCACGGAACATCATTTCAGGGACTATACCGGTTCCTGGTTCTCGGAGATCGATCACAAGAAAGCGCCGAGTCAGATCTGGCAAAACTGCAAAAGTGTCGCGGAAACCGGCAGACCGCACTTGGACGGCACCCCCTATGAGGGGCCTCACCAGGGATATCGGGACACGGAAGACGTAATTCTTCCGCTGGCTGAAGACGGCCATACCGTCGACACTTTGCTGGCCTTTATCTGCTTCACATCCAAGGCGGACGAGTAGCCGGCCCGCGGCGCCATCCGACACGCAGTTGTGAACCCCCCTGATCGCGACTAGACTGCCCCCATAAGCAGAAGAAAATTCTGCAGCTATACAGGGAGGCGTCGTCGTGCAGGTAATTTCCCGCGCCTACGACTGGATTATCAACATGATGCGGATATTGTCCGGCATCATCATATTCGGGGCGTTCGTACTGATCGTCGTCGATGTTCTCGTAAGACTGGCGGGGCTGAAACCCTGGGGCTATTCGATCATGATCGTCGAATACTCGCTGCTGTGGTTTGCGATGCTCGCCGCTCCCTATCTCGCCCGGATCAAGGGCCACGTCTTCATCGACGCCCTTACGACCCTCATGCCCCCCCGGCTGAGATCCGTGATCGAAAAGATCGCTTATCTGATTTGCATCGTCTCGTCCCTGGTATTCGCCTGGTACGCTCTCGACCTCCTGATCGACGCCATTGTCGATGAACAGGTTGACGTGCGTGCGGAAGAAATTCCCCTGTGGCGGCTGCTGCTCCCGATACCGATCTGTTTCGTTTTCGTCGCCACGGAGTTCATGCGCTACCTGTTCGGCGCGGAGTCAATGTACGGCGAACGCACCGATGCAAAAGAAGGCGTCTGACAATGGAATGGTACTGGGCCTTCGCGTTCCTTCTGGGGATGATCATGTTCATGATGGCGATCGGCGTTCCCGTCGCCTTCGCCTTTCTGACGACGAATATCATCGGCTGGCTGTATTTCAACGGCTGGGATATGAACGCAATCCTGCAGGTCGTCGACAATTCCACGATCCTGATCACGCGCTTCACGCTCGGCCCGGTTCCCATGTTCATCATGATGGGATCCCTTTTCTTCCATACCGGGCTGGCGATCCGCGTATTCGACGGGCTTGATGCGCTTTTCGGCAGACTTCCCGGACGTCTGTGCTTCCTGACCGTCGCGGGCGGTTCGATATTCTCGACGCTCACGGGCTCATCGATGGCGAATACCGCCATGCTCGGCTCGCTGATGGTCCCGGAAATGCAGCGCCGCGGCTATAACCGGCAGATGTCGATGGGACCGATCCTCGGTACCGGCGGCCTTGCTATGATTATTCCGCCCTCGGCCCTCGGGGTGCTCCTCGCCAGCGTCGCCAGCATCGATGTCGGACGCCTGCTGATCGCCGGCCTTATCCCCGGATTCGTTCTCGCGGTTCTCTACGCGGGCATGATCGCGGTCCAGCTCTGGATGAATCCCGGCTCCGCGCCGGCCTATGACGTGGAACCGACCACGGGGCGGCAGAAAATAAGGCTGGTATGCACCAACATCCTGCCGATGAGCTTCGTGGTCTTCATGGTCATCGGCTTCATTATCTTCGGCTGGGCGACGCCGACCGAGGCCGCGGCGATCGGCGTCTTCGGCGTCATGCTTCTCGCAGGCGCATTCCGTGTCCTGAAGCTGAACGCAATCTTCACCTCGGTCGACGGCACGGTTCGCGTCGCGGCCATGGTGTTCTTCATCCTGATGAATTCCACCGTGTTCAGCCAGCTTCTCGCCTTCTCCGGCGCGAGCAAGGGCATGCTCGAATGGGCGACCAGTTTCGAGGTTAACCGGCTGGTCGTCCTTCTGGTGATGTTCTTCGTGCTCCTGATTCTGGGCATGTTCATGGATGCGACGTCGATGATGCTGATCACGGTGCCGATCTTCTTCCCGCTTGCGCAGCAGCTCGGGTTCGATCTGGTATGGTTCGGCCTTTTCGTCCTGATCACCATCGAAATGGCGGGCACGACGCCGCCCTTTGGGCTATTGCTCTACGTCATGATGGGGGTCGCGCCCAAGGGCACGACCCTGTTCCAGGTCGCGAAGGCGGCGTTTCCGTTCCTGATCTGCGACAGTATCCTGATCCTGATCCTGGTGGCCTGGCCGGGGGTTGCGCTGTGGCTGCCGAGTTACATGTAGCCAGCCCCGCGTCCTGCAAGACCCATCCCGGGAAGGGCCGGCGCGCCCCGCCCTTCCCCGTTGCGCAAACCGGGAGCGCGGGGCTGTACCTGGACCGGGAACATACGTGACGGTCGGTCCGCCCCCGGCGAAACGAAGTACCCTGCCATAAAAAATGGCGCCGCCCGAAGGCGACGCCATGTCGTGTCAGCCGCAAGCGGCGTTCTGCAGGGTCAGCTGCCCGGGCGGAATACCTTGTCCTTGAGCATCTTGTAGTCGACCTTGTATTTGACCTTGTCGTTGGCTTCCCATTTGGCGCCGTAGATCGTGTCGAGATAGGCCTTGCCGACATCGCCGGTCAGGTCGATGTCCTTGATGCCCGCAGCGGCCAGTTTCTTGTTATCTTCGACCGATTTCGCGGCGAGAATGCCGTTGCTCTCTTTTTCAAAGATCAGTCCCTGCTTGTCGAGCGCGTCGCGCTGCACCTGTGTCAGGGAATTGTACTTCTTCAGGTTGATGATGGTCATCGTCGTGGAGTGAAAGAAGTTCGGCGTGATCTTGTATTTCAGGAAGCGTTCCCAGCCGTACTTGGCAATGGAACCTTCCGGCCAGGCCAGTCCGTCGACGACGCCACGCTCGAGCGCCGCGTAGACGTCACCGGGCGAAATGTTGACCGGCGTGGCCTTCATTTTCTTCAGGAACGCGTTGTAGAGGCCGGTCGAACGCATCTTGCGGCCGGTCAGGTCGATACCGGTGACAGTGTCTGTCTTCGGTTCGAACTTCGTGTAGATGAAAAACGTGGACGCTTCCCAGTGACCCCAGCCGAGGATCCTCGCATTCAGGCCTTTTTTCCAGCCTTCCTGCAAGAGCTCGAACCCGCCGTTCTTGCGCAGTTCCGCCGGTCCGACATTGTTGACACCGGCCACGCGTGCTTCCGGCACCAGCGTCTGATAGTAGGCGCTGGGGCAATTGATGATGTCGATCAGCCCGCGCTTGACCGCCGCCGCCTGCTTCTGACGCGGGGTGACTTCGGGACCGCCGATATAGTTCAGCTTGAGGCCCGTCTGCTCGGACATCTTGTTCAGCGGTTCGTGGAACGTGGCAAAATAAGCCTCGACCTGGTCGTGATTCCGGGCCAGGCACGACGAGACTTTGAGCGTCGTCATTGCGGCGGTTGCCGGAAGTGCAACAGCCATCGCCGTTGCTGCAGCGACACCTGTCGCTGCCAGTTTTCCAATCGAAATCTGCATGTTTTATTCCTCCCATACATATGGCGCCGGTCTTGTTCCGCCTTGTCCAGACTATCTGAACCAGCCGGCCGAATTCGAGTTCGTCCCGTACGCTGATTTATTGTAGCAGTGCGAAACAGTGCTGTAACCCATTTGCTCAGACACCGAAGTCGCCTAGGGTGCGCTGCACACGCCGCAGGAAAGCCCCGAATATTGCCGCAAGACACAATCGACACCGCGGATCACGCAGCGGCCCGCAAGGGCTGGCTGATCGTCGCCGCCCTCTTTCTGATGCTCAGCATCGTCATCACGGCGCGCAACAGCATGGGGCTCATGATGCCCTTCTGGAAAGCCGATATGGGCTGGTCCTACAAGTTCGTAGCGACGGCCAGCTCCGTCATGCTGATCACCATGGCCGTCATCGCCCCGGTCGTCGGATCGATCATCGACCGGTTCGGATCGCGCATGATCTACGCGACCGGCATGACCGTGATCGGTGTCGTCTTTATCCTGTGCTCGTTCATGACGGAACCCTGGCAGCTCATCGCGCTGTTCAGCCTCGTCGGCGGCGCCGCTTTCGCCGCCATGGCCCCGTCCCTTGTATCGACGACCGTCGCACAGCATTTCAAAGGCAGTATCGGCCTCGCAACCAGCATCGCGACATCCGGCAGCACCGGCGGCCAGTTCGCGCTGATGCCCCTGTTCGCCCTGCTTGTCACAACGACATCCTGGCGGCAGGGGTTTCTGACCCTCGGCATCGTCGTTCTGGTTACCGCCGTCGTGGTATTCCTGCTGATCGGCCGCGAAGCCCCCAAAGAACGCCCGGCACGGGGTACGCCGGGTGCGACATCCGTGTTTGGCACCGTCAGGGCATTGACGCGCATGCCGACGTTCTGGCTGATCGGCAGCAGTTTTTTCATCTGCGGATTTACGACCGCCGGCGTCATCAAGGTGCATCTGATTCCCTACGCCGTAAGCTGCGGGTTTCCGCCGGTCCAGAGCGCGACGGCCTATGGCTTGCTATCGCTATTCAGCCTGATCGGCATGATCTGCTACGGCTGGCTGTCCGACAGGTTTCACCGGCCGATGCTGCTCGCCAGCTGCTATTTCGTCCGCGCGCTGACCTTCGTGCTGCTGATGTATATCGCCGGCAACACGCCGCTTCTCTACATCTTTGCGGCCCTGTTCGGCATTTTCGACTATGCGACCTTCCCGATCGTCGCCAGCCTGGTCGCCACCCATATCGGACGGCACGTCATGGGCATCACGATGGGCCTTATTTTCGCCCTGCATTCGGTCGGCGGGGCGCTTGGGTCGTTTATGGGCGGCTGGATGTTCGAAGCCTTCGCCCGGTACGACTGGGTCTGGATCGTGTCGGTCCTGCTGGCGCTGGTGGCCGGCGTCCTGTCCATTCTGATCCGGGAAAACCGGGAACCGCACACCATGACGCCCGCCGCCCCCACAACCGCCTGACAGGGCCGTTCAGCGATGCGGCGTGCGCAGGCCGAGCCGCTCCAGCCGCGGCAGCACTTCGTCGCGGACCGCCGGCAGGTCGTCAATGTAATTGACCATGCCGAGCGCGACGCCGTTCATCCCCGCCTCGGACATCCGCCGGAACGCGTCCGCCACGTCGTCGTAGCTGCCGACAAAGGGATAAGTCCCGCTCGCGAAGATCATTCGCTCCTTCGTATGCGTCGGCAGCGTGGCGGACGAAGCGCCGCCCCTCGCCTTCATAGCGAGCGCTTCTTCCACGGCATCCCAGTCGCCGTTGTCGTAGACGATGTAGCGATAGAACTCTTCGGCTTCCTTCCGGGTCGGCCTGCACAACAGGTTGCCGCAGCCGAAATACATGCGCGGCGCCGGCGCGGCCGCCTCCATCTCGGAAACCTCTGTGGCAAGCTGATCGATTACCCGCGTCCCCATGAAGACGCAGTCGGTACGCCTAAGCGCAAAATCGCGGCCGACCGGGGAGTTTCCGGCGCTGACCAGAAGCGGGCGGTCGCCGAAATACGGTTTCGGGGCGCTTTTCACCCCTTTGAGGCTGAAAAACTTTCCGTCGAAATCGAACGGCTCGTCCTCCGACCATATTCGCTCGACGATCGTGAGCCATTCCTCGGTATAGGCATACCGTTCGTCATGTTCGCGGATACCGATACCGAACATCGCGTGTTCATCCACGTTCCAGCCGGAAACCATGTTCAGACCGAACCGGCCCTGCCCGACATGGTCGGCGGTGACCATCTGGTTCGCCGCAAATACGGGATTCACCAGCGCAACGTGAATTGTCCCGAAAACGGTGATGTCTTCGGTTTCCGCCAATGTCCCCGTCGCCCAGGACAGCGTTTCGAAGTTTACGCCGGCCGCGTCGACCTCGCCGCCATACCCGCTCCACCGCGCCACGGGTAACAGAAACTCGAACCCCGCCTCTTCGGCCAGCCTCGACGCGGTCACATTGTTTTTCCACGACGGGTCCCAGTATTCCGGCGCCCGGGTCTGGGTCAGGCCGCCCGAGCAGTTCTGCGAGAACAACCCGAGCTTGAACCGGTTCGGTCCGAAAATCCTTGTCTGGTCCCTGCCCATTCCATTCTCCCGCGGCGTTTCTTGTTCGGAACTGTTCCCGGCGGATCATAGCGCCACGACAGGGACAACGTAACGCCGCAGCGATTCATTCGGTCGCGGGCGCTCACGGACGACAAGGTATTTCCGGCAATCGGGGAACGGGATCCGACCAAAAGGAACGAGGGCTTCACCGTTTCGGGTGAAGCCCTCGTTTTTGGTCGGAGCGACTGGATTCGAACCAGCGACCCCTTGACCCCCAGTCAAGTGCGCTACCAAACTGCGCCACGCTCCGGTCGTTTCGCGTGCGGCAAACTACGCAGGGTTCGCCCACAACTCAAGCCCGCAATCGTCAGCCGGCGCTGTTTCTCAACATTGATCGCATGTCTTCGAGTTCGCCGAGAACCTGCCGCAGTTTATCCCGCCGGATATCGGGCGCGGGCCCGCGTTGAGCGGTATTATCGGCGGAGTGCGCCGCCCCTGCGCCGCCGGCCGCCGCTGCCGGGGAGCCCGGTTCCGTCGTTTCGGATTCCGCCGTCTTGTCGGCAAGAATCTGCTTGATCCCGCCTTCGCGGAGCAGTTTCTGCACGCCCTTGATCGTATAGCCGTCTGTATACAGCAATTCGCGGATACCGCGCAGAAGCTCGATATCCTCCGGCCGGTAATACCGCCTGCCGCCGCCGCGTTTCAGCGGCTTCACCTGGGCAAACTTGCTTTCCCAGAAACGCAGGACATGCGCCGGTATATCGAGATCGGATGCTACTTCGCTGATTGTTCGGAACGCCGCGGCTGATTTACCCTGACGACGGCCCGAATCCCCTGGGTCGGCCGTTTCCGCCATCTATCAGCCGCCAGACCCGAAGGGCGTTCCGCCGCCGGCGGGCGGCGTCATGCCGGGTTGCTGCGGCGCACCGCCGACAGCATCGTCGCCGGGCGCGGCCGGGCTGCGGACATCGCCGCCATCGGCCGCTTCGCCGTTGATCCTGTTCTTGAGCACGTTCGAGGCCCTGAAGACCAAAACCTTTCGCGGCAGAATCGGCACCTCTTCGCCGGTCTTCGGATTTCGACCGACCCGCTGGCCCTTCTGACGCACGGAAAAGCTGCCGAACGACGAAATCTTGACGGCTTCTCCGCGGGTCAGCGTATCCGCAATTTCCGACAGAACGGATTCGACCAGATCGGCGGATTCGTTCCGCGACAGTCCGACTTCCTGATAAACAGCTTCGCTCAGGTCTGCTCTTGTGACCGTTTGATCGGTCATGGCATTCCCCCTTTATGTCCCTGTTGCAGACGGTAGCCGTTGCAAAGAATACAGTCAATATCAAAGGGATAGAAGGTTTCGCTCAACCGCGTGCCGGCCCCTGCGCCGCTACCAGCGGATGACGGTCGCGCCCCAGGTGAATCCGCCGCCCATCGCTTCGAGTACCACCACGTCCCCGGCGGTGACCCGGCCGTCCCGAACCGCTTCGGCAAGGGCAAGCGGAATGGACGCCGCCGACGTATTGGCGTGATGATCCACCGTCATCACGATTTTATCTTCGCTCATCCGGAGCTTTCTCGCGGTCGTAGAAATAATACGCTGGTTGGCCTGATGCGGCACCAGCCAGTCGATATCGGACGGCGTTAATCCGGCCGCATCGAGCGCTTCGCCGACGACGCTGGCGAGGTTCCTGACGGCGTGTTTGAACACCTCCGGGCCTTCCATGCGCAGCAGTCCCACGGTCTGGGTCGATGACGGCCCCCCATCGACATACAGGAGGTCATGATGCTGGCCGTCGGAATGCAGGCAGTTCGACAGGATCCCGCGATCGGTGCTGTCACCCGCGCAGTCCTGTCCCTGCAGGACAACGGCGCCGGCGCCGTCTCCGAACAGAACGCAGGTCGACCGGTCTTCCCAGTCGAGGATGCGCGAGAACGTTTCGGCGCCGATAACCAGCACGTTTTCAGCCTGGCCCAGCCGGATAAAGTTGTCCGCAACATTGGCGGCGTAGACGAATCCCGAACACACGGCCTGAACGTCGAAGGCAGCGCCGCGGGTCATCCCGAGACCGGCCTGAACCCTTGTCGCCGTGGACGGGAACGTCTCGTCCGGCGTCGCCGTCGCCAGCACGATCATATCGATATCGGCGGCCGACATGCCGGCATGATGCAACGCGTCCCGGGCGGCCGCCAGGGCCAGGTCCGATGTCTTTTCGCCTTCAGCGGCTATATGACGGGAATGGATACCGGTGCGCTGCACGATCCAGTCATGCGACGTATCGACCGTGCGGGCGAGTTCGTCATTCGTGACGATGCGCTCGGGCAGATAAGAGCCGCAACCGGCGGCGACGGACCTGCGGACCATCAGGATGCCGCGGCCTCGACGGGCCCTGGCTTGAAGTTGCCGAAGGCATCGAGTCCCTCGGTGATCTTTTCGTTGAATCCGTTTGCGGCCATATCGACTGCGACACCAATTGCATTTGCGAAACCGAAGGGGTCCGTACCCCCGTGGCTTTTCACGGCGATCCCTGCCAGGCCGAGAAAAACTGCGCCATTGTAACGCCGCGGATCGATTCGATCCCGCATCTTACGCAGCCCCCGGCGCGCCAATATGTAACCGATCCGGGCCGAGAACGAACTGCGGAACGCATCGCCGAGAAATTCCTTGATCAGACGGGCAGTCCCCTCGGTCGTCTTCAAGGCAATATTGCCTGTGAAACCGTCCGAGACGATCACATCCGTGGTCCCGGCGGCGATATCGTCGCCCTCCACGAAACCGTAAAAATTAAAGGCGTCGCTCATCTGCCGCAGGTAAGCCGACGCCTGCTGTATCTCGGCATGCCCCTTCATTTCCTCCGAACCGACATTGAGCAGCCCGCAGGACGGCTCGACCGTGCCGAGCACGGTTCGCGCAAAGACTTCGCCCATGATCGCAAACTGAACGAGATTTTCGGCATCGCACTCGACGTTGGCGCCGAGGTCGAGCATGACGCTCTCTCCGCGGATCGTCGGAAAAATGGCGGCAATGGCCGGGCGGTCGATCCCCGGCAGGGTGCGAAGCGTCAATTTCGCCATCGCCATCAGGGCGCCCGTATTGCCGGCGGAGACAACCCCCGCCGCCTCGGCATCGCGGACGGCATTGATCGCAAGCTGCATGCTGGACTGGCGCCCTTTGCGGAGCGCCACGGAAACCGTCATCTCGTTGCTGATGACGTCTTCGGTATGGACGATTTCGGTAATTTCACGCAGGCGTTTCCGCCGTTTCATCAACGGCAGGATGTGCGTTTCGTCGCCGAACATACGAAAGCGGATACCGGGAAACCGCCGGCGCGCAAGATCTGCGCCCTTTACGACAATACCAGGGGCGTTGTCACCGCCCATCGCATCCAGAGCGATCGTGAAAGACGCGCTCACTGTCAGTTCCTATCCCGGCAAAAAGCGGCCGTCAGGCAGCCGACGTCTCCGTGACCTCACGGCCATCGTAATAGCCGCAGGAAGCGCAGACATGATGAGGCCGCTTCAGCTCGCCGCAATTGGCGCATTCGGCGTTCGCATTCGACGACAATGCGTCATGTGCACGACGCATATTACGCTTTGATTTAGATACTTTATTTTTTGGAACAGCCATAACCGTGCCATCTCAACTGTTGGGAAAATATATTGGGGAGCGATAGATATTCTATCCTGGCCCGCGGGGCAACCTGAACTTTCGAATATCCTAATTCTTAGGCTTCAGCGCGGACAGAACATTGAACGGATTATCCTTTTTCCGGCTCTCTCGGGCTTCGTCCCCGGCCGCTTCCTCGCTCATCAAACGGGCGCCGGGCCCCAGTTTCAGGCTTTCCGGGTCGATATCGGCGCGCCGGGGATAGGGATCGAGCGCCAGGGAAAGTTCTTCGGACACGATCTCGCCGACGTCGATTTCCTCTCCCTCGAGGGTCTCGGCCTCGTTCGGGTCGATTATATCGGCGGTTTGCTCCGGGTTTTTGGAAAAAACGATATCGACTTCCTCGTCGACCTCGGCCGCCACGGGGTCCAGCGTGACCACGCAGGATTGCGTCACATTGGCGGAAATCCGGCCTTTCAACGACAGAACCTTTCCCGGCTTAATCCAGGCAAGGACCAGATCCGACGCGAATTTTTCGATCGAAACCAGCCCGAACCGCCGGCTCAGCGCCGACCGTTCCTCGCCGCCGGCACTGATTTCCATCCGGCGCGGTTCGTCGCCGATGGAGTCCAGCGAAACGACCACGCTGAATTCCGGGACGATTGTCTCCGCCGGCGTCATCAGGCCTCTCCGAATGCAAAAGACGCCGTTTCGACGTCTTTCCGTCCGTAACCGCGCAGATGGGCGTCCTGTGAGCGCACATAGGCGGCCATTGCCGTCAGATTCGCCGGGTCCGGATCGACAGTCGCATACACATTGCGCGCCAGGGCGTCCTCCAGCAGGTCTGCAGCGCCATCGAGCCCCGCTTCATAGGACGCAATCCGCCCGTAGAAGGCCTGAACCATGGCCTTGACCCGTTTTCCGACGCCCATATCGCCCGCGCCCATTTCCCGGAGGCTCAGGTCCATATCCTCGAACATCACGTCGAACAGGGCCTGACCGGTTTCGCTCGCCGATTCGGACGGCCGTTTCAGGTGTCTCAGCACCAGAAAGGCGTGCAGGGTGACCATTTCAAAGCGTCCGTCGACGGTATCGGGCACGCCCAGATCGGTATAGAAACGCGGTTGCCGCGCCTGTGCCACGATAATCCGGTAGATTTCATGTATGGCGTCGGTCGGTCCGGATTTTCGGAACAGGTTACTTATCGGCATCTTTTCCAGCGTTCTGACATCGATTGACAGCGATTTACAGGGGCGTCACTTTGACAGACGGAATTTCACCCCATATTTCAACATAGGTAATGACAACGGCGATGATGGTCAAATGAACGGCGCGCGAATTCAACGCTTTCCGGCCCTGAGGGCATTGCTGGCGACAGGTATCACCGTCGGCTTTCTGTCGGCCTGTTCGCCGACGCTGACTAATCACGGCAATATTCCGGATGCGGAGATCATCAAGAGCATACGCATCGGCACGAGCAACCGCGACCAGATACAGGCCATGCTCGGCACCCCCTCTGCGGTCGCGACGTTCGACAAGGAAGCCTGGTACTACATCGGCAGCCGCGTCAGCCAGATCGCCTTCTGGGAACCGGACCTGCTCGAACGGCAGGTACTGGTTATCCGGTTCGACAAACAGGGGGTCGTGGAACAGCTTGAGCGCCTCGACAAACAGGATGGCCGCGACGTCCAGATTGTCGATCGCAAGACCCCTACCCGCGGCAAGGAACTGACGGTGCTCGAACAGCTGCTCGGCAATGTCGGGAAGTTCAGCGGCCCCTCGACAGACGACGGGAGCGCCGGGCTTTAAGCGCCCTCCCCGGCTGTCTGTGCGGCATAAAAAAAGCCCCGGAAAAATTCCGGGGCTTTTTGTCGTAAAGCGGCAGGTGGATCAGGCGCCGCCGACCACCGCCAGCAGCAGGATCGATACGATGTTGATGATCTTGATCATCGGGTTCACCGCAGGACCCGCCGTGTCCTTGTAGGGATCGCCAACCGTATCGCCGGTGACGGATGCGGCATGGGCTTCAGATCCCTTGCCGCCATGGTTTCCGTCTTCGATATACTTCTTGGCATTGTCCCAGGCGCCGCCGCCGGCCGTCATCGACAGCGCAACGAACAGGCCGGTCACGATGGTACCCAGCATCAGCGCACCGAGCGTGGTGAGCGCCGCAGCCTGTCCGCCGATCGCGTCGATCACGAAGTACACCACGATAGGCGCCAGCACCGGCAGCAGGGACGGTACGATCATTTCCTTGATCGCCGCCTTGGTCAGAAGGTCGACCGCACGTCCGTATTCCGGCCGCGTCGTGCCTTCCATGATGCCCGGGATTTCCTTGAACTGACGGCGCACCTCGACGACAACCGCAGACGCGCAGCGCCCGACGGCCATCATACTCAGCGAACCGAACAGGTAGGGAAGCATGCCGCCGATGAACAGGCCAACGACGACATAGGGGTCCTGCAGGCTGAACTTGACCTGGGCCGCGATCTCGGGGACGTAGAACTTCATGTCCTCGGTAAAGGCGGCGAACAGAACCAGGGCCGCCAGCGCGGCGGACCCGATGGCATAGCCCTTGGTGACGGCCTTCGTCGTATTGCCGACCGCGTCGAGCGCATCCGTGTAGTTGCGGACTTCCTCGGGCAGTTCCGACATTTCGGCGATGCCGCCGGCGTTATCGGTTACCGGTCCGTAGGCATCGAGGGCAACGACCATGCCGGCAAGCGCCAGCATCGTGGTCGCGGCAATCGCGATCCCGTAAAGACCGGCCGAGAAGTAAGCGACCAGAATACCGCCCGCAATGACGATCACCGGCAGCGCCGTCGCTTCCATCGAGACCGCGAGGCCCTGGATAACGTTGGTTGCATGCCCGGTTTCGGACGCCTTTGCCACGCTCTTGACGGGACGGTACTGCGTACCCGTGTAGTATTCCGTGATCCAGATGATCAGACCGGTAACGACCAGACCGACGATGCCGCAATACAGCAGGTCGCGGGCCTGGATGGAACCGCTCTCCATGGCGATTTCGGCGGAGAAACTGCCGAAGACCACATACACCATGGCGGCGATCAGAACAGCGGACGCGAGGGCTGAGGCGATGAAGCCTTTGTAAAGAGCGCCCATAACGTTGTTGCTGCTGCCGAGACGCACGAAAAACGTCCCGAAGATCGACCCGATGATGCACACCGCGCCGATCAGCAACGGCAGGATCAGCATGGTTTCCTGGATGGCGCCGGTGAAGAATACCGCACCGACGAGCATCGTCGCCACGATCGTCACCGCATAGGTCTCGAACAGGTCGGCGGCCATGCCGGCGCAGTCGCCGACGTTGTCGCCAACGTTGTCCGCGATCACAGCCGCGTTCCGGGGATCGTCTTCCGGGATACCGGCTTCGATCTTGCCGACCACGTCGGCACCGACATCCGCACCCTTGGTGAAGATGCCGCCGCCGAGCCGGGCGAAGATCGAGATCAGGGACGCGCCGAACCCGAGAGCGACAAGCGATTCCAGGATATGACGCAACCCGGCGGCTTCTGCCGGGTTGTAGACGTTGCGCAGGAACATGTAGTAGCCGGCGACGCCGAGAAGGCCGAGCCCCACAACCAGCATGCCGGTCACGGCACCGGACTTGAAGGCAACGGTCAGGGCCGGCTGAAGACCGCCGGTCCGCGCGGCATCTGCCGTCCGCACGTTTGCCCGAACCGAGATATACATCCCGATATACCCGGCCGCACCCGAAAGAATGGCGCCGAGAAAGAACCCGACTGCCGGGTAGATACCGAGCAGAAGGCCGATCAGAATACCAACGACGACACCGACCATCGAAATGGTCATGTACTGCCGGTTTAGATATGCCGCCGCACCTTCCTGAATGGCGCCGGCAATTTCCTGCATCTTCTCATTACCGGCCGAGGCGGCAAGAACCGACCGGCTGGCGTAAAGACCGTACAGGATCGCAAGACCGCCACACGCGATCACGATCCAATAAGCTTGAGACATCTTCAAAATCCTTGTTTTGTCCGGGACTGCGACCCCGAGACGGCACGAATGTACCGCCACCCCAAGGGGTCCGCGAAAACGCGCGGAACATGACAGAAGAAGGGATTCATGGCAATACCGGCTGGTGGCAACCGTCTGCGCGCCTGCAACCTCGTGGCCGGGCGGATGTCGGCTGTCGGGCCGCGATACGGCCCATCGCGACGGGAATTCAGGCGGTCGGCTGCCCGGCCGCTGCCTTCCGCCCGCTATACCGCAACCAGAGGGTCGTCAGGAATACGGCGACAACCAGCGGCGCCATGACCAGGTTCACCGCCGACCAGCCGACCGCATGCTGTACCGCGCCGGAGGTAACGGCGCCGGCCGAAATCGTGCCCCAGATGAAGAAATCGTTCAGCCCCTGCACCTTGGCTTTTTCGGCCGGTGTGTAGGTCTGGGTCAGCAATGTCGTGCCGCCGGTAAAAAGGAAATTCCAGCCCACGCCGATGAGAACGAGGCCTGACAGGAAATTCATGAATCCGATGCCGGACAGGTGAATGACGATACTGGAACCGCACAGCACCGACCCTGCGATCAGGACATTATTGACGCCATAGCGCGAAATCAGATGTCCGGTAAAAAAGGCCGGCGCATACATCCCGAGAACATGTGCCTGGATGACGTAGGTGGAATCCACGTCGGTAAAACCGCACACCCCCATCGCAATGGGGGTTACCGTCATCAGGAACGACATGACGAGATAACCGAACGTTGCCGCGCAAACGGCGATTATGAACTTCGGTTGCCGGGCAATTTCCGACAATGGACGCCCGCCTTCCTTGCGCTGTTCGGCTGTCGGCCGGGGAATCTCGATAAAGCTCACGATACAGGCGACGAGCAGATAAACGCCGATCAGGGCAAGGTAAACGCCCGCATAACGATCGGCGGCATTCGGCAGAAGATCGAACGTGTTTCGGGCCAGTGTCGGTCCCAACAGAGCCGCCAGCACGCTGCCCGCCAGAACATAGGAAATCGCCTTGCTGCGGTATGCGTCGGTCGAAACATCCGCTGCGGCGAACCGGAAATAGTGGCAAAACCCGTTGAAGCTGCCGGTGAACAGCGATGCGATACAGAACAATACGAAGTCGCCCTGGATTATCGCATAGGCCCCCAGAGCGCCGCCGCATACACCGATAAAAGCGCCGGTGATAAAACCGATTTTCCGGCCGTAACGCCCCATATAGAGCGATGCGGGGATGGTCGTAACGGCCATGGCGACGAATTGCAGAGCGAGCGGCAGCGTTACCAGAGCCTTGTCGTCGGTCAACAGAACGGTGCCGACGATCGGCGCCGTCGAAATAATCGCCGACGACGCGGTCATAAAGAGCGCCTGACAGGATGCGAGCAGGAGAACGTTTCTGCGAACGGATGTTGTCGTCATACGGCCGAACTTACGCGGGATAGTGCGCCGGACAAATTCAATTATTGCAGGACTGGGTCACGATTTAGGGCAGTCTCCTACGGAAGCGGGCCGTAATAGACCTGCTGAACGACAATCGACGCCACCTGGTCCGATCCAACCACGTGGGTCGCGATCTCCAGAACCTTTTTTTTGATCAACGCGGTACCTGGCACCAGAGGTTCCTGGGTCCGATAGGCGATGAGCCGGAACAACAGGTCATAGGTCCGGCTGCGAATGAGTGTCGCGCGCGCGCGCACGAAATCCCTGTCGCCGTCATCCGTCAGTTCAAGCGCAACGACCAGCGTGAACTGGCGCTTCTCCGTCCCCTTCGGCATCATGGGAATGTTGAACGGCGCCAGGGAAACGAACTGATTGGCCGACAGGCGGCCTTGCGAGCCGCCGCTTGCGGCAGTTTCATTGCCGGCGAATACAGACACCGCCATAAACAGGACCAGTGCGCTCAGAATGGATTGGACGGGACGGGTCATCGCGATACTCCGTTGATCGGACCCGGAGTATCCCAGCCTTATGAAAACAGACGGTTAACCGCCTTAAAAATGCCTGTACCCGCCGGTTTCCGGCGAGATATCGGTACCGTCCGCATCCCGCACGACAACCATGGTGCCGCCCTGCCCCACCCTGTCCCCGATAGCGCCGATTTCGCAAACGGGAACATCCGTTCGCGCCGCCGCATCCCTTGCTGCCGCTGCACGGTCCGGGGAAACGGTAAAAACAAGCTCGTAATCGTCGCCGCCGGTCAGAAGCCGGGTTATTTCGACGCCGTCTTCCGCCAGCGCGCGCCTTGCACCCGCCGATAGCGGGACCGCATCGGCACGGATCGCGGCGGTACATCCGGACGCTTCGCAGATATGACCGAGATCGGCGACGAGACCGTCGGACACATCGGCCATCGCGCTGGCAATTCCGCACAGAGCCGGTCCCAGCGCTACCCTCGGATCGGGAAGCTGAAAGCGCCTTACCAGTTCGTCGCCGCCCGCCATTCCGTCCGAAAGCCCCCGCAGCCCGAGGCCGGCATCTCCGATCGTCCCCGACACGAAGACAAGGTCGCCGGGCCGGGCCGTATTCCGGCGAACGGCACTTCCCGACGCCACTTCGCCGAACAGGGTGACCGTCAGGGTCATTTGACCGGGCGTTCGCGTCGTATCGCCGCCGAGCAACGTCACGCCGAACAACGCCTGATCCGCGGCAAGCCCCGACGCAAATTTTTCGAGCCAATCGTTGCCGATTGAATCGGACAGCGTCAGGTTCAGGAAATAGCCGACGGGCCGGGCACCCATAGCCGCGATATCCGACAGGTTCACCCGCAACAGTCTGCGGGCAATTATGTCGGGTGTTTCAGTCATCAGAAAATGAACCCCGGCAACCATCGTATCGGTCGACACGACGGTATCGCACCCGGTTTTCTGGGGGACGACGGCAGCGTCGTCCGTCAGCCCCAGCGCGCGCGGATCGCCGCCGGTCAGAGGTTCGAGAAATGTGGCGATCAGGTCGAATTCTCCCCGCCGCCGCGGCTCAGTCGTCACGGTTCCCGTCTTTCGTCACAGCATCCGGCGGCCCATCGCCGAATTCCTCCGGCCGCAACGACCGCGATATCCGGTCGAGCATGCCGTTCACCATCCCGGGTTCCTGCCCGTCGTAGAACGCATGCGCTATATCCACATATTCGGTGATAATGACCCTGGCCGGCGTATCCTTGCGCGACTGGAGCTCGTAAACCCCGGCGCGCAGGATCGACCGCAGGATTATCTCTACCCGTGCGAAGGTCCACTTGTTGGAAAGCGCCGCGGATACGATTTCGTCGATTTCCGCGCCGCGCGCACCGACCCCGCGTACGATTTCCGCGAACAGGTTCTTGTGCGGCGCCACGTCGTTTTCGGTGTCGAAACTGTCGCCCAGGCGAAAGCGGAGAAACTCCTCCAGCACCCGGTCGCCCGGAGTCCCGGAATGATCGATCTGATAGAGGGCCTGGACTGCCGCGAGCCGTGCCGCGCTTCGCCGTGCCGTGCCACCCCCGTTGGATCTGCCGGGCCGGCGTTCGGCTGGATCGGTCATCGCGGATATAGGTTGAATTTGCGCTTCAGCTCGATCATCGCCAGACAGGCGCGCGCCGCTGCGCCGCCGCGGTCGTGCTGATCCCGGCTTGCACGGGCCAGCGCCTGGTCACCGGTCTCGGTCGTCAGTACCCCGTAGCCGAGCGCGATGCCGTATTTCAGCACCAGATCGTTCAGCCCGCGGGCGCTTTCTTCGCAAACATAATCGTAGTGAGACGTCTCGCCCCGGATCACGCAGCCAAGGGCGATATAACCGTCAAAACGCTTTCGGTCCGACGGATATTTATAGGACTCGATCGCCATGCGAATAGCACCCGGCAATTCGAACGATCCCGGAACCTCGAACGTTTCATAGGTCGCACCGACGGCATCGAGCTCGATCAGCACGCTCTCCATCATCCGGCCGGCGATTTCCTTATAATACGGCGATTCAACGATCATAATGTGGGGGGCATCGGACACGGTCTGTTACTCCCCCGCTTTTTCGATGGGACGGTGCCCGACAACCGTCAGGCCGAAGCCCTCCAGCCCCTTGATCGCACGCGACCGGTTGGTCAGGAGGACCATTTCCTTCACGCCGAGATCGGCGAGAATTTGCGCGCCGACGCCGAAATCGCGCAGCGCCGGCGGCGCGATTTCGCGCCCCTCTTCATTGGACACCGAAACTTCGGACGACGCGGAAACCGGATCCGCCGGCATGCGGTGACGCGCACGCACCTGGTTGGAAAGCTTCTCCGCCCACGGTTCGCGGATAATCACCACAATCCCCCGGCCTTCCTTGCCGACCGTCCTTAAGGCGCCTTCTAGTTCGTATTCCCGCTGGCTTGTCGTATCGTGGATCATATCGTCGAGAATATTGACCGCATGCATCCGCACCAGAACCGGATCATCGCCCGAAATATCGCCTTTGACGAGCGCCAGGTGTTCGGCCCCCGAAACGCGGTTGCGATACACGATCAGTTTGAAATCGCCGCCGTTTTCGCGGGAAATGCGCGTCGTGATGGACCGTTCCACGATCGAATCGTTGCGCAGCCGGTATGCGATCAGGTCGGCGATCGTCGCGACCTTGAGACCGTGGAACTGGGCGAACTTCACCAGGTCCGGCAGCCGCGCCATCGTGCCGTCCTCGTTCATGATTTCGCAGATCACGCCCGACGGGTTCAGTCCGGCAAGGCGGGCCAGATCGACGGCCGCCTCGGTATGCCCGGTGCGCACCAGCGTTCCGCCGTCCTGGGCGCGAAGCGGGAAAATGTGGCCGGGCGTCACGATCTCGTCGCGGCCATGCGCCGGATCGATTGCAACGGCGACCGTCCGCGCGCGGTCGGACGCCGAAATTCCCGTCGTCACCCCCTCGCGGGCCTCAATCGACGTCGTGAAGGCGGTTTCGAACTGGGACCGGTTGTCGCTCGACATCAGCGACAGGCCGAGCTGGTCGACCCGTTCGCCGGTCATGGCGAGGCAGATCAGGCCACGCCCGAACTTGGCCATGAAGTTGATCGCATCCGGCGTCGCCATCTGCGCGGCGACGATCAGATCGCCTTCGTTTTCACGGTCTTCGTCATCGACAACGACAACCATCCTGCCGTTCCGAATGTCTTCGATGACCTCGGCAATCGGCGAGAGAAACGCCGTCAGGTCTTCCTGCACAGCGTCGGCGACGGCTTCCTTGCCAATGACTGTAAACTTCTTGTCGGCCAATTAATCAGTCCTTTCCGAGAATACGCGCAACGTAGCGCGCAATTGTATCTATTTCCATGTTGATCCGGTCGCCGACTTTTCGACCGCCGAATGTCGTCGCGCCCTGGGTGTGGCTGATGATGTTCACGCCGAACCGGTTGCCCCGGACTTCGTTCACCGTCAGCGAGACGCCGTCGAGCGAAACCGAGCCCTTCGGCGCGATATATTTTGCAAAGGCTTCCGGCGCTTCGAAGGTGAAGCGCATGCTGTCGCCTTCGGGGCTCATCTCGACGATCGTCGCAACCGCATCCACATGACCCGAAACGATATGCCCGCCCAGTTCGTCGCCGATCCGCATCGCGCGTTCCAGGTTCACCGGAGTCCCGACGACCCAGTCGCCGACGCCGGTTTTATCCAGCGTTTCCGCGGATGCCTCGACGGCGAACCAGCCCTGTCCTTTTTCGACGACGGTCAGGCAGGGGCCGGAGCAGGCAATGGACGCACCGATTTCAACATCGTCCATATCGTAGGACGTCTCGATTTCGATACGGGTATCCCCCGCTTTTTCAATCTTCCGGACTTTCCCGAGATCGGTGACAATGCCTGTAAACATGAAATTCCTTCAACGCTCGCATAGATAGGTTTCGACGATATCGCTGCCTGCCGGGCGCGAGGAAACTTTGACGAAGTTCGGGGCCCCGTCAAGCTCTCCCACACCGAAAGCCGCGATGGCCGGCACCCCGTCGCCACCGATCACTTTCGGCGCGCGAAACCACACCAAGCGGTCGACCAGTCCGGCCCGAAACAGACCCGCAATGATGCGGCCGCCGCCTTCGACCATCAGCCGCGTGATACCGGCTTCGCCCAGCGCCGAAAGTGCCGCGCCAAGGTCGAGATTTCCCTGCCCGTCCGGCGGAACGTCAATCAACCGGACCCCGGCATCTTCGAAAGCCCTGCGCCGTGCCGCATCGCCATCCGCCCTGGTGAGAAGCCAGGTCGGCGTTGCCCCGGCTGTCGCAACCAGAGCATGGGTCAGCGGCAGGTCACTACGCCCGTCGACTACGACCCGGACCGGCGATTCCGCTTCCAGTCCAGGCAGGCGGCAGGTCAGCGACGGGTCGTCGACAATCGCCGTCCGGGCGCCGACGAGAATGGCATCGTGCCGCGCCCGCATGCCATGGCCCAGGGCCCTGGACAGCGGGCCGGTGATCCATTCGCTGTCGCCTGATGCCGTCGCGATGCGTCCGTCCAGGGTAGTCGCCGTCTTGACCGTAACCATAGGCCGGCCCTGCCGAACCCGTGTCAGGAAACCCGCCGCAACGGTCTCCGCCGCCGCCGGACAAATTCCTTCGGCGACCTCGATCCCCGCCTCCGCGAGCATCGATATGCCGCCGCCGTCGACCCGCGGATCCGGATCGCGCACGCCAATCACCACCCGCGCAATGCCGGCCTCGATCAGCGCCCGTGCGCAGGGCGGCGTCTGGCCCTGATGGGCACAGGGTTCAAGGGTCACATAGGCTGTCGCGCCCCTGGCAGCCTCTCCGGCGCGCCGGAGCGCTTCGGTTTCCGCGTGGGGGCGCCCTCCCGGCTGGGTCCAGCCCCGACCGACGACAGCGTCATCCCGGACGACGACACAGCCGACCGACGGATTGGGCCAAACATTCCCGTGACCGCGACGGGCAAGCCCGATTGCGATCCGCATGAAATGTTCGTCAGTCAACCTCGTCGTCGTCCTCAACGTTGAGGCTTTCGACAAAATTCTCGAAATCCTGGGCCTCCCGGAAGTTCCTGTAAACGGACGCAAACCGGATATAGGCGACCTGGTCGAGCTGCGACAGGGCGTCCATCACCAGTTCTCCGACCTGATCCGAGGTTACTTCGGTATTGCCCGAACTTTCTATACGCCGAATGATTCCGGTTATCGCCCGTTCCACGCGTTCCGGTTCGACCGAACGCTTGCGAAGCGCAATGCTCATCGACCGGGACAGCTTGTCGCGGTCCAACGGCTCCCGCCGGCCGCCGGATTTCAACACGGTCAGTTCGCGAAGCTGCACCCGCTCGAACGTCGTGAACCTGGCGCCGCAGGACGTACAGGACCGCCGCCGCCGGATAGCCGTGTTGTCTTCGGTCGGTCGCGAATCCTTCACCTGGGTATCGTCGGACCCGCAAAATGGACATTTCATAACCGTTCTCCCCCGTCCGTCAGTACCCCGGATAAATGGGGAAGCGCGCGCATAACGCGCCGACACGTTCCCGGATTTCCGCCTCGACCGATGTATTGTCGTTCGTGCCCGAAGCAAGACCGTCCAGCACTTCGACGATCATCTCGCCGACCTGGCGGAACTCGGCCGGGCCGAACCCGCGGGTCGTCGCTGCCGGAGAGCCCAGCCGCACGCCCGACGTAATCGTCGGCTTTTCGGGATCGAACGGGATTCCGTTCTTGTTGCAGGTCATGCCTGCCGCTTCGAGGCTCGCCTCGGCGACTTTACCGGTCAGCCCCTTTGGCCGCAGGTCGACAAGCATCAGGTGCGTGTCCGTACCGCCCGAGACGATGTCGAGGCCGCCTTCGACGAGCGTCGCCGCAAGCGTCTGCGCATTTTCGACAACGGCCGCCGAATACGCCCTGAATTCCGGGCGCAGGGCTTCGCCGAACGCGACGGCTTTCGCCGCGATGACATGCATCAGCGGCCCGCCCTGCGTTCCGGGGAAAATCGCCGAATTCACTTTCTTCGCGATAGCCTCGTCATTGGTCAGGATCATGCCGCCCCGCGGGCCGCGCAGCGTCTTGTGGGTCGTCGTCGTCGCGATATGCGCATGGGGAAACGGGCTCGGATGGGCGCCGCCGGCGACGAGGCCGGCGAAATGCGCCATATCGACCATCAGCAGCGCGCCGACTGAATCGGCGATCGCCCGGAATCTCTTGAAATCGATCACGCGGGGATAGGCGGATCCCCCGGCGACGATAATCTTGGGCTTGTGCTCCGCGGCAAGACGTTCGACCTCGTCGAAGTCTATCTGCGCATCTTCCTTGCGGACGCCGTACTGAACCGCGTGCAGCCACTTGCCGGACAGGTTGGGGGCCGCGCCATGGGTGAGATGCCCGCCGGCGGCGAGCGAAAGCCCGAGGATCGTATCGCCCGGCTTGAGCAGGGCAAAATAAACGGCGCCGTTGGCCTGCGCGCCGGAATGCGGCTGCACGTTGGCGAACCCGCAGCCGAACAGTTCCTTTGCACGATCGATTGCCAGTTGCTCCGCGACATCCACGAATTCGCAACCGCCGTAATAGCGCCGCCCCGGATAGCCTTCGGCATATTTGTTCGTCAGCACGGATCCCGACGCTTCGAGAACCGCGCGCGACACGATGTTTTCGGACGCAATAAGCTCGATCTGATCCTGCTGCCGGGAAAGTTCGCCCCGGACCGCTTCGTTCAGCGCCGGGTCGGATTCTGCAAGAGAGGTATTGAAAAACCCGCCATGGGAATTTGTCGCCGCATCTACCGTGGACATCTTGTCGCCTTTTCTCCTGTGTTAAACTCCGGCGTATTCGCCGATCAACCCAATTTTCCTACGCGGCGCGCATGCCGTCCGCCCTCGAACTCGGTTTCCAGAAAAACCCGGACCACCCTGCGCGCCAGTTCGGCATCCGTTTTACGGCCGCCGAGGCACAATACATTCGCGTCGTTGTGCTGACGCGCCAGCATCGCCATCTCTTCGTCGCAACACAGCGCCGCCCGAATGCCGGGGTGGCGATTTGCCGCGATGGAAATACCGATACCTGTGCCGCAAATCAAAACACCCCGTGTCACCGTCTCATTGCGGATCTCGTTTACCAGCTTTTCTGCGAAATCCGGATAATCCACGGAATCCTCGTTATCCGTGCCGAGATCGAGCACGTCGAGCCCAACCGCCCGGATTTCATCCGAAACGGGGCGTTTCAATACAAAACCGCCGTGATCGACGGCAATACCGATCAATTCTTTGGACATTGGACTTTAGCGCTCCCGATACCGACGGCGTCCATACCATATCTCGTTCAACCAGACCAGTGTGCCACTAGGTTTGGGCGGCAAATTCCGGCCTGTATCCAAACAGGAACCGGCATACAACTGCACTCAATTGACGGTAAACGGACTTGACTTGACTTAAGTATTTTCCAGAAAACGAAAATCATTCCAAGTTAACCTGCATTTAACTGGAAACAATACTGATAAAATTTATAGCATTGTTCACATTTGACAATTACGATGTTTCATGCAATTAGGACCGACAAACAAATTCCATTAATTAACGGGCGATATGGCAGAAGAAGAAAAAACCCCATCCGAAAACAGAGAAATGTTGCAAATGGCAGTCGATATCGTTTCGGCTTATGTTGGTAACAACTCGATCCCAACGACGCAGGTTCCGGACGTGATAAGTACTGTTTTCGCCTCTTTGAACGCGCTTGCCGAGACCGGTATCAGCGCGGCGGAAACGCTTCGCCCGGCGGTTCCCGTTCGGCGATCGATCACCCCCGACTATCTGATCTGCCTGGAAGACGGCAAAAAGTTAAAGATGCTGAAGCGCCATCTTCGCGCCGTTTACGGACTTTCGCCTGAAGAATATCGCACAAAATGGGGTCTGCCGGCGGACTACCCGATGGTCGCGCCGAACTATGCGAAACAACGCTCGAACTTTGCCAAACAGATCGGACTGGGACGCAAAAAAGGCGAAAAGGTCGGCAGCCGGAAAAACCAGAGCTGACCTTTCCGAAATTCTCGATCCATTAGAAAAATGCCCGGCCTGTTTGGCCGGGCATTTTCATTTCCAGTATTATAAACCGCTTATTTGCAGCTTATTTGTAATAGTCGTATTTTCCGTTCTTCCATTCGTAAAAGACATAACCGGGCGCCGAAACGTCGCCCTTGCCGTCGAATCCGATCTTGCCGAGAACGGTGTCGAACTGCGCCGATTTCAGCTTCTCGATAACCTTGGGCGTGTCGGTCGACCCTGCGGCGACAACCGCCGCCACCCAGGCCTGAATGGCGCCATAGGTATACAGCGTATAGCCTTCCGGCGTGTACCCGGTCGACTTGAACGCCTCGACGAGCTTTGCATTTCCCGGCATTTTGGCAGGATCCGGGCTGAAGGTCATCAGCGTCCCCTCGCCTGCGGGGCCCGTAATCGACCAGTACTCGTCCGTCACGAGAGCATCGCCGGAAACCAGGACCGTCTTCATGCCCTGCTGGCGCATCTGGCGAACGATCAACCCCGCTTCGGTGTGATACCCGCCGACATAGAGGACATCGACGGCGTTTTGCTTCAGCTTTGAAACCAGGGCGGAGTAATCTTTTTCGCCCGCGGTATAGGCTTCATAGAGTTTTTCCGATTTCCCCAGCGAATTGAGCGTTTTCTTCGTCTCGTCGGCAAGGCCTTTCCCATACGCCGTCTTGTCGTGAATGATCGCGATATTGCTGGCGCCGAATTTCTCTTTCAGAAACGTGCCGGCAACCAGCCCCTGCTGGTCGTCACGGCCGCATACGCGGAACACGTTCGGCAATTTGCGTTCTGTCAGCGCCGGGTTCGTGGACGCCGGCGATATCTGCAGGACGCCTTCTTCGGCATAGACATCGGACGCCGGTATCGAAGATCCGGAGCAAAAATGCCCGGCGACGAAAACAACGCCCTTGGCCGCCAGCGAGTTCGCCACGGCAACCGCCTGTTTCGGATCGCAGGCGTCGTCGCCGATTTCGAGGACCAGCTTCTTGCCCATCACCCCGCCGGCGGCATTGATGTCCTTTACCGCCATTTCCGCGCCGCGGCGCATCTGTTCGCCAAACGATGCGTACTGGCCGGTCATCGGCCCCGCGGTCGCGATGCTTATCTGCGCATGTGCAGCCGAACTCGCGGCCAGCAACGCGGCGCCCGCGATCAGTCCCGCATTCAGAAATCTCATGTCGACTTCTCCCTTGTGTCGGTTGAAACAGTGGTTTCCGCTGAAAACCCTGTCGGAACTCTACCAATCCACGGCATATCGGCAAGACCAATCATGAACCGGTCCCCCGCGCCCGCCACCCAAACGGGCCGGCACGTTCGTAGAGCCACGGGTACTGGGCCGTCATGCGGCGCGCCAGCGTGAACCGGAAGGCCAGCAGGGCAATCGTGAATATGGCGGCTGTATCGATCAGATAGCCGCTGAGCAGCAGCAGTTCCCCCTGGAACAGCGCCCAGGTGAGGAACCGGTCGGCACAGCCGAGCAACAGGCTGTAGAAAAACACCTGCCAGACCGGCCGCCACGTCGTCGCCAGCGCCTGGCCGGTCATGAAGCCGGCAAAGCCCAGCAGAACCAGCGTGATACCGATAAAGACCTGGGGTGACGTACCCAGCAGTTCCTCCATCATCCCGCAGCCCCTTCAAGATAGGCCCGGCGGATTTCCGGATCGTTGAGCAGCTCGTCGCCGCTGCCGGTCATCGAAATCGCGCCGTTGACCATCACGTAGCCGCGATCCGCGAGACGCAACGCGTGATAGGCATTCTGTTCGACGAGAAACACCGTCATGCCGTGCGAGACATTGATATCCCGGATAACCTCGAAAATCTGGCGCACGATCAGGGGTGCCAGCCCGAGCGACGGCTCGTCGAGCAACAGAAGATCGGGCTCGCTCATCAGCGCCCGCGCAATCGCCAGCATCTGCTGTTCCCCGCCGGAAAGCGTGCCGCCCCGCTGGCCGGTGCGTTCCTTCAGGATCGGAAACAATGCAAACACCCGTTCGAGGTTTTCGTCGAACCGGGCCGGGTCCCCGGTAATGGCGCCCATCTGGAGGTTCTCCAGAATGGTCATGCGCGGAAAGATGCGGCGTCCTTCGGGGGCGTGGGCGATGCCGCTGCGCATGATCTCGTAGGTCGGCAGCGCCGTTATATCCCGGCCCTGAAAGTCGATCCTGCCGGTTCTCGCCGCCGGGTCGCCGCAGATCGTCATCAGCAGGGTCGATTTTCCGGCGCCGTTCGCGCCGATCAGGGTCACGATTTCGCCCTTGTGGATATCCAGATCGACACCGTGAAGGGCCTCGATATGTCCGTAAAATGTGTGAACGTCCCGGATCGACAGCATCAGCCGGTATCCCCGATCGCCGCGACATCGTCCTCGCCGAGATAAGCGCGGATGACGGCCGGGTCGTTTCGCACGTCGTCCGGCACGCCGTCGGCAATCTTGCTGCCGTAATCGAGCACGACGATATGGTCGGAAATTTCCATGACAACGCCCATATCGTGCTCGATCAGGAGAATGCCGATCCTGTGTTCGTCGCGCACGAACAGAAGCAGTTCGTTCAGGTCGCCCGACTCTCTCGGGTTAAGCCCCGCAGCCGGTTCGTCGAGGCACAACAGCGCCGGTCGGGTACACATCGCCCGCGCGATTTCCAGCCGTCGCTGCGCGCCGTAGGACAAACTGCCGGCATCTTCGTCCGCCCGGTCGGTCAGGTCGACCCGGTCGAGCCAGTAGCGCGCCAGATCGACAGCCTCGCGTTCGGCCTTGCGGTACCCGCCGATACCGAACAGGGCGAGCGCGGAATTGCCGGAGGCCTTCATCAGGGAAACGTGCTGCGCAACGATCAGGTTTTCCAGGACCGACATCTGGGGGAAAATGCGGATGTTCTGGAACGTCCGCGCAACGCCGGCTTCGCGTGCGATCCGGTAGTCCTCGAGCTGTTCGAGCAGCCAGGGCGTGCCGTCGCGCATCATCGTCAACCGCCCGACGGTCGGCTTGTAAAAGCCTGTCAGGCAGTTGAACACGGTGGTCTTGCCCGCCCCGTTGGGGCCGATGATTGCCGTGATTTCGCCGCTCCGGGCTTCGAAGGACAGGTCGTCGATCGCGACAAGGCCGCCGAAACGCATGGTCAGGTGTTCGACCTGCAGCAATGGCCTGTCACCGGTCATGACGGCTGCTTCCGGACACGGTTGAGGAGAATCGTCGGGTCGCGCTGGGACAGCAGCCCGCGCGGCCGCCACGACATGATCAGAACCATTCCCGCGCCGAAGGCGAGCATCCGGTATTCCTGCAGGTCACGCACATATTCCGGCACGCCGATCAGAACCACGGCAGCGAGCACGACACCCATCTGGCTGCCCATGCCGCCAAGGACCACGATGGCGAGAATGATCGCCGATTCGAGAAACGTAAAGCTTTCGGGGCTGACAAATCCCTGTCTGGTCGCGAAGAACGAGCCCGCGAAACCGCCGAACATGGCGCCGATCGCGAAGGCGGACAGCTTTGTATTCCGTGGATTGATCCCGAGCGAGCGACACGCGATTTCGTCTTCGCGCAACGCTTCCCACGCACGGCCGATCGGCAATGTCCGGATCCGGCGGGTGAAAAAATTGGTGGTCAGCGCAAGAATCAGAATGAGATAGTACAAAAAGATCACGCGGTGGAACGACGAATATTCCAGGCCGAAAAACTGGTGAAACGATTCCGTTCCGTCGGGCGGATACCGTTTGAACTCAAGCCCGAAAAAGCTCGGCCGCGGTATGCCGGAAACGCCGTCCGGTCCCTTGGTGAACGACACCCAGTTCAGCAGAATGACCCGCACCATTTCGCCGAAGCCCAGCGTGACGATCGCCAGATAATCGCCGCGGAGGCGAAGCACCGGAAAACCCAGAATGATTCCGAAAAAACCGGCAAAAAGTCCGGCAAGCGGCAAACATATCCAGAAGCTGAAATCGTAATACGTCGCCAGCAATGCATAGGAATAGGCCCCGACGGCGTAAAACGCGACATAACCGAGGTCCAGCAGTCCCGCCAGACCGACCACGATATTCAGCCCCCAGCCGAGCATCACGTAGGTCAGCACCAGTATCGCGATATCGACCAGCCGGCGGCCCGAAAACGGCAGGAACGGAAGAACGAGCGCAAACAGGATCAGCGCCGCGGCGAGCCACGGCAAAGCCCTGCGGTATCCGTCTGCGAACCCGCTCCCGAACTCGCGGCCGGTCGACGCCTGTCGCCGGTCTGCGAAAAGTACGAAGGCGGCGCGGGCGACAATCACAAGCCCGGCGGTCACGGCAACCACCTTCAGGAACGAGGACGGTATCGGCGCAAGCCACCCGACAGCCGACATCGCAATCCCGCCCGCCACCGGAACGGCCAGCGCCCCCTCGCGGATCAGGATCAGGAAGATGCGCCCGAAGAAGATAAGGGCGACGGCAATTGCCACCTCGGGCCAGCGGGTCTCCAGGAACTGATCGCCGCCCCGGTTGGCGATCCTGAATCCCACAACGGGAACCAGCAGCGCCAGGGACACGACGGCCGTCAGGCCGGCTTCCTTCAGGATGTCTTTCGCTGGAGACCTGGGAGGCGCGACGCCGGCAGACGCCATGTTCAGACCTTTTCGACTTCCGGCTGACCCAGCAGCCCGGTCGGCCGGAAAATCAACACCAGAACAAGAATGGAAAAGGCCGCAACGTCCTTGTATTCAATGGAAAAATATCCCGACCAGAAGGCCTCTATCAGGCCGATCAGCACACCGCCGAGCATCGCACCGGGGATGGAGCCGATTCCCCCGAGGACAGCCGCGGAAAACGCCTTAATCCCGGCCAGAAACCCGATATAGAAGTCAATGACGCCGTAATAGAGAACGACCAGAAAACCCGCGACCGCCGCCAGCGCCGCTCCCATCACGAAGGTCAGGGATATCGTCCGGTCCACGTTCACGCCAAGCAGGGCCGCCATGGTACGGTCCTGTTCGCAGGCGCGCTGGGCGCGGCCCAGGGATGTGCGGGATATCACCAGCGAAAAGCCGATCATCAGAACGACGGTCGTTACGATGATACCGACCTGCATGTAGCTGAGCACGACGGTAAAACCGTCGTCCCGCGCCATCAGCTCTATATTGCCAGGCACCACGGGCTGAAGGGTCTTGTTACGGGCGCCCTGGGTGAGCTGCACGTAATTGCCGAGTGCAATTGACATGCCGATCGCCGATATCAGCGCCGCCAGCCGCGGCGAGCTCCGCAGCGGCCGGTAGGCAACCCGTTCCAGCGCCCATCCGTATATCGATGTCAGAATCATCGAGACGATAAGCACGATAAACAGTGCGACGACGATTGACCCGCCCGCGACGGATTCCAGCAGCATGACGCTGATCAGCGAGATAAAGGCGCCAATCATGTAAATCTCGCCATGGGCGAAATTTATCATTCCGATGATGCCGTAAACCATCGTGTAGCCAATCGCGATCAGGCCGTATATCGCCCCGAGGGTGAGACCGTTGATCAGTTGCTGCAGGAAGTATTCCATATCGCCCGCCGCCTTCGCCCGCTATTTGTTTTTTTTGGAAAGAACGTATTCTAACTTGTTGATAACATTTTGTTTCAGGACATCTTCACCAGCCGAGGCGGGTCCCATTATCGACACTTCGACAAGCGTCACCGTATCGACCGCGGTCACCTTTACGGCGTTGCCGACCTGCTGAAATTCGATCAGCACTTCCCTGCCGGCACCGTGTTTCGCCATCATCGTCCCTGTGCGCGCAATGTTTACCCTATTCCCTACGCAGCTATCCGACAAAAGTCCATAGATTCTGCGGGTTTCCGCCCTCGAAATCCCCTGTATTACAATCTTAGGTACCTTTAACGAATCGTTAACCCGGAAACGTACAAACTCAGAGACGGCGGAATTTAACAGCCATTGCCCATTTTCGATCGGTCGAGCCTCATGCGCGACACCTCAAGTCAGATATTTCCTGACGACAGCCAACCGGTCACCGACCCGGTGGGCGGCCCGATCATTGCCTATGCGTGTATTGCCGCATCGGCCATATGTGCCGGATTTGCCGGCGCTCTCATCGTTTCGGCGCCCAGGATTTCCACCCTTTTATTCATTCTGGGTGCAGGTCTGATCGCAATAGCTTTCCGGCAGATCAGACAGCTGGCCTCGACGACCGAACGCCTCCGAAACGAACTCGTCAGCGCCAAACAAAGCTCGGCGTCGGACAGCGCCACGCTTAGCCGCATGATGGGCGTGGTCGAGAGCATATCCGACGGCTTTGTCCTGTTGGACGAACAGGGTCAACTGGTTCTCGACAACCCGCGGGCCGGCACGACCCAGTCTCCGGACATCAAGATCGGCATGTCTTTCGACAGCTACATCAGGGCAACCTATTCGCGGATTGACGAACGCTCGACCGGCGGCGACCCCGAAGCCTGGCTGAACCGGCGCCGCACCCGTTTCGCAGATGCCAACGGTTCGTACGAAGTCCTCCTGAAATCGGGAACATGGCTCCTCATTACCGAGCGCCGCACCCGGCGAGGCGAACGGGCGATCGTTTACACCGACATTACCGAAAGGAAGGAAGCGGAGGAGAGACGTGAACTGAGCGAACGGCGACTCGCCCATGCCCAGAAACTTGCCCGGATCGGAATATTCGAATGGGACGCCGCAGGATCGCAGATGTACTGGTCCGATATCATGTACGAAATTGTCGGCCTTGCGCCGGGCTCGCCGCCGTTGGACTTCACCCAGTACCTGTCGCTTGTCCGCGCTGAAAGCCGGGACCTCGTCCGGTCGACATTCAGGCGCCTGCTCACGACGGGCGGCAAATACAATCAGGAACATGAAATTGTCCGTCCCGACGGCGAGATACGCTCTGTCAGGACGGAAGCCGAGGCTGTGACGGACGAACAGGGTGAAATCATTCGGATCCTGGGCTCGGTGCACGACCAGACGGGCGCCAAGCGCATCGAAACCGTGCTGCGCAAGGCCAAGGAAACCGCGATTGAAGCCAACAAGGCCAAATCCGAATTTCTGGCGAATGTCAGCCATGAACTCCGGACGCCCCTGAACGCCATAATCGGCTTTTCGGAAGTGATGATCCAGGAAGTATTCGGCCCCGTCGGCAGCGACCGGTACCGCGACTATGCCGGGGACATCCGTCAGAGCGGCGTACATCTGCTCGGTGTCATTAACGACCTGCTCGACTATTCGAAGCTCGAAGCAGGACGGGTCGAACTCCACATGGAAGAAATCTCCCTGCGGCAGATCGTCGACAAATGCGTTCGCATGATGCGCCAGGAAGCGCAGTCGAAAGACGTCGCCCTGACCGGCGACCTGCCCGACCTCGACGATACCGTTCTGGGCGACGAACAGAAGATCACGCAGATCGTGCTCAACCTGATCAGCAATGCCATAAAGTTCACGCTCCCAGACGGCATTGTTAACGTATCTCTGCGCGTCTCCGGAAACGGAGTTGATATTGTCGTATCGGATTCCGGCATAGGCATGTCGCCGGACGACATAGAACTCGCGCTTTCCCCGTTCGGTCAGGTCGACAGCACCTTCAACCGGCAGCAGACCGGAACCGGACTCGGGTTGCCGCTTTCCAAATCCCTGGCCGAATTGCATGGCGGCACCCTGAAGGTCGCAAGCACACCCGACGAAGGGACCACCATTATCGTTCATCTGTCCCGCCGGCCGGAGAACGCCGATAAAGCGCCGGAGTTGCGCCTTGTCATGGGGGGGCAGGCCGGATAGAAGCGTCGGATCCAACGACTGTACGGTCAGGACCGATGCCGCCGCCCACAATCCCCGCCAATGCATTTACGGTCACCCGCGATATCCGGTTTTCGGATTCGGATCCCGCGGGCATCGTTTTTTATGCCGAATTTTTCCGGATGTTCAACGACCTGTTCGAAGACTGGCTGGTCAAACGGCTGGGGATCGACTTTGCACATCAGTTCCAGGTCGAACAGCGCATGTTCCCGCTTGTCCATGTCGAGGTTGACTTCAAAGCCGCCCGGCGGATGGGGCAGAAAATGGATTTAAGCCTCATCCTGACCCGTCTGGGAAGATCGTCGATCGGATACGACATCGTATGCCACGACGACGGGCTGGAAATTCTGCACGCGCGCTTCGTGACCTGCGTGGCATCGAAAAAGACAATGGAAACGATCGAAATTCCGGCGGACATCCGCGCTGCGATGGAAGCGTATCAGACTGCCTGCGACAGCTAGAGCGTTTCCTGTTTTGACGGTACCGGCCCGCCCCCCGCGTAAGCGGAATATGCTCTAACGTATCGGTGAAAAATCCGCGCAGATTTTATCGATCTCGAGCGAACTGAACAATTCTCCGGAAACGCCGCACCGGCATCCGACGGAGTTCGTTTCCTTACACGCCTCCGGCTTGTAGTGGGTGCATCCCAGACAGGGTCCGAATTCCGGGATGTCCTGATGCTGCTGGACGACGCCCAGCAGGCATTCGATGCCCGAAACGACTCTGTGCTGATCTTCGTCCGAACAGGGCGCCAGCGCATCGTGGATTTGCCCGAGCGGGTCTTTACGCAGCAGAACCGTTCCCGCGGCCGTGACTGAAATCTGAACCGCACGGCGGTCGCCGGGTTTGCGGCAGCGCTCGATCAAGCCCTTCGCTTCCAGCGCTTTCAGCGTCTGGGAAACGGTGCCTTTGGTCGATCCCATAAAATCGGCCAGTGTTCCGGGCGAGCAACTGTTCCGGTTTGCCCGCGCGACGAAGCGCAACGCCTCCCACTGGGCCGGATTCAGACCTTCTGCGAACTGAAGCGAATGCGCTATCCGGCTCAACCGGTCCACCAGTTCAACAATTTTAGCGCGTTCGGGCATACGCACGATCCGATTAAATTTATGCATCATTTACGGCAACGGTAAGCGCTGTTCTGATCCGAATGCGCCGCGTCAACGTATCTGTAGTCTCTCGTAACATAAATTTCACGAGCTAAAAAACAATATCGAGTCGAAAATAACCTTGAACTTCCGGCATAAATACTAATATTATCGACTCGATACCGTGACGGTTTTTGTACCCCGCCTGCGTGTGGCAACAAAAGATGTCAATAAAGGAGATGATCAATGGCGGCAACGAACGGAAATTTTCCCGATAAGAACGACCGGCGCTACATCTCCGCGGCGATGGACGCCCCGATGCTCGAACGCGAGTACGAGGTCGAGCTCGCCCGCCGCTGGCGGGACGAAGAAGACGCCGATGCGTTGCACGAAATCATCACGGCCCATATCCGGCTCGTCGTCCGGATTGCGTCGAAGTTCAAGGGATACGGCCTTCCCATCGGCGACCTTATCCAGGAAGGCAACCGCGGGCTTCTGGAAGCGGCAAACCGCTTCGACCCGGATCGCAACGTGAGATATTCGACCTATGCGACGTGGTGGATTCTCGCGGCGATGCAGGAATATATCGTAAGGAACTCATCGATCGTCCGTATCGGGACGACCCCGGCGCAGAAAAGCCTGTTTTTCAATCTTCGCAAGCTCCGCGCGCGGCTGACAGACAATCTGGCGGCGCGGATGACCGAAGACGAACGCCAGATGATCGCAACGGAACTCGGCGTCCCGCTGGCCGCCGTTGAACGCATGGAATCGCATTTTTCGGGGCCGGACCAGTCGCTGAATGCGACCGTGGGCGAAAGCGAATCCGACGAATTCATGGATCTCCTCGCGGACGATTCACCGAACCCGGAAGCCATTGTCGGCGACATGATCGACGGTGAAACGCGGGCCAAATGGATTGCCGATGCGATGGAACATCTGACGGCCCGCGAACGCGAGGTAATTACGCGGCGGTTCCTGAAGGACGACAAGATCACCCTCGCCGAGATCGGGGAGACGTTCGGCGTCACCAAGGAACGCATTCGCCAGATCGAAGGCAAGGCGCTGTCGAAACTCCGCGAAGCCCTGCAGGATCGCGTATCCGAGGGCGCGCTTGTGAACTAGACGGACGGAATTCAGTCCAACGAAAAACGGCGCCTGAAAAGGCGCCGTTTTCTCATTTGAGGTCGTTGTCGGTCCCCCAGGGGCCGATCAGCTGATTGCGGAATTCGCCGCCGGTGCCTGCCGTGCCCCGTAGCGGAGATCTTCGGCCCAGAACCGCTCGAGCGCTATCAGCGATGCATTGGTTGCCGTCAATTCCCCGGCCAGCGGGCTGTCCGCGAGCAGTGTGGTATGGCGTTCATGCAGGCTGGCGATAAGATCGCAGACTTCCAGGCCCTTCTGGGAGACTCGTACGCGGACCGACCGGCGGTCGTGCGGCGAACGTTCCTGCTCCAGATATCCGTTCTCGACCATCTTCTTGACGTTATAGGAAACGTTGGAACCGAGGTAATATCCCCGGTTGGTCAGTTCCCCGACGGTCAGTTCTTCCTTGCCGATATTCGACAGGATGAGGGCCTGGATATTGTTGATATCGACGACACCCGTGCGATCCAGCTCTACCTTGACGACTTCAAGGAACTGGCGATGCAGTCGTTCGATCAGGCGAATGGTTTCGAAGTATGTTTCTTTCACCGTTTCATTCCTTTGGAACCGACGCGATATGGATAATGGTTCGACCTAAGAATGACCAAAAACACTTAAAATTTGTTTAAATCTGTTTCCATTGCGCCAGGCGCAGGAATAGCGGAGTTTCTTGACAGACAAACATTGCGCGCCTATCCCGCGGGCAGAAACGCGTTTCAGCGTCGGGACACGGCGACGGGAACACCGGACAGAGACCGGAACGAGCGTTGGAACACAAGTGTCGTCAAACGGCGGCACGCGACCGAAGGGGACGAAAATGGGCACCGATAGCAGACATCCGGAAACGATCGCGCTACATGCTGGCTGGCGTCGGGACGAAGCGACGAATTCGGTTGCGGTACCAATCTACCAGACCACTTCATATCAGTTCGACAGCACCGAACACGCCGCCAACCTGTTCGGCCTCGCCGAAATGGGCAACATCTATACCCGCATCATGAACCCGACCACCGACGTGCTCGAGCAACGCGTTGCCGCACTCGAAGGCGGCGCGGCAGCCCTTGCCGTTGCATCGGGACAGGCGGCATCGGCTTTCGCCGTCCAGAACATCACCCGCGCCGGCGACAATTTCGTTGCCTCGACCGATCTGTACGGCGGCACATGGAACCTGTTCGCCAATACGATGAAGGATATGGGGATCGAATGCCGTTTCGTCGATCCGTCCGACCCGCAGGCCTTTGCGAACGCCACGGACGACCGCACGCGGTGCTATTACGCCGAAACGCTGCCGAACCCCAAACTCAAGGTGTTTCCGATCCGGGAGGTCGCCGAAATCGGCCGTAACCTCGGCGTGCCGCTGATCATGGATAATACGGCGGCGCCCGTTCTCTGCCGTCCGTTCGATCACGGCGCCGCAGTGGTCATGTATTCGACAACCAAGTATATCGGCGGCCACGGCACGTCGATCGGCGGCATGATCGTCGATGGCGGCAATTTCGACTGGGAAGCACATAAAGACCGTTTCCCCATGCTGAACGAACCCGATCCCAGCTATCACGGCGCGGTCTGGACCGAAGCGGTAAAGCCGATGGGACCGGTGGCCTATATCATCAAGGCGCGGGTAACCCTGCTCCGCGACATGGGGGCGGCGATCAGCCCGTTCAATTCGTTCCAGATCATCCAGGGCATGGAAACGCTGCCGCTGCGCATGCGCGCGCATTGCGAAAACGCCGCTGCGGTCGCCGCCTACCTGTCCAAGCACGACAAAGTCGCAAAGGTCATTCATCCGAGCGTGATGGACGGCGAAGACAAGCGCCGGGCCGATGCGGTATTGTCCGGCGGATATGGTGGATTGCTGGGATTCGAATTTGCGGATGGCGGCAAGGAAGCCGGTCAGAAATTCATCGACAATCTGAAGATGTTCTACCATGTCGCCAATATCGGCGATTCCCGCAGCCTTGCGATCCATCCGGCATCGACCACCCATTCGCAACTGTCGCCGGAAGAGCAGCTGCAGACCGGCGTCAGCGATGCTTATGTCCGGCTGTCGATCGGGATCGAACATATCGACGATATTATCGCCGATCTCGACCAGGCCCTTGCGGCGGCATAGGAAACCATCACGATGACAGGCGGCGATTACAGTCTCGGTAAATTTCCCGTCACCCGCATGCGGCGGAACCGTCGGGACGACTGGAACCGCCGCCTGGTATCCGAGAACGTCCTGACGCCGTCGGATTTCATCTGGCCGGCCTTCGTGCAGGATACCGATAAAGCGTTCACGGATATCCCGTCCCTGCCCGGCATTCAGCGGCATTCCATCGACGCCCTCGTCGACCAGGCCGGAAGAGCGCATGAACTGGGCATTCCGCTGATCGCGATCTTTCCGGTCACCGATCCTGCGCTGAAGGACGCCGAGGGGTCCGACGCCGTAAACCCCGACAACCTGGTGTGCCGCGCCGTGCGCGCCGTCAAGGACGCGCACCCCGATCTCGGGGTGATGTGCGATGTGGCGCTGGATCCGTTTACCGATCACGGTCATGACGGGCTCCTGCGGGACGGCTATGTCGTCAACGACGAAACGCTGGACGTGCTCGCCCGGCAGGCCGTTATTCAGGCAGATGCGGGCTGCGACGTCATTTCGCCGTCGGACATGATGGACGGCCGCGTGGGCGCGATCCGGTCGGCACTGGACGGTGCCGGGCACGATGCGGTCCGGATACTCGCCTATAGCGCAAAATACGCGTCGGCACTTTACGGGCCGTTCCGGGATGCCGTGGGATCGGCCCCGAACCTGGCGGGCGGCGACAAGAAAACCTACCAGATGGACCCGGCCAATACCGACGAGGCCCTGCGCGAAGTCGCGATGGATATCGCCGAAGGCGCCGACATGGTCATGGTGAAACCGGGGCTGTTCTATCTCGATATCGTCCGCCGGGTAAAAGAACAGTTCGGCATGCCGACATTCGCCTATCAGGTGTCCGGCGAATACGCGATGATGAAGGGCGCCGCCCTGAACGGATGGCTGGACTGGGACCGGGTGATCGTCGAAAGCCTGCTTGCCTTTAAACGCGCCGGCGCCGACGGCGTGCTGACCTATGCCGCGATAGAAGTCGCCGGGCGGCTAAAGACCGGCTGACCGGCTGACCGCCGGGTTACGTCCGTTCCATCAGGATGCGGTCGTATTCCGCCAGCCGCGCCGCGACTTTTCCGAACACACTGTCCGCCGGGTAAACGCCTGTATCGTCGGGAACGCCGGCAGGCGTTTCCATGAACAGTTCCACCGCGTCTTCGATGGTTTCCATGCTGTAGACAGAGAATTTCCCCGCACGCACCGCCTGTTCGACGTCGTCCCGCAGGACGAGATTCTTTTCGTTCGCGACGGGTACCGCCGCCCCCTGCCCGCCGTCCAGCGTGCCGGCCTCCACGCAGGCGCGGTAAAACCCCTCGATCTTGTGGTGTGCGCCGCCAATTGCCTGGGCATCGCCACGCTGATTGACAGATCCGGTAATCGCCAGGTCCTGGCGGACCGGCACCCCGGAAATGTCCGACAGGATCGCCAGCAATTCGGCGAGGGAGGCGCTGTCGCCGTCTACACCGCCATAGGACTGCTCGAACGTGATCGACACATTGAAAGACAACGGATAGGTCCGCGCAAAGGTTCCCGACAGCCATCCCTGGAGCACCAGTGCGCCTTTCTGCTGGAGCGGGCCGCCCAGACCGACATCGCGCTCGATGTTCAGCACGCCGCGGCGGCCGACGGATGCCCGTGCCGTGACCCGGCTCGGCGTCCCGAAATCCTGATCGCCGACATTCCGCACGGTCAGCGCGTTGACCTGGCCGACAACCTTTCCCGTCGTCGCAATCAGGACCGTCTTGCCGGCTATGCCCTCCTGGATCCGGTCCTCGATCCGCGCATTCCGGCGGCGCCGGTTCTGGAGCGCCGTTTCAATCGTTTCCGGCGTGATTTCCTTTGCGCCGGCATGGCCGGCAACGTTTCGCGCCTCCGCGACCAGATCCTCGATCCGCTCGACCTGCGACGATATTTTCGTCCGGTCGGCCGACCAGCGCGACGCTTCGCCGAGCAACCGGGCGACGGCGGCATCGGTGCAGGGAATGCTCTCCCCGCCGGAAGCCGCGATCCCGCGGACCAGCCCGCCATAGGTATCGAGATTCTCCGGCGTCGCGGCCATATCCGGATCGATATCGGCCTTTACCTTGAAATAGCTCTGGAACTCGGAATCGGTTGAAAAGAAAGTGTAATACCAGTTGGGCTCTCCGATCAGGACAACCTTGACGTCCAGCGGGACAGGCATCGGCGACAGGGATCCGGCAACCGTCGGGCCGTTGCTCCTGTAAGGCTCTTCGATCCGGATTTCGCTGTCCCGCAAAGCCCCCTTGATAAACGCCCAGATACCGGGATTGGGTGCAATGGCATCGGCCCGCAATACAATGACCCCGCCATTCGCACAGTGAAACGCGCCGGGCCGGATGAGCGTGAAATCGGTTTCCATCGACCGGGCCGACTGGCGGTACTCGATCCGCCCGAACAGGTTTTCATAGGTCGGATTGGCCTCGACAATGACAGGCGCCGTTGCATCCTGCCCGTTGTCGACGAACAGATTCACCGCGTATCTGCGCCCCGGAGCGTATTCGGCCGGCATTCCGCCCTCTTCCGGCTGCGGCAGAAAGGCCTGAAAATTATCGAGAATGTCGGCGCGCAGTTCAACCAGCCACCGGTTCAGCCCGTGACGATCGGCAAATTCACCCGTCGCCGCGTCGATCAGCGGCCCGCAGGTCCGGTCGGCGACTTCGCGACCGAGTTCCGCCGCCCTTTGGGAAAACGCCGCCTGGACCTCCGCCGTCTTTCGATTAAGTGCATGGATCTGCTCGGCAAGACCGGGGCCATGCTCCGTGACGAGCGCCCGCTGGGCATCGTTCATCTGCTCGGCGGGCACCGGTTCGCCCTTCTCGTCCGTAACGACGATCATCTGCCCCTGCTGGGTCTGGACGATATCCAGCCCCTTTTCCCGGGCCGCATCCTGAACCGCTTTCATCTCTGCATTCAGCGCTTTCTGCGCGCCCTCGCCTTCGGTCTGCATGTTTTTCTGGAAGGCATCCCCGGAAAACGCCGCCCGCAGGGCCTGGGTCAGCGCACCGACCAGGTTCTCGAGCGCCGATCGGAACCGGCGGCCCTCGCCGCCGGGCAGCCGTATTGCAACCGGCTCCGACGGCTGGCGAAAATTGTTGAGATACACCCAATCGCCGGGCGCCGGTTGCCTGCCGACCGCTTCTTTCAGGAACTGCACAGTCGATGTAAGCCGCCCGCTCCGGTTTTCGCCGAGCACGAAGACATTGAAGCCCTGCTCCGGCATGGACAGCGAAAGTTCAAGCGCTTCACGTGCGCGCTGATGGCTCGACAGGTCGAATATGACGCCGTCCGGTCGCATTCCCGGCGAAAATTCGGGAATCCCCACATCGTCGGCCGACAGTTTTTTGGCAGTCATCAATTCACCCGGAATGCAGTCTGTTTGAAACGTTGGGGATAGTTGCGCGTCGGCCGTGGTCTATCAAGCACAGACGCATGCAACGCGACCGGAAGGTCAGGACGGTTCCGCCGTGCAGGCAAGCCCGAGCGCCTCGGCCGTGTTGGTCACCGTGGCAATGCAGGCGGTCGCGGCGGCTTCCGGGATCGAAACGGCGAGCCGGATGACATAGCGCCCCTCATGCTCGGCGAGCGGTCCGGCATTCAGGGACACAATATTCGCACCGAATTCCACGAAGGTCTCGCACAACCGGGCAACCAGGCCGGGCTGGTCGCCGCCGGACACCGTTATACGGTGGGTGACGTCCCCCTCCGGTCCGTGAAGCGCATCGAAACTGTAGGGGCGGACCGTGACCTCGGCGCCCGAGAGAAGCTCCAGTCCCGCAAGAACCTGCTGCACCTCCGCGACGTCGAGCGACACCGGCAGTTCGCACACGGCGGAAAAATCGGCACCGCCGCCCAGCACCGAAAAACTGGTATCGGTCAGGTTCGCGCCGAGCTCCCAGAGCGCGCCGGTGATCGCGGAAACGAGTCCGGTTTTGTCCCGGCCCAGAACTGTTACGATGGCAGTTGTCGTCATTGGAAATGTCCCGATTGCGGTGGGAGCGACCCTACCAATCAACAGACACCGGGGCGAGGCCGAAATTGATCGACCCCAGCCATTTATGCTGATTTAATATATAAAAAAATTAACATAACATACTGTAATATATAATATTAAAATGCTTATCGCTATCTCCCCCGCGCGCAAGATTCTCCTCGTCCGTGTGGCCGTCATCGGCGTTGTCGCCATTGCAATGGCGGCAACCGCCGGGATTCTCTGGCTGCGTACATCCCTGCCCGGCCTGTCGGAATCGATCCGGATCACCGGTCTGGGCCGTACCGTTGAAATCGTCCACGACCGGAACGGCATTCCCCATATTCAGGCGATGTCGACGGACGACGCCTATGCCGCGCTCGGCTTCATACATGCCCGCGACCGGCTGTTTCAGATGGATTTCATGCGTCGCCTCGGGGGCGGTCGACTGTCGGAGGTAATCGGCCAACCGACGCTGGGACTGGACAGGACAATGCGCACGCTGGGGCTCCACCGCCTTGCCGGCGAAACGTATCGTCGCCTGCCAGCGGACGCCCAACAGGCAATACGGGCCTATACCAACGGGGTAAACGCCTTCCTCGCCGCCCATCCGGGCGCCCTGCCCCCGGAATTCGTGCTGCTGCGCTATTCCCCGGAACGCTGGACGGTATCGGATTCCCTCGTCTGGGGCCGGCTGATGGCGCTGCGGCTGACCGGCAACTGGCGGACGGAGGCCCTCCGCGCGGCGCTCAGCGCGCGGTTGTCGCCGGCGCAGATAGACGACCTGTGGCCCCGGGACGACGATGCGCCCCCCGCCACGCTCGCCGCCATGCCCATGCCCGTCCCCGTGCCCGCCGCGGCGGTCCGGCTTGCGACGGACCTCCTGGACCGGATGCCGCCCTGGCTCGACCAGTTATCGGCCTCGAATTCATGGCTCGTTTCCGGGACAGGGACGCGGTCCGGGAAACCCGTTCTTGCAAATGATCCCCACCTGGGCTTCAGCGCGCCGGGGCTGTGGTACCTGGCGCGGATCAGCGCCCCCGGGCTGGACGTGACCGGGGCCACCGTCCCGGGCGTGCCATTCCATGTGCTTGGCCATAACCGGCGGATATCCTGGGCGTTTACGACAACCGACAGCGACACGCAGGACCTGTTCATCGAACGGCTCGTTCCCGGGGCTCCCGGCATGTATCAGACGCCGGCAGGGCCCGAAGCGTTCACAACCCGGACTGAAACCATCGCTGTCAAAGGCGCGAAGCCGGTCCCTGTCGTGATCCGGGAAACCCGCCACGGGCCCGTGATCTCCGATATTTACGGCGACCTGAAGCGGCAGACGCCGAAAGATCACGTGATCGCGCTGGCGGCCGCGAGCCTCCGGCCCGACGATCTGAGCCCGCTCGCCCTCTACCGGCTGAACCGGGCCCGGAACTGGACCGACTTCAAAAACGCGATGCGGTCCTTCCATGCGCCGCAGCAGAACATTTCCTATGCCGATATCGACGGAAATATCGGTTTTTTTGCCCCCGGCCGGGTCCCGGTGCGGCGATCCGGGCGCGGAAAACATCCGGTCCCGGGATGGACCGGCGCGTTCGACTGGACCGGCTTCATCCCGTATGACAGCCTGCCGCAGGCCTACAACCCCGCCGCCGGCCGGATCGTAAACGCCAATCATCGCGTAGTGCCGGCGGATTACCCGTGGCATCTGACCGATGACTGGGCGGCGCCGTACCGGGCGCGCCGCATATATCAACGGCTGGATGCCCCGACGCCGCACACCGTCCAGGCATCCACAGACCTTCAGACGGACATACTGTCCCTGGCCGCGGCCGACGCGGTTCCCGTCCTGCTGAGATATCTTGTTGCCCAATCAAACCGGCAGAAACAGGTTGCCGGCCTCTTGCGCGCCTGGGATTCGACAATGTCACGCAATGCGGCCGAGCCGCTGATTTTCATGAGCTGGCTGGCCGAGGTCAGCCGCGCCCTTTACGGCGACGAACTCGGGCCGCATTTCGACCGGTATTTCAGGCTTCGCCCGCGGGTGGTGCTGCGCATGCTGACCGACCGCCAGACATGGTGCGACAACGTCACGACATTACGGCAGGAAGCCTGTAGCGATGTCGTTTCCACGGCCCTCGATACCGCGCTTGCATCGCTCGAAAGACAATTTGGCCCGGACATCGCCGCCTGGCGCTGGGGCGCCGCCCATGAAGCCGTTTTCAGCCACGCCCTGCTGGGCAGGATTCCCGTCCTGCGTCATCTCGCCGATATCCGTATCGAGAGCGGCGGCGGTCCGTTCACCGTCAACCGGGCGCAACCCCGCCTGTCGCCCGGCAGGATATTGTTTCCAAGCGTTCACGGGCCCGGCTACCGCGCCGTTTACGACCTGTCGGACCTGTCGAAATCTCTGTTTGCGACCGCGACGGGGCAATCCGGCAACCTGCTGTCCCGCCGATACGCCGACAACACCCGCGCCTGGCGCGACGGAAAGTACATTAAAATACCGCAGAGCCGCAAAGACGCGTTAGAACACACCCTGGGCATCACAAAGCTGACACCTGCCAGATGACAGTCACCGCCGCCGATATTCGGAAAGCCGCAACGGCCATTGCGGACGGGATCGAACAGACCCCCTTCGTGCCGTCGCATACCCTGTCGGCGATCTGCGGTACGGAAATCTGGCTGAAGCTCGAAAACCTCCAATTCACGGCATCGTTCAAGGACCGGGGTGCGCTGAACAAGATTCTGTCGCTGTCCGACGCGGAGCGCGGCGCCGGCGTGGTTGCCGCCTCCGCCGGCAATCATGCCCAGGCAACCGCATGGCATGCATCGCGGCTCGGCATTCGGGCAACGATTGTCATGCCGGTATCGACGCCTCTGGTGAAGATCACGGGAACCGAGAAACTCGGCGCCAAAATCATACTGCATGGCGACGGCGTCGCCGATGCCGCCGACCGCGCCCGGCAAATCGCCGACGAAACCGGCGCGATCCTCGTTCACCCCTATGACGACGACCATGTCATCGCCGGCCAGGGTACGGTCGCGCTCGAAATTCTGGCGACGCGGCCGGACATTGAAACGCTGGTCATCCCGGTGGGCGGCGGCGGCCTGATCGCCGGTTGTGCGATCGCCGCAAAGGACATCAACCCGGCGATCGAGATCGTCGGCGTCGAAACCGAAATGTACCCGTCGATGCGGAATGCGGCGTTCGGCGAAACCGACCGCCGGGTCGGCGGCTATTCGATCGCGGACGGCATATCGGTAAAATCGCCGGGCGGGCGCACGTTACCTGCGGTGAAAGACCTGGTCGCCCGCATCGATGTCGTGCGCGAAGACGAGATCGAAAACGCCATTCACATGCTCGCCGAGATCGAAAAACAGGTCGTTGAGGGCGCCGGCGCGACACCGCTTGCCGCCGTCCTCTCGGATCCCGCCGCCTTCGCAGGCAAACGGACGGGCCTTGTGATCTCCGGCGGCAATATCGATACCCGGCTGCTGTCGTCGGTTCTGATGCGCGGCCTCGTGCGGTCGGGCCGCCTGGTCAGGCTGGGCATCCAGATCAACGACATGCCCGGCAACCTCGCAACCGTCACCCGCCTGATTGCGGAACTCGGCGGCAATATCGTCGACGTGGAACATGAACGCTGGTACCGCGATATTCCGGTCAGGCTGGCGCAGATCGAAGTGACGTTAGAAGTGCGCAGCGGCGACGATGCCCACTCGATCGCGGAAGGCCTTGCGGATGCAGGGTTCCCGGCACGGATTCTCGGTACCGACTACAACAACCGTTGAACGGATGCGCCGCCGGGCGCGAAATTACGCAATATTCGCGTAACCGCCCTTGTAATAAAGCAGCGGCCGGCAGTCGCCGTCCTGGTAGGTCATCTTCGTGACCTCACCGACCATGATCAGGTGATCGCCGCCCTCGTACATGGCATGCTTGTCGCATTCCAGTACCGCGACGGAACCGTCAAAGACCGGACAGCCGTTTTCGCCGTAGCCGTGCTCGATCCCGTCCCACTTGTCGTCGCTGGAGCGCGCAAAATTGTTGGACATATCCATCTGGTTTTCCCGCAGGATATTGACGTTGAAGTGACGGCAGCTTTCGAAGGCTTCGAAACTGTTGATCTTGGCGTCGACGCAGAACAGGACCAGCGGCGGGTCCAGGGACAGGGACGAAAACGAATTCGCCGTAATGCCGATTTTTTCACCGTCGTGATCAAGCGTCGTGACGATCGTCACGCCGGTTGCGAAACATCCCACCGCATTGCGGTATTCTCTCTGGTCGATGGCCATAAGACTATTCATTACCCCTTGGTATTGGCCGCTCTCTGCGGCGGCCGGGCGATATTAGTCGATTGAGCGGTACAGGGAAACGGTCCGTCCCACGCCGGAGTGGGAAATTCAAAAGCCTGCCAGTTCTGCCGCTTTCAAATGATCCGACAGCAGGCCGGGAAGCGTTTCAGGCGCTTCGCGGCCAAACCCGCAGAATGCCCCGATTCCGAAATCCGGCAAAAACCTGCGCGCGGTCGCCAATCGGTCCGCAAAGCCGTCCATATTGTGAATCATGCCGAGATATATTTTCGTGCCGTCCGGCCGCAGTTCCGCAAGCGGCGCGAAGAATGCATCGTCGCTACGGTCGAGCACGGGAACATGCACCCAGTCGACCCGTCTTCCCGCATGTTCGATGAACGCGTTCGCCATCCTGACCGCGCCGCTGAGATCGTCCGGAGCAAAACGTGGCCATCCGCCGAGCGTTCCAAAACAGAGATGAAAGCCGAGACCGGCATCTTCGGGAATCGTCGCGCACATCGTCCGAAACTGGCTCACGTTCCGTTCTATGGCCGTCTCCGGGTCGAATCCCTCGAGCGCGCCATATCCATCCATAAGTTCGGTCGCACAATCCCATTGAATTGCCAGGTCGTCCGCCGGAATATTGTCGACGATCGTCCGAAGCTCGGCATGAACCGCATCGAGATAACCCGGCCTGATCCTGTCAAGGTCGCCCGGCGCCGGGAACACCCGCGGCGCGATGACGCTGTTCACGGACGGGATCGATACCTGGAAACGCAGATCCGCCGGAAGGACGCCCTTTTCGCGCAGGGTCCGGAAGACGAAATACGAATTCAGCGCATCCCGCGCATATCCGAGACGCCAGCCGGGATCGCCGAACGCCACACGTTCAACGCCGTCCTTCACCTTGAACAACCAACTATCTGTCGGACCGCGGGGGTGAAGCCGCTCGGCCCCGTTCTCGTAGGCTGGACGACGCAGTATTTCGAATTCGGGGTGCCCGGCCATCACCTGGTAGTGAACTTTGCTGATCCAGTGTTTCCGGGGCCCAACCTCGCCATCGGGCACGGCCGCAAGATACTTCCCGAGACCGGCGCCGAACTTCTCGAAGACCTCTTCGGCCGTGTCATAGGGAATGCTGCCAACAAGCATCAGGTCCTTGCTCATCTCAATCTTATATCCTTGCCCGGTCGAGGGTTGCGGGGTGAAAAAGCTCTGCGGGATCCATATTCCGTGCCGCCACACCCTGGGCCCGGGACCAGCGGCACATCGTCTCCAGTTCCTTCAGGTTTTCCTGAAATCCATATGGCCAGATATCGTTGCCCATAAGCGCACGCGTTTCCGACAGTTCCGCCGCGATCCAGGGCATCGATACCGCAAGTGCCGTGACGTCCGACATTTCGTCGAGGCAGATATCCTTGGCCTCGGTGAATGCTTTCAGAACGCTCGTCGCGAGCCAGGGTTCGCGTTCCAGCAGCGTTTTCCGGATTGCAAGCACATGCATGATCGGGAACATCCCCGACCGGGCATACCATGCCTTTTCGGCGGCGCGGAAATCGGGAAACAGCCGGACGATATCGCCTTTGCCGCCCTCGAAACACGACGGCTCACGCGCCGATACGAGGGCCGTGATATCGCCGTCCGCCAGCATCGCAGACAATGTCCGGTCGTCGGGAATCGGCGTCACCCGGATATCGGACGGCAGATGGGGTGAAAATTTCGGCTTGCGTCCACCCTGTTCCAGACCGCCTGTCCGCCAGTGAATATCCGCCGGCGCGACACCGCAATCGTCCTGCAGCATCCCGCGAATCCAGAGCGCCGCCGTCATCGCATAAACCGGGACGCCGACTTCGCGGCCCTTCAGGTCTTCGGGCTTTTCGATTCCGGCATCGGCCCGGATGTAAATCCCGGAGTGACGGAACATCCGGGACGGAAACACCGGCACGGCGATATAGTTGTCCCAGCCTGTGGACCGCGCGAGGATATAGCTCGACCCGGACAGTTCCGTGACGTCAAATTCCAGATTGTTCCACGCCCGGTAAAACGCCTGTTCCGGGTTCATGGTCACATAGTTGACGTCGCAGCCTTCGATTCCGATGCGCCCGTCCGCAAGCGCCCTGACCCGGTCGTAATCGCCGGTGCAGACGCTCAGCGGCACCCGCGTCACCGGCGTTATTCCTTCGGTTTGGCGGCTGCCGTGAAATAGGTGCCGCGGCCGCTCGCGATGAGCTTGTCGTCGCTGTCGTACACAAAGCCCTCGGCGACGGAATTCGTACCCCCAAGCTTTATGACACGCGCAACGCACCTGAGGTCTCCCGGCGCGGCCGCCCGATGATAGTCGATCCGCAAATCGACGGTCGGAACCGGCATGCCGACCTTTGCGGCAATCGCGAAATCGGCGACGGTGTCGATCATCGATCCCAGAATGCCGCCATGGGTGTACTTGGCCTTGGGATTGGAAACCATTTCCTCCCGCCACTTGATCGTCACGACCAGTTCGTCCTCGGTCAGGTCCTGTATTTCCATACCCATCCATTTGTTGAACGGGTTGGCGCTCAGGCGTTCTTGCAGGGCTTCGGCGGTAACGACATTGGCAGGCATTTCGATCCTCTCGGTCAAGTCTTTGATGTTCGGACATGCATAACGGATTTGCCGTTGTCCGTCGCCCCCCTCCGCCAGATATCCGCAGATTTTACCGGATATTAACTAACCTTGACCACGATGCAGCGGAACCAGAATTCAGAGGCAATTAATGTTCGTCATCATCGGCATCGTTACAGTGTTCGCCTGCGTTCTTGGCGGTTACGTGGCTATGGGCGGAAAGCTTGCCGTCCTTTGGCAACCGTTCGAGGTGGTCATCATTGTCGGCGCGGCGATCGGTGCCGTGATCGTCGGCAATCCCAAAAGCGTAATCAGCAAGATCGGCAAGGGCTTCGGCGCCGCTGCCAAAGGTCCGAAATACAAGAAAGACGACTATATCGAGCTTCTGAGCGTCCAGTACCAAATATTCAAGATGGCTCGGTCCAAGGGGATGCTCGCCCTCGAAGCGCATGTCGAAAACCCCGATGACAGCGACCTTTTCAACCAGTTTCCGGGCTTCCACGACAACCATCACGCCGTCACGTTTGTCTGCGACTATCTCCGGATGATGAGTCTCGGCAGCGAATCTCCCCACGAGATGGAAGCGCTGATGGACGAGGAAATAGAAACCCACCATCACGAGAACCACCGGGTCGCCGCATCGATCCAGGCGATGGCGGACGCCCTGCCGGCTCTCGGCATCGTCGCCGCGGTGCTCGGCGTTATCAAAACGATGGGATCGATTTCCGAACCTCCCGAAGTTCTCGGCAAGCTGATCGGCGGCGCGCTGGTCGGTACGTTCCTCGGGGTGTTCGTCGCCTACGGCATCGTCGGCCCCATCGCCCAGGTGCTCGGCACCGTCCACGAAGCCGAGACCAAATACTACCAGTGCATCAAAGCGGGCATGCTCGCCTACCTGAACGGCTATGCACCGGCAGTCTGCGTGGAATTCGCCCGCAAAGCGCTGGAATCGGATGTGCGTCCGACTTTCTATGAAGTCGAAGAAGCCGTCGGCGCACTGCCGGCTGTCGGCTAAGCACCGGTAAAGAAACGGTTCCGTCATGGCAGCAGCGAACGACCTAGCCCCGATCATCATCAAGAAGGTGAAAAAGGGCGGCCATGGACATCATGGCGGCGCGTGGAAAGTGGCCTATGCCGACTTCGTCACCGCAATGATGGCCTTCTTTCTTTTGCTGTGGCTGCTGAACGCGACGACCGAAGAGCAGAAAAACGGTATCTCGGAATATTTTTCGCCGTCGACCGTGTCGAACACCACCGGCGGTGCCGGCGGTCTTCTGGGCGGCCTCGCCGTTTCATCGCCCGGCGCGATGACATCGCGTACGGCCCAGCCCAGCGTTTCCCTAGAGTTGAAACCGACCTCCGGCGCCCAGGACGGCGAGGCGCTGGAAGAAGGCGGCGGCGCGATCGAAGACGCGGCCCCGGACAAGGACGCCAATCTCTCGGAAGAAGAACTTGAAGAGAAACTCGCCGAGCGCGAGGCCGAGAGATTCGAGAAGGCGGAGGCCGAGATCAAGCAGGCGATCCAGGAAACGCCCGACCTGAAAGACCTGCAGAAACACATTCTGATCGACCAGACGCCCGAAGGCCTTCGAATCCAGATCGTGGACCGCGAAGGCAAGCCCATGTTCGCGAGCGGCAGCTCCAGAATGCAAAAACAGACCCAGCAGCTTCTGGCCAAAATCACCCAGGTCGTTCAGAAGCTGCCGAACAAGATATCCCTGTCCGGCCACACCGACGCAACGCCGTTCCGGGGCAGCCGGAAGGGATACGGCAACTGGGAACTGTCATCGAACAGGGCGCTCGCAAGCCGCCGCGTGATGGTGGAAAACGGTCTAAAACCGGACAAGATATCCCATGTCACCGGCAAGGAAGCGACCGAGCCGATGATCAAGGAAGACCCAAAGGATGCGCGTAACCGTCGTATCGCCATTGTCGTTCTGCGCGAAGCCGGAAAGAACGCGAAAAAAGGCGATGCCGGGACAGCAAAGAAAGCGGTAGCGAAGGAAGCCGCCGGGACCCCCGACTTCAAGCGTGACTGGAGCGGCACCAGGCTGAGATAGGGCCGGCACCGGTCAAACCGGGCTCCCCTGCGGCCGGCACCGATGTTCCGGGTCGGTCGGCGTTTACCAGGATTTTCGGAAAACTTTTCCCGAGCGCCACAAGTCCCTATATTCACCTCAGCCACTGATAACCGGCGCTTCAGTATCCATGAACCAGCAACTTCAACGTCCCGACCGCTTTTTCTTCGGCACCCGCTCACTTCCCTGCCCCTATATCCCGGGCGAGACAGAACGAAAGGTCGTGACCGACCTCACCGGTGCGAATGCGGAAGAGCTCTACGAACGGCTGTCCCGTGCGGGCTTCAGACGAAGCCATAATCTCGCCTACCGTCCGGCCTGCCCGTCGTGCAATGCCTGTATTCCCGTGCGCATTGCCGCGGCGGATTTCCAGATGACGAAATCATTTCGCCGGGTCATGAGCGTGAATACCGACCTGACGGCGACCGACACCGATGCGGTCGCGACGACCGAACAGTACCGCCTGTTTTCAGCCTATCAGCGCGCACGGCACGAAGGTGGCGATATGTCCGGCATGGCGTTCAACGATTACCGCGCCATGGTGGAGGATACGCCGGTGACATCGAGAACCGTGGAATTCAGGGACCCCGAAGGCAGCCTTGTCGCCGTGATGCTGATGGACCGCATGGAGGATTCATTGTCCGCGGTCTACAGCTTTTTCGACGGACAGTTGGCACGGCGGAGCCTTGGCACATTCATGATTCTCTGGATGGTCGAACACGCCCGCGCACTGGGGCTGCCCTATGTCTATCTTGGCTACTGGATCGATGGCTCCGACAAAATGGCCTACAAGGCGCGGTTCCACCCGCTCGAAGCCCTGGGCGAAAACGGCTGGGCTGTTCAAACGCCCTGATTTCCGCCATGCGCCAGACGCATCCGCCGTTGCGCCACAAGCATAACAAATCTATTATCAATTCAGGGATCATAACGGTCCTTAAAGGTGAGGACTTAAACAAATCCAATAGAAATAAATTCCAATAGAGGGAGAAACAAAAATGACGAAATCGACAAAGGCGAATGCCGGCAAGTCAAAGACCGCCGATCGGCGTTCCTTCATCAAAGGCGCCGCACTCGCGGGCGCCGGCGCGACAGTGGCCGCCGCGTCAAGTTTCCCCGCTCCGGCGGTTGCTCAGCAGCGCATCGAAATGACGATGGTAACCACCTGGCCGCGCGATTTCCCGGGTCTCGGCACCGGGGCCCAGCGCGCTGCCAAACGCATCGAAGAACTCTCCGAAGGCCGCATCAAGGTTCAGTATTTTGCGGCCGGCGAACGCGTCGGCGCGTTCGATTCGTTCGACGCCGTCGCCTCCGGAAATGCACAGGCCTACCACGCTGCCGATTACTACTGGAAAGGCAAGCACCCCGGTTGGGCCTATTTCACCGCCGTCCCGTTCGGTTTCACCTATACCGAAATGAATGCATGGATCCGTTTCGGCGGCGGTCAGGCGCTTTGGGACGAACTTGCGGGAGACTACGGCCTCAAATGCCTGATGTGCGGCAATACCGGTGTGCAGATGGGTGGCTGGTTCCGCAAGGAGATCAATTCGTCCGACGACCTCAAGGGCCTGAAGATGCGCATTCCCGGCCTCGGCGGGGATGTGATGGCCAAGCTCGGTGCCTCCCCTGTCTCGCTTCCCGGCGGTCAGATTTATGAAAACCTGGTTTCCGGCGCGATCGATGCGACCGAATGGGTCGGCCCCTGGAACGACAGCTTCATGAAGTTCTATGAAGCGGCCAAGTATTACTACTATCCGGGCATGCACGAACCGGCAGCGATGTTGTCGCTCGGCATGAATGCATCCTGGTGGGGCAAGCTGACGAAATCGGACCAGCTTCTCATCGAAGCTGCCGCGGCGATGGAAAACGACGTCATGATGTCCGAATACAACGCCAAGAACGGCGCCTCGCTCAACAAGCTCATTACCGAGCATGGCGTCAAGCTTCGCCGCTTCAACGACGACATCTATGACAGCTTCGGCGATGCGTCCCAGGAGGTCTTCGAGACGGTTCAGGCCCACAGCCCGCTGGCAAAGAAGATCCATGACAGCTTCATCGGCGCGCGGAAGGAACTCGGCGCCTGGACCAAGATTTCGGACCAGGCTTACGTCCAGCAGCGTAACCGCGTTCTCGGCGTCTGAACCAAAAACGGAAAACCAAAAGGTGAAAGCGGGGCCTGACGGCCCCGCTTTCCGAACCTTCCCGGTTCGCCGGACAGGTTACAGGATTTCCGGAACGCCGATTGCAAATGGCATCCCTCTCCCTTTCTGCAGGCAGTAACGGGTCGGCCCTCAGCGCCGTCCTGCGTATCGCGGCACTTTCGACCGCGATGGTCGCGTTCGTATTCACGATCAACAACTACCTCATTTTCTGGCAGCACTGGCCGGGCCTCTCCAACCTGTTTTCCCATCTCGGCTGGTTCGGCGCCGAACCGCTGCGGACGGCGCTCGACAGCGGGTCGGTCTCGCTCGGGTTCCTGCAACTGGCTATGTACGCAGCCGCCGTACTCGGCGTCATCGTCTTCACATTGCGGCGCGGCGGCGCAACCCTCACCACCGATGCCGATCTGCTCGCCGCAATGGCCGCCTATATCGCGCGCGCCGCGTTCTGGATGGTCCTGCTGGTCGGCATGGCGGACATGATCGTATCGTTTCTCCGGGTCGAAGGCGTCCTTACAAGCGTCTTCGGAGAACATCTCACGACACAACTCGGACGGGCGAGCTATCGCGGCACCTACCTGCACTATCCGCTTGTCGGCGTGTCTCTGATCATCGCCTGGTTCAGCCGCTCGCTCGGCTTTACCTGGCTTGCCCTGCTGATCGTACTCGCGGAGTTCCAGATCGTTCTGGCGCGGTTCATTTTTTCATACGAACAGGCCTTCATGGGCGACCTTGTGCGGTTCTGGTACGCGGCGCTGTTTCTCTTCGCCAGCGCCTATACCCTTCTCGAAGAAGGCCATGTGCGGGTCGATATTCTCTATGCGGGGATGGCAGAGCGCAAAAAGGCGTGGACCAACGTGATCGGGTCGCTGCTTCTCGGCGTGCCGCTCTGCTGGGTCATCATGGTGTCCGGCATGTGGGGAAAGTCCAACCTGATCAACGCCCCCCTGCTCACCTTCGAGGTTTCGCAAAGCGGTTACGGCCTGTACGTCAAATACCTGATGGCGGCTTTCCTCCTGATCTATGCGCTGACCATGCTGACCCAGTTCCTCGGCTATGCGCTGCGCAACGCTGCGGTCCTCGCCGGCGACGCCGACGCCCGGCCGGTCGGCGCCCAACACGCGCCCTGACAGCGCCGGAGAAAGCAAACCCATGGAAGTCGTCTTTCTCCTTATTCTCGTCCTTACGATGGCCGTGGCCCTGGCTTCGGGATACCCTGTCGCCTTCGCCCTGCCCGGCTCCGCGATCCTGTCGATCGCGCTTGCCGCGCTCTGCGGCTATCTGTTTTCCGGAAACGCGGACGAATATTTTCTTCAGGGCGGCCCCAGCCAGTGGCTTGACGCAGGCGTCACCAATTTCCGCGGTGTCTATTGGGAGGTCGAGCGCGACACCCTGATCGCCATTCCCCTTTTCATCTTCATGGGTATCATGCTGGAACGGTCCAAGGTCGCCGAAGACCTGCTCGTGACCATGGCCCAGTTGTTCGGCCCGATCCCCGGCGGGCTCGGCATCGCCGTTGTCTTCGTCGGCGCCCTGCTCGCCGCGACCACGGGGATCGTGGGCGCGACCGTGGTGGCGATGGGTCTTATCTCACTTCCCGTCATGCTGCGCGCCAATTATTCCAAGGCGCTCGCCACCGGGACAATCGCCGCATCGGGCACGCTGGGACAGATCATCCCGCCATCGATCGTGCTGATCATTCTCGCCGACCAGCTCGCCAGCGCGACCGACCAGGCAAGCACGATCCGGCAGGCGGATTACAAACAGGCCACCGGCCAGTTTTCCATGCCGTCGGAATTCGGCCTCACATCGACCAGCGCCGGGGACATGTTTCTGGGCGCCCTGATCCCGGGCCTCATTCTCGTCATTCTGTATATGGCGTATATCCTTATCCTTGCCCTTCTCCACCCCAAATCGGCGCCACCGGTACGCTTCGAGAGCAAGTACGACGCGCAGTTCATTATCAAGGTTACGCTTGCCCTGGTGCCGCCCCTGGCCCTGATATTCGCCGTGCTCGGCTCGATCATCATGGGGGTCGCTACGGTCAACCAGGCCGGCGCCATCGGCGCTGTCGGCGCCGCGATCATGGCCGGTTACCGCCTGAAGGAAGGTCAGAAAAACGCCTACCTTCCGGCGATCATCGCGCTCGGCTCCATCGCCGCGATCCTCGTACTGCTCAACATCTACGACATCAATATCAAGAACACCCGCACCGGGGAGGAATGGGTCGGCGTTATTCTTGCCGCCATTGCGGTCTTTATGCTGCTGGTCGCCGTGTTCTGGAGCCTGTGGCGGATATACAAAACCGACGACACCCTGAGCGGCGTGATGATCGAGACCGCCAAAACCACGTCGCTGGTTTTTATCATTCTGCTCGGCGCCGCGATGCTGACCGCCGCGTTCCGCGCCTTCGGCGGCGAAGACCTCGTCCGCGAGTTCCTGTCCGGTCTGCCCGGGGGATTCATCACCAAGTTCATCGTGGTGATGGCGGTAATTTTCGTCCTCGGTTTTTTCCTCGATTTTATCGAGATCGCCGTTGTCGTGGTGCCGATTATCGCCCCCATCCTGCTGGCGGACACCACTGCGAACATTACCGCCGTGTGGCTGGGCGTGATGATCGGGGTCAACATGCAGACGTCGTTCCTGACACCGCCGTTCGGGTTTGCGCTGTTCTACCTGCGCGGCGTGGCGCCGCCATCCGTGAAGACCATCCAGATGTATGCCGGCGTCGTGCCCTTCATATTGCTGCAGCTTACCGGCCTTGCGATTGTCGGCCTGTGGCCGTCTCTGGTGAACTACCTGCCGAACCGTGTCTACCTGACGTCGGAAACCGCACCGCCTCCGAAGAACCCGCGCCTGTCCTATTGTATCGAAGACATGCTGTTCCGGGAATACGATACACAAGGCACTACACTGCAGGCTGCCATCGCAAAGGCCGGGACGCTGAACGTTTCCTACCTGCCGGACAGACAGCGCGAAAAACTGACGGAAGGCCTGCAGGCGGCGGCGAAGACGTTCGACCGGGTGGAGGATGTCCGGAAAACCGAAGCGGCTCTTCAGGCGTTTACGCCGGCCTATGCGCCAATCCATCACACAGCGCGGCGGATCGAAGCGCGCATCAACCGCATCGGCGCAGAGATCGAGGAAAGAGACGACGACCTGCGGCGCGCCACGCGCGGCGGATCGGGCGACGAGAACGTTATCCGGAATATCCGGGCCGATATCGAAGGGCTTAAAGCCGAAGCGCAAAGTCTGCGGGCCACCCTGCCGGCGGACTGGGCGGAGCAGCGTAAAAAATATGTCGCCTTGTCGAACGCCGCCAAGAAAGCCCGGGCGCAATATCGCCGCACGGTCGATGAAGCCTATGAACCTGTCGCGGAAACAGTAAAAATTATCGGACAGGCCGACGCGCTGGCCGCAATCGGCGACACGCTGAAAGCACTGGAATCGGCGCTGCAGTCACAGCCGCTCGAAAAAGCCGTTCTTGCTTTCCGCGATGCGGAAAGGCTGTTCAACGGAATAACGGGCGCCAGCCATGTTAAATCGCGTTTCTCTCGCGCGCGCCGCGACCTGACCCGCCGGGAACCGAATATGGTGCGCGCAGCCCAATCGCTGAAACAGGGGCTTGAACGCTACGCGACGGAACTGGCCTGGCGGCGACAGGCGGCGAAGGACCTTTTGCCCGGTCTCGGCACCTATGAAGCGGCCATCCGGGATACGATCGGACTTCGCTCCCAATCCCGGCTGAACAGCGACCAGGCCGTGGAGGTTGCCGGCTGCCTGTCGATCCACCGGGACATCTCGCTCAACTTCTGAGCGCTTCCGCCGGCGGCGCGGCGGCAACAGAACGTTATTCGTAATTCCCGAACCGGCTGTTGCGGGGGAAGCCGCGCATGGCAACCCGGCCAGCCTGTGCGCGCTTGCCGACATACGCCTTGATGTCGGTGTCTGTCCGCACACCGGCGCCGGTTTTCCACGGCAATCCGTCCTCGAACGTAAATGTCGTAACGTCCGCCAGACCGCCATCCTTGTAGCTCTGGAGCTTAACCCCCCGCCCACGGGACATCTCGGGCAGTTCATCGAGCGGGAACAGAATGATCTTGCGGTTTTCGCCGACAACCGCAACCGTATCCCCGATCACCGGCGCACAGGCCTGCGCTTCGACCCCCTTGCCGACGTTCAAAGCCTGCTTGCCGTTCTTCGTCTGGGCAATGACATCGTTCTCCGGCACGATAAAGCCGCGCCCGTCCGACGACGCCACCAGCACCTTTTCGCCCGGGCGATGAATGAACAGCGCGACGATGTCCTGGTCGTTCGGCAGGTCGACCATCAGGCGCACAGGTTCGCCATGCCCCCTGCCACCCGGCAGTTTGTCGCCGCCGAGCGTGTAGAACCGGCCGTTCGTCGCGAAGATCAGGATCTTGTCGGTCGTCTGCGCATGGAACACAAAACGCCCCCGGTCGCCGTCCTTGTATTTCAATTCGCTGAAATCCGTCAGGTGGCCCTTGGCGGCGCGGATCCAGCCTTTCTGCGAACAGACCACCGTGATCGGTTCGCGCTCGATCATGATATCCAGCGGCACCAGGATCTCGCTCGGCGTGTCGCCGATCTCCGTCCGCCGGGCACCGAGTTCGGTCTTTTTGCCGAAACGCTTGCGGATATCCTTGATCTGATCGGCGATGACGATTTCGCGCTTTTTCTTGTCCTTGAGCAGCGCCTTGAGGCCCTTCTGCTCCGTCGTCAGCGACGAATGCTCTTCGCGGATAGCGACTTCTTCCAGCCGCCTCAACGCCCGCAGCCGCATATTGAGGATCGCTTCGGCCTGAACGTCGGTCAGTTTCCACTTTTTGATCATGACCGGCTTGGGCTCGTCCTCCTCGCGGATGATACGGATCACCTCGTCAAGATTGAGATAGGCGATCAGGTAACCTTCGAGAACTTCGAGCCGGTGTTCGATTTTGGCGAGACGGTGTTTCGTCCGGCGCACCAGAACGTCTTCGCGGTGCTCCAGGAAGGACCGCAGGACGTCGCGCAGGTTCATCACCCGCGGCACCATGTCGGCGCCCAGCACGTTCATGTTCAGCCCGACCCGCGTTTCAAGATCGGTCGCCCTGAACAACTGTTCCATCAGGACCTCGGGCTCGATGGTCCGGTTGCGCGGCTCCAGTATCAGCCGGACGTCTTCTGCGCTTTCGTCCCGCAGGTCGCCGAGCAACGGCAGTTTCTTCAGGTTCAGCAGATCCGCGATTTTTTCGACCAGGCGGCCCTTCTGAATCTGGTAGGGAATTTCGGTCACCACGACCTGGTATTGCCCGTGGCTGAGCTTTTCAACCTCCCAGCGCGCGCGCAACCGGAAGGATCCGCGTCCGGTCGCATAGGCCTCGGCAACCGCATCCGGGCTTTCGACCAGAACGCCGCCGGTCGGAAAGTCCGGTCCCGGCACCATCTCGACCAGTTTCGCGATCGTCGCATTCGGGAACTTCAGCAGGTGCAGCAGCGCCGCACTTACTTCATCGAGATTATGCGGCGGAATATTGGTGGCCATGCCGACCGCGATGCCGGCGGAGCCGTTGCAAAGCAGATTCGGCACGCTGGCGGGCAGCAGGACGGGTTCTTCCTCGGAGCCGTCATAGTTTTCGCGGAAATCGATCGCGTCTTCGTCGATCCCTTCGAGCATGGCGATCGCATAGTCGGTCAGCCGGGCTTCGGTGTACCGCATCGCGGCGGCGTTATCGCCGTCGATATTGCCGAAATTGCCCTGCCCTTCGACCAACGGATAGCGGACGGCAAAATCCTGGGCAAGCCGGACCATCGCATCGTAGACCGCAACGTCACCATGGGGATGATACTTGCCGATCACGTCGCCGACGACACGTGCGCATTTCTTGAAACCCGACTGCGGTTCCAGCCGCAACTGGCGCATCGCGAAAAGCAGCCGGCGGTGAACCGGTTTCAACCCGTCGCGCACATCGGGCAGCGAACGGGACGTGATCGTCGACAGGGCGTAGGCCAGATAGCGTTCGCCCAAAGCATCGGAAAAATTCACCTCCTCCACGCGGGAGGTGACGATTTGGTCAGCCATGGATACAGTACTCTGCGTTTAGGATTTACCAGATATAGTAGCGCTACGCCGCAACCGGTCAACAAATTGCGCGCGCGCGGCAGGTAAATCGCCGGTATCGGCGTCCTTTGCGCAGCGTGCCAGAAAATGGCCGGTGACGCGCAGCCCTTCCTGAACCGCCGCGTCGTCGGCAGTTTCGGCACTACGACGCAGAAAACACGGCAATTTCAACAACTTATCCTTATATATCTCGCCGGCTGCCGCGGAAACGGCACAACCGGTCCGGGGCGAAACGTAGATCAGATCGTCCGTTTTCCCGGTCGCGGCGCATTCCGACAGATCCAGCCCGTAGCCAATATCGGTCAGAAGGGCCAGTTCCCAATGCACATATCGCGCGATCCAGGCCGGACCGTCGCCGAGCGATTCGATCTGCGCGCAGAACCGGTCGAATGTTTCGGGGTGGGGTTCGCGTTCGGGCAGCAGGCGTTCGACCAGGGCCGCCGCCGATATAAGCGCCATTAACGGCAGGCGTTCGTTGAGCAGGCCGGCGGCATAGGGTTTCAGGAGTTCGCAATTGAGCGTGCCGAGATGTTCGCTGAGTCGGGCCCGCCAGTCCGCGCTGACCAGATTGCCGGTCTGGTATATGCCGCGGGCACGGGAGCCGGCCCCGCCGTGCACAAGTCCGGAATGACGACCGTTCGACCGGGTCAGCAAGGTGACGATCGCAGCGCTTTCGCCGTGTTTGCGTGCCGACAATACGATGCCTTCGTCAGACCAGTTCATCGATATATTTCGCCGTTATGTACCGAAATCCAGACCCCAGTCGCGGTAGCGCTCCGGATCGTCGCCCCAGTTTTCGCGCACCTTCACGAACAGGAACAGGTGAACGTCGCGGCCCAGCAGTTCCTTCAGATCATCCTGCGCCAGCGTCCTGACCCGCTTGATCCGCTCGCCCCCCTTGCCGAGCACGATGCCCTTCTGGCTGGCGCGCTCCACATAGATGACCTGCTCGACCTTGACGGCCCCGTTCTCGAACGGCTCCCACGTTTCGGTTTCGACCGTCAGGGCGTAGGGAAGTTCCTGATGCAGGTTCAGAAACAGCTTTTCACGGGTAATCTCGGCGGCGAAAAGCCGGTCGTTCATGTCGGATAGCTGATCTTCCGGGAAATGCCACGGGCCTTCGGGCAGGCGTTCCGCGAGGGCTGCCTTGAGGTCCTCTACGCCGTCGCCGTTCAGCGCCGAGACCATGAAAAAATCGGTAAAGACGTCTTCCGCCTGAAGCTCGTCGATCAGTTTCAGAAGGTTTTCGCGGGGGATGGTGTCGATCTTGTTGAGAACGCAGATCGCGCGACCGCCGTTTTCCTTCAACCCGTCGATAATACGGCGGGTGTCGCCCTCGATACGCATCCCGACATCGACCAGCAGCGCCACGATATCGGCATCCGCCGCCCCGCTCCAGGCGGCCGCCACCATCGCACGGTCCAACCGGCGACGCGGCTGGAAAATACCGGGCGTGTCGACAAAGACCAGTTGCGTCCGGTCCATTGCGGTGACGCCGAGGATGCGCGTCCGCGTGGTCTGCACCTTCTGGGTGACGATCGATACCTTGGCACCGACCATCGTGTTCATCAGGGTGGACTTGCCCGCGTTGGGCGCCCCGAGCAGGGCGACAAAACCGCACCTGGTCCGTGTTTCATCGGCTGACGTCACGCTTCTTCACCAATCTGTTTCAGCATCATACCGGCGGCGACAAGTTCCGCCGCCCGCTTCGACGCTCCGGTGGCACGCACAGGATCCTGGCCGCTTACCGTCAGTTCAACCGTGAACTCCGGCTTATGCGACGGCCCTGTGCGTTCGACCACATTATACTCCGGCAAAGGCAATCCGCGCCCCTGCAACCATTCCTGCAACTCGGTCTTCGCGACCCGGGGTTCCACGTCCCGGATCAACGGCTCCCAGACGCGGCGGATAAAACCGCCGGCCGCGTCGAGCCCGCCGTCTATATACAGTGCGCCGATGACGGCCTCGCAGCAATCGGCCAGAACCGATTTTCGCGCATTCGTGCCCGCGCTCGCCTCGCCGTCCGTCATCCGGATAAAACCGCCGAGACCGACCGACCGGGCGACATCGGCCAGCGTAGCGCCGCTTACCAGTGCCGCCAAACGTGGCGCCAGCTTGCCTTCGGCGGATTTCGGAAACTGTTCAAGCAGCAATTCCGCGATGATCAGCCCCAGCACCCGGTCCCCCAGGAATTCCAGCCGCTCGTAGCTGGGATCTGTTTTCGACTGCTTCAGGCTTGAATGGGTCAGGGCCAGTTCGAGCAGGCTGCTATCGCTGAAACTGTATTGGAGAATTTTCTCCAGCTCGGACGGAGTGCCCCTGGCCGATGACATCGCCGGACCGGGCCGGATTACCGGATCGCCTGGAAAAGGCGCGGCCACCGGACGGTAAACGGCCAGGACGCACCATCGGGATCGTAGGAAAAGAAGATGAATTCGGCGCGGCCGACGAGATTTTCGATCGGGATATAGCCGACCTCGGAGAGCACCCGGCTATCGAGCGAATCGTCCCGATTGTCTCCCATACCGAACACATGCCCGGCCGGCACAGTGTATTCCGCCGTATTGTCCAGCTGACCGCGGTCGCTCTTTTCGAGGATGAGATGCTTCACGCCATTGGGAAGCGTTTCCTCGAATTGCGAGATAGTGGTCGTAGACCCGAACGGTCCCCTTGCCGCGTAGCCCGGCAGCGGCTTGCGCTCGACCAGTTTCCCGTTGATGTAAAGCCGGCCTTCACGGACCTGAAGCTTGTCGCCGGGCAGGCCCACGATACGCTTGATGTAATCGGTCTTGTTGTCTTTGGGCAGTTTGAAAACCGCGACATCGCCGCGTTCCGGCTGGGAACTGAATATCCGCCCCGGAATGAGCGGCAGGCTCAACGGCAGCGAATGCCTGCTGTATCCGTAGGTGTATTTCGACACAAACAGGTAATCGCCGACCAGCAGCGACGGGACCATCGATCCCGAGGGGATATTGAACGGTTCAAACGCGAATGTGCGGATAAACAGAGCGATCATGACGGCATAGATCAGGGTCTTGACCGTATCCCATAGCCCGCCCGATTTTTTTGCTGCCATTAAAAATTATCTTTGAATTGCACGGTGTGATCCGGAAGCCAGAGCGCGGCCCCGCATGTTCAGACGCCGGGTTTAAGTGCGCAAGCCGCAGAGTGTCAAGTCGTAGCCTTTGGAATTGCAGAGATTATAACCATGGCTTCCGCGATCGGGGGCTCGTCCGTGATCGTCAGGTCGATCTGAACGTCCATTCCTTCGGGGATCATCGATTCCAGCCGTTTCAGGGCACCACCGGTCAGTTTCATGGTCGGCTTGCCGCCGGGAAGGTTAACGACCCCAAGGTCGCGCCAGAAGACCCCCTTCCGGAATCCGGTCCCCAGCGCCTTCGAACAGGCCTCCTTGGCGGCGTATCTTTTGGCATAACTCGCCGCCCGCAGGCGTCGGCGGTCGCTCTTGGCGCGTTCGGTTTCCGTAAAGCACCGCATGGTGAACCTCTCGCCGAACCGCTCCAATGTCTTTTCGACCCGCCGAATATCGATCAGGTCGCTGCCAATCCCGATAATCATGCCGCAAGCCTATCAGAATCGCTCACGCACTGCGCTCGCCATGCGCGGCAGAGCGCGCGGTGTCCATTAACGAGCGCATCCGCTTGATCGAACTTTCCAGTCCGCCGAAAATCGCCTCGCCGATCAGAAAATGCCCGATATTCAGCTCCACAACGGATGCGATGCCGGCGACCGGCGCAACCGTATCGAACGTCAGACCGTGACCGGCATGACATTCGATCCCGAGCGCTTCGGCGTGGGCGGCCGCCTTTACCAGCCGTTCGAACTGGCGGGCCCGGTCGGCATCGGCGGCTTCGCAGAATGCCCCCGTATGCAGTTCCACGACAGGCGCCCCCAGGGTTTTCGCAGCATCGATCTGCAAAACATCCGGCTCGATAAAAAGCGAAACGCGAATATCCGCGGCATTCAACTGCCGGACATATCGCGCAAGGTGGTTGTGTCCGCCGACCGCGTCCAGCCCGCCCTCGGTCGTTCTTTCCTGGCGTTTTTCCGGCACGATACAGGCCGCGTGCGGCGCGTGGCGCAGGGCGATATCCAGCATTTCGTCGGTCGCCGCCATTTCCAGGTTCAGGGGCAGTTCGATGCCGTCGCTGAGCCGGGCGACATCATCGTCGGTCATGTGACGCCGATCCTCGCGCAGATGCGCCGTGATCCCGTCAGCACCCGCGGCGGCGGCGGCCTGGGCTGCGCGTACCGGGTCCGGATGCGGCCCGCCGCGCGCATTACGGATTGTCGCCACATGATCGATATTGACGCCAAGCCTGAGGTATCGTTTTTCCATCGGTTCCCGCTCCGATCGTTCACACAACACCGGACCAGGCGGTCCGGCAAAACGGCTGTTCTTCGTCGGACCTTACTGCGGTCCGTCCGGCTTTGTCATTTCTCAAATTCGGCGTCGTCCGGGCGCCACTCCAACACGGCATTCACCCCTGCGCGCGATCGACGGAATTGATCTCCGGCGTGGCTCGCAATGCGGCGATGATATCGTTCAAATGACGCGTGCTTTCGACCTCGATATCGACCACCATCTCGAAGAAATCGACCGACCTGTTGGTAAATTTAAGATTGCTGATATTCCCGAGGTTCTGGGCGATAACAGTAGTCAGTGTCCCCAGAACGCCCCGTTCGTTGCTGACGATCAGGTTGATCCTGCCGACACGGCCGGATGGCGTCTCCGGGCCGAGATCCCAGGCAACTTCGACCCAGCGTTCCGGCGTGTCCGCGAAGCTCTCGAGCGTTTCGCAGTCCTTCGTGTGAATGGTCACGCCCATTCCGGGGGTCAGGATGCCGACAATCTTGTCGCCCGGCAGCGGATGGCAGCAACTTGCGTAATGCACGGCCATGCCCGGCGTAAGACCGCGGATTGCAATCGCGCTCGAATGCCGGTCGCCGCTTCCGTTCACCGGAAATTCGATAACGGACGCATCGCCCCTTTCGCTGTTGCGCGCGTCGGACTCCCTGAGCAGTTTTTGCGGGACAAGCCGTTCGAGAACGTCCGACACCGTGACCTCTCCACTGCCAACGATGGTCGCGAGGTCGTCCGCGGAATCCGCGTTAAAATGATCGAGAACATTCGGCGGGGGATCGCCCTCAGGCACATACCCGACTTCCCGGTAGGCGCGATCGAGCATCGCGTAACCGAGCTTGGTGAACTCGTCGCGCCGCTCGCTGCGAACATACCGACGGATACGCGCCCGCGCCTTGCCGGTGACGACCCAGTTTTCCCATGTCGGAGACGGGGTTCCGTCGGTGGATGTCAGCACTTCGACCTGGTCGCCGTTCCTGATTTCAGTGCGGAGAGGCGCCATCTTTCCGTTTATCCGGGTCCCGATGCAACGGTCCCCGATCTCGGAATGAACGGCATAGGCAAAATCGATCGCGGTCGCACCCTGCGGCAGATTGATGATCTCTCCCTTGGGCGTGAAACAGAACACCTGGTCGGGGAACATTTCCAGTTTCGTATGTTCGAGGAATTCGTCCGGATTGTTGGAATTCTCCAGGATGTCCAGAAGCTGGCGCACCCAGTGATAACTCTTCCCCTCGGTCAGGGCCGCGCCCTGCTTGTACTGCCAATGCGCGGCGACCCCGAGTTCGGCGATCTCATGCATCTGGGTGGTGCGGATCTGCACTTCGATCCTGTAGTTCTCTGGCCCGATCAGCGCCGTGTGAAGCGACTGGTACCCGTTGGATTTCGGCGTTGAAATGTAGTCGTCGAATTCCCCCGGGATCATCGGATAATGTGTATGGATGACGCCAAGCGCCCGGTAGCAGTCTTCGACCGACGCGACAACGACGCGAAAAGCGTTGATATCCGTAAGCTGCTCGAATTCCATGTTCTTGCGGTGCATTTTGCGCCAGATGGAAACCGGACGCTTTGTCCGCCCCGATATCCAGGCTTCGATATCCGCCTCGACCAGGGTTCTGTTAATTTCATCGGAAATACGGGAGACGATATCGTCGCCCTGGTCCTGCAGAAACTTCAACCGGCTGATAATGGATTCAGACGCGTCGGGATAAAGTTCACGGAACGCGATGTCTTCCAGTTCTTCCTTGATCTCCTGGATGCCGATGCGTTCCGCCAGCGGCACGTAAATTTCCATGGTTTCACGGGCGATACGTGCGCGTTTTTCAGGATTCCCGATGTAATGGAGCGTCCGCATATTGTGGAGCCGGTCGGCCAGCTTGACCAGCAGAACCCGGATATCCTCGGAAATCGCCAGAAGCAGCTTGCGGAAATTTTCGGCATGCCCGCTATCGGGCGACTGAAGTTCGAGCTGCGACAGCTTGGTAACGCCATCGACAAGCCGGGCGACCTCTTCGCCGAACAATCGATCGATTTCCTCGATCGTCGCCACCGTGTCCTCGACGGTATCGTGCAGCAGCCCCGTAACGATGGACGCCGTGTCCAGCCGGTAATCCGTCAGAATGCCGGCGACCTCGACGGGGTGCGAAAAATACGGATCGCCCGACGCCCGGGTCTGCGATCCGTGCGCCTTCATGGAAAACACATAGGCTTTGTTCAGCGCGTCCTCGTCGGCGGACGGGTCGTAGCTGCGGACTCGCTCGACGAGCTCGTACTGCCGCATCATGGGCGCTTTCCCCCATGGCGGACGTCACGCATTACGGATTGCGGCATCGATAAGGATCGCGAAATCATCGCGCGACCCCCACGGGTCAGCCCTCTTTCTTGACGTCCTCAATGGTAACGTCTTCGAACCCGCCAGCCAGACCGGCCATCGGATCGTCCGCATCTGCGGCAGGGGTTTCCGGCTGGGCCGGGGAATCTGTCTCTGCGCCGGTATCGACGAGGCCCGCCAGTTCGTTCAGCGCCTCGGTCACCTGCAGCATTTCGTCGTCTTCTTCGTCGGCGATCTCGTCGACGTCGATATTGCGCTGCAGACCTTCGATCACGGCGGTTTCAAGCTCGTCCAGGGGGATGGTCTCGTCCGCGATTTCCCGGAGCGCGACCACCGGGTTCTTGTCATTGTCACGGTCAACGGTCAGCTCGCCGCCAACCGACAGCTCACGCGACCGCTGGGCGGCCATCATGACGAGCTGAAAGCGGTTCGGAATTTTAAGAACGCAGTCTTCGACGGTAACGCGGGCCATCTTGCCAATCTCCAGCTTCAGAAAGAGGAGGGTATATAAGGCCGGAAACGCCCAAAAGCAAGCAATTCAGACGCCCTGACCGTCCCTGCTCTCATCGACGGGAACGCAGTTCTGGTCTCGGTCGAGCCCGTCGATCAACGTTTCGAGGGAGATTCCGGTCACCGGATGACGCCAATTGTCAACAATATCGGCCATCGGTAGCAATACGAAAGCCCGGCCGGTCATCCGGGGATGCGGCAGAATGGGCGAAACCGGCCCTTCATTCACGATTTCACCAAAGGTTAACAGGTCCAGATCCAGCGTCCTGGCTGCGTTCGGGACGGATCTCTGCCGGGCGAAGCGCCGTTCTATCCGGTGCAGGTAGATCATCAGCTCCGTCGGCGCCATTTCCGTTTCGACGGAAACAACGCCGTTAATGTAATCCGGCTGATCGGAGACCGGCACCGGCGCGCTTCTGAACCACCTGGACCTGTCGAAAACCACGCAATCCCCCGCCGCAATCGCCGCCACGGCGGCTTCGCAGACCGCCAGCGGCGGACCGATTTCGGGATGGGGAAGGTTCGAGCCGATCGCGACGAGGATCATCAGCGTATCCAACATAAATCATTGATTTTCAAACAAAACGTTATATCTATTCGTCATATTTATTCACCCGGTGACAGGCTCGTTACGCCGGGAGGGCGGCATTTTTCAAGCCGTTTGACGGCCCCGTTTTCAACCCGCGGAAATTAGGCAGATGATGCATTTTTATTCTCAGGAACGCATAGCGCTTTTTATCGATGGTCCCAACCTCTATTCGGCGGCGCGTTCGCTCGGATTCGACATCGACTACAAGAATCTTCTCAACGTCTTTCGCGAAAAAGGCACCCTGGTCCGAGCGTTTTATTACACGGCGCTGGTCGAGGATCAGGAGTATTCGCCCATTCGGCCGCTGATCGATTGGCTGGATTACAATGGCTACACGATGGTGACCAAACCGGCGAAAGAGCACACCGACGCCGCCGGCCGCCGCAAAATCAAGGGCAACATGGATATCGAACTCGCGATCGACATGCTGGAAATGGCCCCGCATATCGATCATGCGGTGCTGTTTTCCGGCGACGGCGACTTCCGCCGTGTCGTCGAAGCCGTCCAGCGCAAGGGCGTCCGGGTCACGGTTGTCAGCACATTCCGCGCGAACCCGCCCATGGTGGCGGACGAATTGCGCCGCCAGGCCGACACTTTCGTCGAACTCCAAGACATCACCAAATTCATTGCCCGTGAAAGCCGGCGCGACGGCGGCATCGACGAGATGCCCGATTTCGTGAAGAAGCCGGTATCCCGGGGGCCGACCCCGGCCGATCCAGACCCCGAATTCAATGACGGCGACGATCAGTACGAGGATGCGTGAACGTGGCTGACACGCCTCTCGCCACGGCCGACGGCCCTCCTCTCGACTGCGACCTGTGCCCGCGGCTTGTCGCCTACCGCGACCAGAACAAGAGAACCTGGCCGGACTGGCACAATGCGCCGGTCCTGTCGTTCGGCCCGCTCGACGCCCGCTTGCTGATCGTCGGGCTCGCGCCGGGTGTCAAAGGCGCCAACCGGACGGGACGTCCCTTTACCGGCGATTATGCCGGCGACCTGCTCTACCAGACCCTCGGCCGGTTCGGCTTTGCGAACGGCACCTATGACAAACGGCCCGATGACGGAGTAACGCTCGAAGATTGCCGGATCGCCAACGGCGTGCGCTGTGTCCCGCCGGAGAACAAACCGGTCGGCGCCGAAGTCAATGCCTGCCGCCCGTTTCTGGTCGCGGAAATCGAGGCGATGAAAAATCTGGAAGTTATTCTCGCCCTCGGCGGAATCGCCCATAACACGCTGCTGTCGACCCTGGGCGAGCGCCGTGCGAGCTACAAGTTCGCCCATTGCGTCACGCATGATCTGACAAACGGGCTGAAGCTCGCGGACAGCTATCACTGCTCGCGCTACAATACGAATACCGGGCGCTTGACCGAAGAAATGTTCGAAGACGTCTTTCGCATGATCCGCCGGACGCTTGACGGATAAACAGCCTCCGGTTCAGCCGTAACGCTGCTCTTTCCAGGGGTCGCCTTCATTGTGATACCCGCGGTCTTCCCAGAAGCCCGTCTCGTCCTCGGCAATGAATTCGATTCTGCGGATCCACTTGGCGCTTTTCCAGAAATACCATTTCGGCACGACTGCGCGCACCGGGCCGCCATGTTCCTTCGTCAGATATTCCCCTTCCCAGGAATGGGCGAGCAGGACGTCGGCATCGGCGAACCGGTCGAGCCGGATATTGGTGGTGTACCCGTCCGAGGCATAGAGCAGGCAATGCATGGCTTCTTTTTCCGGGCGACACATTTCGAGCAGATGCGCAACATGAACGCCGGTCCAGGCATTGTCGTACCGCGACCAGCCGGTCACGCAATGGATATCCGATGTGACCGTCACCTGCGGTTGCGCGATGAAGTCCGCCCACGTCCACTGAAGCGGGTTTTCGACGAACCCGTCGATCGTGAATTTCCACTCGTCCTTCGCTATGTCGGGCTGAACGCCCAGATCCAGCACCGGCCAGGTTTCGACAAGCCGCTGCCCGGGCGGCAAACGCGATTCAGGCGTGCACCGATCGCTTTCGCCGGTAAGCAGCCGGCCGTCACGCGCCCATTCCTGTTTGCGGCGCACCAGTTTTTCCCGATAACCGTCGAGAAGATCCGGCGTATCGGTCATCCCTTCTGGCTCAGCAGGCGCGCCTTCTGACGGTTCCAGTCGCGCGCCTTCTCCGTCTCGCGTTTGTCGTAATGCTTCTTGCCTTTGCCGAGCCCGATCTCGATCTTCGCGATACCGCGATCGTTGAAATAGAGCTTCATCGGTACAAGGGTCATCCCTGCCCGCTCGGTTGCGCCGACAAGCTTCGCGATTTCGCGCTTTTTGAGCAGTAGTTTTCTGGGCCGCGTCGGTTCGTGGCCGAACGGCCCGGCCTGCTTGTATTCCGGGATATGGGCGTTGATCAGCCAGATATCGCCGTTCTCCGGTTTCGCATAGGATTCCGCAATATTTGCACGGCCTTCGCGCAGGGATTTGACCTCGCTGCCCATCAGGACGATTCCTGCTTCCAGCGTATCTTCGATTTCGTAATTGTGACGCGCCCTGCGATTCTGGGCGGCGACGCGATATGCGGACGTTTCGGATTTCGCCATTCAGCCGGCCGTCAGTTCAGCAACCCGGCATGGCGCATCGCGCGTTCCACCTTGCCGCGGGATTCTTCCGTAATCGGCACCAAGGGCAACCGCAGATCTTCGGTGCACTTGCCCAACAGGCTCGCCCCGTACTTCACCGGACCGGGATTGGCCTCGCAGAACAGGTCGGAGTGCAGCGGCGTCAGGCGTTCGTTCAGCCGCTGCGCTTCGGCGACGTCACCGTCGCGCCAGGCCGCATGCATCTCCGCCATCAGCTTCGGTGCGATATTCGCGGTCACCGAAATACAACCGACCCCACCCTGGGCGAGGAAGCCGAGTTGGGTGATGTCTTCGCCGGACAGCTGACAAAAATCGTCCCCACAGGCAAGTTTCTGCTGGGTCGCGCGGCCGACTTCGGCGGTTGCATCCTTGACGCCGATAATATTGTCGAGCCCGGCGCAACGCGCCATCGTCGCCACCGACATATCGATCACGGAACGCCCGGGAATATTGTAGATAATGATGGGCAGCCCGACGGAACCAACGGCTTCGAAATGCCGGTACAGGCCTTCCTGCGTCGGCTTGTTGTAATAGGGCGTGACCACGAGCGCCGCATCCGCACCTGCCTTTTTGGCATGTTCGCAAAGCTCCACCGCCTCGGCCGTCGAATTCGACCCTGCGCCGGCGATAACGGGCACGCGTTTGTCCGCGACCTCGATGCAAATCTCGACCACGCGTTTGTGCTCATCGTGCGACAAAGTCGGCGATTCACCTGTGGTTCCCATCGGCACGAGTCCGTCGGTTCCTTCTTCGATCTGCCAGTCCACCAGATCGCCGAAGGCTTTTTCATCGATATCGCCGTTACGGAACGGTGTAATCAGCGCGCAAATGGAACCGCTGAACATGGCGGTCTCCCCGAAATGTGATCATTATAAAGTTGGCGCACATTACGCTGCACACCATTCTGCGGCAAGCGGCGAGTCGCAGCCGAACAGGGGTTTGAGACGTTGGTCTATGCAGGGTAAACTGGGATTATAAAGCCCGGTGTTAATATTGATTTAACCGCATCCGCCGCACCCTGTATTCCAGCGCGGCCAAGGGTTTAGTTTAATGAGTTCGGTCTCGAAAATCGGTTTGATTGCAGCGGTTCTTGCCGGCCTGTCTATGACGGGCCCGTTATGCGCCGCTGACTCAAAGCCATTGAACAGCCGGGATGCGCAGGCCTATGCATCGGCGATGACGGAGGCCGAGAAAGGCAACTGGAAGAGCGCCTATCGGCGGGCTGGCCGAATAAAGGACAAACTGCCGACGAAGCTGCTGCGCTGGATGGAAATGTCGCGGCACGGCACAAATCAGAGTTTCGCGGCGATTTCCGGTTTCATCGCAAACAATCCCGACTGGCCCCGCCGGGGGAGCCTCCGTCGGCGGGCAGAAGAAAATCTGACGCCAGACGTTGCCCATGCCGATGTCATCAAGTGGTTCGAAACCTATCCGCCTTTGACCTCCGACGGCCGTATACGTCAGATTGAGGCCGTCGTTGCAGGGGGCACCGCCAAACAGGCGCGGGCACTTATTCGCGATGCTTGGATAAACGGAAATTTCGGACGCAAACAGGAAACTGGCTTCCGGCGGAAATACCGCAAATACCTGACGAAGGCCGACCACGTGGCCCGGCTCGACCGCCTGCTCTGGGACGGTCAGACAACGCGTGCCCGCCGCGCCCTCCGGCTGGTCGACAGCGACACCCAGAAACTGGCCATGGCGCGTATCGCGCTGCGCGCGTCGCGGGGCGGGGTCGACTGGCATATTCGCCAGGTGCCGAAAGAGCTGCTTAACGACCCCGGACTGGTCTTCGAGCGTGCGCGCTGGCGGCGGCGCAAGGGCCTCGACGACGGCGCCTACGACCTGCTGAAGAACGTTCCCTCAAGCGCGCCGTTCGCCCGCAAATGGTGGGTCGAACGGTCCATCCTTGCGCGCCGGCTGTTGGCCAAGGGACATATTTCCGAAGCTTACCGGCTGGCAAAAGCGAACGGGCTGTCGTCCGGTGCCCGATACGTCGAAGCCGAATGGCTCGCCGGTTGGATCGCGCTTCGTCACCTCGACGACCCGAAGGTCGCGCACACCCATTTCAGTCGCATCGGGGAAAAGGTTTCCTATCCCATAAGCCGGGCCCGGGCGGCCTATTGGGCCGGCCGCGCAGCAGAGGCGGTGGGAGACAGAAAAGGTGCAGAAACGCTCTTTCAGACGGCCAGCCTGCACGACACGACTTACTACGGCCAGCTTGCCGCTGCGCGAAACAACGGGAACGCGCCGCTGAGATCGGCAAAGGTAAACCCGACCGCAGCCGACGTAAAAGCATTCGAGCGCGACGAACGCGTCCGCTCTGTGCGGATTCTGAGCCAGATCGGCGCCCGGGATCATATCCGGCCGTTTCTCGATTCATTGACGGCAGAGACTGAAAATCCGGTCCGCCAGGTTCTCACCGCACGCCTCGCCACGGCAATCGGCCGCCGCGACCTGGCCGTCCGCGTGGGGCGCAAGGCCTATCGCATGGGCTCTCCGCTGCCTGATATCGCCTACCCCGTTATTTCCATGACAGGGGACCGCCCGGAGCAGGCACTCCTGCATGCGATCGTCCGGCAGGAGAGTAATTTCGAGCAGACCGCGGTCAGTCATGCCGGCGCACGCGGACTGATGCAACTGATGCCGCGCACGGCAAAGGGCGTCGCAAAACGGCTTCGCGTGCGGTTTTCCAAAACCAGACTGACCAGCGATGCAGGTTACAACATCAAACTGGGACAGGCTTATCTGGGTCAGATGCTCACCAGATTCGACGGTTCCTACATTCTGGCGATCGCGTCGTACAATGCCGGTCCGTCTGCCGCGGCGCGCTGGGTCCGTGAATTTGGCGACCCCCGGGAACCCGGCGTGGACGTTATCGACTGGGTCGAATCGATCCCCTACCGGGAAACCCGGAACTACGTTCAGCGGGTCATGGAAAACCTGCAGGTATACCGCTCCCGCCTGGGCGGTCCGACGATCGCCGAAGGCATCGTCAGGGACCTGGAGCGATAACCGGACCATTGCCCCCCCTGCTCCGCGAAGCTACGTTAGCGGAGCAAGGAGAACTTAATGTCCGACCCCCGTTTTGAAGATATCGAAGCCTGTGTTTTCGACGCCTACGGCACGCTGTTCGACGTGCATTCCGCTGCCGCCCGGATGAAGGACGACCTCGGCGAAAATGCCGAAGCGATGTCCGACCTGTGGCGCCAGAAACAGCTGCAATACACATGGCTTCGCAGTCTTATGGGGCGACATGCGGATTTCTGGCAGATCACCGGCGATGCGCTCGACTACGCCCTCAACGCCTTCCAGATGGAAAATCCGGGTCTCCGCGCTAAACTGATGGAGCTCTATCTGCAGCTCGGAGCGTACCCCGAAGTCACTGAGGTCCTTACGAAGTTGAAGGACGGCGGCAAGAAGACAGCGATTTTGTCCAATGGCGAGCCGTCAATGCTGATCGCGGCGGCGAAAAACGCCGGCATATATAAATTGTTCGACGGAATTTATTCGGTCGAGAGCGTCGGCGTCTTCAAGCCCCACCCCTCCGTCTACCAGTTCGCGGTCGACGAACTCCGGGTCGCGCCGAACGATATCAGCTTCCAGTCCTCCAACGGATGGGACGCCCACGGCGCCGGTGCATTCGGGTTTACGGTCGCCTGGGTGAACCGCTTCGGACAGCCGAAGGAATTGCTGCCCGCCGTACCGCATACAGAGATCAGGACGCTATCGGAGCTGCCGCCGTTGCTGGGTGTATAGAAGTTATCCGATGCCGTTCCGGGAACGCCGAATAACGACTTACGACAATCTGTCTTTGTATGTCCGCGATTACGGAAGCGCGCTCGATACGCGTCCCCCTCTTTTTTGCCTTGGGGGCCTTACCCGCAATTCAAAGGACTTCGAATCATTCGCTGAAAAATTTTCGGCGGACGGACGCCGGATTGTGTGTCCGGACTATCGCGGACGGGGCCGGTCCGACTACGATCCGAACTGGCGCAACTACCATCCCGGGACCTATATCCGCGATATTCAGGACCTGCTTGCCGCGCTGAACCTGCACAGCGTCGTCGTCGTCGGTACATCGCTGGGCGGCATACTCGGCATGGGAATGGCCGCCGCTATGCCGACCATGCTGTCCGCGCTGGTCATGAACGATGTCGGGCCGGAAGTTGAAACCGGCGGGCTGAATTTCATCATCGACTACATCAAGGAAGACCGTCCGCATGACGATTGGGACGCAGCGGTCCGAACGATCAAAACGATGTTGCCGAACCTCGCTTTTCAGGACGAGGGGATATGGCTGAAAATGGCGCAGAACACGTTCCGGGAAAAAGAAGACGGCAGGCTTTATTTCGACTGGGATGTCGATATCGCGAAGCCGATGCTGGAATCGTCTTACGCGATTCCCGATATGTGGCCGCTGTTCCGGGCCCTCAAGACCGTACCGACCCTCGTCTTGCGGGGCGCGGAATCCGACATCCTGGCGGCCGGGTGTTTCGCCCGGATGCAGGAGGTAAAACCCGATCTCGTCGCCGTTGAGATTCCCCGCGCCGGCCATGTGCCGACATTGGCCGAACCGGAATCCCGCGCTGCACTGGACGACTTTCTTGGGAAACACTGAAATCCTGCCAACAATCGCGGATATCCGGGCGGCGGCGGACCGGCTTAAGGGAATTGCCGTTCGCAGCCCGCTTCTGGAATTCGAACGTCTGAACGAGCGGGCGGGTGCCCGCATCCTTCTCAAATGCGAGACCGTCCAGCCCGTCGGCGCGTTCAAGATACGCGGCGCATGGAACCTGATGTCCCGGTTGAACGCCGACGACCAGGCGCGCGGCGCCGTCGCGTTCTCCTCCGGAAATCATGCACAGGCCGTCGCCTGGTCAGGCCGGCGCCTCGGCATGAAAACGACGATCGTAATGCCCGAAGATGCCCCCGAGATAAAAATCGCCAACACACGGGCCCTCGGCGCCGAAATCGTGCTCTACGACCGGGGGGCCGACGACCGGGAGGCGATCGCCGCCGAAATCGTCGAACGGACGGGCGCCTGCATCGTGCCGCCGTTCGACCATCCCGATATCATCGCAGGCCAGGGAACCGTCGGCCTCGAAATCGCCGAACAATGTGCGGAACAAGGCATCGTGCCGGATATCGCGCTTGTCCCGGTGTCGGGAGGCGGCCTCATTGCCGGGTGTGCGATCGCCCTGAAACAGGCATTTCCCGATATGGACATATATGCCGCCGAACCGGACGGATTCGACGACACTGCTAAATCATTGCGGGCCGGGGAACGGGTATCCAATCAGGCGGGTCCGGTTTCGATCTGCGATGCGTTGCTGGTTCCAACGCCGGGCGCGCTGACATTCACGATAAACAAGGAACTTCTGTCGGGAGGGGTGGCGGTCGCCGACCCGGAGGTCAGACACGCCATATTCGCAGCATTTTCCGATTGTCGGCTCGTTGTGGAACCCGGCGGCGCCGCGGGCCTGGCCGCCGCGCTCAGCGGTTCGTCGCACTATTCCGGACGCACCGTATGCGTCGTCCTGTCCGGCGGCAATGCCGATCCCGTTCTGTTTGCCGATATACTCCGGAACGCAGGCGCAGCCCCCTAGAACGAGCCCCTGTCGACGTCGGTGACGACCAAATCGAGCTTGGGATCATCGGCATCCGCCTTGTCGAGCCGCTTGCAATGACCGTCGAGCCGTGCCCCCGGCTCAATCGCCAGCATATCGTGCAGGACGTCGCCTTCGACGCGGGACGAGCGGGACAGCGTGACCGCGTCGGCTTTGATCTGTCCGACGACTTCGCCATGCACGAGGCAGTCATCGGCCACGACCGAGCCATTGATGCGGCCGGTTTCGCCGATCGTCAGCTTCGCACAATGGATATCGCCCGAGAGAACGCCGTCGATCTGGACTTCGCCGTCGCTGACGATATCGCCCGTAACCTGCATGCCGGCGCTGAGGATGGACGGTGCGCCGGGGGTCCGTTTATCGCCTGAATCTTTATCCTTTGAAAACATCTCTTCCCGCTTTCATAATTTTGAGTGGGTCAACGCTTCGTTTGTTTACATGGATCTCGTAGTGCAGATGGGTGCCTGTGCTACGCCCGGAATTACCCATCTGGCCGATTTTCGTCCGGAAACCGATCTCCTGGCCCCGCTTGACGTATATCCGCCGAAGATGACCGTACCGCGTGACAACGCCGTTACCGTGGTCGATCTCGATAAACCGACCGAATTTTCCCTTCCATCCCGCATAGATGACCTTGCCGGGGGCCGTGGAAAGCACAGTGGCCCGATGCTTGGCGCCGAAATCGACTCCCCGGTGCATCGCAGTCGTTCCGTTAAGCGGATCCGTGCGGCGACCGTACTTGCTCGATACGTAGTAATAATCGAGCGGCGGCGCGAGGGGCAGGCCTCTGACAATGCGCTGCAGACCTTCAAGGTGGTCGAGCATGCCGTTGACGTTGCCGAGCGCTATTTCGAGCTTCTCTTCATCCGTCGCCGTACCGGATTTCGGCACCGCTTCGAACGGCCCCCCCTGTGCAAGCGCGGAGACGCCCTGCGCGCGCAGCAGCTCTTTAACGTTCAGCCCGGCAGACGCGATTATGCTCTTCAGGCGTTTGGATTCGGATTGCGACGTATCGCCAATCCGGTCCAACAGAGCCGTTTGCGCCTCTTTTGCCTCGCTCAGGCGTTTTTGAAGCTCGCTGACCCGGGAGTTGAGGGTCAGACCTTTCCGGCTCGCCTTGCTTTTAGCAGCCAGCGCAACGGCAAGTTCCGAGCCGGTATTCTTAAGATTGTCCGCAAGCGCCTGGTTCCTGTCTTTGGTCGCCTTAAGATGTGCCTCAAGCACGACCATACGATCCGCGATAGAGCGTTTTTCGGTTTCCGTTTTCTTGCGTTCCGCTTCGATACGGGCAATGTCTTTATGCAGCGTCCGGAGGTTTCCCTTGAGAGTCTGGTTCTGACCGATCAGGGAAACCAGGCCCTTGTGGTTTTTTTCGAGGGAATCCGTCGCCTCGGCAAAACTGCGCCGAGCCTCGGCGAGTTCCGCGCGCAATGCGCGCTGCGCCTGATCGCGCGCGGTAATCGCCGCGTCCTTTGCCGAAACGATTTTGTCGTAGCTGACATAGGCATAACTGACGTGAACGACCCAGGCCGTCAGGGCGCCCACCGCGACAAGGCCGGCCGCCTGCAGAAACCGGGGAACCCTTATAAACGCTGTGCCGCGGCGCGACCTCAGGATCAGCTGACGGTCGCTCAGGACCGGCTTTCGCGCATGACGCGAAATACGCCGATGCAGCAGCGCAAGGTCGTTCTTGTTTTGGTTTTTCTTCAACCTGGACATGTTATCCCGGTCGCCCCCTAACGGTATTTAGTGTCGTCGTTCCGCTATCATTAACCTTAACTGTCAAAATTCCATGAAAATCAGCGAAACTGGCGTCAAAAACCCTGATGCCGCCTCAGCCTGCATCGGGCGTCGAATCCTTGTTGGTCGCACGCAGCAACGAAACAACTCCAAACGCAATCGCAAGCAGCCCCAGTCCGGCTGCAATAATCCCGCGGGACCCCATGTAGATAAGTCCTTCATGCGAATTACCCACGATATCAGTAACATAGGCATAATTGTTCACAAGTACGCCGAGAATAATGAGGACTACACCCAAGCTTCGATTCTTTGCCATCCCAACTCTCCAGTACACACTAACGCTACGGAATCCGGTGCCAACATATACCAAAACGGCCCTTAACTCCAAGCGGGTCGACGGATCGCTGGTATGCCTGAAATGCGTTGGCCTCGTCACGACAATACGATAGGATTACTTTCACCAACGGTGAATATTTATTTTGCCAATTATATCAACTGGTTATGGCGGAGGAAACAAGGTGACGGAATTGTACGTCGGACGGACCGAAGAGTTCGGAGACCGCGATCGGAAGATCATTGCGCAGGGCAACCTGGAAATTGGCGTCTTCCACGTGGAAGGCGAGTTCTTCGCCTATGAGAACAATTGTGTGCACCAGGGCGGTCCCGCCTGCCAGGGCAAGATCATCAACCGGGTCGAGGAAGTCATTCACGAAACCGACAAGACCGCACATGGGCTGAAGTTTTCGGAAACCGACGTTCATATTGTGTGCCCGTGGCACGGATATGAATACAACGTTCGCACCGGCAGGCACCCCGGACAGAAGAATATCCGTCTGAAACCTTACAAGGTCGAAGTGAAGGACGGAGAGGTTTATGTCGTCGTCTGAAACCGAACTCGGCGACTTGAATGCGGCGGCGACGCGTGCGCTCGAAATCGTCGAAAAGGCTTTGCGGGACGGCGAAACCGAAGATATTCCGGACGAAACCGTGCAGCGCCTGCTTACCGCAGGGACCCGTCTTTTCGCGAACAAGGTCGAGATGGAAGATCGTTTTTTCTCGCCCTATACCGGGCCGGAGGCGGTAACCGCCACCGACGTCGTGATGACCTGCTCGGACATGCTGCGGGCGGTCAATCTTTCAACATTCGATCTCGCCATGTGGTTTCAACGCCCGCGACCCGAGGACAACGTTTAACGACGACGAGATTTAGATCGGCCGATAACGGCACATACCGATTGTCAGGAGTGACGTAATGGACACAGGAATAGAACAGATCAAAGAAAATCCGATTAAGGAAATCACGACCTATACGGATTCGCGCGACATATTGGCGAAAGCCCGCCAGCAGGCGGATGAGCGGAATTTCGACGATATATTCATCGCCGATATCGATGCGCATCACACGGAAACGGAATCCTGGCGCGAAATCATCGCCTATATCGACGATCCGGTCGTGCGCGCCCAGGCGGAAGAAATGGTTCTGCACCGTTCGGGCACACCGCCCTATGGCCTGAACGGCGATCTTGCGCTCCGCTACCAGGATGTCGGCGGTCGCATTCCCCACCAGGCGGCGCGCAGCGAAAAGGTCGACGAGAGCGAGATCAAGGAAGCAGGTCACCGTGACCTCGTCCTCGCCAAGCGCGCCTATGAAGCGATGGGCATCGACGTCCAGGTTGTCTTCCCCACCCCGATGCTGTTTCTCGGGATGCATCCCCAGTTCGACATGGAAGCCATTCTGGGCAAGGCCTACAACCGGTGGCAGGTCGAAAACATCCTGAAAAAGGATCCCAAGCTCAAGACCATGATGTTCCTGCCGTTCAACGACCCCGAAGCGGCACTGGAAACGATCGAGGAATTCGGCGATGCGCCCGGCTGCGTCGGTTTCATGGTCACCTCGGTCCGCTACAAGGCCGTGCACCACAATCATTACATGAAGGTCTACCGTGCGCTTGAAGAACGCGGCCTGCCGCTCGGCTTCCATGCCGGGTACTACTGGCAGGACCCGTTCATGATGCAGATTAACCGTTTCGGGTCGATGCACGCCCTGTCCTTCGTCTGGTGCAATGTCGTGCACATGACGAACTGGATCATGAACGGCCTGCCCGAGCGGTTCCCGAACCTGCCGGTGGTCTGGATCGAATCCGGGCTCTCCTGGGTGCCGTGGCTGATGCAACGCCTCGACCACACCTATCTGATGCGGTCCTCGGAAGCGCCGATGCTCAAAAAGCTGCCGAGCGAGTATATGAAAGAGATGTTCTACACCTGCCAGCCGCTGGAAACCGATCACATGAAGGCTGTCGAACTCACCTTCGAAATGATCAATGCGAAAACCCAGTTACTCTATGCCTCCGACTGGCCGCATTTCGACTTCGACACGCCGAGCGTGATCTGGGATCTCCCCTTCCTCGACGAGGAATCGAAGAAGAACATTCTCGGCGAAAACGCCAAGCGCCTGTTCGATTTCAATAAATAGGCGTTCCGGACCGGATACGAAAAGGCGGGCCTCGGCCCGCCTTTTTTTATCGCCAGTCGTCGATCGCAAATATTCCCGGCAGGTTGTAACCGTCTGTGGCAGGCCGGATCATCGCGACCCCGTTCATCCAGGTTCGGAAACCGTATTCCAGAAGCGCTTCGTAACATTCGCTGCGACCGGTATTGGTACCGGCAACCAGTCTTGCCGTGCCGCGCTGTGCAGCAAAACCCGCGCAGGCCTCAACCAGCCGGGCGAATTGCTCTGCCGCCGCCGGCCCGGGCACAACGCACGCGAACTTGACCACCGTCTGGCCGCTTCCCGCTTCGGAGCCGGCGCCCTGATGGCAACAGGCGAAACCGACCGGTTGTCCCTCCGACCGGAGCAGCACCGTATCGCCGAAACCGCCCTGCGCGATCGACTGAATTTCGCGGGACAGGTCCAGACCGGCCTCGATGGTGCCGGCGATGCTCCTGCATTGTTCGAGCGCGGCCCGCTGCGCCGTCGCGCCGAGCGACGAATAAAGCATCGTGGCGGGCGGCATCGCCTGCGACAGATCCACCTGTCTGTCCATGACCGCCGTAATCCGCTGCATCCGGAACCCGTATTCCTCGTAGAGACGAATATGTTTTGCGCTCTGCGGATGCGTAAACAGTCCCTGGAGCGCGAAGCCGCGCGCATCCATATAGCCGACCATCGCATCCATCATGGCCCGCGCGATTCCCTTTCCCCAATGCTTCACATCCACCGTCAGCGGGCCGAAAATACCGACGCTTCCCCAATCCATCACGAAACCGCAGGCGACCAGTTCTCCGTCAAGGTCGGCGGCAAATGCACCGTCCGGGTTGGCGCGAAAGCGCCCCTGCACGACATCGCCGTCGCCCCGGAAGTCCATCGGGTTTTCCAGGCCGAAAAAGGTGCCGAAAGCCTCGCGGTTTATCAGGTCTGCCGCTGCCAGATCGGATTTCGTCAGTTTGCGGATCACAGGATCGATCACGCGCCCCGCGCCTCGCGCCAGACATCGAGTTTCTGCTGCACCACACGGTCGGAAAAACCGAACAGGACGGATTCCGCGGACGCCCGATGACTGTGCGGCGCCCATGACGGAACCACGAAAACGTCGTGCTGTTTCCAGGCGAATATTTCGCCGCCGATCTCGGTTTCGCCTTCCCCTTCAAGTACGGTGAAAATCGCTCCGTCGGAACAGCGATAAGGCTGCCCCCGAAAGCCTTTCTCAAGCAGGGTCAACGCAGTCGTCATCGTCGACATTGCCGGTCCGCCATCGGACGGGTCCAGGTATTCCATCCGGTATCCGAGACAGGCATCCGGCGGTGCCGCTTTTTGCAACGCCGCCAGCTTTTCCCGTGCATCTTCATAGGGATATCGGAGCACCCGCGCGCGCCGGGGTGCAACCGTGTCATCGTCGCCGGGAATATAGCCATCCGGCGGGCCGGGCTCGAAAAACGTGGTGTCGAGTTGCGCCATCAATCCGTTATCGAGCCCGTCGAGCCAGACCATCGGCGTCGTGCCTTCGTGAATATGACCATGCCAGGCCCAGGACGGCGTAATGATGAAATCGCCGGGCTGCATTTCCAGGCGCCCGCCATCGACCGTGGTAAAGGCCCCGTCGCCTTCGAGAACAAGCCGCATCGCGGATTGCGTATGACGGTGTTCGGCCGCCCGTTCGCCCGGCAGGATGAGCTGCAGGCAGGCATAAAGACTGCGCGTCGTGCCGCCGAAATCGCCCAGTGCCGGGTTCTTCAGAACGAGAACGCGACGGCCCGCCTCCTCCGGAGTGATAACGTCGCCAGCCTCGGCAAGAAGCGGCCGGATTTCTTCGTATTTCCAGAGCACAGGATCATAGGGCGGCGCGGGTTCCCGCGGCACGTAGCGCGCCGTCTCCACCCAGAGCGGCTGCACATGATGCGCCGCTATGCGGTCGTAATACGTCCCGGGGTCTCGCGGTTTGCTGTCCATATCTACCGAACGTCGAGTTCCATTTTTCCAATGACATCCATCTGACAGACCACACGATCGCCGGGTTCGATGGGTCCGACCCCTTCCGGGGTCCCCGTCATCAGAATATCGCCGGGATAAAGCGTATAAAACCTGGAAGCGTATTCGATCAGTTTCCGGCAATCGAATATAAGATTCTTCGTATTGGAGTCCTGGCGGACCTCGCCATTGACCGTCAGGCGGAAATCCAGGTCGTCGGGATCGTCTATCTCGTCCGCCGTGGTCATCCACGGCCCGAGCACCGCATAGGAATCGAGCGATTTCCGGAGGCTGCGGTCCTCGACGCCACGCACGGTGATATCGAGACCGATCGCGTAGCCGGCCACGATATCGAGCGCGTCGTCGTAGGCTACGTTCTTGGCCGTCCTTCCAATGACCATCGCGAGTTCGATCTCGTGATCGTTGCGGCGGTCGGTGTGCCCAAGCGTAATGCCTTCGCCGGGACCTGCCAGCGCGGAATTCGCCTTCAGGAACAGCCCGTAGTCATCTATCGTCTTGATTTCGCGGCCGAAGTTAATCCCGGCGTCGTCCTGCGCTTCGGCGACATGCTTTGCGTAGTTTGCCGGCGCCGCGATGATCTTTGACGGATTCGCCACGGGACTTTTCAGGACGACGTTGTTGACGCCCTGAACGTAGCCCATCTTCCGGTTCTGCTCGATGCCGACCCTGATGGACTCGAGATCGGCGATCATCGCATCGCCATGCGGGCGCGGCCAGCGCTGCTGCGGAATGTCGTCCAGCGCGATCGTGACGTCGATAAGCTGGTCGCCCTTGATCAGGCCGAACTTGTCTTCGTTGTAGCGGCAGATTCTCATAAATCGGTCCTGAATTCCTGACGCGCACCGTCGGCCCAGGATATGCCATGGCCCGGCGTTTCGGGCGGCGCCATATTGCCGTCGGCATCCATATCGACCGGCGTATCGAACATCGGCTCCAACAGCGGAAAATCCTCCATCCAGCGGATCGACGGCGCCGCGCCCGCAACATGGATAAAGAGCGACGGCAGGAAGTGCGGCGACACGACCAGGTTATAGTGTTCCGCGATATGGGCGAGACGCAGGCATTCGGTAATCCCCCCCATCATCGCGAGATCGGGCTGAAGGATGGAAACCGCCCGCTCCGCCATAAGATGGGTCAGTTCCACCGCGCCCTGATGATGCTCGCCGGTCGCAATCGGAACCGTGCAATTCTGCGCCAGCGTGGCGAAGCCGTTTGTATCGTGTGCCGGCAACGGTTCTTCGAACCACAACGCGTTTACATCCGCCAGTACGTTGGACAGCCACTGGGCGCGGGCGAGATCGCATTTCTCGTTGGCGTCGGCCATGATATCGACCCCGTCCGGCAGGGCCTCCGCGACCGCCTGAATTCTCGGCAGATCGGCAGCGGCTCCCGCAACACGGAGCTTCACGGCAGTGCAGCCGCGATCGGCATAATCGAGCGCCCGTTCGACCGCCGCCTCCGGGTCCTGTGTCGGGCCGAACCCGCCGGACCCATAGATCGGCAACGTCCGCGCCACGCCGCCAAGCGCGGCATAAAGCGGCAATCCCTGGCGCTTTGCGTATAAATCCCACATGGCGACATCGATCGCCGCGATCGCCAGATACCCGACACCGCGCCCGAGCCGGTTGAGCGACCCCGCCAGCCGGCGCCACAGCGCCTGCGGCGGCACGATTTCCCGGCCCGACACAAAACGTGCCAGCATATCGCGGGCCGCCAGCGTCACGGTCTGGCCGCCGCCGCCGAGCACATAGGAAAATCCCGTGCCGGTAACGCCGTCGGAATCCTCGATATCGACGACAATCACATCGACCGCCGTTATGCCCGACCCGCCGGTCGGTCCGGAAAGCGGAAATTCCCAAAGTTCCGCCGTCGCATTTTCGAGCGTTACCGCCATCGGTCAGCCTTTCAGTGTAAGGGTTACGGTATCGCCATCCTCGATCCCGAACGCATCGCGTATACCGACCGCCGCGATCACTTCGACCTGGGCAGGCGGGTATCCATCGACGAGCGGATAGACAATCGCCCCGTCGATCCCGCCGCCGCCCGTTCCCACGTCGATCGAAACGCGCCAGCATTTGGCGTCGCAATCGTGCGGCCCGTCATTCGGGTTGTCCATATGAATACCGTCCGTCCGCTTCAGCCGCACCCAGACGGGCATGGACTCCGGGTCGTCCAGGATCATGTTGATCGTACCCGGGAACGGATCGACACCGACACGGTCGCGGAACTGTTCCTTCGCCCAGTGCAGCTGGGTGAAGGCGGTTCCCATCCCGATGCCGGTCGCCAGCCGGCCGGTGAGCTTTTCGCCCTTCACGGTGCGGCCGTCACGCCGCGCGGACGTCGACGTCCATGCGACCGATGCCCTCGCAGTAGCAATGCATCACGTCTCCCGGGACCACCGGGCCGACGCCTTCGGGCGTGCCCGTCATGATCACATCGCCGGGATACAGGGTGTAGAACTGCGATCCGTATTCGATCAGTTTCCGGCAGTCGAAAATCAGTTTGTCCGTGTTCGAATTCTGGCGCTCTTCGTCGCCGACATGGATTGAAAAATCGAGCTTGTCGGGGTCGGCGATTTCATCGGCGGTCACAAGCCAAGGCCCCAGCAGCGAATAACTGTCGATCGCCTTCCGCAGACTGCGTTCCTCGGTTCCCCGCACCGTCATGTCGAGGCCGATGGAATAGGCGGCCACATAATCGAGCGCGTTTTCATAGGATACGTTCTTCGCCGTCTTGCCGATTATCAGCGACAGTTCGATCTCGTGATCGTTGCGGCGGTCGGTGAAATGAAGATCGACCCCCTCGCCCGCCCCGACGAGCACCGGGTTCTTCAGGAAAAGCCCGTAGTGATCGATGGTTTTGATTTCCTGGCCGAAATTGACGCCCTTGTCGGCGATCGCCTCGTCCTGGTGCGCGTAATAATTCACCGGCGCGCCAATAACCTTGTTCGGGTTTGCGACGGGGCTTTTCAGGACCACCGATGAAAGCGCGTGTTTCTCGCCCGCCGACATCAGCTCCGTCGCCCGCGCGCAGACGGCGTCCAGATTGACGATGAGCGCATCGCCGACCGGCGCGGGCCAGCCGGCTGCGGGAATCGCATCCAGCGCGCCCGTCACATCGATCACGCTGTCTCCGTCGACCACACCCAGCCGGTCGTTATTAAAACGGCAGATTTTCATGCCTCATCCCCTGAATTTTGATATGTGAACTGGTAATGGCATTCCCGCCGCAAGCGGTCCAGTGCAAATTTGAGAGGGCTTGAACGCGGGGCAAAGGTGCGTAAACTGCGCGCGCCGCGGGTGTAGCTCAATGGCAGAGCAGAAGCTTCCCAAGCTTACGACGAGGGTTCGATTCCCTTCACCCGCTCCAGCCCAAGTCCAGCCGGTCTTTACGAAAATTCCCGATCAGAAACCCGCCGGCAGCAGACGTCCGAAGATCATTCGACGTCGGCAAGCCGGGCGAGCCAGGCTGCGGGCACGATGCCGGTATCGACGCCGCGGCCGAGGTAATATTTCCACAGCTTGCCGATATGCGCCGGGCGACTGAACCGGCTTAGAAAGTCCGCCATTTCATCCTGCGAAAGCCCGGTCACGGTGCCGAGCGAGGCGGCGCGAAAAAGCGTTCTGGCGTTCTCCTCGAAATGCACGGAATCGACCAGCAGCGCTTCGACGCTCTCGGCGGTTACGGTGACGCCATGGGCCCGGATCAGCGCCGCATGGCAATCGCCCAGCGTCGCCGCAAGCGCCCTGCCGCTTTCCACCGTATTGATATGCCCCGGGTCGGGATGCACGGGAATGCCGTCCATCCACCGCGCCGCATGGTTTTTGACCGGCACCAGCGGGCGCCCCGCGACAAGCGTGAACATGGTCGCCGTTTCAGGGTGGAAATGCCCGACCGCGTTGATGTCGGGCCGCGCCTTCATGATTTCGGTATGAATAAAGACTTCGCGCGGCGGCGCCTTGCCCGGCGGTCCCTCGACCAGGTTTCCGTCAAGATCGCAGACCAGCAGGTCGTCGGGCTCCAGCGCGGCGCGGGAATCGTCGAAGGACTGAATCAGAATGCCGCCGTTATCCGGCAGCCGCACGCTGACATGCCCCGAATAATCGATCAGTCCCTCCATGTTCATGATCCGCGTGCAAACGGCGACCTTTACGCGCAGGGATTCAAGGTCGGAGTTATGGCCTTTCATGTCTTTTTCCCGACGATATGAAAGATATGCCAGTGCTTGGGCGTACCCCGCGGCGTCACGGAATCGTCCTCTTCTTCCTCGAAAAACTCGATGGTAAATGGCTGCAGCACTTTCATCGCCTCGGTTTTTGTAAAATGCGTCATTTCAGGATTACCGGCCCAGGAATCCCGGTCCCCGTAGAATTGTCCAGAAAATCGCCCGCCGGGCCTGAGCGCACCGACGATCTTTTCCCAGACCGCCGGAAAGGCGGCGGCCGGACACAACGGCAGCGAAAATGCCGCATTGATCAGCGTACAGGGGCGCAGGCGCATATCCTCGTATCTTGCGACCTGCGTTTCGATCTCCGCGCCGTCGGGCAGGTCGGGACGCGACATAAGCTTCTCGATCGCCTCCCGTGCGGCATCGATCGCCAGGACCGGCCAGCCGCGGCGCAGTATCTCGATGGTGTCGCGCCCGGATCCGCATCCGAGATCGACGGCAAGCCGGTCGGCCGCCGGCCCTTCGCGGTCGAAGGCATCCAGCGCCTTCAGCAGGGTCGGCCGCGGCGGGCGGTTTCCGGTCTTTTCGTAATAGGACGACCAGTCTCCCCTCGGGTCCGGGTCAGATGAAATTTTGCCCGCCATCGACAATCATGCCCTGGCCCGTGATATAGGCCGCTTCGTCCGAACACAGAAACATCATCGCCTTCGCCAGATCGTGAATTGTCCCCTGTCGCGGGAGCGCCTGGGAAGCCGTCATCGACTTGAACATCTCGCGCGGCACTGACGGCCGTTCGACCTCGGTCTGCATCACGCCCGGCCAGAACGTGTTGACGGTAATTCCATAGGGCCCGACCTCTCGCGCCATAGACCGGGTCATGCCGATCATTGCGGCCTTTGTGGTGATGTAATGCAGGTAGTTCGGCCGGCCCATCATCATCGTGCCGGAAGATACGTTGATGATGCGCCCCCACTTCGCTTCGATCATCGGTTTCACCGCCGCCCGCGAACACAGGAACGCGCCGTTCACGTTCACATCGACAGCGCGCTTCCATTCGTCGACCGGCAGTTCCCAGAACGGCGCCATCGTGATCTGCGAAAAAATCGCCGCATTGTTTATGAGAATATCAAGACGGCCGTATTCGGACAGCGCCTTGTCGACCATCGACAGGGCCGAAGCCTCGTCCGCGACATCGACCTGGACGGCAAGCGCCTTTCCCTGCTTGTCGAGGATTTCCTTCTGCACGCGTTCGGCATTGTCGCCGTTAATGTCGGCGATGACCGGAATGGCGCCCTGCGCCGAAAAATAGTGGGCATAGCCCCGGCCGATGGCCTGCCCTGCGCCGGTGATAATCACAACGCGGTCCTTGAGGCTGTCATAGGACGCGTTCTTGTCGACGTTCATCGTCGAATAGTCGATATAGCCGATTTCCGTGTCGGTCATTTTATCTCTCCCGTTTTATCGGGAATAGTTGTGCATGCCGACGGCGCGAAGGCAAGCCGCGCATCAGCCTTTGAGCGCGCCCACCTGGGCGAGAAGCCGGACCAGGTGCGGGTCGTGCACATCGTGGGTCCGGAGCGCCTCGACGGTCTGGGCCAGGTATTCGTCGCACGGGCCGTACTTTCCCGCCGCGGTCGCGATATAGCCTGCCTGTTCCTCGATCGTCATGTCGCCGGCAAACTGCGGGTGATCAAAACGGATGACGAATGTCAGGGCACATACATCGGTACCGTCGACGTCGACATTCACCCATTCGGACGTGTAGGCGTTTGTCCACATTTCGCGTTCCCATAACGGCTGAAGGTCGTTTTCACAAACCGTTTCGGGCAGGGTAAAGACGACACCTTCGCAATTCTCGCCCGCGCGTTCTTCCAGCGCGAAGGCGAGCCCCGGATTCTCCGGCGTGCCCCGGGCAAACAGCGACCAGATGGAACATCCGCGCCGGTATCCGGCAAGGCAGCCTTTTTTCGCCTCGACGAATTCGAAACAGGGATTCCACATCAGCGAGGCATATCCGAACACCCGGATACAGCCCGGATCCGGCGCCCGCGCGAGGGTCTCACGCAGGGAATGGGTCCGCGCCTCTTCGCTGATCGGTTCGACCATCTTCGCGGGCGGTGGATTAGCCATTCGCGGATTGTTTCCGGTTTACCATTGCGACACCACACAGGACGCAGGCAGTCCCCGCCCATGCCCACCAGGTAGGTGCTTCTCCAAAGAAGATCATGCCCGACAACACACCTGTCAACGTTACAACGTAATTGAGCTGCGACGCATAGGTCGGGCCCGAGAGGCGGATCATCTCGAACAGCGCAAAGAACGCAAAACCGGAAATGATGGCATGCCCGAAGACGGCTATATCCTGAACCCTCAACGGCAGCATCGGCACGTGAAAAGCGTCCGCGAGCAAACACACCGGAAGCATCACGATCGCCCCGAACCACACCATTCCCGTCGTCAGCGACAGGGAATTTCCAGTTGCCGGGCGCAGGCGGTCGATCAGGATATTCGCCAGCGAATAGGTCAGCGGCGCCGCAAGGCCGAATAACAGCCAGGGAACCATCGACGGATCCGGAAGGCTTTCCCGCGGGGCGACGAACAGGATCACACCGACGAAACCGAGACTCAGCCCGGCGGCCCGGAGCGCCACGAAATTTTCAAGCCGCATGGCAAGACTGATCGCGTAGGTAAAAATCGGTGTCAGGCCAAGAACGACCGCCAGAGCGCCGCCGGGGATGTACTTGACCGTCGTATACCAGACGACGTTTGCACAGACGATGCGCATACCGCCGATGATGACATAATAACGGAGGTGCTCCCCGGTGACGCCGGGGAACGTTCGGCGGATCGCGCATATCGACGTCAGGATAAGCGCCGCGATCGTCGCGACCCAGAAGACATAGCCCAGGGGGAGAACGCCCGCCGTGGTCGCGACCTTCGCGATCCCGATCGCCACGCCCCAACCGATGCCGCAATAAAACAGCAGGCCGAGCGAAATCCAGCGGATGCGATCCATCTCAGCCCCTCGGGGCCGGCCTCAGATCACTTCCTTCTCGCGCAAGGCCGCCAGATCCTCGTCCGTCAGGTTCAGTTTTTCGCGCAGGACTTCTTCCGTATGCTGGCCGACCAGCGGCGGCGCCTGGCGGTAGGTCACGGGCGTTTCGGAAAATTTCATCGGGCTGGCGATCACATCGGCCCCGTGATCTCCGGCCAGCGGGTGTTCCATCTTGACGACCATCTCGCGCGCCTTCACATGCGGATCGTCAAACACCTGCTGAAGGTTGTTGATCGGCCCGCACCCGATTTTCTGGGCCTCGAGCGCCGACAGCCAATCCGCCGAAGTCCGCGCCGCAAACACCTCGTTGAGGATCGGCACAAGGGCCTCGCGATTGCGCACCCGGGCATCGTTGGTGGCGTATTCCGGATCGGACGAGAGATCGGTCCGGCCCGCCATCTCGCAGAAACGTCCGAACTGGCTGTCATTGCCGATCGCAACGATGATGAACCCGTCCGCCGTCCTGAACGGCTGATAGGGCACGATATTGGGGTGGGCATTGCCGAGCCGGCCGAGCATATCGCCATGGATGTAGTTCATCCCGGCATTCGCGAGCATCGCAACCGTCGTATCCATCATGCCGATGTCGATATACTGCCCCTGCCCGGTCACAGCCGCATGGCGAAGCGCCGCGTTTACGGACACGCTGGCATACATGCCGGCCATGATATCGGCAATCGGAACGCCGACCTTTTGCGGTTCCCCATCGGGCTCGCCCGTGATCGACATCAGTCCCGCCATGCCCTGGATCAGAAAGTCGTATCCGGGACGTGGCGCATAGGGACCGGTCTGACCGAACCCCGTCACCGAACAGTAGACCAGCTTCGGATTGCCGTCCTTGAGATCGTCATAGGCCAGCTTGTACCGCGCCAGGTTGCCGGTCTTGAAATTCTCGACCAGCGCATCGGCGTCCATCGCCATCCGGCGCACGATTTCGGCGCCTTCCGGTTTGGCGATATCCAGCCCCACAGACCGCTTGTTCCGGTTGGCGCCCAGATAATAGGAACTCTCGGTGGTGTCCGCACCGCTGTCGTCTTTCAGGAAAGGCGGCGCGAAACGGCGTGTATCGTCCCCCGCTCCCGGCTTCTCGATCTTGATCACGTCGGCGCCCAGATCGCCCAGCATCTGCGTGCAGGTCGGGCCGGCAAGCACCCGGGTTAGATCGACAACGGTGACGCCCGACAGCGGGCCTTTGGCTTCTGACATATGAACTCTCCCAGTTGCGGTGTGGTTTAAGGCATCGCGCCCGTTTGCTCAATGTCATTGAACCCGCGGCATTTGTGCCGATTCCGCGCCATCGGTATTTTCTGGGTGTATACTGCGAAAGCTTCATGTCCATCATCCAAGACATTTTGGCAAGCGCGCCGGGGGTATCCGAATGGTCCTTCGCCGCCCTGTGCCTTCTCAGCTTCCTGACCTCCGCCGTTTCCGCGGCCTTCGGGCTCGGCGGCGGTGCGGCGCTTGTCGCGGTAATGGCGTCGACCATGCCGCCGCTCGCGATCATTCCGGTGCACGCGGTGGTCCAGGTCGGGTCCAATTTTTTCCGCGCGGCGATGATGTGGCGCAATATCCTGTTTCTCTGGATGCCCACATTCGTGGTGGGCACGGTTATCGGCGCCGCAATCGGCGGCCAGATCGTCTTCGCCCTGCCGAAATACCTGCTTCAGGCGATTATCGGCATATTCGTTCTGTACGCCGTCTGGGGCCCCAAGATGAAGGCGATGGAGCCGACAAAAATCCGGTTCGCGATCGTCGGCGCGCTGGCGTCTTTCGCGACCATGTTCGCCGGTGCGACCGGGCCGTTGATCGCCCCCTTCATCAAGGCTTCGACATCGGACCGCATGATGACCGTCGCGACACATGCCGCCTTCATGTCCTGGCAGCACGGCGTGAAAATTCTGACCTTCGGCTTTCTCGGCTTCGCCTTCGCGCCCTATGCGCCCCTGATGGGATTGATGATCCTGTTCGGCGTCGTCGGCACATGGTCCGGCAAGTTCATCCTGCACTGGATGCCCGAAAACGTATTCCGCAACGGTTTCAACCTGGTGCTGACGGTGCTTGCGCTTCGCCTGCTCTATGAAGCCTCCGTCGAGGTTCTCGGGTGATCGAACTTCTGACAATCACGCCTGAAATCGACGGATGGATGTTTATCCTGTTCACCGGGCTTGCCGCCGTTACCGCGGCGTTCGGCGTCGTTGCCGGGCTGGGCGGCGGCGTACTGCTGATCGGCATCATGGCCACCGTTTTTCCGCCGGTCGCCCTTGTCCCCGTCCATGGCGTCGTCCAGGCCGGATCGAACATTACCCGCACCATCATCGCGCATCGCCTGGTCATGAAGCAGGCCATCGTCCCCTTCGCCATCGGCGCTGTTCTCGGATCGGCCATCGGCGGACGGATCGTCGTTTCAATTCCGGTGTCGCTGATGCAGGCGATCCTGGGCATGTTCATGCTGTATGTGTGTTTCTCGCCGAAAATCACGGCGGGCATACCGACCCAGAAACGGTTTTTCGCGCTCGGCGCCATCGGCGCCTTCATTTCGATGTTCATCGGCGCGACCGGCACGATTCTCGCGCCCTGGGTCCGCGGCGTCAGCGAGGACCGGCGGATATTCGTCGCCACGCATTCCTGCATCATGATGTTCATTCACGGGCTGAAGGTTATCGTTTTCGTCGTGCTCGGGTTCGAATTTTTCGCCTACCTGCCGCTGATGGCCGCCATGGTGACGGCTGGATTCGCGGGAAACTGGGTGGGATTCAAGCTGCTCGACGTGATGGAAGAAGCCCTGTTCCGCCGGGTCTTCCAGGTCGTCCTGGTATTGCTTTCCGTGCGCCTGTTGTGGAGCGCCGCCGATAAATCCGGCTACTTCTGATGGAAAATTTCCTCGGGGTGCCCGATGTCGGTTTCTGGCTGACGGTCGGCCTTGTCGTCGCCGCCACGATTACGACCTTTCTGGGAACCGTCACCGGCACCGCCGGCGGGCTGATGCTGCTCGCCATCATGACCTTCTTCTTCCCCCTCGTCGTCCTGATCCCCATGCATACGATCATCCAGCTCGGCGCAGGGTCGAGCCGCATGTTCATGATGTGGCGATACGTAAAGAAGCCCCTGATCCTGCCCTTTGCCATCGGATCCTGTATCGGCGCATTCGCGGGCGCGCAGATATTTTCGACCCTGCCCTCGGCGATCCTCCAGGGCATTCTCGGCGTCTTCATTCTGGTCGTTATGTGGACGCCCCGCCTCGGCGCCGGCGGGCCGGAACGGCTGCGGTTCGGAATCCTCGGAGCCGCGGCGACGTTCCTCGGTATATTCGTCAGCGCAACCGGGACGTTCCTGTCGCCCTTTATCGCCCATGCCAGCCACGACCGGCGTATTCACGTGTCGACGATGGCGACCCTGATGGCAATTTCCCACATCACGAAACTCATCGCCTTCGGTTTCGTCGGCATGGCGATCGGCGCCTACATACCGCTTGTCGTGCTGATGATCGTCGGCACGGTGATCGGAACCTGGCTCGGCCAGCATGCGCTCAACCGCATCCCGGAGAAACTGTTTCGCCAGATATTTCGAATTCTGCTGACTCTGCTGGCGCTCCGCCTGCTGGTCGGCGCGGCGATCGAGGCCGGCTGGCTCGACGGCATCGTGTAACAGGGTGTTTCCCGCGGCACTAAAGTTCCGCTAGACTTTGCCCATGACCCGCCCCGCCAAGCCCGATGGCACTTATGCAAGCACCTGCTGGGAGTGCAGCACCCGCTGCGGTTCCCTTGTCACCGTCAAAGACGGCCGCGTCACCACGGTTGGCCCGAACAAGGATCATCCCGGCTCGAAGGGCGCTTTCTGCGTCAAGGGTATCCGCGCCCTGCCGGAACTGACATACAGCGAAAACCGCATCCGCCGCCCCATGCGCCGCACCGGCGCCCGCGGTAGCGGAGACTGGCAGGAGATTTCCTGGGACGAGGCGCTCGACGAGATCGCCGACCGCCTGCTCGGGGTGCGGGACGAACACGGCCCTGAATCCCTTGTCGGCGCCGTCTCCAGCGCCTTTTTCAGCCGCGGGGCAATGGTCGCCCTGCTGATGCGCTCGCTCGGCTCGCCGAATTGGATGATGAACCAGGATTTGTGCGGCGGCTGCCGCGCCCTGTCGGACAGGATCACCGGCCTCGGAGTCATCGGCGGCGAAAACGTCGACAACACGCGCTGCGCCCTTATCGTCGGACGCAATCCGTCTGCCGCGGACCCGGTTCAGTGGATGGCGCTGAAGCGCGCCAGGGCGAAGGGCGCAAAAGTCATCGTTATCGATCCCGCGCGCACACCCGCCGTCGATATCGCCGATCTCTGGCTGCGCCCGCGTCCGGGCACCGATGTCGCCCTGGGGCTGGCGATGATCCATGTCATCGTTTCGGAGAACCTGCACGATGCAGATTTCGTGGACAACTGGACCCACGGATTCGACGAACTGAAAGCCCGCGCCGCAGAATACCCGCCGACGCGCGCCGCCGCACTGACCGGCGTACCGGCCGACGATATCATCGCCGCAGCCAGGATGTACGCCGACGGTCCGTCCAGCTTCGTGTCGGGACACGGCATCGACGCGTTTTCGAACGGCGTCCAGACCTTCCGCGCGTTTCACTGTCTCGTCGCCGTCACCGGCAATGTCGATCGCAAAGGCGGCAACCTCCGTGTCAAACGGCCCCGCGGGTTCCGGAACTACATCGATATCCTGCACGATCCCGCCTTCGCCCTGCCGGACGCGGTCGCCGACCGGACGCTCGGCGCAAGCCGGTTCCCCATGTGGGCCGGCCCGAAAGGCTGGCAGACCTCGGCGCACAATCCGACCGTGCTGGATGCAATTCTGACCGGCAGGCCCTATCCGGTGCGGGCGATGTACGTGTCCGGCGTCAACATCGCGGTGACATACCCGGATACGCAGAAAGTCATGGCGGCGCTGAAGTCGCTCGACTTCCTCGTCGTTGCCTCGCACATGATGACCCCGACCTCGGAAATTGCGGATATCGTCCTGCCGAAGACCACCGGGCTCGAAGAGGAAGAGGTCTCGCTGGAACCGTCGGCGCAGATCGTGTGCTACACGAACCCGGTGAAACCGCCCGAGAACGAGGCCAGGTCGGATTTCGACTTCACGACCGATCTCGCCCGCCGCCTGGAGGCCCGGGGCATCGACACCCGCAAATTCTTCCCGTGGGAAACCAAGCAGGAATTCAACGAATACCTGCTCGGCGACGAAGTCGACTGGAAAGTCCTGAAGGAAAAAGGCTGGGCGCCGTTCGACTTCAAACTCGGCAATTTCGACGAGGCGGGTTTCAAAACGCCGTCCGGCAGGATCGAGCTCCGGTCCGACGCCCTCGACGCCCTCGGGATCGACCCCCTGCCCGCCTATGAGCCGCCCCGCATCGACAGCACCGACGATGCGACTCGGCAGGCTTACCCGCTCGTCCTCATCACCGGCGCCCGCGAAAAGACCTATCATCATTCCCGCTACCGCGATCAGGCCTGGGCCCGGAAGGTGTCGCCCTTCCCGCTGCTTCAGGTTCACCCGGAGACGGCGACCGCAGCCGGCCTGTCTGACGGCGACTGGGTGTCGGTGGAAACGCCCGGCATCGACGGCCGCTGCAAGCTCAAGGTCACGATCACCGAAGAAACCGGTATCGGCACCGTACGGACCGGCATGGGCTGGTGGTTGCCGGAAGCCCCCGGCCCGGAGCGCGGCGCGCTGGACGTCAACGTCAATGCGGCGCTCAGCTATGACGGTCCCTGGGACCCCGTCACCGGATCCGCCGATACCCGCGGCCTGCCCTGCCGCCTGACACCTGTTCCCGAAGGCGAGATACCGATGAAGGAAATCGCTTGAGAATTCGCGAACGCCTTGAACAGATGGGGCTCTCCCTGCCCGCGGCCTTTGTATATCCGAGCGCCAACCGGACGGGCTGCGTCGTCACCGGAAATCTCGTCTACACGTCCGGTCATCCTCCGCCGGAAGATTTCGGGAATATCGTCCATGGCAAGGTCGGCGCGGAGGTCAATGAGGAAGACGCCTACGCCGCGGCGCGGGCGACGGCTCTCAGCATTCTGTCCTCGGTCGAGAACGAGCTCGGCTCTCTCGACCGGATTACGCAGGTCGTCAAAGTATACGGCATGGTCAACTCCGCCCCCGGTTTCGCCCGCCAGTTTGCGGTCATCGACGGCGCATCCGACCTGTTCCATGAAGTATTCGGCCCCGAAGCCGGCCGGCACGCCCGTTCGGCGGTGGGCATGTTCGAACTGCCGCGCGGGTTCTGCATGGAGATCGAGGCGATCTTCGAACTCGGTGGATAAACGGATACCGGGCCTCAGCCGTCCGGGGTGCCGCCGTCAGGTGATCCGCATGGGCATGGGTTTCGAGAATCCAGTCGACCGACAATGACCGCTCCTCCACATGGCGGAGAATCCTGTCAGCTGACTCCGTCCGGGTGCGGCCCGATTTCGGATCGAAATCCAAAACGGAATCGATAATCGCGCAATGCGTCCCGCCGGGCTCCGCCACGACGTAGCTTGTCGTGAAAGTCGCTTCGTCAAAGAATGCGGTGATATCGGGCTGCATAATCCTGTTCCTCGTTACGAACGATAAGATTACGCCCTGGCCGCCCGGCAAAAATTGATTAAGAGCAATACCGGGCATTTGACCGACCGTTATCCTCATGCCCAATGCCGTTCACATTCCCTACCCGAGGTTCCGATGGCCGGTTTTCCGATCGGCAGAGCCTTTTTTGAGGGCTTGCTTGACTCCCTCAAAGCGCTGCCCCAAAACTCGTTGTAATACCTCATAATCTAGGACATTCCGGCCCTGTTTCGGGCCGCGCGGGAGAGACAGATGGCGACAGACACAGCGGGTAACATCAGGGAACTGAAGAACTTCATCGGCGGCGAATTCGTCGCCAGTGGAAACACGTTCGAGAACTTCACACCCGTGGACGGCACTTTGCTGTCGCATGTGCACGAGGCGACCAGGGAAATGGTCGATCAGGCCGTGATCGCCGCCCGCAAGGCCTATACGGAAACCTGGGGCAAAATGTCGGTCGAAAAGCGGAGCAACATTCTCTACGCGGTCGCCGACGGTATCGATGCCCGTTCGGACGAGTTTATCGAGGCCGAAACAATGGACACCGGCAAGCCCCGGTCGCTGGCCAGCCATGTCGATATTCCCCGCGGCGCTGCGAATTTCCGCGTCTTTGCCGATCTTATCAAGTCGGTCGGTACCGAAGCCTATCAGCAGGACACCCCGGACGGCGCCGGCGCGATCAACTATTCGGTCCGTCAGCCGCACGGCGTTGTCGGCGTGATCAGCCCCTGGAATCTGCCGCTGCTGCTGTCGACCTGGAAAATCGCACCCGCCATGGCGTCCGGCAATTGCGTCATCCTGAAGCCGTCGGAAGAAACCCCCACGACCGCGACGCTTCTCGCCGAGGTAATGAAAGAATCCGGCATGCCGGACGGCGCCTTCAACGTCGTCCACGGGTTCGGCGAAAACTCCGCCGGCGAATTCATGACCACCCATCGCGGCATCAGCGCGATCACGTTTACCGGCGAGACGACGACCGGCGGCGCGATCATGCGTGCCGCGTCGGACAACGTTAAGGCGCTGTCCTTCGAACTGGGCGGCAAGAACCCGTCTATCGTATTCGCCGATGCGGATTTCGATGCCGCCATCGAGGGTACGGTCCGGTCCGTTTTCGCGAATTGCGGGCAGGTCTGCCTGTGTTCCGAGCGGGTCTATGTGGAACGCCCGATCTTCGACAGGTTCGTCTCGACCCTGAAGGAAAAGGCGGAAGAGATGCAGCTTGGCCGCCCCGAAGACGCGGCCACCCAGATGGGCCCCCTGATCAGCCACGAGCATCGCGACAAGGTCAAAGGCTATTACGATCTCGCCAAGGAACTCGGCGCGACCGTCATCACCGGCGGCGGCATCCCGCAATTCGGCGACGAGCGCGACAACGGCGCCTATGTCGAACCGACGATCTTTACCGGCCTGTCGGAGGATTCGCGCATCCAGAAAGAGGAAATCTTCGGCCCGGTCTGTCACATCACCCCGTTCGACACCGAGGACGAAGCGGTTTCCATGGCGAACGACACCGAATACGGGCTCGCCTCGACGGTGTGGACGACCAACCTGGCCCGCGCCCACCGCGTGGCGCAGAGCATGGAAGCCGGTATCAACTGGGTGAATTGCTGGTTCCTGCGCGATCTCCGCACACCGTTCGGCGGCATGGGGCTTTCCGGGTTTGGCCGCGAAGGCGGACAGCACGCTCTCAACTTCTATTCCGAGCAGAAGAACATCTGCATCAAGCTTTAAGAGGCGCACATGGCACCGACCAAAAAAGAACAGGCGATCACTGACGCGGCAAAAAGAATCCGAACCGCGTGGAAGAACGGCAAAACCACCAAACCGATCCGCGATGCATTGCCCAAGGGCGATATCGAGGCGGCCTACGCGATCCAGCAGACCAATACCGATATCTGGATCAAGGAAGGCCGGCGGGTTATCGGCCGCAAGATCGGCCTGACCGCCAAGGCGGTCCAGACGCAGCTTGGCGTCGACCAGCCCGATTACGGCATCATCTACGCCGACATGGCCATGGTCGACGGCGACGAGATCGATTTCAAGTCCGTCTCCCAGCCCAAGGCCGAAGCCGAGGTCGCTCTTGTCCTCGGGGACGATCTGGATTTCGACCAGATCACCCTGCTCGACCTGATCGGCGCTACCGCCTATGCCCTGCCCGCCATCGAAGTGGTCGGCAGCCGTATCGCCAACTGGGATATCAACATTCTCGACACCATCGCCGATAACGCTTCTTCCGGGATGATCGTTCTCGGTACCCGGCCGGTGCTGCTCGACGATGTCGATCTGCGGATGTGCGGCATGGTGATGGAAAACAAGGGCGAACAGGTATCCGTCGGCGCCGGCGTGGCCTGTCTCGGCAATCCGCTGAACGCCGCCGTCTGGCTGGCGCGCAAGATGGTCGATGTCGGCATGCCGCTTTGTGCCGGCGACGTCATCATGACCGGCGCACTCGGTCCGATGGCCCCGATCGGGCCCGGCGAAGTAATCGAAGCGCGCATTTCAGGGCTCGGCAGCGTCCGCGCCGCATTTTCAGACTAATTTCAAGTGAGGTTTTAAATGGCCAGCAAAGCAAAAGTAGCCATCGTCGGCTCCGGCAATATCGGCACCGACCTGATGATCAAGATCATGCGCACCTCGGAAACGCTGGAGATGGGCGTCATGGTCGGTATCGATCCTGACTCCGACGGTCTGGCGCGCGCAAAGAAATTCGGCTTTGCGACGACGCATGAGGGCCTCGAAGGGCTCACAAAAATGCCGGAATGGAAAGACATCGTCGTTGTCTTCGACGCGACATCCGCCGGCGCGCACAAGCATAACGCCGCGCTGTGCGAAAAAGACAACAAGATCATCATCGATCTGACACCGGCGGCCATCGGCCCCTATGTCGTGCCGGTCGTCAACATGGACCAGCACCTGGACGCCAACAACATCAACATGGTGACCTGCGGCGGCCAGGCGACCATCCCGATGGTCCACGCGGTCGACCGTATCGCCCATGTGCAATATGCCGAAATCGTCGCGTCGATTTCGTCCAAATCTGCCGGCCCCGGCACCCGCGCGAATATCGACGAATTCACCGAAACCACGTCCAAGGGGCTCGAAGTCGTCGGCGGCGCGGAACAGGGCAAGGCAATCATCGTCCTGAACCCGGCGGAACCGCCGCTGGTGATGCGCGATACCGTCTATACACTGTCGGACGATTGCGACCAGGCCAAGATCGTCGAATCCGTCAACGCGATGGTCGAAGAGGTCCAGAGCTACGTGCCCGGCTACCGGCTGAAGCAGGAAGTCCAGTTCGAGCGGTTCGGCTCGAACAACCCGCTGCACATCCCGGGACGGGGCGATTTCCAGGGGATCAAGTCCTCTATTTTCCTCGAAGTGGAAGGTGCCGGCCACTATCTGCCGAAATACGCGGGCAACCTGGACATCATGACGTCGGCCGCCATGCGGACCGCGGAACGCGTCATCGAACGCCGCATGGCGACGGCCTGAAGGACCGGATTATGACAATCGACAAAGAAAAGAAGATCTACGTCCAGGACGTCACCCTGCGGGACGGGATGCACGCCATCCGCCACCAGTACGGCCTCGATCACATCAAGGCAATCTGCAAGGCCCTCGACGAAGCCAAGGTCGACGCGATCGAAGTGTCCCACGGCGACGGGCTTGCCGGGATGTCCTTCAATTACGGCTTCGCCAAGGAAACCGATCTCGATTACATCGAAGCGGCCGCCAGCGTCCTGGAGCACGCCAAGCTCGCCACCCTTCTGCTTCCGGGTATCGGTACGGTGGAAGACCTGCGCGAGGCCTATGAAGCGGGAGCACGGTCGGTTCGCGTTGCAACCCATTGCACCGAAGCCGACGTCTCCAAGCAGCATATCGAGTATGCGCGCAATCTCGGCATGGACGTTGCCGGCTTCCTGATGATGGCGCATATGAACCCGCCGCAGCAGCTGGCCGAGCAGGCCAAGCTTATGGAGGACTATGGCGCCCATTGCGTCTATGTCACGGATTCCGGCGGCGCGCTGCTGATGGACGGTGTTGCGGACCGCTTCAAGGCGTTTAACGATGTCCTGAAACCGGAAACCCAGACCGGCATGCACGCCCATCACAATCTGTCGTTCGGCATCGCGAATTCGGTGGTCGCGCTGGAGCACGGTGCAACCCGGATCGACGCATCGCTCGCCGGCATGGGCGCCGGCGCCGGCAATGCGCCGCTGGAAATCTTCATCGCGGTCGCAGACCGCATGGGGCTGAATCACGGCTGCGACCTTTTCAAGCTGATGGATGCGGCGGAAGAGTTGGTGCGGCCGCTGCAGGACCGCCCGGTGCGCGTCGATCGCGAAACGCTGTCCCTGGGCTATGCGGGGGTTTATTCGAGCTTCCTGCGTCACGCCGAGACGGCATCGGAAAACTACGGCGTCGACACGCGGGATATCCTTATCGAACTCGGCAACCGGCGTATGGTCGGCGGTCAGGAAGACATGATCGTCGATGTCGCACTGGACATGATCAAGGCACGCGACGGCGATACCGCCGGCAAGGGAGAATAAAGATGGTCGATATCGCCAAACTCGCAAAGACGGTCGATGACGCGGCCCATAAAGCCCGGGCAATCGCCCAACTGTCGGACAAGACCAAGTACACGCTGGACGAGGCCTATGAAATCCAGTCCGCGTCGATCCAGCGGCGGCTCAGCCGCGGCGAAAAGCGCAACGGTATGAAAATGGGCTTCACCAGCCGCGCCAAGATGATCCAGATGGGTCTCAACGACATGATCTGGGGCCGCCTGACCGATCACATGATGGTCGAGGACGGCGACACGATTTCGCTTAAAAACTATGTCCACCCCCGCGTGGAGCCCGAAATCGCGTTTCTTCTGAAGCGCCCGCTGGGATATCCCTGCACAGCCGCTGAAGCCATGGCCGCCGTCGACGGTGTCGCGCCGGCGATGGAGATCATCGATTCCCGGTACAAGAATTTCAAATTTTCGCTCGAAGACGTAGTGGCGGACAATGCCTCTTCCTCCAGCTTCGTCGTCGGTCCCTGGCATCGCCCCGACACCGACCTCGAAAATCTCGGGATGGTCATGGAATTCAACGGCCGCCCCGTCCAGATCGGCTCGTCCGCCGCCATTCTCGGCCAGCCCGTCCGCTCGCTGGTATCGGCGGCGCGGCTGACGGCGGAAGCCGGCGAAGGCCTGGAAGCCGGATGGATCGTCATGGCCGGCGGCGCGACCGCCGCCGAGGCGCTGCGTCCCGGTATTCATGTGCGCAATACGGTTCAGGGCCTGGGCTCGGTCGCGTTTTCCGTCACGGCCTGAATATCAGGGATATCAGGGGCGGAGCGCCGCCCCGGATATCTGACGCAGTGTCCAGATAAGGGCGGACGGATCGGCCTTTCCCTTTCCGGCAATATCGAGTGCGCTGCCATGCGCGACCGACGAAAACAGGACCGGGGTGCCGATCGCAAACGCCGCCGTCCCGGTAAAGCCGAGCAGCTTGGCCGGTATATGCCCCTGATCGTGATACATCACGGCGTAGGCGTCGTAGGTTTGATCCAGATACATCGTATCGGCGCCGAACGGTCCCTCCGCATCGACCCCGGCCTGGCGCGCCTGTTCAATGGCCGGCGCGACGATCTCTGTTTCCTCGTTGCCGAAAAGCCCCTCTTCCCCTGCATGGGGGTTGATGCCGGAAACCGCAATCCGCGGCGCGGCTATGCCGATCCGTTTCAGCGCCGCATCGGCGGCAGTCAGCGTGCGGACAATCCGCGGCGCGTCGATCAGGTCGAGGGCCGCCCGGATGCCGAGATGAAGCGTAACATGGGCGATCCGCAGGCGGTCCGACACCAGCATCATAAACACGTCGTCGGGATCGGTGCCCGTCCGCCGCGCGACATAGGACGGGTATCCATCGAACTCGATGCCGGCGGACCTGATCGAGGATTGCGTCTGCGGACAGGCGACGACGGCATCCACCTCGCCGGCGGTTGCCATGTCGATGGCCTTGCCCGCGTATTCGAGGATTGCCCGGCCGCAGGACGCATCGCTTTCGCCGGGGGTAAGGAAATTGACGTTCATCGCCCCGACATCGACGATGCTCTCGGGCGGAGACTTGCGCAGCGTATGGGCGTAGCGCGCAAGCACTTCGCGGTCGCCGACAATGACCGGCTCGCAGAATGCGCGCACGTCGCGGTTCAGCGCCGCTTTCAGTGCAATTTCGGGACCGATGCCGGCGGGATCGCCGATCGCAATAGCGATCCGCGGTTTCCCTGACGGAATATCCGTCATCCTAGATCGGGATCACAATAAGGGTATCGATGCGATTCGAATCGCAGATAACGAGGCGTTTGCGAAACTTCGGGCTGTCGCCGTCCAGCACGATCTCGTCGACGTATTTTCCCGTACAGAACACCGACATATCGCCTTCCTGCATCGTCCGGATGACCAGGAAAGACGTTTCCACGCTGTAGACATCGCCGCTGTAGCCGGTGATCCGGGTCGCCGACAGGATATGGCGGTAGGTATGAGGCTCGTAAACATTGGCCTCCCGCAAGGCGAGGATACGATCCCGCAGCATTCCCTTGCTGGAACAGTCCATGATACCGATGACGCGGCCCTTTTCATGGTTCTCCCGGTTGATCATCCGGTAACTGCACTCATCGGTGAAGAAATCCGCCCATTCCTCCAGCCGGTCGTCGTCGATCGCGTGGGCGTATTCGGCCAGCAGGTCGTCGATCTGCCGGCGCGCATCGTTGGTCAACTGAACCGATCCGTCCATCTTCACACTCCCATGCAATCGCGATAGCCCTGCCAGAACCCACGGATCGACACCTCTGTCGCACGGCCTTCGCCGCTCGGCTCTATGCCGCGCCCGCCCATCAGCACCACTGACGATTTCCCGAGATCTCGCCTGGTGCCGCGCTGTATCCAGCCGCCGACGACGCCGTCCTCCATCGAAATCACCCCGCCCGGTCCGATCATGTTGGACTGCTTGATCCGGATATCGCGTTGTTCTTCGGTATCGTCGGGCGCGCCGAAGACCCACCACAGCAATTCGCACTCCCCCGGCCCCTTGGGCAGACAGAGACGCAGCGCCAGCGAATTGCTGATCTGCTGAACGACGAAATTCGGATAGGTCGACTGGATGGCCAGTGTCGTGCCGCAGTCGAATTCCCGCCAGCCCTTCACCAGTGTCGGGTCGGCCAGCGTATACCCGTCTTTTACCGCCCGCAGTTTCTTGGCGTCGTATTCGGCTTCTTCCTGGTCGGTCTCGGCAATCGAATAGCTGATATGATGCCAGCCGCCATCGGACATTTTTATCCCGCCCTTCATCGACAGGCGGTTGATCCGGAACGTCGCCTGGAACATGTGCAGGATGCTGGCGTGATAGGAATCGCGCACGTTTTCCATATACAGCTTCCAGTTATTCGGCATGTACTGGCTGTAGGTGCCGAGCAGAACCATCCCGCGGCCGACCACGCGGTCGATATTCTCCACCATCTCGTCGCCCAGCCATTCGGTCAGCGGCGCAACCTCGTCCGAGAAGGTGGCAAAGACGAGCCCCGCGTAGATTTCGCATTTCAGGCGCTGCATTCCGTGTTGCGTGCGATCGAAATCTTCGGGCATGCCGCCCTGCTTGCCCACGCCCTTGCCGAAGGCGACGCTTTTCAGGTTGCCCTGCAAGTCGTAGCGCCAGTTGTGATAGACGCAGGTCAGTTCCTCGGCATGGCCCTCCTTCGCGATACAGACAAGGTTTCCGCGGTGCGCGCAGCGATTGACGATGACCTGAATATCGCCTTCAAGGTCGCGCAGAACGATAACCGGCGTATCGCCGATATAGGTTGTCTGGTAATCGCCCGGCTTGGCAATCTCATTTTCCATGCCGACAAAGCTCCAGACCGGTCCGCGGAAAATCCGGCGCTGCTCTTCGTCATAGACGTCGGGGTCCGTGTAAATCTGATAGGGAATGCTGCTGACCCCGTCATCGGGCCATTTCACCAGGTCCTTGATATCCGTCGCCATGATGGCCTTCCCTTTCGCTATTCAGCTTTAACTGTAATCCCATCGCAGCGCCCGGTCACGATGATCCCGGCACCGGCCGGAACCCTCAATTATCTTGCGCTGCCGCTATATTGGTTCTACCATTAAACCATTATGAAGAACAATACCCAGGATCTGCCCTCCGGAATGCGCCGGCATGGATGATTTCGCTCCGGTCCGCACCGCCCGGACATTCGAGCTCATCGCCGACAGTATCCGCGGACAGATTCGCGACGGAAAAATCGGATCCGGCGACAAACTGCCGCCCGAGCGCGCCCTCGCCGAACAGTTCGGGACAAGCCGTAACGCCGTCCGCGAAGCGCTGCGCTCGCTGGAGCACGCAGGCCTGATAACCCTTCACAAGGGCGCGCATGGCGGCGCCTTCATCACCAATGGCGATCCCAGGGTTATTTCACGGTCGATCGAAGATCTGATGCATCTGGGCGGCCTGACGCTCGCCAATGTGACCGAAGCACGGCTGTCCATTGAAACGGTCATCGTCGCGCTCGCCGCAGCCCACGCCACCGATGACGACTTCGCCGCGCTGGACCGGAACGTCGACACCGTCGAGGAATTGACGCGCGCGCGCGATATGAACGCCAAAGCCGACCTGAACATGGAATTTCACGTCCTGCTGGCTGAAGCGACGGGAAACCCGGTGCTTGTGCTGCTGATGAAAACCCTGATGGACCTCCTGCGGTCGGTCCATCGGCCGATCACCGCGGAGGACACCGCCGATATCATCAGATCCAGACGCCGATTCCTCGCCCTGCTCCGGTCCCGGGACGCCGCGGCCGCATCGGCTGAAATGAACGACCATCTCACCGTGTTGCACGACCTGTTTTCGCGTCCCGAAATCCCCCAATAGCGGTTGAGGGCCGTCCGCGGCTTGAGTAAACTCCGGCGGTCTTTAGCGCGACCCGAACCTCCATCCACCAACCAGCAAAACGGAATAAATTATGAGTGACGTAACGTTTCACGCAGTAGCGACGACCGGCCAGCTCGACGAAGACGAGGCGATGCAGGTTATCGTCGAGGGCAAGGAAGTCTCGATCATCAATCTCGGTGGCGAATATTACGCCATGGACGATATCTGCAGCCACGCCTATGCCTCGATGTCTGACGGTTATATCGAAGGCGACTGCATTGAATGTCCGCTGCATGGCGCGCAATTCAATATCAAGACCGGCAAAGCCGAAACGCCGCCGGCATCGGTCGACCTGGCGACCTACGAGGTCAAGATCGACGGCGACAGCATTCTCGTCGGCCTGCCGAACGGCTGACCGGATCGCCAACACATGAGCTCCGACCAGACATTTGTGATTATCGGCGCCGGCCAGGCCGGCGGGTGGGCCGCCAAAACCCTTCGCGACGAAGGCTTTGACGGGCGCGTGATTATCATCGGCGACGAAAATTTCGCACCGCATGAACGCCCGCCCCTGTCGAAGGACGTCCTTCTCGGCGACGCCGAAAAGGACTCCTGCCTGCTCTGGCCGGCAGGAACGCTGGAAGATGCAGGCATCGAAATGCGCCTCGGCGAGTCCGTCACGTCCATCGATCCCGACAGTCACACATTGCGGCTTGGAAACGGCGAAACTCTTGGCTGGGACAAGCTCATGATTGCCACGGGCGGCAGGGCCCGGTCGCTCAGCGTCGAGGGCGTCGATCTGGACGGTGTCTATACGCTGCGCACGATCGAAGACGCCGAAGCCATCCGGTCCAGGCTCACAGAGGACGCCAGTGTACTCGTCATCGGCGCCGGCTGGATCGGCCTGGAAGTCGCCGCCGCCGCCCGCAAGCGCGGCGCCAGCGCCACGGTGATCGAAGTCGCCGACCGGGTCTGCGCCCGTGCACTTACCGACGCCATGTCGCAATGGGTTCATGCCCTGCATGAAAAGCACGGCGTCGATATCCGCCTGACCACAGCGTTCAGCCATTTCGCGGGCGACGGCAAGCTTCGGAAAGCCGTGCTCGCCGACGGCAGCGAAATCGCCTGCGATATCGCGGTGATCGGGATCGGTCTTGTTCCCAATACGGAGCTCGCTGCATCGGCGGGGCTCGCGGTCGATGACGGAATCGTGGTGGACGAGAACGGACAGACATCCCACCCGGACATCTTCGCCGCGGGCGATGTCACCAATCATCCGAATCCTCTGCTCGGCCGCCGGGTTCGTCTGGAATCCTGGGAAAATGCCCAGAATCAGGCAATCAACACGGCAAAGGCAATGCTTGGCGACAAGCAGGCCTATGCCGAAATACCCTGGTTCTGGTCGGACCAGTACGACGCAAACATCCAGATGATGGGCCTGCCCGCGGACTGGGACCAGACCGTTACCCGCGGCGACCGCGATGCCGGCGAATTTATCGAATTCTATCTGAAAGACGGCGAACTTCAGGGGGCGGCCGCCATCAACAACCCCCGCGACCTGCGGTTCACGCGGCGCATGATCACGTCGGGGAAAAAATTCGATGCGGCGGCGCTGGCCGACCCCGACGTCAAGCTTCAGAAACTGATGAAGGGCTGACCTGGCGAGGGGCTATAGCAGCCCCAGCGCCCGCAATTCTTCCGCCATTTCCGCCGGCATATGTTCAGAATCGTCGGGACCGCCTATGGCGTCCGGCGGGGCGTCCGCCGCCTCGAGATAGCGCCAGCCCTGAAACGCACGCATGGGCCGCGCCCGGACCGGCACCAGTTCAGGATCGAATATCAGCGCGCAGCGCGGCAATCCCTTGTGATTGATTGCGGTATCTATATCGACGATGCGCTGACGCGCCCGTACCGCCCCCTTGATTACCCAGAAAATGGATCCGCCCTCAAGCACCTCTTCGGCACGCCGGGGTCTCGACCGGGTAAGATGGCGCACCTGCGCGGCGTCACCGGCAGCCGCCGCATCGGCGCTCCGCTGGCTTTGGCGCTGCGCCAAATGCGAAAGACTGTCGATCCCGACAGCCAGTTTGATCAGATGAACGGTCATCCGCACAATAATACCTGACCCGGCGATACGGGCCAGAGCCGGCGCGAGAAACCTGTGGAAAAGAGTCTAGTCGGACTTCAGGACCAGTTCACTGAGACCCTCGACGATGTCGATGCCGACTTTACCGCCGTCGCCTTTGATATCTTCGCGAACCACCGCCTGCATCGCATCTATATGTGCACAAATGATCTGAAAATCCCGTTTGCTGACAATTTCCCGGTCTTCCATGAACTTGGTCAGCAGGTCGCCGATCGACGTAATGAGGTCGTACCCGAAGCCGCCGCCCTGCCCCTTGAGGTCAAGCGCGTGGGTGTAGATTTCCGAGATCGACTTCGCCAGCGCCTTCGGGTCGCCCTGTGCGGCCACAACCGCATCGCGAAGCGCATCTATATCGGTTTGCGCCCAGGTCGAATAATCGGCCTGCAGTTCCTCGACAACCTGCTCTGCCTGCCGCAGGACCGCGGGATCGATGGCGACGGGGCCGTCGCCGGACTTCGCCTTTGCGAGCGGATTGGGCGGCGTGATGGTTTCTCCCGGTGTCTGTTTCATATTCCGCCCGGTCAGCCTGCGGAAGCTTCTTCAGGCACCGCGTCCGGCGCTGCGCGCGACGGTGCCGTCGATGCTTCGGCCCTGCGATCGTCCTGACCGTCCGGCGGACCGATATCCTGACGACGCCGGTCGGGTCCGAAGTATTGTTCCGTCTTGATGAATGAACGGGGGGTCTCGATGACCGTTAGCAGCCGCGCCAGCAGCGATTTGGCGGTAACAGGCTTGGCAAGAAACTCGTTCACGCCGCAGTCGCGCGCCGCGCGCACCTTGTCCTTTTCGGAATGCCCCGACAACATGATGATCGGCACGTAGCGGACCGAGTCTACGGCGGATTGCCTGATCGCCTTCACCAGCATGGTTCCGTCCATCGGCTCCATATGCCAGTCGGTGATGAGGATATCGGGCCCGAACGCGCCGATCGCCTTCAATGCCGTCTCGCCATCGGCGGCTTCCTGGAGCCGCTTGATGCCCAGCGCCTGCAGGATGGACGCAAGCAACGAGCGCATGTGATGGTTGTCGTCGACAATCATCACACCAAGTTCGCTAAAATCTATAGCCGATGCGTTCATTACCGCTCCGGCCCGAAACGGGCATAGAGTTATCGCCAAAACAGGCAGTTGTGATGCTATCGTAATCCCGGAAGTCTTAAGCGGCGATTAACCGAAACCGGCAAACATGGCCGAAAACCGGGAAAAACCGGGCCGATTTCTTCCTAGATCAGATCAGGAACCAGGTTCCGAGGCCAAGAAACGCCAGAAAGGCGACCACATCGGTGATCGTCGTCAGGAACACGCCGGATGCGATCGCCGGATCGAACCGGGTTCGCGACAAACCAAGGGGAATTGCCGCCCCTGCAAGCCCCGCAACAATCATCGTGATCACCATCGCGACGGCCATAACCGCCCCGACCCCCATGCTGCCGGACCAGATCCAGGCAATGACGCCGATAATCACGGCGAAGAGCAAACCGTTGAAGGTCCCGACGAGGATTTCCTTGGACATAACGCGAAACGCATTCGTCGTCGTGAGTTCCTTCATCGCAATCGCGCGCACGGCCACCGTCAGGGTTTGCGTCCCGGCATTCCCGCCCATTGACGCCGCAATAGGCATGAGCACGGCGAGCATCACGACCTGCTCGATCGTCCCCTGGAACAACCCGATTACCACCGAGGCCAGCACGGCCGTGATCAGGTTCACGAAAAGCCAACTGAACCGCGACTTGCCGGTATCGAGGACTGCCGCATACAGATCGTCCTCCTGAACGCCGCCGAGACGCATGATATCTTCTTCCGCCTCCTGGTGAATAACATCGACGATATCGTCAATCGTGATCACACCGATCAGGCGTTCGGAATCGTCGACAACCGGCGCGGAGACCAGATTCTGCTGCGCAAAGATATAGGCGACTTCCTCCTGGTCCATCTGAACCGGCACCGACACGAATTCATCGATCAGAATATCGCGGACGCGTGTCGGCCGTTTCGCCCTGAGAACGCGATTCAGGGCAATGTATCCGATAAGGCGGTGCCGGGGGTCGACGACGAAGACATCGTAAAAATCGTCGGGCAGGTCTTCGCTTTCCCGCAGAAAATCAATCACTTCGCCCACCGTCCAGAACGCCGGCACCGCCACGAATTCGCGCTGCATAAGGCGGCCGGCGCTTTCTTCGGGAAAGGCCAGGCCTTCTTCCAGCATTGAACGCAGCGCAAACGAAATCGCGTGCATGACGCGCCGCTGCTTGGTCTCTTCAAGCGTGGAAATAAGGTTCAGCGCATCGTCCGAATCCAGCGCCGCGATGGCCTTCGCCAGCGTCTCTGTGCCGAGTTGTTCGGCGACTTCGTCCCGCACGGTTTCATCGAGTTCCGCCAGGACCTCCGGATCGAAGCTGGGGCGCAGCAATTCGACAAGCTGGGTCCGCATCGGACCGCGCAGCATTTCTATAAGGTCGGCGATTTCCGCGGGATGTAGGGGGGCGACGATTTCCAGAATTGCGGAACCGTCATCTGAATCAAGCGCAACAATCGCGTCCCGGATGACGTCGGGATTCAGACCGAGAAGATCTCCTGCCTGAACGGGCACGCCGTCTTCGCTCTCCGCCGGTTCGACTGCTGTCTCGGCCATGCCATTCTCTCTCAGTCAGGGGCTATGCGTCAGCCGTCCAAAAACAAAACCCGGGCCCAAAACGACACCAGGCCCGCTCGATGACCGGCGGGCCTGGATTAATCTGGTGCGGTCGAGAAGACTCGAACTTCCACGGGATCTCTCCCACAGCGACCTCAACGCTGCGCGTCTACCAATTCCGCCACGACCGCTCTTCGATTAGAAACTCCGATTTTCTTGCTTTTTCAAGGCGATGTGACATACCAAATCGCTGTTAGAACCGCAAGGGTACTTCGCGAATGAATGCGCTATCGCCAGTGGAATGGCGTATTTCCCCGGAATTAACCGCCTACCCGGAGGCCGTCGCCTTTATGGAGGCCCGTGTGGCCGCTATTTCGGCCGGCGACGCCCGCGAGCAGGTCTGGCTGGTGGAGCACCCTCCCCTGTATACCGCGGGCACCAGCGCCGACGAGGACGACCTTCTCGACGCCGACAGGTTTCCGGTATACCAAGCCGGCCGCGGCGGCGAATTCACCTATCACGGCCCCGGCCAGCGCGTCGGATACGTCATGATGGACCTCAATCGCGGGGACAGGGACATCCGGAAATTCGTGCGGAACCTGGAAGAATGGATGATCGTCACGCTTGCGGCATTCGGGGTGACCGGCGAAAGACGGGACGGGCGGGTCGGCATATGGATCGACCATGGCAAACACGGTGGCCCGCCGGGCAAGGAAGACAAGATCGCCGCGATCGGCGTCCGGCTGCGGCGCTGGGTCAGCTTTCACGGAGTATCCATCAATATCTGCCCCGATCTCAGCCACTATGACGGGATCGTCCCCTGCGGCATTTCGCAGTACGGGGTCACGTCTCTCAAGGAACTCGGCGTATCGGCGTCGACAAAGGACGTGGACCGGGCGCTCAAATCGGCGTTCGAGACCGTGTTCGAACGCCGGACCGCTACGCCGTCGGCAGGGTAACGAAGCCCGGTTCCGGCGCGTCGCAGGCTTCGGTTTCGATATTGTCGACCCTCGCGAGCCGCGGGCCTTTGCGCGCCGCTTCAAGCATCGCTGCGACATCCGCTTCCGGTCCCGAAAAGACGGCCTCGACAGATCCGTCGGAACGGTTCCGGACCCACCCGGACAGGTCCCGCGACCGGGCGGCTTCCTGCGTCCAGGCCCGGTACCAGACGCCCTGGACCCGGCCCGAAATTATGACCTTCACCGACTTCAACCGGTGGTCCCGCAAAGTTGCAGAAAAGCCGCGCCGGCGACGATATCGTCCAGCAGGCCCGCCCGGCGTTTCGTCGCCTCGGGGTCTTCCCCCCACTCCTCGATCTGATAGGTCTCGTCGATCAGCGACAGCTCCCATGCCGCGGGGCCGTCTATACGCGCCGCCGCGACCGCCAGGCCGATGACCACGGACCCGCTGCAGACCGTTACAAGGTGCAGCCCCGCGAGCGCGAACACATCGAAATCGGCGACGGCGGAACGAATCGTCTCGATACAGTTTTTGCCTTGAGCAACCGGTAGCAGGCTTGTCGTTACCTCGAAATCGACGTTGTGCCGCTCCCTGATCCACGATACCAGCGGCGCCCAGCCTTCTTCCTGGCGTCGCGCCAGTTCCGCCGGCTCGGTCGCACGGTAACAGACCAGGTCGGTTTCGGCATATCCGGCGATTTCGTCGATAACGCTGTCCCGGTGCTCTACGACCCGGTCGATCACGCTGTTTGCCAGTCGGGTGAGGCGCATGGAATGGGCATCGATATCGTCGCCCTGTGCGTCCCATTCCGCCGCGATGGCGGCAGCGAGCGCCTGCCCCGGCACCACCAGAAACTTCTTCGCCGGCGTCTTTACCGGCCGGCCGTCGAGTTCGACGGCGTAACCGCCCTCGGTCGCCGACACGCCTGCTGTCTTGTAGAACCTTTTCACCGCTCGAAACCCGTCGTGGTGAGGCCCTCGATTAGATCGTGAAGGTCCTCGAACTGGTCGGTAACGTGATGTGCGCCGGCGCCGTGGAGTTTATCCGCCGGGTGGACGCCCCATGTCACGCCGACCGCCCCTGTCCCCGCATTCCGCGCCGTCAGGACGTCGTATGTCGTATCGCCGATCATCACCGTATTGTCACGGTCGACCCCGGCTTCCCGCATGGCCTCGTTCAGCAGAAACGGGTTGGGCTTGCCGGGACCCTGATCCGCCGTTTTCACCGATACGAACCGGCCGGCAAGCCCGGCCCGGTCGATAAGATCCTGAAACCGCCGGTTCGACCGGCTGGTCACGATGGCGAGCACGTAGCCGTTCTGTTCGAGACGGTCGAGCGCATCGATCGCACCGGGGAATATAGTCTCTGGCGGGCGTTCCGGCGCTGGCCGTTCGCCGCGTGCGATCTCGGCGTGGTAATTCTTGATCATCGCGACCTCGTGCGCCCCCGCCCCCGGCATCAGCTCCTCGATGCTCTGTTCCCACGGCAGGCCGATAATGTTGCGGATCTGGTCGGGCGTTACCTCGGGGAACCCGAGCGCATCCCAGCAGGTGCTGACGCCGATGACGATCGACGGGATGCTGTCGAGCAGCGTTCCATCGAGATCGAAGGCAGCCAGTTTAAGTCCGTCGGTCATTTATGCAGGGTCTTTCCGGTTCGGGTCGAAACCCAGGAAGTTCCACGTCGCGGTCATACCCGGCGGCAGCGGCGCGGTGATTGTCAGTTCCCCGCCTGCGGGATGGGGGAAGGTTATCGAGCGGGCATGCAGGTGCAGCTTGTCCGACCCCGGGACGCCGTCCAGTCGCGAGGCGTCGCCGCCGTACTTTCCGTCGCCGACAATCGGCGTTCCGATCGCGGCACAGTGAACCCGCAGCTGATGCGTCCGGCCGGTGAGGGGGTGCAACATCAGCCATGCCGCCCGCCGCCCGGCGACTTCGACAACGCTGAAATCGGTCTTGGCGGATTTTCCCGCATCGGTATCGGTGACAACCTTTTCATGGCCGTCATTGTCGGCTTTCTTGGCGAGCGGGGCGTTGATCGTGCCTTCCGGCACGCGCGGCACGCCTGCGACAAGCGCCCAGTAGGTCTTCCGGGCGTTCCGGCTTTTGAAAATCTCCCCCAGGGACGCCGCGACAGCGGCGCGGCGAGCGATCAGCAAAACACCGCTTGTATCGCGGTCGAGGCGATGAACCAGCTTCGGTCTCTCCTCCCCGGGATCGGCCAACGCCCCCAGAAGCCCGTCTATATGCCGCTTGACCTTTCGCCCGCCCTGGACGGCAATGCCCTGAGGCTTGTTCAGCGCGATGACGTCGTCATCCGAATGCAGGACCAACGACCGGATCCAGTCGCGGTCCTCGTCGCTGACCTCTGCCGTCTGCCGCCGCACCGGCCTGTCCGGCTCGTCGCCGATCGGCGGTACCCGCACGGTCTGCCCCGCCGCGAGACGCGTCGAGGATTTCACGCGGCCGCCATCGACCCGAATCTGCCCGGTACGCAGCAATTTCTCGAGCTTGCCGTGCTTCAGGGCCGGATAATGTCTTTTAAACCAGCGGTCCAGCCGGATATCCGCGTCTGCCGCCAGAACTTCCCGCGACTGCACCCCGGTCATGTCAGCACCATCCGCGTCAGTTTCAGTCCGGCCAGCAGCCCCCCGATGGAGAGCAGGACGGTGCCGCCGAGATACAACGCCGCGAGCAAAAGACGGTCTTTTTCGATCAGCAGCCCGACATCCAGCGAAAACGCCGAAAAAGTCGTAAATCCGCCGAGAACGCCCACAACGAGAAAAGCCCGGAACTCAGACGACGGAGACCAGGTAAAGGCCATCAACGCCGCCAAAACGCCGAGCAGGAACGAGCCCGTGACGTTGACCGTGAATGTGCCCCAGGGAAACTGTCCCGACCCGAGACGCGTCGCCAGGACGCCGACGGCATACCTGCCAGATGCGCCGACCGCGCCGCCAAGCGCGACAAATATCAAGGTTTTGATCAAACTTCAGCACTCATGGGACGACGACCGGTCCCGCAGTTTCTGCCAGTAATCGAGGCGCTTGCGCACGTCCCGCTCGAACCCGCGGTCCACAGGTTCGTAGAAATTCACCCGTTCCATTTCTTCGGGGAAATAATTCTGCCCCGAGAAACCGTCTTTGGTGTTGTGGTCATACTGGTAACCGTCGCCGTAGCCAAGGTCCTTCATCAAATTCGTCGGCGCATTCAGGATATGTTTCGGTGGCGCCAGCGATCCGGTCTCACCGGCTGCGCGTTTCGCCGCGGAAAGAGCCCGGTAGGCCGCGTTCGACTTCGGCGCGGTCGCGAGATAGAGCACGCATTGCGCAATCGCCAGCTCGCCTTCCGGCGATCCGATCCGTTCGTAGGCCTCCCAGGCCGCGATCGACTGCGGCAACGCATTCGGATCGGCCAGACCGATATCCTCGACCGCGAACCGCGTCAGGCGACGGGCGATATACCGCGGGTCCTCGCCGCCCACCAGCATACGCGCCAGCCAGTAGAGCGCGGCGTCGGCATCTGACCCCCGGAGCGACTTGTGAAGCGCGCTGATGAGGTTGTAATGGGCCTCCTGGGACTTGTCGTATAGCGGTGCCCGTTTCTGAACGGCAACCGTCAGCGCCCGCACATCCAGCGGCGTATCCGCATTCAGCGACACGATTTCCTCGACGAGGTTCAACAGATAGCGCCCATCGCCGTCGGCCATGGCGCAAATCGCGGTCCGTGCCTCCGCCGTCAGGGGAAGGGCGTGACCGATTTCCGTCTCGGCCCTGACCAGAAGCGCTTCCAGCGCGTCATGCCCGAGCCGGTTCAGGACCAGGACCTGACTGCGCGACAGCAGCGCGCCATTCAGCTCAAAGGACGGGTTCTCCGTCGTCGCCCCGACGAGGATGACCGTGCCGTCCTCGACATAGGGCAGGAAACCGTCCTGTTGCGCCCTGTTGAACCGGTGAATTTCATCGACGAACAGCAATGTGCCCTGCCCGCCGGCGCGCCGGTCCTTCGCCCTCTCGAATACCTTGCGCAGGTCGGCAACGCCGGAAAACACCGCGGATAACGGTTCGAAATGCAGATCCGTTGTCCCGGCAAGAAGCCGGGCTATGGTGGTCTTGCCCGTCCCCGGCGGCCCCCAAAGTACCATGGAGGTCAGCCTGCCTTCCCTGGTCATGCGGCCAAGGGGGGCGTCCTCTCCCAGCAGGTGGTCCTGTCCCAGGACTTCCGACAGCGACGAGGGACGCAACCTGTCCGCCAGCGGACGCGGGGCATCGGTCTCAAAGAGACTCCCCGTATTCGCGCTCATCCGGCTATCCCTTGATGATCAGCTGGAGCACACGGCCCGCTCGGCTGATTTCGATGCGCCATGCCGAAAAATCCCGTTTCACCATGTTTTTCAGTGCCGCGACGGATTCGATTTCGGTTCCGTTCAGCCGCAGCAGTATATCCCCCGGTTCAAGGCCGATCCGGTCTGCCGGCGAGCCGCGCTTGATCCGCATCACCAGAACGCCCGTCATATCGGTATCGAGCGAGATTTCCTCTGCCAGCGCAGGCGAAATGTTGGCGACCTCCGCCCCGGCATAGGGATTGGGGCCGGTAATCAGCGACAGATCCCGTTTCGGTATTTCCGGCGCCGCCTGCAGCGGAACCGACATTTTCAGGCGTCGCCCCTGCCGGATGACCGTCAGATCGGCCACGCCCCCGACACTCAGGGTCGCGATGCGGAATTTCAGGATATTTGCATCGGCGACTTCCTTGCCGTTTACCGAGACGATCACATCGCCGGTTTTAAGTCCTGCACGGGCGGACGGGCCGTCCGGATGAACAGAATTCACCAGCACGCCCGATGGCCGCGGCAGCCGCAACGAGCGCGCGAGGTCGGCGTCGATGGACTGGCCCCGTGCGCCGAGCCACGGGCGGATCACTTTACCGCCGGCGGCGGCGCTGCCGATAACGGTCCCGACCATGTTCGACGGGATGGCGAAACCGATCCCGTTCGACCCGCCCCCGCGCGAATAAATCGCCGTGTTGATCCCGATCAGCCGGCCATCCAGGGCTATCAGGGCTCCCCCCGAATTGCCCGGGTTGATCGCGGCGTCCGTCTGGATGAAAAAGCCGAAATCGCTGACGCCACGCGCCGTGCGCGCCAGTGCCGACACGATCCCGCTGGTCACCGTCTGGCCGACCCCGAACGGATTCCCGATCGCCAGCACCAGATCGCCGACCTCCAGGGTGTCGGAATCGCGCAATTCCAGGAAGGGCAGTTTTTCTCCACCGGACTTGATCCGGAGCACCGCAAGGTCGGTTCCTTCGTCGCGGGTGACCACTTCCGCATCGAACTCGCGACGGTCGGTCAGGACAACCGTGATTTCATCGGCCCGGTCGATAACATGATGGTTGGTAACGACCAGGCCGTCGGCGCTGACGATAACCCCTGACCCGAGTGAATTCTGTACCCGCTTTTTCTGCTGTCCGCCGGGGGCGAACTGATTGCCGAAAAACCGCCGGAAGAACGGATCGTTGAACAGCGGGGAAACGCGCCGGGCCCGCACGACGCGGCGGGTATAAATATTGACCACCGCCGGCGCCGCCGCCCGGACCAGCGGCGCGAAAGAAAGGCTGATTTCCTCGCGCGATGCGGGAATACGCTTGGCATCCGCAGCCTGCGTTTCCACTCCCGGCAACAGAACGACCGCCGCCAGGGCGAGACAGAAAAATCGAATTCGCATCAAACTCATATGGTCAGTTTAACATCTCTGTAAACACGGCGCTTAAACGAAAAGGGGCGGCCAAAAGGCCGCCCCGGATATTCGGCAAAAGCCGGCGATCAGGCGAAAGCTTCTTCTTCAGCCTCTTCGCGAATTTCGACAGGTCCGGAATCCAGACCCTTCGCATCGGGATCGCGATCCACCAGTTCGATAATCGCCATCGGCGCGGAATCGCCGTACCGGAAACCGGCTTTCACGACCCGCGTATATCCGCCCGGACGGTCGCGATAGCGGTCCGCGAGCGTCGTGAAGAGCTTGTCGGCCAGCTGCTTGTCGCCGTGGAGGCGCGAAACCGCGATCCGACGGGCATGCAGGTCGCCGCGCTTGCCGAGGGTGATCAGGCGATCCACGATACCGCGCATCTCCTTCGCCTTCGGCAAGGTGGTTTTGATCTGCTCGTGCTTGATCAGGGCCGCCGCCATATTGGCGAATAACGACTTGCGATGGGCACTGGTCCGGTTGAGCTTTCTGCCGCTCATACGATGGCGCATGGTACTTTCCTTCTATTCCTGTCCGCTCGGCCTCAGTAAGGCTCTTCGAGACGCTTAGCCATGTCCTCGATGTTTTCAGGCGGCCATTCGGTGATTTCCATCCCGAGATTGAGCCCCATCGTCGTCAGGACTTCCTTGATTTCGTTCAGCGACTTCCGGCCGAAATTCGGGGTCCGGAGCATCTCCTGTTCGGTCTTCTGAACCAGATCGCCGATATAGATGATGTTGTCGTTCTTCAGGCAGTTCGCCGAACGCACCGACAGTTCCAGTTCGTCGACCTTGCGCAGAAGGTTCCGGTTGAACGCCGGTTCCGCTGCTTCGACGGTTTCCTGAATTGCCCGCGGCTCTTCGAAATTGATGAACATCTGAAGCTGGTCCTGAAGAATACGGGCAGCCAGGGCCACCGCGTCTTCCGGCGAAATCGTGCCGTCGGTTTCAACTTCCATGATCAGCTTGTCATAGTCGGTCCGTTGCCCGACACGCGCATTTTCGACGCGATAGGCCACACGGCGCACCGGGCTGAAAACCGCATCGACCGGCACCAGGCCGATCGGCGAATCTTCCGCGCGGTTGTCGGCTGCGGGGACATAGCCCTTGCCGGTATCGACCGTCATTTCCATCGAAATCTTCGCGCCGTCGTCCAGCGTGCAGATGACGACGTCCGGATCGATAATTTCGATATCGTGCGTCGCTTCGATCATGCCGGCGGTGATCTCGCCGGGGCCCGTTGCCGTCAGCGTGATCCGCTTCGGTCCTTCGCCGTGCATCCGCAGGGCGAGCGACTTGATGTTCAGTACGATATCGGTCACGTCCTCGCGGACACCGGGAATCGACGAGAATTCATGCAGAACGCCGTCGATCTGAACCGCCGTAACCGCCGCACCCTGCAGAGACGACAGCAGAATCCGCCGGAGCGAATTGCCGAGGGTCGTCGCATAGCCGCGTTCCAGCGGTTCCGCAGTGATCGTCGCAAACCGGGCAGCGGCTTCGCCCGCTTCGATGTCGAGTTTCGAAGGTTTGATTAGTTCCTGCCAATTCCTGTGAATGACCGTCATACCGTTATCCTTCAGCGGCAATTGCCGCACTGTGTTTAATTCTTCGGCGAACAAACATCCGCCTCACCGCCCCGGCACATCGCCGCGCCCGGCCGGTAAAATCCGCTAAACGCGCCGGCGCTTCCGCGGACGGCAGCCATTATGCGGGATCGGCGTCACGTCGCGGATTGCCGTGATCGTGAAGCCGACGGCCTGCAGAGCGCGGAGAGCGGATTCGCGCCCCGACCCGGGGCCCTTGACCTCGACTTCGAGCGTTTTCACGCCGTGATCCTGCGCCTTGCGACCGGCATCTTCAGCCGCCATCTGGGCCGCGTAAGGAGTCGATTTGCGCGATCCCTTGAATCCCTGCGCCCCGGCCGACGACCAGGCAATGGAATTGCCCTGGGCATCGGTGATGGTGATCATCGTGTTGTTGAATGTCGCGTTTACGTGCGCAACACCCGACGTGATGTTTTTACGAACGCGTTTCCGAACGCGCGCCGTTGTCTGTCTGGCCATAATCTTTCCCTTTTACCCGGCTACTTTTTCTTGCCGGTGATCGGGCGCGCCTTGCCCTTGCGCGTCCGCGCGTTGGTATGCGTCCGCTGGCCGCGAACCGGAAGGCCCCGACGATGACGCAAGCCACGATAGCAACCCAGGTCCATCAGACGCTTGATGTTCATCGCCGTCTCGCGGCGCAGATCGCCCTCGATCGTGAAATCGCGATCGAGAATGTCGCGAATCCGCGACAATTCATCGTCGCCAAGATCGTTAGCGCGAATTTCGCCAGCGACGTTTGCGGCCTCGCAGATCTTAACTGCAGAGGTCCGGCCAACGCCGAAAATGTAGGTGAGCGCAATTGCCACCGGTTTGTTAGGCAGGTTTACACCCGATATGCGTGCCACGACGCCTTCTCCTTAGCGTTCAAGTCTTTGAAATCATATAGAAAGTCCCGGCCGCCACCTTAGACCGAAGGGCCGGGAGTATAGGGGCAAAAAGCGTCAAGTCAACCATCAGCCTGCCCCCAGAACGGCTTCGATCTGACGGGTCACTTCGTCGATTTCAGCCATTCCGTCGACGTCCTTAAGGACGCCCTTTCCACTGTAATACGGTAACAGCGGGGCGGTCTGCGCATGATACGCTTTCAGCCTGGAAGTCACTGTTTCCGCATTGTCGTCTTTGCGCCGGCTGAACTCGGTGGAGCCGCAATTGTCGCAGACCCCTTCTACAGCCGGTTTCTGGAAGTCGTCGTGATAGCCGGCGCCGCATTTCGCACAGCTGTAGCGCCCGGTGATCCGCTCGGTGAGCACCTCATCGTCGACTTTCATTTCGATGACATGGTCGAGCGCCACATTCATGTCCGCAAGCATGTCGTCAAGGGCCTCGGCCTGCGCGGTCGTGCGCGGAAATCCGTCGAGAATGAACCCGGCAGCACAATCCGGCTGCTGGATGCGGTCCTTGATCATCGCGATCATCACATCGTCGGAAACCAGTTCGCCGCGCTCCATGATTGCCTTGGCCTTCTGACCGATCTCGCTGCCGGATGCAACGGCGGCACGCAGCATGTCGCCCGTCGACAGCTGGATCAATCCGCGGCCGTCTTCCAGCCGCTTCGCCTGGGTGCCCTTTCCGGCGCCCGGCGGACCGAGAAGAATAAGCTTCATCCGCGGCGTCCCTTCAAACGGGATTTCTTGACCAGGCCTTCATACTGGTGCGCGATAAGGTGCGATTGTACCTGCGCGACCGTATCCATCGTAACGGTGACGACGATCAGCAGGCTGGTCCCGCCGAAATAGAACGGCACCCCGTACTGAGATATCAGGATTTCCGGCAAAATGCTGATCGCGGTCAGATAGGCGGCGCCGACAACCGTAAGCCGCGTAAGGATGAAATCGAGATACTCGGCCGTGTTTTTACCGGGCCGGATACCGGGCACGAATCCGCCGTATTTCTTCAGGTTATCCGCCGTCTCCGTCGGATTGAACACGACGGACGTATAGAAAAATGCGAAGAAGATAATCATCGCCGCGTAGAGCAGAAGATAAACCGGCTGGCCGCGTCCGAGGTTGGACGTGATCGCCCCGAGCCACTCCGGGCCGGAATTCGCGGAAAAATTGGCGATCGTGATCGGCAGCAAGAGCAGCGAGCTCGCGAAAATCGGCGGAATGACACCGGCCGTATTCACTTTCAGCGGAATATGCGAATTTTCGCCGCCGAACATCTTGTTGCCCTGCTGGCGCTTTGGATATTGCACCAGAACCCGCCGCTGGGCCCGCTCGACATAGACGATGAACGTGATCACGCCGACCGCCATGATCAGCAGGAACATAATGAACAGCGCCGACAACGCGCCGGTTCTGCCGAGTTCAAGCGTCCCGACCAGCGAGGCCGGCATTTCGGCGACGATACCGGCGAAAATAATCAGCGAAATGCCGTTGCCCACACCGCGGGCCGTGATCTGTTCGCCCAGCCACATCAGGAACATCGTGCCGCCGACAAGGGTAATGACGGTGGTCGCCCGGAAAAACGCGCCGGGTTCGGAAACTGCGGCACCCTGTGATCCGGTCATGCCTTCAAGGCCGACCGCAATGCCGTAGGCCTGCAACGTAGCCAGGATGACCGTTCCGTAGCGGGTATACTGATTCAGTTTCTTCCGGCCGACTTCGCCTTCCTTCTTCAACCCTTCGAAGTGGGGGTGAATCGCCTGGAGAAGCTGCATGATAATCGATGCCGAGATATACGGCATGATATTCAGCGCGAAAATCGTCATGCGGCCGAATGCGCCGCCGGCGAACATATCGAACATCCCCAGGATACCGCCAGCCTGCTGCTGAAAGATATCCTGCAGAATCGACGGATCGATGCCGGGCAGCGGAATCCACGTGCCCAGTCGATAGACGATGAGCGCACCCAGTGTAAACCAGATGCGCTTCTTTAGTTCTGTAGCCTTCGCGAAATTCGAAAAGTTAATCTGCGAGGCAAGTTGTTCGGCGGCTGACGCCATAGACTATTCCTTATCCGACTCCTGGACGTCGCCCCCGTCTTTGCCCGCGGCAGCCGATTTTTTGGCGTTGCCTCTGTTGGCCTTTTTCGAATCTTCGGCCCGAACCTTCGCCTTCGCGGTAATGGTCACGCTGCCGCCAGCTTTTTCGACAGCTTCAACGGCGCCTTTCGACGCGCCTGTGATCTCTACCGTCAATTTGGCGCTGATTTCGCCCTTTGCAAGAAGGCGAACGCCGTCTCGCGCAGATTTGATCACGCCGGCTTCAATCAACGCCGCTTCCGTAACGGGCTTTCCGGCATCGAGTTTGCCGGCATCCACCGCCTGCTGCAGCCGGCCGACATTCACAACCCGGTAATTTTTGCGGAAAACATTGGTGAAACCACCCTTCGGCAGACGCCGGTACAGCGGCATCTGGCCGCCTTCAAAACCGAGGAGCGACACGCCGCTGCGGGACTTCTGCCCCTTGTGACCGCGTGCCGCGGTTTTGCCCGTACCCGAGCCTATGCCGCGACCGACCCGTTTGCGGGGCGCACGTGCACCGGAATTATCCGAAATTTCGTTCAATCGCATGTATCTAACTCCTGCAGGCGCACCCTGGGGTGCCGCCACGTTCCCGTGCCTAGTCTTCGACCCGGACGAGATGCTTTACCTTGTCGATCATGCCCCGAACCGAAGGCGTATCTTCAAGTTCGCTGGTACGATGCATCTTGTTCAGGCCCAAACCGATAAGCGTTGCGCGCTGGTCGCGCGGCCGCCCGATCGGACTTCCGGTCTGTGTAACCCGGACTGTATTTTTCTTGCCGTCTGCCATCTATCAGGCCTCCACCTGCTCCTCGCCGCGGCGGCTGACGATTTCGCCGACCTTCCGGCCGCGCCGGGACGCCACCATACGAGGCGACTGAAGATTGGACAGAGCGTCAAACGTCGCTTTGATCATGTTATGCGGGTTCTGCGTTCCCACGGATTTCGCCACGACATCCTGCAGCCCGAGTGTTTCGAAAATAGCGCGCATCGGACCGCCCGCGATAATCCCGGTACCGGGAGGCGCGGCACGAAGAACGACCTTGCCCGCGCCGTAGCGGCCGAGAACGTCATGATGCAACGTCCGGCCTTCGCGAAGCGGCACCCGGATCATGTTCTTCTTCGCCTTTTCGGTTCCCTTGCGAATGGCTTCCGGCACTTCGCGCGCCTTGCCGGACGCAAATCCGACGCGGCCCTTCTGGTCGCCAACCACCACAAGGGCGGCAAATGCGAAACGGCGTCCGCCTTTTACAACCTTTGCAACGCGGTTGATGCTGACGAGTTTCTCAACTACGTCGCTCTGTTCCTGCCGGTCAGGCCTGTTGTCGCGTCTCGGATTCCGTGCCATGCGTCGCTCTCCTAGAATTCCAGCCCGCCTTCGCGGGCTGCATCGGCCAGCGCCTTGACGCGACCGTGATAGAGATAGGGTCCGCGATCGAACACTACCGATTTAATTCCCTTTTCGGCCGCGCGTTTTGCAACGAGCTTGCCGACTTCGGAAGCGGTATTCTGATTCGAACCGCTCGCCACTTCTTTTTCTATGCTGGATGCCGATGCGACGGTAACGCCCGTCGCGTCATCGATCACCTGAGCATAGATATACTTGTTGGACCGGAACACGGACAAACGCGGCCGTCCATTTGCGCTGCGCATCACCTGCTTGCGGACGCGCAGGCGCCGCCGGCGTTCCAATTTTGCTGTATCGGCCATGACTATTTCTTCTTACCTTCTTTGCGGATGATGATTTCATCCGCATAACGAACGCCTTTGCCCTTATAGGGTTCAGGCTTGCGATAACTGCGGATTTCCGCTGCCACCTGTCCGACGACCTGGTTATTTGCACCGGATATCACGACTTCCGTCTGGGTCGGCGCGTCGATCTTGATGCCTTCCGGAATGGGATACCGGATTTCATGGCTGTGCCCGAGCTGAAGAACCAGATCCTTGCCCTGCACCTGGGCGCGATAACCGACACCGGTGATCATCAGCTTTTTCGAGAACCCTTCGGACACGCCGACGACGATATTATTCAGCAGGCTGCGGGTCGTACCCCACATGGTCCGGGCGCGCTTGCTGTCGTTCAGGGGTTTCACCCACACGAGGTTTTCCTCGCGCGAGACTTCAACCTCATCGGCGACAGACATCGACAGTTCGCCCATTTTGCCTTTGGCCTTTATTTCCCCGGCAGCGATAACGAGATCGACACCATTGGGAACTTCGACCGGAACCATTCCGACGCGTGACATTTTATTGCTCCTGCGACCCTAAAAGACTTCGCAAATGACCTCGCCACCGACATTGGCAGCGCGGGCTTCGTTATCAGACATCACACCCTGGGGCGTGGACAGAATCGATATTCCCAGCCCGTTATACACGGACGGCAGATCCTTGATCTTCGAATAGACACGGCGACCGGGTTTGGAAACCCGCTGTATATGGCGAATTACCGGCGAACCGTCATGATATTTCAGTTCGACCCGAAGCTGGTTCAGGCCATCGCGAAATTCTTCGGTTTCATAACCACGGATATACCCTTCCCGCTTCAAAACGGCGAGCACATTGGCACGCAGCTTGGAGCTGGGAGACGTCACGGCACTCTTGTTTGCCCGCTGTCCATTACGGATACGGGTCAAGAGATCGCCGACGGGATCAGTCATAGTCATCGGTGTTTCCCCTTACCAGCTCGACTTGACCATGCCGGGGATATGCCCGGCAGAGGCCAGATCGCGCAGCGCGATTCGAGACATCTTAAACTTCTGGTAGACACCGCGCGGCCGACCGGTGACTTCACACCGGCTCTGAACACGGACCTTCGAAGCATTCCGCGGAATCTTGGCCAGTTTCAATCGCGCATGAAACTGCTCCTCCATCGGAAGATCACGGTTGTTGGCGATTGCCTTCAGGCGCTCGCGCTTACCGTCATACTTCTTCGCCAGGCGGCGGCGTTTTTCGTTACGTTCAATGGCGCTTTTCTTTGCCATGCGTTCCTCCCAATCCCGTCAGTTAACAAACGGGAAATTGAAACCCTTGAGCAGCGCACGTGCCTGCTCATCGTCGGGTGCCGTCGTACAAACGACGATATCCATACCCCGGAATTCATCGACCTTGTCGTAATCGATCTCCGGGAAAATGATCTGCTCGGTAATACCGGTCGCATAATTGCCGCGGCCGTCGAAACTTTTCGGCGAGAGCCCGCGGAAATCGCGAACACGCGGCAAAGCGATGTTCACAAAACGATCGATAAATTCATACATCCGGTCTCGGCGCAGCGTCACTTTCACGCCGATCGGCATTCCTTCGCGAAGCTTGAACGTCGCGACCGATTTTCGGGCCCGGATAACCACCGGCTTCTGGCCGGCAATCACGGTCATGTCCCGGAGGGCATTGTCGACCTTCTTGGAATCGTTGACGGCATCGCCAACACCCATGTTCAGAACGACCTTGTCCAGCCTCGGAATTTGCATCGGGTTCGAATATCCGAACTGTTCCTGCATGGAACTGCGGATGTCCGACGCATACAGTTCTTGTAAACGCGTTACCATCATCGGCTCCTTAATCGATCACTTCGCCGGACCGCTTGGCAAAGCGGACCTTGCGGCCGTCTTCCAGCGTCCGAAAACCAACCCGGGTCGCTTCGCCGCCATCCGGATCAATCAGCGCGACGTTGGAAACGTGGATCGATGCTTCCATTTCGACGATGCCGCCCTGCTGGGTCTGGGACTGCCGCTGGTGACGTTTCACCATATGCACACCCTGAACCAGGACACGATTGTCATCGCCCATCACTTTGAGCACATTGCCCTTTTTGCCTTTGTCGCGACCGGAGATAACCACTACCTCGTCGCCTTTTTTAATTCGCGCAGCCATTTACTTGCTCCGATTTCCCCGCCCTAAAGAACTTCAGGTGCGAGAGAAATAATCTTCATGTAAGACCGGGCACGCAGTTCGCGCGTTACCGGCCCAAAAATACGCGTACCGATCGGCTCGCCCGCATTGTTCAGCAAAACGGCCGCATTGCGGTCGAAACGAATGCTCGTTCCGTCGGCGCGACGGATTTCCTTCGCGGTCCGAACGATTACAGCCCGATGCACATCGCCCTTCTTAACGCGCCCACGCGGGATAGCCTCTTTGACGGAAACGACGATTACGTCTCCGACGGTCGCCCAGCGCCGCTTCGAGCCGCCCAGTATCCGGATGCACTGCACACGCCGCGCACCGGAATTATCGGCGACCTCGAGGTTGGATTCGGGAATGATCATTAAACTTGTCCTTGTACCTCAGCGCTTCACGCGTCGTCGAAGATGACTTCCCAGGTCTTCGACTTGGAAATCGGTTTGCATTCGCGAATCCGGACGATCTCGCCGGACTTGCATTTGTTCTCCGGGTCATGAGCCGCGAATTTCTTCGAACGACGGATAATCTTTTTATACAGCGGGTGCTGGACCTGGCGCTCGACGCGGACCGTGACGGTCTTGTCGGCCTTGTCGGAAACAACCGTTCCCTGCAATATTCTTTTAGGCATGTCTCTACCGTTCCTTACGATGCGTCGGCGGCAGCAAGCCGGCGCTCGGTCATTACCGTTTTAATCCGGGCAATATCGCGGCGAACTTCGCCGACCCGGCTCGTCGCTTCGAGCTGTCCCGACGCGCGCTGAAAACGAAGATTCAACTGTTCGCGTTTGAGATTCTGAAGTTCATCCTTCAGTTCATCATCGGATTTCTGACGAAGATCAGCTGCTTCGGCCATAATCAACTTCCTCCACCGACAAGGCGGGTCACGATCTTGGTCTGGACCGGCAGTTTCGCTGCGGCCAGTTCAAGGGCGACGCGGGCAATATCCTGCGGAACGCCATCGATTTCGAACATGATCCGGCCGGGTTTCACTTTCGCAGCCCAGTATTCAACGGAACCCTTGCCCTTGCCCTGGCGGACTTCGGCAGGCTTCTGCGTGACCGGCACATCAGGGAAAATACGGATCCAGACGCGACCCGAGCGGCGCATATGACGCGTGATCGCTCGGCGCGAAGCCTCGATCTGACGCGCGGTCACACGGCCCGGTGTCATCGCCTTCAGTCCGAACGAACCGAAGGTCAGCGTCGTTGCGCCCTTTGCGTTCCCCTTGATGCGGCCTTTGAAGGCCTTGCGGAACTTGGTTTTCTTTGGTGCCAGCATCTTACTGTTCCTGTTTCCCTATGATCACCGGCTGACCTGCTGTTCCTGCAGGCGCTTGTCCTGAGCCATCGGGTCGTGAGCAAGGATTTCTCCTTTGAATATCCAGACCTTGACGCCGCAGGCGCCGTAGGTGGTACGACCGGTCGCGGTGCCGTAATCCACATCCGCACGCAGCGTATGCAGGGGTACGCGGCCTTCGCGGTACCATTCGGTCCGCGCGATTTCCGCACCGCCGAGCCGGCCCGCGCAGTTGATGCGGATACCTTCGGCGCCGAGACGCATTGCCGACTGAACGGCGCGCTTCATCGCACGACGGAACGCAACGCGGCGTTCCAGCTGCTGGGCGATGTTTTCCGCGACCAGCTTTGCGTCGATTTCCGGCTTCCGGATCTCAACGATGTTCAGATGAACCTCGCTATTCGTCAGCCGCGATACATCCTGGCGAAGCTTTTCGATATCGGCGCCTTTTTTGCCGATAACAACGCCGGGACGCGCAGAGTGAATGGTCACGCGGGCTTTTTTGGCCGGGCGCTCGATGACCACGCGGCTGATCCCCGCCTGGGACAGACGGTCGAACAGAAAATCGCGCAGCTTGATGTCTTCATGCAGCATGCCGGCATAATTTTCGTCGTTGGCATACCAGCGGGAGTCCCACGTCCGGTTGATCCCGAGACGAAGCCCAATCGGATTTACTTTCTGGCCCATCAGGCTTCCTCTTCCATTTCGCGCACGACAACCGTGAGATTGCTGAACGGCTTCTGGATCTTGCCGACACGACCGCGAGCGCGGGCGCGAAAGCGTTTCATGACAAATGCCTTGCCGACGCTGGCTTCCGAAACGATCAGCCGATCAACGTCGAGCTGGTGGTTGTTCTCGGCATTGGCGATCGCCGCCTGCAGAACCGTGCGGACGGTCCCGGCAATCCGCTTGCGCGAAAAGCTGAGTTCGGCCAGCGCGCGTTCCGCCGACAATCCGCGGATAGACTGGGCCACCAGATTCAGTTTCTGGGGGCTGACCCGGATCGTCTTGGCGAATGCCTTCGCTTCGTTGTCGCCGAGGCGACGGGGATGTGATGGTTTGCTCATATCAGCCCCGTTTGGTTTTCTTGTCGGCGGCATGACCGAAATAGGTCCGCGTTGCCGCGAATTCGCCGAACTTGTGGCCGACCATATTTTCCGTGACGAGCACGGGAATATGCTTCTGGCCGTTGTGAACGCCAAAGGTGAGGCCGACAAACTGCGGCAATATCGTCGAACGCCGTGACCAGATCTTGATCACATCGTTCCGGCCGGACGCGCGGGTCTCGTCTGCCTTCTTGAGCAGATAGCCGTCTACGAACGGGCCTTTCCAAACTGAACGCGACATAATCGTTACCTCTTCCTACTTCTTCCGCCGGCGGCGCATGATGAGATCGTCCGACTTTTTCTTGCGCCGGGTACGTGCACCCTTCGTCGGCTTGCCCCAGGGCGAAACCGGATGACGACCGCCGGATGTCCGGCCTTCGCCGCCGCCGTGCGGATGATCCACCGGGTTCATGGCGACGCCGCGAACCTTCGGCCGTTTTCCGAGCCAGCGGCTGCGGCCGGCTTTGGACATGTTGGTGTTCTTGTTATCGGAATTCGACACCGCACCCACGGTTGCCAGGCACTTTGCCGGCACCATGCGCAGCTCGCCGGATGTCAGCCGAAGCTGGGCAAAACCGGAATCCTTGCCGATAAGCTGAACATAGGTCCCGGCGGCACGCGCCATCTGGCCGCCGCGGCCCGGCTTCATCTCCACGTTATGGATGATCGTGCCGACGGGCATGTTTTCCATCGGCATCGCGTTGCCGGGCTTGATGTCCGCGCGGTTGCCGGAAATGACCTTGTCGCCTTCCTGAAGCCGCTGGGGCGCCAGAATATAGGCCTGCTCGCCATCGTCGTACTTGATCAGCGCGATGAATGCAGAACGGTTGGGATCGTATTCGATCCGCTCGACCGTCGCAGACACATCGAACTTCGTACGCTTGAAATCGATAACGCGGTACAGGCGTTTATGCCCGCCGCCGCGACGCCGCGAGGTGACCCGGCCGTTATTGTTCCGGCCGCCGCTTTTCGTCAGACCTTCGGTGAGGGTCTTGACCGGACGCCCTTTCCACAGCTCGGACTTGTCGACGAGGACAAGTCCGCGCATCGCGGGGGTATTCGGTTTGTATTGTTTAAGCGCCATTGGTTAGATCCCCGTCGTCACGTCGATGTTGCTGCCTTCTTCGAGCGTAACAACCGCTTTCTTGTAGTCCGGCCGCTTGCCGGTCATGCCGCGAAAACGCTTGGTCTTGCCCTGCTGCCGGATCGTGTTTACGGCCTTCACCTTTACCTTGAAAAGCTGCTCGACAGCCGCCCGGATTGCCGGCTTGCTGGCATCGAGCGGCACCCGGAACGTCACCTGGTTATGCTCGGAGCCCATCGTGGCCTTTTCGGTGATGACCGGCGACAGGATCACGTCGCAGGCAGAGGCCTGCGTGATGGTGACCGGGTTGTGATATTTCCAGCTCATGACAGGCGCTCCTGAAGATGTTCGGCTGCCGCCTTGGTCAGCACGAGCACGTCACGCCGCACGATATCGTAAACATTCGCGCCCTGCTGCGGCAGGACATCCACGTTCATGATGTTCGCCGCCGCGCGGGCGAAGTTTGCATCGACCTCCGCACCGGTCACGATCAGCGCATTGGACCAGCCGAGAGCCGCGAACTTTGCCGACAGTTCCTTGGTCTTGGGACCGTCGAGTGTCGCGTCGTCCAGAATGATCAGCTTGCCGGCCGCCTGCTTGCTCGACAGGGCGGACCGCAGCGCAAGCGCGCGGACTTTCTTGGGCAGTTTGTGCGAATGATCGCGAACGACCGGACCGAAGATCGTGGCGCCGCCACGGAACTGAGCCGCCCGAAGCGTACCCGCACGCGCGCGGCCACTGCCCTTCTGGTTCCACGGCTTCGCCGTGGTTCCACGAATTTCGCTGACAGTCTTCGTCTTGTGATTACCGCCCCGACGCTTGGCCAGTTGATAGTTGACCATGCGCGCAATGATATCCTTGCGCACTTCAGCGCCGAAGACACCATCAGCCAGGTCAACGGAACCGGCCTTCTTATTGTCGAGGGTGAGAACGTCGCACTTCATCGCGAGCTATTCCTTCTTCTCATCGTTTTCGCCCGTGCTCTCGGGCGTTTCCGGCACCGCTTCGTCTGCAGGCACGGCCTCTTCCGCTACGGGCTCGGATCCGCCACGAAGCGCTGCCGGGAAAGGCGCGTCCTCGGGACGCGCCGTTTTCACGGCATCGAAAATCTCGACCCAGGTGCCCTTGTGGCCGGGCACGGCGCCCGTCACCAGGATAAGGCCCTGCTCCGGGTCCGTGCGGACGACGGACAGATTCTGAACCGTGATACGCGTGGCGCCCATGTGGCCGGCCATCTTCTTGCCCTTGAAGACCTTGCCCGGATCCTGGCTGTTACCGGTCGAACCATGACTACGATGGCTGATGGAAACGCCGTGCGATGCCTCAAGACCGGCAAAATTATGCCGCTTCATGGCGCCGGCGAAGCCCTTGCCGATCGTGATCCCGGCGATATCGACAGCCTGGCCGGGCACGAAATGATCGGCCGTGATCTCGTCGCCGACATTGAGCATCGCGTCTTCGCTGACACGGAACTCAACCAGGCGGCGTTTCGGCTCTACCTTGGCCTTGGCGTAATGTCCGCGCATCGGCTTGGACACGTTCTTGGCCTTGGCAGTTCCCGCGCCAAGCTGGACGGCAAAGTAGCCATTTTTCTCGACGGTCCGAATATCGACGACCTGACAGCCATCGACCTTCAGTACCGTTACGGGCACATGCTCCCCGCCTTCTGTAAAGACGCGGGTCATACCCAGTTTTTGTGCGACAAGTCCCGAACGCATTGTTCTGTCCCTAGAGCTTGATCTCGACGTCGACACCGGAGGCGAGGTCGAGCTTCATCAGCGCGTCCACCGTCTGGGGAGTCGGGTCGATAATGTCGAGCAGCCGCTTATGCGTGCGAATTTCAAACTGCTCACGTGATTTCTTGTCGACATGCGGCGACCGAAGAACCGTATATTTCTCGATCTTCGTCGGAAGCGGGATAGGTCCCCGTACTTCCGCGCCTGTGCGTTTGGCCGTATCGACGATCTCGCTCGTCGACGAGTCAAGAACGCGGTGATCAAAGGCCTTCAGCCGAATGCGAATATTTTGATTTTCCATGATATCGCCCTTTAAAGGCCTTCCCTTGCTGCCGTCTTATTCGGAAATCGAAGCGACGACGCCGGCACCGACCGTGCGGCCGCCTTCGCGGATCGCAAAGCGCAGGCCTTCATCCATCGCGATCGGCGCGATCAGCTCGACATCCATCGAGATATTGTCGCCCGGCATCACCATTTCCGTGCCTTCGGGAAGCGATACCTCGCCCGTCACGTCCGTCGTACGGAAGTAAAACTGCGGACGGTACTTCGTGAAGAACGGCGTGTGACGGCCACCCTCCTCTTTCGTCAGGATATACGCTTCCGCCTTGAACTTCGTGTGCGGCTTGATCGAGCCCGGCTTCGCAAGAACCTGACCGCGCTCAACGCCCTCGCGGTCCGTACCGCGCAGCAGGCAGCCAACATTGTCGCCCGCCTCGCCAGAGTCCAGAAGCTTCCGGAACATCTCGACGCCCGTCACAACCGTCGTCGTCGTGTCCTTGATGCCGACGATCTCGACGTTGTCGCCGACATTCACGACACCGCGCTCGATACGGCCCGTAACAACCGTCCCGCGGCCCGAAATCGAGAAAACGTCCTCGATCGGCATCAGGAACGGAAGATCCTTCGGACGTTCCGGCTGCGGGATATACGAATCAACCGCTTCCATAAGCTCGATGATCGCGTTCTTGCCCGTCGCCTCGTCGCCGTCCTCAAGCGCAACAAGCGCCGAGCCCTTGACGATCGGAATATCGTCGCCCGGGAAATCGTAAGAGCTCAGAAGCTCCCGAACTTCCATCTCAACAAGCTCCAGAAGCTCTTCGTCGTCAACCTGGTCGACCTTGTTCAGGAACACCACAATCGCCGGAACGCCAACCTGGCGCGCAAGCAGGATGTGCTCGCGCGTCTGCGGCATCGGCCCGTCCGCCGCGCTCACAACCAGAATCGCGCCGTCCATCTGCGCCGCGCCCGTGATCATGTTCTTCACGTAATCCGCATGACCGGGGCAGTCCACATGCGCGTAGTGACGGTTCGCCGTCTCGTACTCGACATGCGCCGTCGCAATCGTGATACCGCGCTCGCGCTCCTCCGGAGCCTTGTCGATATCCGCATACGCCGTGAAATCAGCCCCGCCGCTCTCGGCAAGAACCTTCGTGATCGCTGCCGTCAACGACGTCTTGCCATGATCAACGTGGCCAATCGTGCCGACATTGCAATGCGGCTTGTTACGTTCAAACTTTGCTTTCGCCATTCGTCTCGTTCCTTAGAGCTAAAGTTCTTTATTCGCCGATCAGGCCAGTTTTTCGCGGACTTCGTCCGCAACGCCCTGAGGCACCTGTTCGTAGTGATCGAAATGCATCGTGTACTGCGCACGCCCCTGGCTCGAAGAGCGCAGGTTGTTCACGTAGCCGAACATGTTCGCCAGCGGCACGGTCGCGTTGAGCACGCGGGCGTTGCCGCGCGTATCCATGCCCGAAACGTTGCCGCGACGGCTGTTCAGATCGCCGATGATGTCGCCCATGTATTCTTCCGGGGTCACCACTTCGACGCGCATGATCGGTTCCAGCAGCTTCGGGCCGGCCTTTGCCGCGCCTTCGCGGAACGCCGCGCGCGACGCAATTTCGAACGCCATCACAGAGGAATCGACGTCGTGGCTGTCGCCATCGAACAACGTCATCTTCATGTCGGTCATCGGGAACCCGGCCAGCACGCCCGTATTCGCGGCGCTCAGCAGCCCCTTCTGCACACCCGGGATGTATTCGCGCGGCACGTTGCCGCCGACGACGGTGGATTCGAACTGAACGCCCGAACCCGGCTCGAGCGGCTCGAAGGTGATCTTGATACGGGCAAACTGTCCCGAACCACCGGTCTGTTTCTTATGCGTGTAATCAATATCGATCGTCTTCGAAATCGTTTCGCGATAGGCAACCTGCGGCGCACCGACATTCGCCTCGACCTTGAACTCGCGCTTCATGCGGTCGACGATAATTTCGAGATGCAGTTCGCCCATGCCACTGATGATGGTCTGGCCGCTTTCCTCGTCCGACGCAACGCGGAAGGACGGATCCTCCTGTGCGAGGCGGGACAGAGCAACGCCCATTTTTTCCTGGTCGCTGGCCGTCGCAGGCTCCACCGCAACCTCGATAACCGGATCCGGGAACTCCATACGTTCGAGAATGACCGGATGCGCCGGATCGGAGAGCGTATCGCCGGTGGTCACGTCCTTCAGACCCGCCAGAGCGACGATATCGCCGGCATGCGCTTCCTTGATTTCCTCACGCGAGTTTGCGTGCATCAGAAGCATACGGCCGACGCGCTCGCGCTTTTCCTTGACCGTGTTCATGATGCCGTCGCCGGCGCTCAGGACACCGGAATAAAGCCGGACAAACGTCAGCGTCCCGACAAACGGGTCGGTCATGATCTTGAACGCAAGCGCCGCAAAGGGCTCGCTGTCGCGGTTGGACCGCTTGATCACCGTTTCGCCGTCCATCTCGAAACCCTTGATCGCCGCGACATCGATCGGCGACGGCATCAGGTTCACGACAGCATCCAGCAGCGGCTGAACACCCTTGTTCTTGAACGCCGTGCCATTCAGGATCGGAACGATGGCATTTGCGAGCGTGCCCTTGCGCAGGCAGGCGATGAGCACCTCTTCCGACGGCTCCGTGCCCTCTTCGAGATACGCTTCCATCGCGTCGTCGTCGAATTCAATCGCCGCCTCAATCATGCGGCCGCGATAATCGGCAGCCTGATCGGCATATTCCGCCGGAATATCCTGATACTCGAATTCAGCGCCGAGGTTTTCGTCCTTCCAGACGATCGCCTTGTTCTTCACAAGATCGATAACCCCGAGATATTCGGCTTCCGCGCCCAGCGGGAGCTGCAACACAACCGCGTTCGCGCCCAGCCGGTCGACGATCATATCGACGCAGCGATAGAAATCGGCGCCGGTGCGGTCCATCTTGTTGACGAAGCAGATACGCGGAACGCCGTACTTGTCGGCCTGGCGCCAGACGGTTTCCGACTGAGGCTCTACGCCGGCGACCGAATCGAACACGGCGACAGCGCCGTCGAGCACCCGAAGCGAGCGTTCGACCTCAATCGTGAAGTCGACATGGCCGGGGGTGTCGATGATGTTGATGCGATGGCCGTCCCATTCGCAGGTCGTCGCAGCCGACGTGATCGTAATGCCGCGCTCCTGCTCCTGCTCCATCCAGTCCATCGTGGCGGTGCCCTCGTGGACCTCGCCAATTTTATAGGACCGCCCGGTATAATACAGGATGCGTTCGGTCGTCGTCGTCTTACCGGCATCGATGTGCGCCATGATGCCGATATTGCGATATTTTTCGATGGGCGTTTTGCGGGCCATTACGATGTATCCTGATCTCTACGCTGTTAGTTTTCGCGGGTTACCAGCGATAATGCGCGAACGCTTTATTCGCGTCCGCCATACGGTGCGTGTCTTCGCGCTTCTTGACCGCGGAACCGCGGTTTTCGGAAGCGTCCTGAAGCTCACTGCACAACCGGTCGGCCATGGTGTTTTCGTGACGATTGCGCGCCGCTTCGATAATCCAGCGGATCGCCAGCGCCTGGCGCCGGTCGGGACGAACCTCGACAGGCACCTGGTAGGTCGCACCGCCGACGCGGCGGGAACGAACCTCGATGGTCGGACGCACATTCTCCAGCGCGTCGTGGAAAACCTTCACCGGATCCTGGCCGGACCGCTTGGAAATGGTTTCCAGCGCGCCGTACACGATACGCTCGGCCGCCGATTTCTTGCCATGGAACATGATGTTGTTGATGAACTTGGTCAGAACAACATCGTGGAACTTGGCGTCGGGAAGCACTTCCCGTTTTTCTGCTGCGCGTCTGCGAGGCATTTGAAAGAGCTCCCCTTACTTAGGACGCTTGGCGCCGTATTTCGAACGCCGCTGACGGCGGTCCGAAACACCCTGCGTATCGAGCGTGCCGCGAATGATATGATAGCGAACACCCGGCAAATCCTTCACACGACCACCACGGATCATGACGACCGAATGCTCCTGAAGGTTATGACCTTCGCCAGGAATATAGCTGGTCACCTCGAAACCGTTTGTCAGCCGGACACGCGCAACTTTACGCAGCGCCGAGTTCGGCTTCTTCGGTGTCGTTGTGTAAACCCGTGTACACACGCCGCGCTTCTGCGGACATGCTTCCATTGCGGGGACCTTATTGCGCGCAGGCTTTGACTTGCGCGGCTTGCGGATCAATTGATTAATTGTCGGCACGCCGTCCGTTCCTTAATCTGGTGCGCGAGCGTATAACCCGGGAAATCCCCCGATCACACACGAAAAGCAAGACGCATGACCGGACCAGCCGGTTTACGACTCGCGCTGATTGTATTCAGTTTTTCACCGGGACCACATTTCACAGAAGCGATATGTTTCCCCGAAGAGGCGCGGAATATAGGGGGGCGCCCCTACTCCGTCAACAGGCTTTTTGCACGTTATTGCCGTTATTTACGGTGCGGCGGCCTGCCCGAGTCGGGAAAGCCGCCGCATCGTCGATAAACGGTTCCTTTCCGGCCTATTCGACCGGTTCAGCGGCTTCGATATCTTCGTCCGTCGGCGGCAGCTGGGCTGCCTCCGCGGCCTTGGATATCTCGGCGATTTCATTGTCACGATCCGTGGCAATGGTCCGCATTTCGTTCATGAACGCGCCGGTTCCCGCCGGGATCAGGCGGCCCACGATCACGTTTTCCTTCAGGCCCACAAGATTGTCGACCTTGCCGGACACAGCCGCCTCGGTCAGCACACGGGTGGTCTCCTGGAAGGACGCCGCGGAGATAAACGACTGCGTCTGGAGAGACGCCTTCGTGATGCCCTGGAGCACCGGGGATGCCGATGCGAGCTTCAGGTTCTCTTCGCCGGCCTTGTCGTTGATCTCGTCAAACTCGAGACGATCGACAAGCTCGCCCGTCAGGAACGTTGTTTCACCCGGATCGGTGATTTCAACCTTCTGCAGCATCTGACGCGCAATGACTTCGATGTGCTTGTCGTTGATCTTCACGCCCTGGAGACGATAGACCTCCTGGATTTCCTTGATCAGGTAATCGGCAAGCGCCTCGACCCCCATCACCCGCAGAATGTCATGCGGCACCGGGTTCCCGTCCATCAGCGCATCGCCGCGTTCGACGATATCGCCTTCCTGAACGGCCACCGGCTTGCCCTTGGGCAGCAGGTATTCGACCGGATCGACATCCTTCTCTGCGGGATGAACGAAAATGCGGCGCTTGTTCTTGTAGTCCTTGCCGAACTCGACCCGTCCCGCGGTATCGCTGATAATCGCGAAATCCTTGGGCTTGCGGGCTTCGAACAATTCCGCCACACGCGGCAGACCGCCGGTGATATCGCGGGTTTTCGAGCCCTCGAGCGGGATACGCGCGAGCACGTCGCCGGCATGAACCTCAACGCCGGGCTCGACCGAAAGAATGGCGTCGACCGAGAGGTAATACCGGGCCTCGGCGCCGGAATCGAGCAGGATGATCTCACCCTTCGAATCGCGGAGCGTGATACGCGGACGCAGATCGGTGCCCTTGGGCTGCTGCTTCCAGTCGACGACCGTTTTGTAGGACAGGCCCGTCGCCTCGTCCGTGATGTCCCGCATGGACACGCCGTCGACGAGGTCGAGATAGTTCACCGTGCCTTCTTTTTCGGAGATGATCGGACGGGTGTAGGGATCCCATTCGGCCAACCGGTCCCCGCGCTCCACGACCGAGCCCTCGTCCTTGAGAATACGCGCGCCGTAGGGAACACGATAGGAAGCGCGTTCACGCCCCTGATCGTCCACGAGCACAATTTCAGTATTCCGTGCCATGACGAGAGGCATGCCCTGGCGATCGACCACTACATTGCGGTTATTCACCCGGACGGTTGCATCGAACGACGCTTCCACGCTCGACTGCTCCGCGCCACGCTGGGCCGCACCGCCGATATGGAACGTCCGCATCGTCAGCTGGGTACCGGGCTCGCCGATCGACTGCGCCGCAATAATGCCGACCGCTTCGCCCATGTTCACCGGGGTGCCGCGGGCAAGATCTCGACCGTAGCATGCAGCGCACACGCCGATCTTGGTCTCGCAGGTCAGCGCCGACCGAATCAGCAGGGATTCCATGCCGATATCGTCGATTTTCTCGGCAAGCGCCTCGTCGATAAGCGTGCCCTTCTTGGCAAGCTTTTCGCCCGAAATCGGATCGATGATGTCTTCGCCGGCGGTCCGACCGAGAACCCGCTCGGACAGGGCTTCGAGAACGTCGCCGCCTTCGATCATCGGACGCACGGTCAGGCAGTTCTTCGTGCCGCAGTCTTCCTCGATGACCGTGCAGTCCTGCGCGACATCGACGAGACGGCGAGTAAGATACCCGGAGTTCGCCGTTTTAAGCGCCGTATCGGCAAGGCCTTTGCGCGCGCCGTGCGAGGAATTGAAGTATTCCAGCACCGACAGGCCTTCCTTGAAGTTCGAGATGATCGGCGTTTCGATGATCTCGCCGGACGGCTTGGCCATCAGACCGCGCATACCGGCCAGCTGCTTCATCTGGGCAGCCGAACCACGCGCGCCTGAATGCGCCATCATGTATACCGAGTTCACCAGTTCGCCGGGCTCGACCTTTTCGAGGCCCGCCATCATCGCGTCGGCAACATCGTCGGTGCACTGCGACCAGGCATCGATCACCTTGTTGTATTTCTCGCCCTGGGTAATGAGGCCGTCCTGGTACTGCTGTTCGTACTCCTTGACCTGGTCCTGGGTATCGGCAACCAGCTTCTCCTTGGCCGCCGGAATGACGAGGTCGTCCTTGCCGAACGAAATGCCGGCCTTGCAGGCATTCGAGAATCCGAGGCCCATCATGCGGTCGGCAAAGATCACGGTGTCCTTCTGCCCGCAATGGCGATAGACGAGATCGATCACGTCCTGAACGTCTTTCTTGGTCAGGACCTTGTTGAGAACGTCGAGCGGCACGCTCGCGCTCTTCGGCAGGATATGCATGATGAACATGCGGCCCGCCGTCGTTTCCATACGGCGCACATAGGGCTTGCCGTCTTCGTCGACCGTCTCGATCCGCACCTTGATCTTGGAGTGCAGGGAGATCACGCCCCCTGACAGCGCCTGCTCGACCTCGCCGGTCGAGCCGAACGCCATGCCTTCGCCGGGCTCTCCGTCGCGGTCGATGCTGAGATAATACAGCCCGAGGACGATATCCTGGGACGGCACAATGATCGGCTTGCCGTTGGCCGGGCTGAGGATGTTGTTGGTCGACATCATCAGAACTCGCGCCTCAAGCTGGGCTTCCAGCGAAAGCGGCACATGGACGGCCATCTGGTCGCCGTCGAAATCGGCGTTGAACGCGGTGCAGACCAGCGGATGCAGCTGGATCGCCTTGCCTTCGACCAGCACCGGCTCGAACGCCTGGATGCCGAGGCGATGCAGTGTCGGCGCGCGGTTCAGCATGACCGGATGCTCGCGGATAACCTCTTCGAGGATATCCCAGACCTCCGGACGTTCCTTTTCGACCATGCGCTTGGCAGCCTTGATCGTATTGGCCATGCCATAGAGTTCAAGCTTGGAATAGATAAACGGCTTGAACAGCTCGAGCGCCATTTTCTTCGGCAGCCCGCACTGGTGCAGTTTCAGTTCCGGGCCGACGACGATAACCGAGCGGCCGGAATAATCGACGCGCTTGCCGAGCAGGTTCTGACGGAACCGGCCCTGCTTGCCCTTGAGCATGTCGCTCAGGGATTTCAGCGGACGTTTGTTCGCGCCCGTGATCGTCCGGCCGCGGCGGCCGTTGTCGAACAGCGCATCGACAGATTCCTGCAGCATGCGTTTTTCATTACGCACGATGATATCGGGGGCGCGCAGTTCGATCAGGCGCTTCAGGCGGTTGTTCCGGTTGATCACACGACGATAGAGATCGTTCAGATCGGACGTGGCAAAACGGCCGCCGTCCAGCGGCACCAGCGGGCGCAGTTCCGGCGGAATGACCGGAATGACCTCAAGGATCATCCATTCGGGGCGCGCGCCGGATTCCATGAAGGATTCGACCAGCTTCAGACGCTTGACGTATTTCTTGCGCTTCGCCTCGGAACCGGTCTCGCGCATGTCGACGCGCAGCTCGTCGCGTTCCATTTCAAGATCGATCTCGGAAAGCATCTTCTTCAGGGCTTCGGCGCCGATCATCGCTTCGAAAGCGTCTTCGCCGTATTCGTCCTGGGCGTCGATAAACGCCTCTTCCGACAAAAGCTGGCCTTCTTCGAGCGGCGACAGGCCGGGCTCGGTGACGATGTAGTTTTCGAAATACAGCACGCGCTCGACGCTTTTGAGCGTCATGTCGAGAAGCAGCGCGATCCGGCTCGGCAGGGATTTCAGGAACCAGATATGCGCGACCGGCGAAGCGAGCTCGATATGGCCCATGCGCTCGCGCCGGACCTTCGACAGCGTTACTTCAACGCCGCATTTCTCGCAGATGATGCCGCGATACTTCATGCGCTTGTACTTGCCGCAGAGGCATTCGTAATCCTTGATCGGCCCGAAGATCCGGGCGCAGAACAAACCGTCACGTTCCGGCTTGAAGGTCCGGTAATTGATGGTCTCCGGCTTTTTGATCTCGCCATAGGACCACGAACGGATACGCTCGGGGCTCGCAATCGAAATCTGGATCTGGTCGAAGCTCTGGGCAGTGCTGACCTGTCCGAAGATGTTCATCAATTCATTCATCAGCCGTCTCCTGGCATCTGCGGCCGTCCCGAACACCGGGACGGCCTCTAGTCATTCAGTTACGTCGTCGAAACGGGAATCCCGGTATCAGGATTCCTGGTTCAACTCGACGTTAAGGCACAACGATTTCAACTCTTTCACAAGCACGTTAAACGATTCCGGAATGCCCGCTTCGAAGGTATCGTCGCCGCGGACGATGGCTTCGTAGACCTTGGTACGACCGGATACGTCATCCGATTTCACCGTCAGCATTTCCTGAAGCGTGTAAGCCGCGCCATACGCTTCAAGCGCCCACACTTCCATTTCGCCGAACCGCTGTCCGCCGAACTGCGCCTTGCCGCCCAGCGGCTGCTGGGTAACGAGGCTGTAGGGGCCGATCGACCGGGCGTGGATCTTGTCGTCCACCAGATGGTGCAGCTTCATCATGTAGATGTAGCCGACCGTTACCTGACGATCGAACCGCTCGCCGGTGCGGCCGTCATGCAGGGTCACCTGGCCGGACGAATTCAAACCGGCCTGTTCCAGCAATTCGACGATGTCTTCTTCGTGCGCGCCGTCGAACACCGGTGTCGCCATCGGCACGCCGGGACGCAGATTGCCGGCGAGTTCGATAATCTGCGGGTCGTCGAGGCCGGCGATATCTTCGTCGAACGTCTCCTTGCCGTAGATTTCCTTCATTTCGTTGCGCAGCTGGGCCATTTCGCCTTCGCGAACCGCCTTGTCGAGCATCTGGCCGATCTTCTTGCCAAGCCCGGCAGACGCCCACCCGAGATGGGTTTCAAGGATCTGACCGATGTTCATGCGCGACGGCACGCCGAGCGGGTTGAGCACGATATCGACATTGGTGCCGTCTTCGAGGTACGGCATGTCCTCCAGCGGCGAGATTTTGGAAATCACGCCCTTGTTGCCATGACGGCCGGCCATTTTGTCGCCGGGCTGCAGCTTGCGCTTCACCGCGACGAAAACCTTGACCATCTTCATGACGCCAGGCGGCAGTTCGTCGCCGCCCTGGAGTTTTTCGACCTTGTTTTCGAAACGGTCCTGGAGGCGCTTTTCGCTTTCCTGGAACTGTTTCGAGAGGGCCTCGACGTTCTCCATGACCTTGTCGTTCTTGACCGATATCTGGGCAAGCTGGCGCACGGTCAGGTCGTTGACGACCGACTGGGTGATCCGCGTGCCTTCGCTGACCTGCTTCGGACCGGACACAATGGTCTGGTTCATCAGCAGATCCGCAAGGCGGGCCGAGAACGACCGTTCCAGGATTTCCAGTTCGTCGTCGCGATCCTTGGCGAGACGTTCGATCTCTTCGCGTTCGATCGCCATCGCGCGCTCGTCCTTGTCGACCCCGCGGCGCGAGAACACACGCACCTCGACGATCGTGCCGGCAACGCCCGGCGGCAGTTTGAGCGACGTGTCGCGAACGTCCGACGCCTTTTCGCCGAAGATGGCCCGGAGCAGTTTTTCTTCCGGGGTCATCGGGCTTTCGCCCTTCGGCGTTACCTTGCCGACCAGGATGTCGCCCGGGTTCACTTCGGCGCCGATATACACGATGCCGGCTTCGTCCAGGCTCTTCAGCGCTTCTTCGCCGACATTGGGAATGTCGCGCGTGATTTCTTCCTGACCCAGCTTCGTATCCCGGGCCATGATCTCGAATTCCTCGATATGGATCGAGGTGAACACGTCGTCGCGGACGATGCGTTCGGAAATCAGGATGGAATCTTCGAAGTTGTACCCATTCCACGGCATGAAGGCGACGAGCACGTTCCGGCCCAGGGCCAGTTCGCCCAGCTCCGTCGACGGACCGTCGGCAATGATGTCGTTGCCTTCGACCCGGTCGCCCACTTTCACCAGCGGACGCTGGGTGATGCAGGTGTTCTGGTTCGAACGCTGGAACTTCCGCAGGTTGTAGATATCCACGCCCGGCGCCGACAGCGATGTCTCGTCGATCGCGCGGATAACGATACGTGTCGCATCGACCTGATCGACGATACCCGGCCGTTTCGCGACGGTCGCGGCGCCCGAACCGCGGGCAACCGCTTCTTCCATGCCGGTGCCGACAAGCGGCGCCTCGGCCCGCACCAGCGGAACCGCCTGACGCGACATGTTCGATCCCATCAGCGCGCGGTTGGCGTCATCGTTTTCGAGGAACGGAATAAGCGCCGCCGCCACCGACACGAGCTGCTTCGGCGAAACGTCGATCATGTCGATCGTTTCCGGCCGCGCCATGATGAACTCGCCGCCCTGACGGCAACTGACCAGTTCTTCCTCGAACTTGCCGTTCTTGTCGAGAATGGCATTCGCCTGGGCGATCGTGTACTGGCCCTCCTCGATCGCGGAATGATACACGACCTCGTCCGTCACCTTGCCGTTCTCGACGGTGCGATAGGGTGTTTCGATAAAGCCGTACTGGTTCACCCGCGCATAGGTGGCGAGCGAGTTGATCAGGCCGATATTCGGGCCTTCCGGCGTTTCGATCGGGCAGATCCGGCCGTAATGCGTCGGATGAACGTCGCGGACCTCGAAGCCCGCGCGTTCGCGCGTCAGCCCGCCCGGCCCAAGCGCCGAGAGCCGGCGCTTATGGGTGATTTCACTGAGCGGGTTGGTCTGGTCCATGAACTGCGACAGCTGCGAAGATCCGAAGAACTCGCGAACCGCCGCGGCTGCGGGTTTGGCATTGATCAGGTCATGCGGCATGACCGAATCCAGATCGATCGAGCTCATGCGCTCGCGGATTGCCCGCTCCATGCGCAGCAGGCCGATGCGATACTGATTTTCCATCAATTCGCCGACCGACCGCACGCGGCGATTGCCGAGATGATCGATGTCGTCGATTTCGCCGCGGCCGTCCTTGAGTTCGACCAGCGTCTTGACGACCGCCAGGATGTCTTCGCGGCGCATGACACGAAGCGTGTCTTCGCCTTCGACATGCAGCCGGGCGTTCATTTTGACGCGGCCAACGGCCGACAGATCGTAGCGTTCCGAATCGAAGAACAGGCTCTGGAACATTGCCTGCGCAGTCTCAAGCGTCGGCGGCTCGCCCGGGCGCATGACCCGGTAGATGTCCATCAGCGCTTCTTCGCGCGACCGGTTCTTGTCGACGGCCAGCGTGTTGCGGATATACGGGCCGACATTCGTGTGATCGATCGCCAGAACGTTGAACGACTTGACGTTCGCCTCGCCCAGCAGGGCCAGCTTTTCTTCGTCGATTTCATCGCCGGCTTCGACGAAGATCTCGCCGGTGTCTTCGTTGATGATGTCTTCGGCGAAGTAGCGGCTGTAGAGGTCTTCTTCCTGGACGAGGACTTCCTTAAGACCGTCTTCCTCGAGCTTGCGGATAACCCGCGGCGTCAGCTTTTCGCCGGCTTCAAGAACAACATCGCCGGTTTTGGCGTCGATCAGGTCGTGCGTCAGCTTCACGCCCTTCATCGCTTCGGCGTCGAAGGCCGTCCGCCAGCCTTCCTTGCCGAGCGTGAACGAGATCTTGCCATAGAAATAATCGAGGATGTTCTCGATGCTCATCCCGACAGCCTTTTCGGGCGGTAGTTGCGCGCCCTCTTCGGCGAGGTCGAGACGCTGTTGCGCCGTTTCATCGGAATCGAGCGCCATCAGAAGCGTCGTTACCGGCAGCTTGCGGCGGCGATCGATCCGGACATGCACGATATCCTTGGCGTCGAATTCGAAATCGAGCCACGAGCCGCGATACGGAATGACCCGCGCCGCGAACAGGAACTTGCCGGACGAATGCGACTTGCCCTTGTCGTGATCGAAGAACACGCCCGGCGAACGGTGCATCTGGGAGACGATAACGCGCTCCGTGCCATTTACGACGAATGTGCCCATATTGGTCATCAGGGGCATGTCGCCCATGTAGACGTCCTGCTCCTTGATGTCGCGCACGGACCGGGCGCCGGTTTCCTCGTCGACATCGAAAACGACAAGCCGCAGGGTGACCTTCAGCGGCGCTGCATACGTGATGTCGCGCTGTTGGCATTCCTCTACGTCGTATTTGGGCTGTTCGAGTTCGTAGCTTACGAATTCGAGCGTGCCCCGTTCCGAAAAATCGCTGATCGGAAAGACGGATTTGAAAACTTCCTGCAGGCCGCTGTCGTCGCGGTCTTCGACCTGGGTATGGATTTGCAGGAACGCATCGTAAGAGCTCTTCTGGACCTCGATCAGGTTCGGCATTGGCGCCACTGCGCGAATGCGTCCGAAATCCTTACGAATCCGCTTACGTTCTGTAAACGATTTTGCCATTGCAACCTCTCACGAATACGAAATGTGCCCGCGCGAAGGCGCAGGCTGAATAACATGAACGAACGCCGCCGCGCCGCGCCGAAGCGCGGGCGGCAAACGTCCGATCGTCTTTGCTGGTAGAGCCCGAAGCGTCATTATTTGACTTCGACCGACGCTCCTGCTTCTTCCAGTTTGGTCTTGAGTTCGGCAGCTTCGTCCTTGCTGACGGCTTCCTTGACCGGCTGGGGCGCACCCTCGACCAGGTCCTTGGCTTCTTTCAGGCCAAGCCCCGTAATCGCGCGTACTTCCTTGATGACATTGATCTTTTTGTCACCGGCGCCCGTCAGGATGACGTCGAACTCATCCTTTTCTTCGGCAGCGGCGCCCGCATCCGCACCGCCGGCGGCCGCGACGGCAACCGGTGCTGCGGCGGAAACGCCCCATTTTTCTTCGAGCATCTTCGAAAGTTCGGCCGCCTCGAGGACGGTAAGGTTCGACAGGTCGTCAGCAATTTGTTCTAGGTTAGCAGCCATTTCTATATCTCCTTGGCTTGAACTTGATTTAACTGGTTATCGGCTCAGGCGGCCACGCCCTGCTCGGCACGTGCAGCAAGCACGCGCGCGAGTTGTCCTGCAGGCGCTTGCGTCACGCCTGCAATCCGGGTGGCCGGTGTCTGGATCATTCCAACGAGCTTGCCGCGCAATTCGTCGAGAGACGGAAGCTTGGCAAGTGCGGTTACGCTGGAAACATCCAGAGCCTGTTCATCGAGGCCGCCGCCGAGGATCTGGAACTTGTCGTTCCCTTCGGCGAATTTGACCGCAATACGTGCGGCCGCAACGGGATCGTCTGAATAGGCGATCCCTGTCGGTCCTTTGAACAGGTCGCTCAAGTGCGCGAATTTCGTGCCCTCGAGCGCGAGACGTGTGAGCCGATTCTTGGTCACTTTGTAGCTGGCGCCCGCTTTCCGCATCTCCTGGCGAAGCTCGGTCGATTGCGCGACAGTCAAACCACTTTGACTTGTCACAACAACGAGCGTTGCCCCTGAGAATGCTTCATTAAACGAGGCGACCAGCTCTTCTTTCTGTGTCCGGTCCACTCAGTAGTCTCCACTTTTTGGACCCCTGCGCCTATCTGGCGGTCGAGGTCCGGTTGCGTCTGAATCCGCGGCAAACCGCGAATTCGGCTCGCCTGTCCCAGAAGTTCAAGCCCTTGACGGCAGACAAAATTGCCTGCCGAAAATTGCTCGTTCCCCCGTCTGTGCAGGCGGTTAGCCATTACCCGGTTCCGGCGCGCTTGCCGTCCCCGGACCTGCAGTCTCGGACAGGTCGGGTCTGCATCGCCGCGTCGCCGCGGCCTCCGCAAACCCTGATCACGACCCCGAAAGGCCGAGAATTTCGTTCAGTGCTGGCCGGCCCGCTCGAGCAGCGGTCCGATATCCAGCTTGATGCCGGGTCCCATCGTCGACGAGACCGATATCTTCTGGATATATGTGCCCTTCGCACCCGCCGGCTTCGCCCTGTTCACGGCATCCACCAGGCTGCAAATGTTTTCGGCGATATCGCCTTCGCTGAAGCTCGCCTTGCCGACACCGACATGAATGATGCCGGCCTTTTCGGCGCGGTATTCGACCTGGCCGCCCTTGGCGTCCTGCACGGCCTTCGCGACATCGGGCGTTACCGTACCCAGCTTCGGGTTCGGCATCAGGCCTTTCGGTCCCAGAACCTTCCCGAGCCGTCCGACGACGGGCATCATGTCCGGTGTTGCAATGACGCGATCGAAATCGATTTCGCCCTGCTCGACCTTTGCGGCCAGATCGTCGGCGCCGACAATGTCGGCACCCGCGGCCGTCGCTTCGTCGGCCTTGTCGCCCTTGGCGAACACGGCAACGCGAACCGTCTTGCCGGTGCCCTTGGGCAACGACACCACGCCGCGCACCATCTGGTCCGCATGGCGGGGATCGACGCCGAGATTCATCGAAAGCTCGATCGTCTCGTCGAATTTCGCCTTGGCGCGATCCTTCAGCATCTTCACTGCGTCGTCGAGCCCGTAAGACGCGTCGCGGTCGATACCGTCATACGCGCCGCTAATGCGTTTTCCCTTTTTGGCCATGGCCCTATCCTCTTACCTGAATGCCCATGGACCGCGCCGATCCGGAAAGGGTCTTCACTGCCGCATCGATATCGTTCGCGTTGAGATCCGCCATCTTGATTTCGGCGATCTCCTCGAGCTGCTTGCGCGTGATCGCGCCGACAACTTCCGAACCCGGCGCCTTGGCGCCCTTGTTCAGCTTTACGGCCTTCATGATGAAATACGATGCCGGCGGCGTTTTCATTTCGAACGAGAACGACTTGTCGCCGAACACCGTGATCACCGTCGGGATCGGAATACCCTTGTCCTGGTTCTGCGTTGCGGCGTTGAACGCCTTGCAGAATTCCATGATATTCAGACCTGCCTGGCCGAGGGCAGGCCCGATAGGCGGCGACGGATTCGCCGCGCCTGCAGGGACCTGCAGCTTGATGTAACCTGAAATCTTCTTTGCCATTCGTCCTCACACTCAGTAAGGGCGCGGTACGGCTTTGGCGAGCCTCCCGCACAATTCGCACCCCGGTTATCCGGAATGCCTCAATTATCCCAATACGTTTCGCTCCGGGATCTAAAGCTTCTCCACCTGCCCATATTCCAGTTCGACAGGTGTTGCCCGTCCAAAGATCGAAACCGCGACCTTCAGGCGTGCACGTTCTTCATCGACATCCTCGACCATTGCGTTGAACGACGTAAACGGACCGTCGGACACGCGCACCTGCTCTCCGATTTCGAAGGTAACGGACGGCTTCGGCCGTTCGACGCCCTCCTGCACCTGGTGCAGGATGCGCTGGGCCTCGGCTTCGGAAATCGGGGACGGCTTGTTGTCCGCGCCGAGAAAACCCGTGACTTTCGGCGTATCCTTGATCAGATGCCAGGCATCGTCGGTCATTTCCATCTTTGCCAGCACATAGCCGGGAAAGAATTTCCGTTCCGCGTTGACCTTGGCGCCGCGGCGCATCTGGACAACTTCCTCCATCGGGACAAGAACTTCCTCGATCAGGTCATCGAGCCCCGTTTGCTGCGCCTGCTCCCGGATAGACTGAGCAACCTTGCTCTCGAAACCGGAATAGACGTGAACAACATACCAGCGCGCCGTCATGATCAATCAGCCTCCAAGTCCGAGAATGGCCTTAACGCCGACCGACAGAATCTGGTCGATGAGAAGAAAGAACACGGACGAAATCGCGACGAAAATGAAAACCATCATCGTCGTAACCATTGTCTCGCGCCGCGACGGCCAAGTGACTTTCGCCATCTCGCGCCGAACCTGCTGCACGAATTCGCCTGGGTTCGTTTTCGCCATTTACGCCTTAAACTTTCACTTGCCGTCTAAATTCGCCTGCCGTCTAAAACCGTCGGCCGCCTGGATCGTCCGGTCGCCGTTCCGGGTGGCAGGAGTGGAGGGACTCGAACCCACAACCCCCGGTTTTGGAGACCGGTGCTCTGCCAATTGAGCTACACTCCTAGCGTCCGTCGGATATCCGGCCGTCTTATTCGGAAATCGAAGCGACGACGCCGGCACCGACCGTGCGGCCGCCTTCGCGGATCGCAAAGCGCAGGCCTTCATCCATCGCGATCGGCGCGATCAGCTCGACATCCATCGAGATATTGTCGCCCGGCATCACCATTTCCGTGCCTTCGGGAAGCGATACCTCGCCCGTCACGTCCGTCGTACGGAAGTAAAACTGCGGACGGTACTTCGTGAAGAACGGCGTGTGACGGCCACCCTCCTCTTTCGTCAGGATATACGCTTCCGCCTTGAACTTCGTGTGCGGCTTGATCGAGCCCGGCTTCGCAAGAACCTGACCGCGCTCAACGCCCTCGCGGTCCGTACCGCGCAGCAGGCAGCCAACATTGTCGCCCGCCTCGCCAGAGTCCAGAAGCTTCCGGAACATCTCGACGCCCGTCACAACCGTCGTCGTCGTGTCCTTGATGCCGACGATCTCGACGTTGTCGCCGACATTCACGACACCGCGCTCGATACGGCCCGTAACAACCGTCCCGCGGCCCGAAATCGAGAAAACGTCCTCGATCGGCATCAGGAACGGAAGATCCTTCGGACGTTCCGGCTGCGGGATATACGAATCAACCGCTTCCATAAGCTCGATGATCGCGTTCTTGCCCGTCGCCTCGTCGCCGTCCTCAAGCGCAACAAGCGCCGAGCCCTTGACGATCGGAATATCGTCGCCCGGGAAATCGTAAGAGCTCAGAAGCTCCCGAACTTCCATCTCAACAAGCTCCAGAAGCTCTTCGTCGTCAACCTGGTCGACCTTGTTCAGGAACACCACAATCGCCGGAACGCCAACCTGGCGCGCAAGCAGGATGTGCTCGCGCGTCTGCGGCATCGGCCCGTCCGCCGCGCTCACAACCAGAATCGCGCCGTCCATCTGCGCCGCGCCCGTGATCATGTTCTTCACGTAATCCGCATGACCGGGGCAGTCCACATGCGCGTAGTGACGGTTCGCCGTCTCGTACTCGACATGCGCCGTCGCAATCGTGATACCGCGCTCGCGCTCCTCCGGAGCCTTGTCGATATCCGCATACGCCGTGAAATCAGCCCCGCCGCTCTCGGCAAGAACCTTCGTGATCGCTGCCGTCAACGACGTCTTGCCATGATCAACGTGGCCAATCGTGCCGACATTGCAATGCGGCTTGTTACGTTCAAACTTTGCTTTCGCCATTCGTCTCGTTCCTTGACTGGCACCCGGCGCAGCGGGCGTTTAGTTAAACTGACGCATTTCTGCGTAATTATCTCCGGCCCGGCCTCTGCACCCGGTCCGACGATTCTGGAGCGGGTGAAGGGAATCGAACCCTCGTCGTAAGCTTGGAAGGCTTCTG